>NZ_JBLAVB010000014.1:0-96406 GCF_047263945.1 Rhodospirillum sp. A1_3_36 | reverse complement strand
TCATCCCCTTCTTCGCCTTTCCCCTGTCCGTCCGAAAAATCATCTACACGACCAATGCCATCGAAAGCCTGAACCGGGTGATCCGCAAATCCTTGAAAACAAGGGGCTCTTTCCCAACGGAGGACGCAGCGTTGAAGCTGCTGTATCTGGCTATCCGCAATTTCGAAAAGAAAGGCAGGGCCGTCCGGGAATGGGTGGCGGCCCGCAATCAATTCGCTATCATGTTCGGTGAGCGCTTCACCGCGTGAGATGGGCATGGGATCAAATCCCATACACAATGAACCGGACACTCTCCCCTCCGTAGGTTGGATACCCAAAAAAACACCCACTCCATTTGGAGCGGGTGTTTTTTTGGGTGAAACATGACGAGACCCCGATCAACACCGGGAGCCACAGACAGCTCGTAAATCAGGCGGCCTGTTTCCGGTTGGCCTTGGCAAAAGCCGCAACCTTAGCATCTTGGTTGCGGATATGGCCTTCCCACCAACTTCCCAACAGGCCCATCATATCCATGAGTGCGGCATCGGTGGCACCGTCGGCTTTCTGGTCCAGGCTACGCAACCGATTGATAAAATTGGCATGCTGCTTGGCGTGTTTTTCAAGATCAGGATAGCCAATGCGGGTCATAAAAGTCTCTTCCTCGGCGAAGTGAGTTTCCGCGTACCGCTTCAACTGGGCCAGGGACTTCTTCAGCTCCTGTTCCGAAACCCCATCACTCACATTTCGGTACACCGTATTCACCAAGTCCATCAAACGGCGGTGGTCGTCATCAATGGACTTGATCCCGAAGGCAAGACTGTCGTTCCAGCTCACAAGCTCGATCTTGCGGTCCTCGTCGCCGCTCACATTCTTAAGGAAAGCGGCCACTTCCCGCTTCAAGTCCCCCGCCTGTTCCCCCAGGGCCGCGCTGGCTCCTTCCATGTCCTTGGCGCGCCGATTGGACTCTTCCGCTGATTTGCGCACCTTGATGATCGCATTGGTCACCGATTCAGTTCCCCGCGCGGCTTCGTCCACATTGCGGGCGATCTCCTGCGTCGCCGCACCTTGTTCTTCCACGGCCGAGGAAATGCTCGCCGCAATGCCGTGAACTTCGCTGATCACGCGGGTCACGTCACCGATGGCCGACACACTGGTCTGCGTCGCGCTCTGCACGTCGGCGATGCGTTGAATAATGTCCTCCGTCGCTCTCTGGGTCTGGTTGGCAAGGTTTTTGACCTCACCGGCCACCACAGCGAACCCCTTGCCGGCCTCTCCGGCCCGGGCAGCCTCGATCGTGGCGTTCAAAGCAAGCAGATTGGTCTGGTCGGCAATGTCGCTGATCAGGCTAACGATTTCGGAAATCTGCCCGACACGCCGTTGCAGATCGTCAATACCGCCGCTGGCCCGGTCGGCGTCGGTCACGGCGCGCTCGGCCACCTCCGACGATTCCTCGACCCGCCGTCCGATTTCGATGATGGAGGCACTCAATTCCTCAGCCGCAGAAGCCACCGTTTGCACGTTGGCCGAAGCCTGCTCCGCAGCGGCAGACACCTCGCCGGCTTCCTGCATGGTGGAGGTCGCACCATCGGTCATGTCCACGGCCATGGCTTTCATGCTGTGGTCGGCGGAAGCCAGCCCGTCAAGAACACGCACGACGGTCAACTCGAAGGCCTTGACCTTTTCTTCCATTTCCTTCCGCCGCTTTTCCTTAATGGCCTGTTCCCGCTCCTGTTCCTCGGCCAATTGCCGTCCCTTCCGCATGTGCTCGCGGAACACCACAAGGGCATTGGCCATGGATCCAATTTCGTCCTCGCGCCCTTCCCCTTCCACGGAGACATCCAAATCCCCATCGGCGAGCCGCCCCATGGTTTTCGTCATGGCGATCAGCGGACCGGCCAACCCACGAGCCACTGTGGTCGACAAAAGCGCCAGCCCCAGAACAAGAACCACAACCACTCCCCCGAAAATCAGGGCCTGCTCGGTAAAGGCCGCATCCACATCGTCCACATAGATACCGGACGCGAGGACCCACCCCCTCTCGGGCACGGCGTGCACATAGGTGATTTTTGGAAGGGGCTCACCCCCGGCCGTTTTCGGCCAGTCATAGGACACAAATCCCGAACCCTGATTTTTGGCGACTGACAACATCTCCTTGAATAGAAATACACCGTTCACGTCCTCTTCCTGAAGACGAACGGTTCCTTCCAGGCTGGGGGTAACAGGGTGCATTATGATGCGCCCTTCGGTGTCGAGAATGAAAATATAATCCCCATTCCCGTATCGGGCCGCACGCACCATTTCCATCGCCGCCTGCGGACTCTCCGCCGCGTTGACCTGAGCAAAGGCCACGTCGACAACGGCCTTCACCTTCTCTTCGCGGTCCTCCATCATGGTTGACCGCAATTGACCCAAGCCAATGGCAGCCGTCGCAACGATGCCCGCAAGGGACACCACCACGAGAACGGCCAGTTTTCGGGAAACTGGCAAACGGTCAAGAATCATCTATCCAATCCTGGTCCTGGGTTAGCGGAACAGCTATAGCCCATGTTTTTGGTGTTCCCCAGCCTCTGCCATTCCGTATTGCTTTACCATTTTGGGTATAAGGTACCAAATTCGGATCTCATCATAGTAGGTGCGTGAAAGATATGCGAAAAATAATAGGTCATACATGGATCAAACTTAGAAATATACGCTATATTAGACAGATCTAAACGTTAAAAACTGCAACTATTCTCATTTCACCTTCGACATTAAGCGTGACCCAAAACTCTCTTTACTTGCCCACACTGCTTTTGGCGATCGGCATGACCGGTGATGCTGCCCTTGGCGCGCTCTGGGGCGCGCTCTGGGGCGCTCTCTGGCAAAGGCGCCGGATGGGGTCTGGACAGCTTTGGTCGACCACCTAACCGATGGTGTTCTACGGGTGGATGGTACGGGGAGAATTCTGTGGGCGTCGGACCAGGCAGCCCGGCTTTTGGGGTATCCCGAAGTCGTCCCCTCCGGTCTTCCGACCGAGGAGTTGTTCGGCGGCACCCTCACAACCACCCTGAAAGATCCCTCCCGCCATCAAAGAAGCCAGCCTACGTGGGGCACGGCGCGACGCCCGAACGGGGATTGCTTTCCTTCCAGCCTGACCTGGGTGGGGCAGATCGGATTGGACCGATTATGGCTGCTGCGAGACCTGAGTGATCAACAAGCCTTGGAGCGGCTCAGAGCCTTTGAAGAACGGTACAACGCCTCCCAGAAATTCGCCCAAATCGGGGTTTGGGATTGGCTTCTGGGGACCGACGAGCTGTTCTGGTCAGAAGAAATTTACGCCATGTTCGGGATCAATCCGGAGAGGGAGAAACCAAGCTACCGTTTGTTCCGCAAAATGGTTCACCCCGAGGATGCCGAACGAGTGACATCTGCTGAACAGGCCTGCATCCATGACGGAGAGCGCCATGATCCTGGGCTCTGCCCAGACCCGCAAAGGGTCACGGACCCTTTTATCCCATTGGTAAAAAGACGAATGGGGGTCCGGGGCTTCAGGCTCCGCTCTTTTCGGTTTTTCAAGGAGACGGGGTATAAAAGAAAAATAGAGGATTGGGGGCATCAGCCCCCAAATGGGCTTGGGCAATCGCCAGCCAGAATCGCTGCTTTACAGATGATAGGGTACACAGCCCGCGTTGCGGCCAGTCGGGGTCAAGCATCCCCCCGACTGGCCGCGATGCGTTTTAACCGGAGGTCGGAGCCTTGAACACGGTCACTTCGGGGAGAACTCCCTCGTACTTTTCGACTTCGGCGACAGCCGTTTGGCCGCAGTTGCCCTGTGAGAGCTTGGAGGTCGAGATGCCTGTCGTGAGGACGTTCACGTCACCGTAGGCGCAAAGGCTGTTGGGCAAGCGGGGGGTGACAGGGTCGTACCAGCCCCCCTCGTTGATGCGGATGACACCCGGGCGGACGAGTTCCGTGACCACGATGCCCACCAGGATTTGCCCGCGATCATTAAAGGCTCGGGCCACGTCGCCATCCTTCAATCCTCGCGCCAAGGCGTCGGTGGGATGTATCCAACAGGGTTCGCGCCCGTTCACCGCATAGGTCTTGCGCAAGGCGGTTCCGCAAAGCTGGGAGTGCAGGCGCTTAATCGGATGATTGGCGGCAATGGCCAGGGGGTAGCGTGTCGTCGGACCATCAAGGCGTTCGACGGGCTCCATCCAGGTGGGATGGGGGGGGCAGTCTTCGTAGTTGTAGCCTTCGATGTTCTTCGAATAGATCTCGAACTTGCCCGACGGTGTTCCCAGCCCGTTGAGCAGGGGGTCCTCACGGAACGCCGCGTGCCGCACGAAAGACTTTTGAGCCTCCTCCAGGGGAAAAGCGAGGGGCTCGCCATGCTCCCAGAAGACGTCGAAAACAGGCATCTCCATGCCCTTGGCCCGGGATTCAATCTTGGCGGCCTCGTAGAAGCCGCGGATCCAATCCATTTCCGTCTTGCCCTCCGTATAGGCGTAGCCAAAGCCCAGGCGTTCGGCGATCGCGGCGTAGATGTCGAAGTCGTTTCGGGCCTCGAATACCGGATCGACGATCTTTTTCATGGGGACGATATGGCTCAGCGCGTAGTCCCCGCATTGGTCGATGTCATTCCGTTCGTAGCTCGACGTTGCGGGCAGGACGATGTCGGCATGACGGGCGGTGGCCGTCCATTGGAAATCGTGGACAATGAAGGTTTCCAGCTTTTGCCAGGCCCGCACCATCTCGTTCCGGTCCTGTTGGTGAGAGAAGGGGTTGCCTCCTGCCCAGTAGGCCAGCTTGATATTGGGCAGCTCCAGCTTTGTCCCCTTGAAGTCCATGGTCTTTCCGGGGTTCAGCAGAGTCTCGACCAACCGAGAGACCGGGATCGAGACGAGTCCCCCTCCGGCCAACCAGGCCGCGCCTCCGCCGGAGGACTGGCCCGGCGTGTCCGTGATCGCCGTCAGGATGGGCGACTTGTGGGTGGGGGAACCGCCGCTGGCGTAGTGGTAACTCAGGCCATATCCACCGCCGGGCAGACCGATCTGACCGAGCATGCAGGCCAGGGTCACCAGCATCCACTGGGACTGTTCGCCATGGTGCTGCCGCTGAGTCGAATAGCCGAGCGCCAGCATGGTTCGGCTAGAGGCGAACCGGCGGGCGAGGTCTTTCAAGGTTTCGGCTGGAATCTGGCAGATATCGGATGCCCATTCCGCGCTCTTGGGTTGACCGTCGCTCTCACCGGTCAGATAGGGCAGGAACTTGTCGAAGCCGCTTGTGTACTTATCCATGAACGCCTGGTCATGGAGCCCTTCCGTGTACAGGGTGTGGGCGATGCCCAGCATCATTGCCACATCGGTTTGGGGGCGGGGCGCCAGCCATTCGGCGTCCAAGTACTTGGCGGTTTCCGTGTAGACCGGGTCGATGCAAATGGCCTTCGTGCCGGCCTTTTTCAGACCGTCGACCCCCCGGAACGCGCCATGGTCGGCGATCTGCCAGCAGATCTCCGAGTTGCGCAAGGGGTTGGCGCCCCAGAACACCATCAGGTCGGTGTGTTCGGCGAGCACCGGCCAAGCGGTGCACTGCTCGTAGACCTCGATGGATCCGCTGACGTAGGGAAGAATCACCTGGGCGGCGCCCGTGGAGTAGTCTCCCGCCGAATTGGTGAAGCCTCCGTTCATCTTCAGCAAACGGCGCAGAAGGGTCTGGCAGTTGTGAAGCTTCCCGGGGCTTTTCCAGCCGTAGGAGCCACCGTAAACACTGGCGGGGCCGTATGTGTCGCGGACCCGGGTGAGCTCGCCGGCGACCAGGTCGAGCGCCTTGTCCCAACTCACCCGAACGAAATCGCCGGTGCCCCGACCCGCAGGATCGGCTCCCGGACCCTGTTCGAGCCAGGCCCGGCGGACCATCGGATACTTGATGCGCGAGGGGGAATAGATGGAATCAAGCACACCCTCCAACTGGGGTGAAGGCCAGGGATCCTGGTCCCAGGGCTTGATGCCGATGGCCCGGCCATCCTGGACCTGGGCCCGGAAAACGCCCCAATGACACCCCGAGAGGATTTCCCGGGTGGCTCCCTGGGCGCGTGCGCCCCGGGTCAACAGGGGGCTGGCGAACGCCCCGGCGGCAAGCGCTGCCGTTCCCAGCAAGAAATGACGCCGCGACGGATTGGCAATGGATTTGGACATGAGACGGTTCTCCCGCCCGGGTCTCGCCCCATTCAGGGGGGGCGACCGGGGCTGTTAAATCGATGATAGAAAGGCGACGGCGAGGGATGCGGCGGCGGCGTAGAACCCCCGGGGATCAAGATCCTCCAGAAGAAGCCCCACTTTTGGGAGCCAGGAGAGTAGGCGCAGGCGCAAGGTCGCAATCATGGTTCCGTCGTCCCGACGAATCGCTTCGGCGAGGGCGGCCAATTGGATCGACAGGTGATCGGCGGGCTCGGGGCATCCTTCCACCGTCCCCATGTCCAGTTGGCGCAGAACCGCTTCCATTTCCGTCGTTGGGGCCTGGAAAAGTCGGCCCGAGCCCCTGTAGGCGCTTTCGCAAAGGGAAATCGACCGGGGGCCAAAGACGCCCTCGAACAGGGCCGTGTAGCGTTCGGACAGTGCACGCTCCACATCGATGGAAGATCCCTCGCCGAGGATACGGCTCAGGGTTTTCCCCTCTTCGCGCTGGCTCAGGGCGTGCGCGACGCCGTCGATGAAGGTCAGGCCTTGACCTGAGCAAGCGGCTTCGATGGTCAGGCGGTCCAGAGGGGCGATGAACAACGTGGCAAGCCAATCTCCGAGAAAGGCGTCTGGATGGAAAGACGGGGGCGCTGTCCGTTCAAGTTCTTGATGCTGAGCGGTCATTTCGCTCCCTCCCCATGGGCGCTATCGGTGTCCTTGGCATGGTTCTGCAGGTAGGCGAGAAGCAAGCGGTAGTCGTCGTCGGACAGGGAGGTGAAGCGCTTCATCGCCCCCAGGGTCCCGATCCACTGGTTGGCCAGGAAGTGCTCGCTTTCAGGTAAGGCGTGACAGACCGCGCAGGAGGTGGAGAACAGGTTGGAGCTGTATTGCCATAGATTGGGAAGACTTGAGTTCAAGCCCTCGGTGTCGACCCAGAAGGTCACGCTGGCTTCGGTCCAGTCCTGTCCCGTCGCCGGGTCGGTGATAGATGCCCCTCGGGTGATCGTGGCAATCGCCGCAGGAGAGAGCACAGCCTCGGTGATGCGTTGACCCTGTTGGGCGTACAACACGGAATCCGCTCCGGCGACCTGCCATCCGTCCAGGCGCACCTCGATCTTGTCGCCCTCGTGGCGGAGGATGTTCAGCTTGCTTGCCCCGAGGATCTTGCCGTCCTC
The DNA here is from genome assembly GCF_047263945.1 of Rhodospirillum sp. A1_3_36. Classification (NCBI taxonomy): domain Bacteria; kingdom Pseudomonadati; phylum Pseudomonadota; class Alphaproteobacteria; order Rhodospirillales; family Rhodospirillaceae; genus Rhodospirillum; species Rhodospirillum sp. A1_3_36. The sequence goes on along the minus strand of NZ_JBLAVB010000014.1, from coordinate 89,094 downwards.
GTGATCGGCGGCGCCGACGTTGTTCTTATCCAAGGAAAAGCTCTTGGTGTGAGCCGTGTAGGCGACCTTGGTGGCCACCACCTTGTCGGGCTCGGTCACGGGAATGTTGGCCTTCTTTCGGACCGTGAGTTCCGGTGGCAAGGCGACCACTTCCGTGGTGAAGTTCGGCTCGGGCTGGCCTGGGGCGGGGCGATCGACGGGGGGAATGCTTTTCAGGTAAACCGCCATCGCCAACCGATCATGATCGGAAAGTTGGCTGGTATTTTCGATTACCTCGGCCATATCGCCACCGGCGCGCTTGTTGATGGGGCTGATTCCGGTATGCAAATAGTCCTTCAGGGAATTGACCGCCCAATAGCCGATACCGGTTTCATCGGGCGAGATGTTGGGGAAGTAGCCCGTGCCTTCCGGAGTGACGCCGCCGCCATAGCGCTGGCCTTCCTGAATGGTTCCGATAACGGTGCGGGGGGAATGACACTCGGCGCAGTGACCAGGGCCCTCCACCAGATAGCGGCCCCGTTCCAGCAGGGCCGCGCCCGTACCCTTGGGTGCGGCTTCGGACACGGTCTCCGGCGTTTCACCTAGCGGGCGCCCGTCCAGGAAGGCAAGGCGCCAGACGCCGATCCCCCGACGGATGTTGAAGGGAAACTTCAAGTCATTGGGCGGAGCATCCTTGGCAACGGGTTCCAAGGTCTTGATGTAGGCGAAAAGGTCGCGGAGGTCGTTCGCCGTCATGCGCTGATAGGAGGTATAAGGGAAGGCCGGATACAGGTTTTCTCCGTCGCGGCCCACGCCCTCGCGCACCGCGCGCACGAACTCTTCAACCGTCCAATCGCCGATCCCGTGTTCCTTGTCCGGGGAAATGTTCGGCATTGTGAAGATGCCGAAATCCGTATTCAGCTGTCGCCCCCCGCCCAGCAAAAGCTTATCGTCCTGTCCCGGCGTTGCGTGGCAGGTCGCGCAATCGGACGCGATGAACATCGTCTGGCCGTTTTCAAGATCGGCTGGACCGCTGTCCGCCGTGTCCCGCGAGGGATGCGTCAAGGACCACAGGGTGGGGGAGGTCAGGGCAAAGAAAGCCACGCATCCCAAGATCGCGATGCCCGCGGTTCCCACCAGAAGTCGTTTTTTGGTGCTCGTTGTTAAGGAGTGCATGTCATGGCCCTTCACTCTTCTGAAATATCGAGGGGTGATGGAGCGGACAAGTCGTCGATCCGGGCGTGCGGGTCGGGATGTCAGGGAGGCGGCGGAATGGATCCTTTCCGCGCGACCGAAGAGGCGATATTCTCGCCGCTCCATCTGCGAGGACCATACAGAAGCGGTGTGAAAACAGTTCCGCCGGATGATGAACACTCATTGGTGAAATGTGAATGGACGATGAATGCCACTATGAGAAAGCCGGTCCAGATCGTGCCATCGCGAACCCGGATTGCCATTGTCGATGACGATCCGGTCATTCTGGGGACCCTTACAGACTATTTCGAACATGCGGGGTATCGGGTTGAATCGACCGGTACCGCTGCGGGGTTGCGCGGGATGATGTTTCCCGAACCACCGGATCTGATCCTGCTCGATATTCATTTGCCTGATGGGGACGGGCTGACCCTGATGCGCGAAATCGCCAGCCGCCATGCCACCCCCGTCATTCTGGTGACGAGCATGGGCGAGGAAGCTGACAGGGTAATCGGCTTGGAATTGGGCGCCGATGACTACATCACGAAACCCTTTTCTCCGCGCGAGGTGATGGCGCGGGTCCATTCCGTACTGCGCCGGACCCGCAGCGCGGACGTCGCGCCAGAGCGGACGATAAAGACGTTCGATGGCTGGCGCTTTGACCTCGACGGCCACCGTCTCACTTCGCCCGATGGCGAGGATCTGCGGCTTACACACGCGGAATTCGATCTGCTGGCCGCCTTGGTGCAAAACGCCGGGCGGATCATGCGCCGAAGTGCCTTGCTCGACGCCATGAGTGGTCGCGAACTGGAGCCCAACGAAAGAACCATTGACGTGCTCGTCCGTCGCTTGCGCCAGAAGATCGAGCCTGATCCGGCGACCCCCCGCTACATCGTCACTGAATATGGTCTGGGTTATGTTTTCACCGAGCGGGTAACTTAGAGCAAATCCCGAGCAATCTGGAACAGATTGCGACGGGCGGAACGCACGCCGTAGGCGTGACGATTTGCTTCAATATCAGAGGTTTAGAGGATGTCGCGTGAATCACATTTCACGCGACATGCTCTAGAGTCTCTTCGAGGGCTTGTCCCCGTTCACAGTAAACGACCCTGTCTCGCTTTTTTGGGCGATTGCCCAAGCCCATTTGGGGGAAAATGCCCCCAAACCCCCTTTTTTCTTTTAGAAATTACAATTGGGGGGCTGGGGCCTTTCGGCCAATAAATGCCTGGGGTCTGGGGCCTTTCGGCCCCAGTGGGGGACGGGGCAAAGCCCCGTGACGGGAAAACACCCAAAGTCGTGTCCCGTGGTCCGCGTTATACGGAAGCGGACGTTACCGCCCTTATTTGGTGGCCATACTGGGCCATGGGTCGATTACCCCGCGTTCCTTACGCGGGTCTCCTTCGGCCCCCACTGCTCTTCAAAGGCATGGATCAGGTCCGACAGAATCTGGGGCAAGGCTTCGCGCGTTTCTCGGACCCGCGCGCAAAGGTTCTCATGCTTGCTTGTCCTGATAACATGACCGACCTCCGCAGCGAGCCGTTCGAGCGGAGTACACCCCACATGCGCGGAAGACCCCTTGAGGCGATGGCCGATGGCGCGTGCGCGCTCGAGATCTCCGTCCTCTACGGCGCTCTCCAATTCGTCGAGCAGGGTTTCCGCCTGGGATCGGTATAGATCGAGAACCCGCCAGGCGCTCGCTGGCCCGAGGTCGCGGGCCTGTTCGTCCAAAGGGCTGGTGTCCCTTGACGGTTCGACGACTTCGACGAGGGTTCCCTGGGATGCGCGGGACAAGACCCGGTCCAATTGGGCTTTCCGGAACGGTTTGGCGATGAACGAGGAGATTCCTGCCTCGAAGCCCGCGCTCATGTCTCTTTGCAGGACCTGGGCGGAAAGAGCGACAATGGGGACTGTCCGTTTCACTGGATCGGTGAAGGCCCGGATCCGCCGGGCGATTTCAAAACCGTTCATGCCAGGCAGTTGAATGTCCGTCAGCACGATGTTGAAAGGGTGCTCGATGAACAGTTGCAGGGCTTTTTCGCCGTGCTGGACGATCACCGGCCGGTGTCCATCGCGTTCCAACATGCCTTTTATGACGAGGGCGTTCACTTCGTTGTCCTCGATGACGAGAATATCCATGGGGCATGGACGATCCGGCGGGACCGTTTCGGCCATGACCGAGGAAGGGGTCGCGGCCCCTGCGGGCGCAGCCATGGAGAACGGCATGAAGACGCGGAATTCGCTGCCATTGCCCAGGGTACTGGACACTTCGAGGCATCCGCCCAGCATGTCGATGATCCGGCGGCAGATGGCCAACCCCAAGCCGCTGCCGCCGTGGCGACGGGCCACGGACCCGTCGGATTGGATGAAGGGTTCGAAGATCGCGTCAAGCTTCTCCGGCGCGATTCCGGGGCCGGTGTCGCGGACCAGGAACCAAAGGCCGGTTTCTCCGTCTCGGCGGGTCGTCACCACGACGTTTCCGGCCTCAGTGAATTTGATGGCGTTGCCAACGAGATTGAGAAGGACCTGCTTGAGCTTGCCGGGGTCGCCGAGAACGGGAGGAAGGTCTGTCATCTCCACGCTGAGGGACAGGTCGGGCTTGCGCGCGGCCAGGGGGGTCAGAAGGGCGGAGACCTCGGAAAGCACGTCGTCGACGGCGAACGCGATATGCTCGTAGTCGATGACGCCCGCTTCGATCTTCGAGTAATCCAGGATGTCGTTGACGACCGACAGCAGCAGTTCCCCGGACTGGCCCACCGCATCCAGACGTTCCCGGTCGCTCGCCAGCAGTCCTCCCCGGTCGATCAGCTCGGTCAGGCCGATGATTCCATGAAGGGGGGTTCGGATTTCATGGCTCATGGTGGCGAGGAAGGAGGATTTCGCCCGATCGGCGGCCCGCGCGGCCTCCCGCGCCTCGCGGTATTCGGTGATGTCGGAGAGAATCACCACCGTTCCATCGAAACGCGAGGAATTGTCCAATCCCTTTTGCACCTTCACCTCGAACCACCGCGGGCCAAGAAGGGTAGAGATTTTCTGCTCCCCGGACAGGTCGTGGAGTTCATCCAGGGTGATCGGCCTGCCAAACAAGGTGCCGAGCGAAACGTTCCTGTCGCCGTAGTACATGGCTCCAGGCGTGCTTTTCCCCCCGAACAGGCGCGCGGCGGAAAAGTTCATGTTCTCCACCGCGCCGCTGCTGTCGAGGAGAATAACCGGACTTTTCAGGCTTTCGAAAATTGTCAGGTATTTGGCCTTTTCCTCGGTCAGTGTCCGGTTGTGCTCTTGGAGTTGGCCCAGGAGTCCGTCGCGCGACTGGCTGACCCATTCGTCGCAAACGCCAACTTCCACATGGTCGAAGAAGTTGTCGATAACCCGCTGAAAACGACGTCCCGTCGTGGTATCCAAATCCTGTTCCCAAACAAGATCGATATAGGACTGGCGATAGCATTTCAGAACGCCGAGAAACATGCCCAAATTGATGCCCCGGGCTCGGTGGCGTCGGGCTGCCTCGATCCCGTATTGCGCGACCGAGGCCGTCTTGGAATCGTGGTTCGCCGTGATCGCCGCAAGCGGGTCGGGGCGATCAAGCATCAGCATGAGAGAATTCGTCAATCCGTGCAGGGATGTCACCCATGCTTCCTGAAACGGGGCGGAATAGGGGATGTAGAGATTTGCCCTGGCCCGTTCGATAAGGATTTCGAGGAGGCGGGTTTCCCTGGTTCTGATGATCTCAATGAGCCGTTTCATGTTTACCTATCAAGTCACTCGAACCGAGGGATGGCTCTTATCTTCTCTTCAAGGGTTGAGGATGGCACGGGCCTTTGTCAACTCTCGGTCCACCACTTCCTTACGTCATAGCTGAATCGCCCCGGGATTGTCGGAGGCAGTGACGTGTGATTGTTACGCGGTCCGTGAGGTCTCCCTCAAGGCTTGCCGTTCCTGCTCTTCGGCTTCATGGCGCAGTTTGTGGACAAAGTGGAGGGTTTCGCGTTATGTGCGTTGGAGCTTTCCAACCGTCGTTCGGTTTCCACTTTACGGGCCATCCTTTCAGAATATCCAGAGATTGATCAATCAGAAGAGCCAATGTCGCAGGGAAGAGGGCCTTGGCGAGTTGGTGATGGCGCCGATTACGGCGAAACCGGCAGAGGTGCGCAGAGGGAACGGAATCTTGCCTATCTTGTGACGTGTCCGTGGGCTTTCCCGTTGAAATCACGTATAAGTCCGTGGTTGCCATGGGGTGTTGACCGGTCCCGGTTTCGCCTCGTTTCCCTTGCAACAGGGTCCAGAGATGACGATGGTCCGCAGGTCTTATGATCAAATCCAGTTTTTGCGTGCATGGCTTGCCAATCCTTTGAGGGTGGCAGCGGTCGCGCCTTCGGGCGCCTCATTGGCAGGGTTGATCACGAAAGAGGTTATGCCGTCAGACGGCCCCGTTCTCGAACTGGGGCCGGGGACGGGGGTGTTTACCCGCGCTTTGCTGGGAAGGGGTGTTGCGGAGGCCGACCTGACCTTGGTCGAAACGGGTCCCGATTTCGCGAGACTTCTTCAGCGTCGATTTCCGCAGGCGAGGGTTTTCTGTATGGATGCGGCCCGTCTTGGCAGAGGGCAGCTCTTCGCCGAGCCCGTTGTCGGTGCGGCGGTGAGCGGGCTTCCCTTATTGTCGATGTCGACCCGAAAGACCATGGGGATCCTCTCAGGGACTTTTTCCTATTTGCAACCGGGTGGAGCCCTCTATCAGTTCACCTACGGATGGCAGTGCCCGGTTTCCCGTCGGATCCTGGATCGGTTGGGCCTCAAGGCCGAACGCGTTGGGCGGACGTTCAACAACCTCCCGCCCGCAGCCGTCTATCGGATTACACGGTTTCGGCCGCCAGAGGGGCATGAAGCGGACGCCGGGGAGCTATCCAGGGTGTCGTCCCTATCCCTCCCGCTGCAGGAAGGATCCGGGATCTCTGGGAATGGAACGGGAAGGATCTAAAGGCCATGAGCTCCCCTAAAATCGGTCTCGTTGCCACCGCCAATCAATGGGGCGAGGGCGCGCTTCGTGATCTGCTTGCCGCCTTTCGCAAGGCTCGCGCGCTGGGTTGGCAAGGGACCCTGCATCCCGTGGGCGAGACAGCGGATTTTCTTGCAAAGCTGGGCGATCCTCTGCCGTCGACCCTGCTCCATCCCTTTCCTGCGGCGCGGGACGGTGGTTTGGTGCGCATGGTTGCCGGGTTGGTGACTGAGGACCCCGATCGGCGCATCGATCAAGTCGTCTCCCTGTTGGAGCCTGACGATCCCTTGGGCGTCTTCCCGGAGGTGGAAGCCCTGAAGCGCCAATGCGTCGTCCAGCGTCGCCCCTACCTGCCGAACGTCGAGACGGCAGCCCATTGGTGGCGGCTGGAGTCCGGTGCCGGAGAGCCTGCGGGTTGGGCCGGGGCGCGCACCATTGCGCTGGTCGCCCACGATTCCTTCAAGGGCGCCATGTTGGATTTCGCTGCCCGGCATATGGATCTGCTTGCCCGGTTCAAGGGGCGGGTGGCGACGGGGACGACAGGGACTCTGCTCAATGGACAAGTGCCCGATCGGTTGTCCTCTGCCGAGATGGCGGTTCTTGGTCCCTTGAGCGCCCCCTTCCGGGATCGCGCTGGGTGGGTGTCTCCCCTGCTCAGCGGTCCCAAGGGGGGCGACGTGGAGATTGCCGACCGTATCCTCGATGGAGCCTGTGATGTGGTGGTCTTTTTTGAGGATCCCTTCATTTCCCGGGAACATGAAGCCGACATTCAACTCCTGGAGCGGGTGGTGCGGCTGCCCGGTGTCCAATGCCTCTGTTTCCACGACCCCTCGACATCGGACCTTTGGGCTGGGTGGATGGGCGCCGTCACCACATGAGAGTGAAACTGGATCAGCTTGAGTCAAGCTGATCCAGTTTCACTCTCATTCTATAAGTTTTAGAGCAAATCCCGAGCAATCTGGAACAGATTGCGACGGGCGGAACGCAGGCCGTAGGCGTGACGATTTGCTTCAATGTCAGAGGTTTAGAGCATGTTGCGTGAATCACATTTCACGCAACATGCTCTAAAGGAAACCCAGATCCTTGAGATCCCGGGCCATCTCTTCGGGCATGGCTGGGTCGATGGTGCCGACGGGACCCCGGTCCGGTGGGGCCTTGGCCTCAGGAAGATACCGCCACCCCTGAAAGGCCCTATGAGGCCAGTTCTCCACTTCGATCAATTCGGGATCCAGGACGATGGCGCAATAGGCTTTGCCGTCGGTGTCTTCCTCAGCCCGCAGGTCGAGGATCCTTTGGCGGGCCCTGATGGCTTTGCGGAAGACCCAATAGATCGAGCCGCCCTCCAGGATCTCGGCGGCACGCTTGGGCGTCATGCGGGTGGGATGGACCAATTCGCCGGTCATTTCCAGGCGATCAGCCTGCCATTGGGCAAGGCCGACGACCGTCTCGCTGCCCACGGACATCTTGATCAAATGCGTCCGACCCGACACCTTTTTACTCCTTCGTTACAGATTTTTGCACTTATAGTCTTTCGCCCCCTTATATTGGAGGGCCGAAATCATGGAGAACGCGCCCCAATGTTCGTCGTGACTGTTACCTACCGCATCCACTCCGACAGCGTCGAGGAGTTCCGGCAGGCCGTAGAGGCCCATGCCGCAGGATGCCGCGCCGAAGAGGAGGCTTGCGTCCTCTTCGACGTCTGCACCGACACCGCACACCCCACCTGTTTCTTCCTCTACGAGGTTTACCGCAACGAGGAGGGTTTCCGAGCCCATAGGGAGACGGATCGGTACAAGGAATTTACCAAGAAGGTGGGAACCTGGATTGACGATAAGGTCGTCGATCAATGGCGACGCCTGACCCACGAAGGCCCGGATTTCGGGTGAGGGAAGGGGGGAGTGGACGTTTGGGACGCTCCCCCTTTTCGATAGGGGTTTTCGTGGCTTCTTGTGCCTCAGGATCCCACCAGATCGGCGAGGATGGCCAAGGGATGGGGCAGGGTTTTGCCTTCCAGTCGCTTGGCTTGGGACCGGCAGGAATACCCCGTTGCCGTCACCGGCCCCGTTGCCCCGTTGACCGGGACCTTCCAACTCATGTCCCACAGTGCCGCGCTGGTCTTCCGGTTGCGGGCTTCATGGCCGTAGATGCCCGCCATGCCGCAGCATCCCGCTTCCGGGATTTCGGCTTTCAGGCCTAACGCGGCGAAGATGGCCGTCCATAGTTTGCCAGAGGCGGGGAGGGCCGTACGCTCCGTGCAGTGCAGCATGATCCGGATTGGAGCTGTTCCGGCGGGAGCTTTGGGCCAAACTGTGCCCGCCTCCGCTTCTTTGGCGAGGAATTCCTGGACCAACAGGACCGGTTCGGCTGGCGCTAATCCGGCCTTGGCATATTCCTGGCGGAACAGCAGGACGGCGCTGGGGTCGACGCCCACCCGGGGGATGCCCTTGGGCAGGGCGTCCAGCTTGGCCTTTGCGGCCTTGGCAACCTTCAGGAACTCGGTGCGATAGCCTTTCACATGCAGGGCTTTGCCTGTGGGGAACAGGGCGACCACTCGGGGGGTGTACCCCAGGGCCGAGAGGCCCGCCACAACGGCTTCCACGGCTCCGGCGTCAAAGGGGGAGGTGAAGGAATCCTGGATCACCAGGATCGGTCGCTTCCCCGAGAGCGTGATCGCCTCTGCCGCTTCGGGCGCAAAGCCACGCTTGCCCAGGCGGTCTGGGAGTGGCGGGGTGGAGAAGCGGGGCAGGTCCACCAGAGCGGCGGCCTTGGCCACCAGGGGGGCGCCCAGGCGGGAGAGCGCGTTGACGGTCCGGGGGTGGGGGGCGGCCAGGGCGCTCAGTCCCTCCAGAGAGGCGGTCAGCCGGTCCCCGAGCCCCCGGGTGCGGGTTGCGTAGTAGCGCTCCAGGAACAGGGATTTCAGTTCCGGCACGTCCACGTGGATGGGGCAGCTCGACAGGCAGGCCTTGCAGCCCAGGCAGCCATCCAGGGCGGAGAAGACATCCTCGGCAACGGTTTCGGTCTCCGGGTCCTTGGCCTCCACCAAACCGTGCCAGGCGCGCAACAGGTCGGCCCGGCCCTTCGGGGAATGACGTTTCTCGCCGGTGACCTTGTAGCTGGGGCACATGGGGATGGCCGCAGCATAGGCTTGACATTGGGCGTTGCCGTTACAGCGGAAGGCGTCGGCATAGGGGTCGGTGTCGTCGGCCGGGTTGGGGAGACGAAAAGGGGTTTGGTCGATTTTGTAGAGCTGCTCCGGATCGGCGTCGGGGTTCACCAGCTTGCCGGGGTTCAGGCGATTGCCGGGGTCGAAGGCCTTCTTGATCCGGGCAAAGGCGGCATAGACCTCCGGCCCCACCATTTCCGGCAGATATTGGCCGCGGACCCCTTTGCCATGTTCGCCCCAAAAGATCCCGCCATGCTTGCGCACCACGGCTACGACGGCGTCGGACAGGGCTTTCATGCGGCTCTGGTCCTCAGCCGTGCTCATGTCCAGCGCCGGGCGGACATGGATGCAGCCCACGTCCACATGGCCAAACATGCCATAGCGGAGGCCTTCCCCATCCAACAGGGCGCGGAAGTCGGCGACGAAGGCGCGCAGGTTTTCCGGCGGGACCACACAATCCTCGACGAAGGCCACGGGACGTCGCCGCCCCTCGGATCCGCCCAGCAGGCCGACGGAGGATTTGCGAATGGACCAGATTTTGGCGATATCCGCCGGTGACTGGGCCACATGCCAGCCAACGACCGAGGGTTCGCTCTCCAGGGCGGTGATCAGAGTGGCCACCCGGGCATCCAGTGCTGTCGGGTCCTCGCCGCCGAATTCGACGTAATTGGACACGGGGACCCGTCCGGTGGCGTCAGGGGTGCGCAGCCTCTCGGGCAGCAGGTCCAGGTATCCGGCCTTGTGGGCCAGGGTATGGACCGTGTCGTCCAGGGACTCGATGGCGTCCGGGTTGTGGGCCAGCAAGGCCCGAGCCGAGGCCAGGGCGGCGTCGAAATTCTTGTAGGCCACCACCACCAGGCGCTTATGGGCCCGGAGGGGGGTTAGCTTCAGCCGGGCCGCCGTGACCAGGGCCAGGGTTCCCTCCGCCCCCACCACCAAGCGCACGGGATCGAAGACATCGGGGGCAGGTCGGGCGTTGATCAGGTCATAGCCGACGAAATGGCGGGTGATTTTTGGGACGCGTTCGACCAGAGCGGGGCCACCCGAGTCGCAGGCGTCCAAGGCGGCACGCAGGGTTTGGGAGGCGCTATCATTGGCGCCGTGCAGGGCGTCGAGTTCAGCGCCCTTCAGGGGCTTCAAATGGGCTTCATCGCCATTGGCCAGCAGGACGTCCAGCTCCAGCACGTTGTCCCCGGTTTTTCCATAGACCCGGGAACCTTGGCCGCAGGCGTCGGTTGATACCATGCCGCCGATGGTGCAGCGGCTGGCTGTTGATGTGTCCGGGGCAAAGAAGACGTCCCGACCCAAGGCCTTGAGCTCGGCGTTGACCTGATCCAGGATGACACCGGGCTCGACCTCAACCCATTGGCCCTCGGGGTCCACTGAGAGGATGCGATTCATATATCGTCGAAAGTCGACAATAACCCCCCCGTTCAGTCCTTGACCATTGGTCCCGGTAGAGCCTCCCCGTCCGGTCAGTGGGATATGACGAAAGGCAGGGGTGTTCAAAACGGCCAGAAAGCACTTCAGATCCGTCTTGTCTCGGGGGCAGGCCACGGCGTCAGGTACAATTTGATAAATACTGTTGTCCGTGGAAGCCGCCACCCTGGACCCCCAGTCGATCAGCAGGTCACCCCGAAATCCCTTTTCTGTCAGGGCGGCGCGCAATTGCGCGCCAATGTCTTGCCAGGACGGCATTTTTTGGGGGGGCGGAAAGGGAGTGGGGTTGGCCTGAGACATGGTAGTGATCCGATTCGCTTTCGGGACGTAAAGACAACGGGGAGTGTCAACCCCAGGCCTGCGAAGTCAAGTCCTATGCCGCAGTAAAAAGCCATTCGTTATCCGGCCCGATCTTATCGTAAAGAGAGAGTTTTTCATCAAAATTTACCTATGGCAGTGTTTCTCGGTATAGCCGAAATGGCTATTGTGTTTGGCATCAATTAGTCTAGCCTAGCGAAGTGCGATGTGGGATGTGCTTCTAGGGCGGACACAAGATCCGTGGAGAAGAAAGCTATGAGTTGGATTGCTTCAAGCAGTGGCCATGAAAATGGCGAAATCGTATCCGCGATTCGCCGGAGCCAGGGTGTCATCGAGTTTGATTTATCCGGAAAGATATTGGCTGCGAACGAGAAATTCCTCGATATCCTTGGATATCGGCTGGAGGAGGTTGTGGGCAAACATCATTCCATGTTCATTTCCCCCGAAGAGGTGAACAGCCCTGCCTATAAGAATTTATGGGCGTCATTGAACCGTGGCGAGTCGCTGGTTGCCGAATTCAAGCGACTGGGGAAGGGGGGGCGGGAAGTCTGGATCGAGGCATCCTATAATCCTATTCGCGATCGGTCAGGGCGGGTTGCCAAGGTGATAAAATTCGCCATAGACGTGACCGAGCGCCGCCATGTCGAAGCGGACATGAAGGGGCAGGTGGATGCCATTCGCAAGTCCCAGGCGATGATTTCCTTTGACTTGGACGGGACGATCCGCAACGCAAACCAAGCCTTTCTCGATGCCATGGGCTACCGACTGGATGACATCCTTGGACGGAAGCACTCCATTTTTATGGCACCAGAAGAAGCGCGAAGCCCGGAGTATAAAGCGTTCTGGGATAAGTTGCGTGCGGGCGAGTTCCAGAAGGGTCGCTTCAAGCGGAAGGCCAAGGATGGCCACGATGTCTGGATTGAAGGATCCTACAATCCGATCATGGATGCGAATGGCCGCCCCTTCAAGGTGGTGAAATATGCCCAAGACGTCACATCTCAGATGGAGCTGTTGGAAGAGCTTGGGGTGTTGATCGAGAAGAATTTCGGCGAAATCGGCACGGCGGTCAGTCAGACTCAAAGCCGGACCGATCAGGCTGCCTCTGCGGTTACGCATACGGCGGCCACGGTCCAGATGGTGGCCTCTGCGGCTGAGGAGTTGGCGGCCTCGATTCGCGAGATCTCTGAAAGCATGGCGCGCTCCCGGCAGACTGCGGATAATGCCTTCGATCAGACTGAACGGGCGGGGGAAGCCACCCGCCGTCTGGTTGCGGCATCGGATGCGATGAATGGGATTGTCGGGTTGATCCAGGATATCGCCGGACAGATCAATCTGCTGGCTTTGAATGCCACGATCGAGGCGGCTCGGGCCGGGGATGCAGGCAAGGGCTTTGCTGTCGTCGCCAATGAGGTGAAGAATCTGGCCAATCAAGCCGCCAAGGCGACCGATCAGATCACCAAGGAAATCCAGGGTATTCAGCAGGTTTCCGACGAGGTCGACCAGTCCCTTGGGCAGATCCGGTCGTCCATTGATGCCGTGCGGGAATATGTGGGGGCCACGGCTGCGGCGGTGGATGAACAAAGCGCTGTCACCCAGTCCATGTCGGAAAACATGCAAGAGGGTGCAACCTCGGTGGAAAGCATCAACACCAATATCGAAGGAATCGTTGGGGCTATGGAGCAGGTCGTCAATGCGGTCGAGAAAACACGGCAAGCCGCTGAAGTGTTGTCCCGTTAGGGGCACGGAGGACAGTGTCCCGTTAGGGGCACGGAGGACAGTGTCCCGTCGTTGGGGACGGGGAGTGGATTGTGGAGACACTGCGAGAAAAGCGCCCGGTCGAACAGACCCGGCGCCTTTGCTCTTTGTGTGTTGGTTGAGTCCTAATTCCAGGCGGGAAGGGCGAGAAGCTCGTCCTTGGTCATGGTGGTTTGGAAAACATTCTTGTTTGGCTCATAGGTGATGTCGGTCAGGGGCAAAACCACGTCCTGGGTGCCCAGGTTCAGGTTCATGAAGCCTTCCGGATCGGCAATGACGGCCACAATCTGTCCCTTGGTGTTGGCGAGCATGCCATTGACCTCGGCCAATCCTTCCTCACCGTGGTTGATTTTCATGTCGACGAGGTCCTGAGGCTTGCCGATTGGACCGCTCCAACCGGGAGCGTAAGAGGTGACCTCGCCTTCGGTCACTTCATGCAGAGGGCCGGAGAGGGGCAGGGGGGAGACTTCCTTTTCGCTCGGCTTTTCGGCTGATTCCATCAGGTCTTCGGCCTTTGTCTTCGCTGCTTCAGCGGCTTCGGAGAGTTTCTCCTTGGCGGATTGGGCGGCGTCGCTGATGGTGGCGCCCGCAGATTTGGCTGTGTCAGCAATTGTGTCACCTGCGGTTTTGGCCGTATCTGCGATCTTTTTACCGACACTTTCCGCGTCGGTCTTTATCTGATCTGCGGCGGCTTCCAAGGTTTTGGGTGTCGGCGTTTGGGCATCTGCGGCGAAAGCGTGGGAGAGGGGCATGGTGGTGATGGCCAAGAAGGAGACCAGGGCCGTGGCGCCGACGAGCTTGCCGAGGGGGTGGATTGGGAGGTGGGGGCGGAAGGAAAAAGGCATGGGTCATTCTCCAAAGCTTATTGCTTTTGATTTCGGCGACATCCGGAGGTCTCCGGTTCCGCATCTCGTGGAGGGCCAACGGAGCTGAGTGGCAGAGGTTGCAGTGATTTTTTCGTTTGAATGGTGCGGAAAGAGGGTTGGGTTTTGGGCATCAAAACCGGGCTTTGGAGCAGGCCGACCCAAGTTGGGGGGCTCGGGCCGGGGGAGGATGATCCAATGGATGCTTTACCTGCGCTCAAGGATCCACTATTCCCCAGTGTATAGGTTGTTCCCTCGTACCAGGGTCCGATGCGCGCTATGACGAGCCCTTTGAATCGACAGACAATGTCCAGTGGCCTGACCTCCATTCTGCGGGAGGCCATTCTGAATGGGCAGATCGCGGAGGGCACGCAACTGCGTCAGGATGCCCTGGCCAAGCAATACGACGTCAGCCGCATCCCCGTGCGCGAGGCCTTGCGCCAGTTGGAGGCCGAAGGGTTGATCATCGGCCAAGCCCACCGAAGTTCCGTGGTGGCGGCCCTCTCCCTGTCGGAGATCACTGAGATCTTCGAAATCCGATCCATCCTGGAACCCCATCTTTTGACTCTGTCTCTGCCGCAGATGTCTCCGGCAGACTTGGATGAGGCCGAAAGGATCCTGGATGGCTACGATGCGGCGCTGGAGGCGGGGGATGTCAAACGCTGGGGGGAGTTGAACTGGGATTTCCACCAACATTTCCTGATCCCCGCGAACCGGTCCCAGACCTTGGCCATTGTTGAAAGCCTCCGCCGCCGGGTCGACCGCTACACACGCATGCAGATCAGTCTGACCGATGGCGCCCAGAAATCCCGGGTGGAGCATCGGGATATCCTGAAGCTGGCCCGGGACGGTGATGCACAGGCCTGCGCTGCCGCAGTGGCCGAACATATCCAGACAGCCGCGGCGGAACTGGTGGCGGTCCTGCGGGAAAACTACGGCAAGGACTAGACTGCCTTCGTCAGAGGGCATCCCATTGGAATAGATGGACTCCATTGGATCCAGTATCCATTATGGGGGGCTTGAGGGATCTCCCCCCAAGCGCCCGACGGGGCGCCGGGCGAAGCCCGCCCCGCCGGAGCCGTCCGCGGAGCGGACTGGCGTGAGGCATATAAAAGGACTTAGGCATGGGAAAATCCTCGGAGGGGGGGACGCCTGAGGGCGTTCTGGTGATTGGTGCGGGAATCATCGGTGTGTGCTGTGCCATTGCCTTGCGTGAGGTGGGGTTGACGGTGACCCTGGTGGACCGGGGTCCGCCGGGGAACGAGGCCAGCAAGGGCAACGCGGGGTGTCTGGCGGCGAGTGAGATCACCCCCATGGCGGCACCGGGGATGCTGTGGAAGGTGCCCCGATGGTTGCTTGATCCCCTGGGGCCCCTGTCTTTGCGCCCGGCCCATCTGCCCAAGGCTCTGCCCTGGTTCCTGCGGTTTCTTGCCACAGGCCGGAAGGAGACCGTGGCGCGGCTGACGGCGGGGCTTGCACCCCTGTCGCAGGCAAGTTGGGAGCTCTGGCCCGGCTTGGCAGAGCGGGCCGGGATTTCCGATCAGTTCACCACCAAGGGCAGCCTGACCGTTTACGAGACCGAGGCCGCCTTCCAGGCCGATGCCGAAGACCGGGAGCTGAAGGCGCGCCATGGAGTGCCTCACCAGATCTTGACCGCTGCCGAGTTGGCGGAGCTTGAGCCTGATTTGGCGCCCCGTTTTGCGCGCGCGGTGCGTTTCCCCCGCTGGGCCCATGTGACCGACCCCTATCGCATTGTCTTGAAGCTGGTCGCCTATGCCCAGCGCCTGGGGGTGATACTGGAAAACGGGGAGGTCGCTGCCATCGAGAAGGACGGCAAGGCGCGCCGCCTTCGTCTCACCGATGGTCGGATCCTCACGGGAACCCAGGTGGTGCTCGCGGGCGGCGTCTGGTCAAAACCCCTTTGCGAAGCCCTGGGTGCACCGGTGTTGCTGGAAAGCGAGCGGGGCTATAACACCACCCTGCCGATGCCGGGGATCACCTTGAACCATCCCATCACCTCCGCCGAGGGCAAATTCGTGCTCACTCCCTTGGCCGTGGGCCTGCGGGTTGGCGGTGCTGCGGAATTCGCCGGGACGCAGGCGCCTCCCAACTATAGGCGCTCGTCGGTCCTGCTGACCTTGGCCCGACGCCTGGTGCCTGGGGTGAAGGAGGACGGCGCCGTCCAGTGGATGGGCCATCGGCCGTCCACTCCCGATAGTCTACCGGTGATCGGGCGTCACCCCGCCGACCCCAAGGGCGTGCTGTTGGCCTTCGGGCATGGGCATTTGGGGCTGACCAATGCGCCGGGGACCGCAGCCATGATCGCGGCGCTGGCCACCGGCGGGGAGATGCCCTTTAACCCGGCGCCGTTTATTGTTGAGCGTTTTGCCTCCTGATCTCCTGTCCCCGCTCTTCCCCCCTGCCTGACCGGAGTCCATCCCATGGCCCGCCATACCTTTTCCTGCATCGACGCCCATACCTGTGGCAATCCCGTCCGTTTGGTCTCCGGCGGGGGGCCCCTGCTGGAGGGGGCGACCATGATGGAGAAGCGTGCCCATTTCCTGAGGGAATTTGATTGGGTTCGCACCGGATTGATGTTCGAACCCCGGGGCCATGACGCCATGAGCGGCTCTATCCTCTATCCGCCGACCCGTCCCGATTGCGACATTGCGATCCTGTTCATCGAGACCAGCGGCTGCCTGCCCATGTGCGGCCATGGCACGATTGGTACGGTGACGGTTGCCCTGGAGCATGGGCTGGTCCGCCCTCGGGAGCAGGGGGTGCTCCGCCTGGATGTCCCCGCCGGGGTGGTGGAGGCCCGCTACGAGACCGAGGGGGATAAGGTTACCAGTGTGCGCATCCGCAATATTGCCAGCTACCTGCATGGCACGGGCTACCATGTGGAGGTGCCGGGTCTGGGACCGCTGACCTTTGACATCGCCTATGGGGGCAATTTCTACGCCATCATCGAGCCCCAGACCGGTTACACGGACCTGGACGATCTGTCGGTGATGGATATTCAGCGCTTCAGTCCCGTCATCCGCCGTCTGGTGAACGAGGCCTATGACGATATCGTCCATCCGGAGAACTCGGACATCCGGGGGCTGTCCCATGTCATGTGGACCGGCAGACCTCGCGGCCAGGGTGCCAGTGCGCGGAACGCTGTGTTCTACGGGGATCGAGGCGTGGACCGCAGCCCTTGCGGTACGGGGACCTCGGCGCGCATGGCGCAACTCACCGCCCGGGGGGAGCTCAAGCCGGGAGACGACTTCGTCCATGAAAGCATCATCGGAAGCCTGTTCCATGGCCGGGTGGAGGCCGAGGCGGCCCTGGGCGATCGGACCGGGATCATCCCCAGCGTCGCCGGATCAGCCTGGGTGACGGGGATCAATACGGTGTTCCTCTATGACGAGGAGCCCTACACAAAGGGCTTTCTGTTGCCGTGAGTGCCGGACCTCAGGTAAGGGCATCGGTTGGAAAATACCCACTAAAAGAATGTGGAAGTTGACGCGGAAACCCCTTTCCCTGAAGCGGGATTGACGATCCGCAATGCAGTGGCGTAGGGTTCAGGCCTACCCCTAAGGACAGAGAAAACGCAGGATTCCCAAAGGGAAACCCAATGGTCCGAACCGCCTTCCATAAGCTGAGCAGACCCCGAGGCCGCGCACGTTTCGCAGCTTGGATGGGTGTGCTGTGCATGGCCTTTCTGTTGGGGCTGGGTGGGTTTGGTGGCTTGGGTTTGCCCGCCGTTGGAACGGACTCTCTTGGCTTTGGCGGCCCCCTGGTCATTTGTAGCGGAACCGGCTTCACGATTGTCGATCCCAGTGTTGACGGCGGAACGGGAAGTCGGGGGGCCATCCAGGATCCGGGCCTTTGTTTGATGTGCTTGCCGATGATGGGGAACGCGTCCTTCTCGGCGGTTTTGTTCCTCGTCTCGCTGATGGTTTGGGGACTGATCCCGGTTCGCTTGGGTTTGGCGCCGGTTCCTGCGGTCGAACGTCCCCAATTGCGGGCCTTCCTGACCGTTCGGGCGGCTCGGGCTCCTCCGGTCCCCGCCTGATCGGACCGCGTTGACGGTCCCGTTCTCTCCGGTCCCTGTGACCGGCTTCACGCTTTTCCTATCCGGTTCCCGAACCCGTAGCCCTCCTCCTCCGAAATGGAGGGAGGGGCCTGGGCGCTCGCGGTTGTCCGGACACTCAAGGAGCGTTCCCTATGGAACCCACCATTGATCCGTTATTCGTGGAGCTATCGCGCTGGCAATTCGCCGCGACGGCCCTCTATCACTTTCTTTTCGTTCCCCTGACCCTGGGGTTGTCCTGGATCCTGTTCATCATGGAGTCGGTCTATGTGATGACCGGTCAGGAAGTCTACCGGGACATGACCAAGTTCTGGGGCAAGCTGTTCGGCATCAACTTTGCCCTGGGAGTGACCACCGGCCTGACCATGGAGTTTCAGTTCGGCACCAACTGGTCCTATTACTCCCATTATGTGGGCGACATTTTTGGCGCCCCATTGGCCATTGAGGGCCTGATGGCCTTCTTCCTGGAATCCACCTTCATCGGCCTGTTCTTCCTGGGGTGGGACAAGCTGACCAAGCGCCAACATTTGGCGGTGACCTTCTTCACCGCCCTGGGGTCAAGCCTTTCGGCCCTGTGGATCCTGGTGGCCAATGGCTGGATGCAAAATCCCGTGGGGGCCGAGTTCTCCTACGAGACCATGCGCATGGAAATGACCAGCTTTGCGGATCTGGTGCTCAATCCCGTGGCCCAGGTGAAGTTCGTCCATACGGTCGCGGCGGGCTATGTCACGGCCTCCATGTTCGTGCTTGGAATCAGCGCCTTCTACCTGCTGAAACGCCGGGACATGGAATTCGCCAAGCGCTCCATCGCCATCGCCTCGGGCTTCGGTCTGGCGGCGGCCCTGTCGGTGATCGTGTTGGGGGATGAAAGCGGTTACGAGCTGGGCGACGTGCAGAAAGTCAAGCTCGCGGTCATCGAGGCCGAATACGAAACCCAGCCCGCCCCCGCCGACTTTACCCTGTTCGGGTTGCCCAATGACAAAACCCAGGAGACCGACTACGCGGTGAAAATCCCCTATCTCATGGGGCTCATCGCCACCCGGTCCACTGACAAGCAAGTCACCGGCATTCGGGATTTGGTGGCCCATAATGAAACGCGCATCCGCTCGGGCATGGTCGCCTATGAAGACCTGTTGAAGTTGCGGGAGGGGGACACTTCTGCCGAGACTCTTGCCCGGTTTGAGCAGCATAAGGCCGATCTGGGTTATGGGCTGTTGCTCAAGGCTCAGACCGACAAGGTGGTCGATGCCACCGATGCCCAGATCGTGGCTGCGGCCAAGGACAGCATTCCCGCAGTGGCGCCCGTGTTCTGGGGATTCCGGATCATGGTGCTCTTTGGCTTCACCATGCTGGCGTTGATCGCCGCGTCCTTCTATTTCACCCTCAAACGGACCATCGACAAGCAGGTATGGCTGCAACGGGCCTTGCTCTGGTGCATTCCCATGCCCTGGTTGGCCTGCGAACTGGGCTGGTTTGTCGCTGAATATGGCCGCCAACCCTGGGCCATCGGCGAGATCCTGCCGACCTTCCTCGCGACCTCCAGCCTGACCACAGGAGACCTGATCTTCAGCCTCGCCGGTTTCATCGGCTTCTACACCTTCCTCCTGGTCATCGAGATTTACCTGATGGTCAAGTTCGCCCGAAAGGGCCCCGCCTCTTTAGGGACAGGTCGGTATCATGGGGAAACATCCCCCGCCAACTTCGCCCCCGCCGAATAACAGGAGCACAGGACGATGATTCTCGATTATGAGGTTCTCAAATTCATCTGGTGGATCCTGGTCGGCACCCTGCTGATCGGCTTCGCCATCACCGATGGCATGGATATGGGGGTGGGCAGCCTGCTGCCCTTCCTTGGCAAGACCGACGAGGAACGGCGGGTGATGATCAACACCGTCGGCCCCCATTGGGACGGCAACCAAGTCTGGCTGATTACCGCAGGGGGGGCCATCTTCGCTGCCTGGCCTGCGGTCTACGCCGCCGCCTTCTCGGGCTTCTATATGGCGATGCTATTGGTGTTGTTCGCCCTGTTCTTCCGGCCCGTGGGTTTCGACTACCGGTCCAAAATCGGCGACGCCCGCTGGCGCCGGGCTTGGGACTGGGGGCTTTTCGCCGGTGGGGCGGTGCCCTCGCTGATTTTCGGCGTGGCTTTCGGCAACCTGTTGCAGGGCGTGCCCTTCCATTTGGACGACCTGCTGCGCGTGTATTACCAGGGGGCGCTGTTCACGGCCCTGCTGCCGCTGCTCAACCCCTTCGCCCTGTTGGCCGGGGTGATCAGTTTTGCCATGTTGACCATGCATGGCGCCGTCTGGCTGCAAATCCGCACCGCAGACCCGCTGTCTTCGCGGGCCAAAGCGGCGGTGGGGATCATGGGGGCCATTGCCTTCGTGGGCTTTGCCCTGGGGGGTGTTTGGGTGGCTTATGGCATTGACGGCTATCGGATCGTCTCCCAACCTGCCTTGGACGCCTTGCCCAATCCGCTGGCCAAGGAGGTGGTCAGGGCGCCCGGCGCCTGGCTGGACATCTACGCGGCCTATCCCATCGCCATGCTGGCTCCCATCGTTGGATTGGCCGGGATTGCCTTGACGGTCCTGCTGTCCCGCCTGAATCGTCCGGGTTTGGGTTTCGTCACCAGCGGCCTGGGCATGGCGGGGATCGTGGGGACTGCGGGGCTGTCCATGTTCCCCTTCATCATGCCCTCCAGCATCGATCCGCGATCGAGTCTGACCATCTGGGATGCGCCGTCGAGTCATCTGACCTTGACGGTCATGTTCTGGGCCGTGGTGATCTTTTTGCCGATTGTCCTGTCCTACACGGTGTGGTGCTACACCCGCATGTGGGGGAAGGTCACGGTTGAGGACATCCAAGCCCGCTCCCATTCGGCCTATTAGAACAGCGGGTGGAAACCTGTGACCTGATTTTCCGCAGGGGACACGGCAGGAGGGGGGATTCCGTCACGGGGCTTTGCCCCGTCCCCCACTGGGGCCGAAAGGCCCCAGACCCCAGGCATTTACTGGCCGAAAGGCCCCGGATCCCTGGCCCAAAAATGACGAGATACGGTCCTGATTCTGTGGATTTTCCGGTTGCCGGATGCTTAACGGATTGAATTTGAAAGGAACTCTAAGATATGTGGTACTTCACCTGGATCCTTGGCCTGACTGCTGCCCTGTCGTTCGGCGTGATTAACGCCATGTGGTACGAGGCGGAACAGGCCTTCAATGGCGCCTCCAAGGACGGGGCCGGATCGAAGCCGACCCAGCGCTCCTGATCCAAACTCCATACCCGGCTCCCCCGTCACCAGGGGGGAGCCGGTCTTCTTTCCGGTGAACTGGTTCTCTTCATGCCCAACCCCCTACCCGACCCACAGCCCACCGCCGCCGCCTTCCTGAAGTCCCGGCGCCCCCTGGCGGGAGGCCTGTTTCCGGTGACGGTTTTGATCGCGACCTGCAATGGCGCGTTGCTCATTCCCCAGGCTTGGCTGGTGGCTTCCATCGCCGAGGCAGCCCTGTTCCGCGACATTCCGCTGGAGGCCCTTTGGCCCCGGTTTTGGGGGCTGCTCGGACTTTTCCTGCTCCGTGCGGTTTTGACCTGGAGCGGGGAGCGGGTGGCCTTCGCCATGGCCCAGCGGGTGGGGACGGCGGTGCGGACCGAGTTGCTTGATCAGGCCCGCGCCCTGGGTCCGGTGGGGATGGGGGGAGAGAAGGTGGGGGCTTTGGCCACCTCTCTGGTTGAGGGTGTCGAGGCTCTGGAGGGCTATTTCGCCCGCTTCCTTCCAGCGATGATCACCACGGTTCTCATTCCCCTGGCCGTTCTGGCTGCGGTCATCCCCTTGGATTGGATCTCGGCCCTGGTACTGGCTCTGACCGCGCCCCTGATCCCCTTTTTCATGATCCTCATCGGCAAGGGGGCCGAGCGTCTGAATCAGCGGCAATGGGCGCGGTTGACGCGCATGGGCGCCCGCTTCCTCGATGCCATCCAGGGCTTGAGCACCCTAAAACTTTTCAACGCCAGCCGACGGGAGGCCGAAACCGTTTCGCGCATGGCCGAGGCTTACCGGAAGGACACCATGAAAGTTCTGCGGGTGGCCTTCCTTTCTTCCCTGGTTCTGGAGTTCCTGGCGACGGTGTCCATTGCGCTGATCGCCGTCTTTATCGGTTTCCGCCTGTTCTGGGGGGAGATGGAGTTTCACCGGGGCCTGTTCATTCTGCTGCTCGCCCCCGAATTCTATTTGCCCCTGCGCAGCTTGGGTGTCCATTACCACGCCCGCATGGAAGCCATCGGCGCGGCGGATGGCATGATTGCTCTGCTCAACCGCCCGCGCCCCGCGCGCGCCATTCAGGGGGCAGCCTACCGTGCGACCAAGCCGGTAGGGCTGTCTTTCGAGGAGGTGGCCGTGACCTATGACAACGGGGTGAAGGGGCTGACGGGTGCGACCTTCGCCCTTTCGCCGGGGGAGCATGTCGCCTTGGCCGGACCGAGCGGTGCCGGCAAAAGCACCCTGGTCAACCTGCTGCTCCGCTTCGTCGAGCCCTCGGCTGGGCGGGTGTTGGTCGATGGCTGTCCCCTGGGGGGACTCTCCGTCGAGGACTGGCGGCGCTCCCTGGCCTGGGTCCCCCAGCGGCCCCACCTGTTCCAGGGCTCCGTTGCCGATGCCATTCGCCTGGGCCGCCCGGATGCGCCCTTGGAGGCGGTGGAGGAGGCCGCCCGGCAGGCCAATGCCCATGACTTTATCCGGTCCCTGCCGGAGGGCTACCACCAAGCCATCGGTGAGGGGGGAAACCGCCTGTCGGGCGGACAGGTCCGGCGCCTTGCCTTGGCCCGGGCATTTTTGCGGGACGCGCCCCTGTTGCTGCTGGATGAACCCACCGCCAGCCTGGATGGGGAGAGCGAGGCCGCCGTGCTGGACGCTTTGGGTCGGCTGACGGTCGGGCGCACGGTGCTGACCATCGCCCACCGGCCCGACACCCTGCGCGCGGCAGGCCGGGTGGTCTGGCTTGAGGCTGGGCGGGTCGTGGAGGGGCGGGGAGGCCGTTCGGTCCGAGGACCATATGACCAATGTGAGGCGGAAGACGCGAAGGGCAGCACAACATGAAATCCTTGTTTCACTTGCTCGCTCTCCTCAAACCCTATTGGCATTGGGTGCTGGCCGGAATCCTGCTCTCCCTGGTGACGATGCTGGCCAATATCGCCCTGATGGCCACCTCTGGCTGGTTCATTACGGCCATGGGACTGGCGGGGGTGGCTGGGGTCACCATGAACTATTTCACCCCGGCCGCCCTGATCCGGGCCTGTGCCATTCTCCGCACGGGGGGGCGCTACCTGGAACGGTTGGTGACCCATGAGGCGACCTTCCGGTTGCTCGCCGCCCTGCGTCGCTGGTTTTACGACCATCTGGAGCCCCTGGCGCCGGGTGGGCTGGAGGCCTACCACAGTGGCGATTTGGCCGCCCGTCTTCAGGGGGACATCGACCGTCTTCAAGGAATCATCACCCGTGTGATCACGCCGATCATCGCCGGGGGACTGGCTGCGGCGCTCTGTTTGGTCTTCGTCGCCCGCTATGACCTCCGGCTGGCGTTGGTGCTGGCGGTTCTGCTGGCCTTGGCGGGGTTGGGCCTACCCCTGCTGGTCTGGACCCTCGGCCGCAAGCCGGGGCGGGAGGCGGTGGAGAGCGCCGCAGTCCTGCGGGTTCAGGCGGTCGACCATGTCCAGGGCATGGCCGAACTGCTGGCCTTCTCCGCCGATGAGGACCATCGGGCGCGTTTTCTGGAGGAGAACCGGCGCTGGACCCGGGCGAAGACGGCCACGGCCAGTCTCACCCAGGTGGGACAGGCGGGCAGTGGCCTTCTGGCCAATCTGGCCCTTTGGAGCGCCCTGGTCCTGACTCTGCCCCTGGCTGTGGGAGGGGGGCTTGCCCGGCCCGATGTGGTGATGCTTGCCCTGTTGGCCATGGCCCTGTTCGAAACCGTTGCGCCCCTGCCTGCGGCGTTTTTGGGGCTGACCGACCTCCTGGCTTCGGCCCATCGGCTGTTTGCCATCTCTGATCGAGCGCCGAACCCGGTGCCTCGCGCTGGAGAGGTTGGGCCGACTCCCGAGCGCTGTTCCCTTTCCCTCGAAAGGGTGACTTTTGGCTATCATCTGCGGCAACCGGTCCTGGAGGATTTTTCGCTGACCCTGGCCCCGGGCGAACGGGTGGCCCTGGTCGGTCCGTCCGGGGCGGGCAAAAGCACGGTGGTGGCCCTGCTCACGGGCCTACGGATGCCGACGGCGGGGAGGATCATTCTCGCCGGGCAATCGGCACGGGAGTGGGATCCGGAGGCCCGACGGCGCCTCTTCGCTGTCGCCCCCCAGGACGCCCGCCTGTTCACCGGATCCCTGCGGGAAAACCTGACCCTCGGCGACCCCATGGCGGGGGAGGAGGCTATCGCCCGGGCCTGCCGAACCACCCTGTTGGAGGAGGTGTTGGCGGCCCTGCCCGAGGGGTTGGAAACGCCCGTCGGTGCGGCGGGGGCGACCCTGTCGGGTGGACAGGCGCGGCGGATCGGCGTCGCCCGAGCCCTGTTGAAGCCCACACCGGTGGTGATCCTTGACGAACCAACCGAGGGGCTGGATCCGGCCATGGGGCGGGATTTGCTCATCCGGGTTCTGGCGGATCTGGGGGGGCGGAGTCTGCTGGTCATCACCCATGACGCCGTCGATGGTCTGGACTTCGACCGGGTCATCACGGTGGGGTAGGGATGGCGTTTCGAATGGGACCCAGGGGTATGTTGTGAAGGTGGCTCCATGAGCTCCCGGGGTGGGGGCAGGTGGCGGAAGCGGTTGACGTGACCCGCAGGTGATTGACCACCGACAGCGAAATCAACCCTGGATCCCCGCCTGCGCGGGGATGACGACAGTAAAAAACTCAGGTGAAAGTAAGGATTTGTGCATCCCTTAACGCTTTTGACGGCAAAGCCGAGCTGCATAAAGCAGAGGTGATGACGAAGACGGCAAGGGGACCTTTGCCGGACCAAGTGGGCGTTCGGATGGCCTACCAGTCTGATGTCCCAGTCCATGGCGACAACAGCCCGCAGATACAGATTAACCTAAGGCTGCTGCGCCGGTTTAGTCCGCGTGAGCAAGCGGAAGGGTGTTCACCTTAGACAACAAATGCATGATCATCTTGACGGTGTGTTTCAGTCCGCGTGAGCAAGTGGAAGGGTGTTCACCTTGCGGAAAAGTATGAAAAATGCTGCGGGGGGCTGTTTCAGTCCGCGTGAGCAAGCGGAAGGGTGTTCACCCCTGGCACGGGCTGGGCTGATTACGGCAACAACACCCCAGTTTCAGTCCGCGTGAGCAAGCGGAAGGGTGTTCACCTTTTCCCCGAAGACGCCACCTTCAAGGAAATCACGGACGGTTTCAGTCCGCGTGAGCAAGCGGAAGGGTGTTCACCCCGCAGGAGGTGGTAAATCAAATCTTCGGTCACCCGGGTTTCAGTCCGCGTGAGCAAGCGGAAGGGTGTTCACCCTACCTCTCTGGAAGGGATTGCGCAAGGCTGGGGTTTTAAGGGGATTTCCACTGAATGGGAGTCTTTTCTTGAGAATACTTCTCATAATCCAGCCCTTGTCTTCACGCTTCTAACGAATTGCCGTGCAATATCAATGTATTGATGTATTTCCACGGATCGACCCTGAATTTTCTCCCTAAAAACAACGCCCCCCACCCGCCAGGATGGGAGGCGTTTCGCGGCCATTCCGAAAAAAATCAGGAGGCGCTGTTGCGGGCCGAGGCCGCCTTGTCGTGGGTGCGGCCCACTTCCTTGTCGTAGTCCTCAACCAGGGTCTTGGTGATCGCACCCGGGGTGAAGGTCCAATCGCCGATCTGGCGGACCGGGGTGACTTCGGCTGCGGTGCCGGTCAGGAAGACTTCCTGGGTCTTGGCGAATTCCTCGGGCTGGATGGCCCGCTCCACCACCTCGAAGCCCCGGCGCTTGGCCAGATCAATCACCGTGCGCCGAGTGATGCCGTCCAGGAAGCAATCCGGCTTCGGGGTGTGCAGCACGCCGTCCTGGACCAGGAAGATGTTCGCCCCGGTGGCCTCGGCCACCTGACCGCGGTAGTCCAGCATCAGGGCGTCGTCGTAGCCGTTATTCTCCGCATCATGCTTGGACATGGTGCAGATCATATAGAGACCCGCCGCCTTGGATTGGGTCGGTGCCGTGTCGGGGGCCGGGCGGCGCCATTTGGAAATTGTCAGGCGGATACCTGCAAGCCGCGCTTCCGGCGAAAAGTAGCTGGGCCACTGCCAAGCGGCGATGGCGACATTGATGCGGTTCTTCTGGGCGGAAACCCCCATCATCTCGCTGCCGCGCCAGGCGATGGGCCGGACATAGCCGTCGACGATGGCGTTGGAATCCAGAACCTTTTGAGTGGCCGCATTCAACTCGGCAACAGAATAGGGGATCTTGAACCCAAGGATCTCGGCAGAGAAATGCAGGCGCTCCGTATGCTCGGTCAGCTTGAACACCTTGCCACCGTAGACCCGCTCCCCCTCGAATACACCGCTTCCGTAGTGCAGACCATGGGTCAGGACATGCACTTTCGCGTCGCGCCAGGGGACCAGGTCCCCATTGACCCAAATGGTGCCATCGCGATCATCGAACGGAACGAGAGACATAGCGAAACCTTTCCTAGAATTAGGGTGATCGGCCATTTATCGAACATTTCTTACCGCCGACCCTGAAACTACGTAACATCCTTCCATGAACTATGTCAACAATGCTGACCCAAAAAAGCTGGAACTTTTTGGGAGAATAGCCCTTGGGTCCGGTCGGGCATGGTGCGAATGGAAGAAATGGGACTCGATTTCGCGCCCTGTTTTTGGTCTAAATCATATGCTTAAGGTCGCGGCCCTCTCTTCTGTTCCAAGGCGCGCGAAACCCTGGAAGGCGAAACCAGATGAGACCCATCCAATGAGCGAAGCCAAAACGAGCGCCAACCCCCTGTTCCTGAGAGAGGAAGAGCTGCGTCAAGGCATCGAACTCCTGTTCTTCGCTTACCGGGATTTCACCAGCGAGGCGGATGCCATGCTGGCCAAACACAAGTTTGGCCGGGCGCACCACCGGGTGATCTATTTCGTGGGACGTCATCCGCGGATCAGCGTCAGTGACCTGTTGGACATCCTGGCGATCACCAAGCAGAGCCTGTCCCGGGTCCTGTCCCAACTGGTGACCGACGGTTTCATCATCCAGCACCGGGGGCCAAGGGACGGACGGCAAAGGCTGCTGGAGCTGACCGAGCAGGGCGTGGAGATGGAACGCCAACTGACCGAGGCCCAGCGTCGTCGCTTCGCCCGGGCCTATCGGGAGGCGGGAGCTGAGGCCGTGGAGGGGTTTCGCAAGGTCATGCTGGGCATCGTCGATGACCCCGCCCGGGAGCGCTTCGCCCAATCCCGACGCGATGGCGGGCGGGAGCGTGACCAATGAATGACCTCACCTCTCCGGCGAAAACCGAAGCGTTGGAGGACGAGCCTCCCCATATCCTGGTGGTGGATGACGACACCCGGATCCTGGCCCTGTTGAAACGCTATCTGATGGACCGGGGTTTCCTGGTGACCACGGCGGAGGACGCGGAGGAGGCCCGGCGCCATCTGTCTGCCCTGGAGTTCGATATTCTGGTGGTCGACGTGATGATGCCCGGGGAGTCGGGCATCGACTTGACCCGCGCCCTGCGGGAAACCCTGGAGGTCCCCATTCTGATGCTCACTGCCATGGATCAGGCAGAGGACCGGATCCTCGGCTTGGAAAGCGGGGCCGACGATTATTTGGCCAAACCCTTCGATCCCCGCGAGTTGGTCCTGCGCCTCAACGGGATTCTCCGCCGGACTCGACGGGATCCGATGGTCGCCCCCGCGCCGCTTGCGGAGGAGGGGCCTCTGTCCTTGGGCGCCTGCGTTTTCGATCCCCAACGGCAAGAGCTGACCCGCGATGGCGCGCCGGTCCATTTGACCACGGCGGAGCAGTCCCTTCTGGCGACCCTGGCCGCCCGGGTTGGTGAGGCGATCAGCCGGGAGGAACTGGCCGAGCAGACGGGAGCCGAAGGCAATGCCCGGGCCATCGATGTGCAGGTTACGCGGCTGCGCAAGAAGATCGAGGACGACCCGCGCATGCCCCGCCACCTGCAGACCGTGCGGGGCAAGGGGTACCTGTTGCGGCCCGGGTGAGGGGCGAAGCCATGACCCCGGTCCCCCCCATGGTCATCCGCCCCCGACGGCGCCCCCTGCCCGAACCCCTGCGGACCATTCGCCGAATCATCCGTCTGGAGACTCCCTGGCTGCGACCCATCGGGCGGCTGTTGAAGGCGATGATGCCCAACAGCTTGTTGGGACGGTCCTTGCTGATCATCGTTGTGCCGCTGATCGTGCTCCAGGTGATCACGGCGATCATTTTCTTTGACCGCCATTGGGACACCATGAGTCGGCGGCTGAACAACGCTGTGTCGGCCGATATTGGTGTGATCCTGGATTACATGGAGGCCTATCCCAACCCCCGGGATTGGCAATGGATGTTTGCCCTGGCCCATCTGCGTCAGCAGTTGAAGATCACCTTCGAACCCGGTGCCATGCTGCCCATGCGTCCACCCCCGGACCAAACGGCGGATTTCGTCGCCCGAACCCTCTATCGGACGCTCTCCGACTTTACGGATCTGCCCTATCAGGTCGATGTCGTTGACGAGAGAACCCTGGAAATCACCATTCAGACGCGGACGGGGTTGTTGCGGGTGGAGGTTCCCCGCAAGCGTCTGTTCAGCGTGACGACCTATATTTTCATGGGATGGATGACCATATCCTCGGTGATCCTGTTCGCCGTGGCGACCGTCTTCATGCGCAATCAGGTCCGCCCCATCCGCCGCCTGGCCATGGCGGCGGACGCGCTCGGCAAGGGGCGGGACGTGACGGATTTCAAGTCCGAGGGTGCGACCGAGGTGCGGCAAGCGGGCATTGCCTTCACCCGCATGCGCGAACGGATCAACCGCCAGATCGCCCAACGCACGGAAATGCTCGCCGGGGTCAGCCACGACCTGCGTACGCCGCTGACCCGCATGCGATTGCAGTTGGCTCTGATGGAGGGACAGGAGGGGACGGAGGAGCTCACCCAGGACATTACGGATATGGAACGCATGGTCGAGGGCTATCTGGCCTTCGCCCGGGGCGAGGGCACCGAGGAGTTGGAAGTTACTCCGCTGGTGGAGTTGGTTGCGGGCGTGGTCCAACGCATGCGCCGCAATGGGGCAGAGATCGACATGCACGCCGAGGCTCCGGTGACAGTTCCGGTCAAGCCCCAAGCCCTGGAGCGGTGTTTGATGAACATCCTGGGCAATGCGCACCGCTTTGCCAAACATATCTCCATCCGCCTGGGTCTGCGGGACCACAGCGTGGAGATTCTGGTGGATGATGATGGCCCCGGCATCCCCGCAGATCGGCGCGAGGACGTCTTCCGCGCCTTCGTCCGCATCGAAAGTTCGCGCAATCCCCGGACCGGCGGGACCGGCTTGGGGCTGACCATTGCCCGCGACGTGGTCCGCGCCATGGGCGGGGACATCACCCTGGAGGACAGCCCGCTGGGGGGGCTCCGCGCCCGGGTCCGCCTGCCGTTGTAAGGGGTGTTGCGATATCGGAATGGTCTGGATGCGATGGTGGTTTTTTGGTTTTGAATGCGGATTGTTTCGCTTCGGGATCGTCATTCCCGCGTACGCGGGAATCCAGGGTGGGGACAACTGACCTATGCGGTTGACGCAACAGGAGCGCAGGTCACCGACACCACCGAAATCAACCCTGGATCCCCGCTTTCGCGGGGACGACGGAGGGGCGGGGATGACGGAGAAATCAAAACCTTCGGCGGGAGAAACTCCAGCCCCCGAATCCCCCCTTTCCCGAGGGCGCCCGCAGGAGGATCAACTGGGCAGAACCAGGGGCCGGGCCACGAAGATGGTCCGCCAGGAATCCAAGTCGCTCACCAGGATGTCCGATGCCAAGGTAACCCGTCCGGACAGGGCGGCCAGGGAGTGGGTTTTCTGCCCGTCCATGGAGGCCGCGAGACGCTCCAGCCGGGTTTTCGTTTCCCATGAGCGGCGCACCAGGGTCCCCAGGTCCGATTGGGCATGGATGCCCGCGAAGGCGGCACCGAAGGCCGGGAACAGGGCGGTGACGATGGTGACGATCTTGGCGATCACATCATAGGCATCCGAAGACCGGTCCGGATGGTCCAAGTGGTGCAGAACGGGGAAATACAGCAGCGCGAAGAGCGCGCAAATCCCCAGGGTGGAAAAGAACAGCACGGCGCCCAGGCGGTGCAATCCATGCTCCAGGCGATGGGACCGGGCATGGTTGGCGCGGTGGTAGGCGATCTGGGCGGTGATTTCCTCCTCCCGCAGGATTTGCGAGACCCGCTCCAGGTAATCCCCGTCGGCGCAGACATGGGGCAAGGGCAGAGACCGGGCGGTGGCCCTGAGGAGCCAGGTGATCCAATCGGGCTCGCCACTGGCTGCGTCCCTGTTGGGGATCTGCTCGGGCGCCAGGGGGCGGGTGGCGCCGCCGGAGGCGCCCACCAGGATCTGGACCCGCAGGTGGCGCAGGCGTTCGGCCAACTCCCGGTCCTCCAGCCAATGGCGGTGCCATTGGCGGCGCTTTCCCAGGAGGGTGACCCAAAGGATGGAGCCGATGATCCCGCATTCGGCGGTGATCAGATAGAACTTGGCCTCGGGAAAGACCAGTCCCATCAGGGCGAGGGTGACAGCGACGGCTGCGGCGACGAAGTTGAAAACGAAGGCGCTGCGATAGAGGTTGGAGTGGATCACCGCCAACCCATCGGCTGCGGCGAAGGCGGGTACCAACATCCCCTCGATGGCGTCGCGCACCCGCCCTGGACGAAGCCGGGCGAAATAGCCGCTCTCGGGGGTCTCTTTACCCTCACCCCCCAGGCCCCAGTTCCGGCGGGCGCTGTTCAGGAAGGGCTGGGGAAACAGGGTGTCCTTGCCGAACCGCTTTCCGGTGAACACAAACATCATCAGGGCATGGAGACAGGCCAAAGGCACGCGCCGCCGCCGGTCGGAGAGGTAGGCGCGCAGCCCCGCGACCGTCGCTGGGCTGGGGACCAGCAGGGCCTCGGCGAGGCGGTCGAGGGCGCCGTCTTCCAGGGGAGTGCGGTGGGAGTCCCGGGAGACCTCGGCTGCGGGTACGATCTCGCCACCGGTCCACAGCAGGTCGATGCTGTGCTTGGCGTCCAGGGGGACATGGAGGATGGGCACCCCCTCGTCCAGGGCCAGGGCGACGGTGCCGCCGGTGCCGCCCTGGCCCGCGGGATCCTCCCCGTCCCAGAGGGCGACCAGCAGATCGCAGCGATTGACCAGCACCCGGGCCGCGGCGTCATAGGCGGGACCGGGGCGGGTGGGGGCGCCATCCATCTCGAAAACGCTGTCCGCTTGCGAGAGCAGGTCCCGAAAGGCGGTTCGGGACTCGGGGGTGGAAAAATCCGCCTCGTAGACGTCGCGGGGGAAGGGCAGCGGGGCTTCCAGCCGATAGCCCAGGTCCAGGGCGGCCTCGGCGCCCATGCGGTCGGCTCCCTCGGCCAGGGAGGACAACAGGGTGAGCGTGACCTCCGGCGCTCCCGGCGGTCGGGTCACCAGATCCCCGGGCACTTGGGCTCCGGCCTTGCGGGCAGCCCCCTGGATCTCGGCGAGCAAACCAGCGAGCCGCGCCTGCAGGGCCGCCCCGTCGCCGGGCAGCTTGCCGGGCCGATGGCCAATCACCCCGACCCGCAGGTGGAGGGCGGGCTTGGGCGGCTGGTCGGGCGGCTGGCGGAGGGTCATCGGGTCTCTCCTTCGGGGGCATCCAGGGCGGCGAGGCGGTTTTCGAGTTCTTCGATCATCCAGGTATCCCCGGGGGCGAGGACGCCCTTGGCGGCCATGTCCCGGACGATCCCCAGGGCTTCGGTGTAAGGGGCGCGGGCCTGCCCGCCTTCTCCCCCGGCGACGGCGGCCTCCGCCAGCTTGACCAGGGAGACTATGAGACCCCGACGCCAGTCCACGTTTCCGGGGTCCGTCTCGGCGAGGGCGCGCCTGATGCCCAGGCTCTCGTCGTAGGCCTTGGTGGCGCCCGGGAGGTCCCTCGCGCGCAGCCGCAGGTCGCCGATCCGGTCCAGGCGGACAGACAACTCCCTTTGCCAGTCGGTGTTTCCGGGGTCCGTCTCGGCGAGGGCGCGCATGATGCCCAGGCTCTCGTTGTATGCCTTGGTGGCGCCCGGGACGTCCCCCGCGCGCAGCCTCAGGTCGCCGATCCGCTCCAGGCTGACGGAGACGTCCCTTTGCCAGTCGGTGTTTCCGGGGTCCGTCTCGGCGAGGGCGCGCATGATGTCCAGGCTCTCGTCGTAGGCCTTGGTGGCGCCCGTGACGTCCCCCGCGCGCCGCCTCAGGTCGCCGATTTTGTTCAAACTCACCGAGACGTCCCTTTGCCATCCGGTGTTTCCGGGGTCCGTCTCGGCGAGGGCGCGGAAGATGCCCAGGCTCTCGTCGTATGCTTTGGTGGCGCCCGGGACGTCCCCCGCGCGCAGCCTCAGGTCGCCGATTTTGTTCAAACTCACCGAGACGTCCCTTTGCCATTCGGTGTTTCCGGGGTCCGTCTTGGCGAGGGCGCGCCTGATGCCCAGGCTCTCGTCGTAGGCCTTGGTGGCGCCCGGGACGTCGCCCGCGCGCAGCCTCAGGTCGCCGATCCGCTCCAGGCTGACGGAGATGTCCCTTTGCCATCCGGTGTTTCCGGGGTCTGTCTCGGCGAGGGCGCGCATGATACCCAGGCTCTCGTCGTATGCCTTGGTGGCGCCCGGGACGTCCCCCGCGCGCAGCCTCAGGTCGCCGATTTTGTTCAAACTCACCGAGACGTCCCTTTGCCAGTCGGTGTTTCCGGGGTTCGTCTCGGCGAGGGCGCGGAAGATGCCCAGGCTCTCTTCGTATGCCTTGGTCGCGTCCTCCACCTCCCCCCGCAGGGCGAGCATATTCCCCTGTTCCGACAAGGCCACCGCCCGGCTGCGGCGCAGGGCCGCGTTGTCCGGGGCGCTTTCGGCCAGCTCGTCCTGGAGGGCGCGGGCCCGGTCGAGGATCGCCAGGACCGTTTCCGTGCGCAGGCCCTTGCTCTTGAACCGTTGCGCCAGGTCGAAGACCAGTCGATTGGCCGCGCCGGTGGCCTTGGTCAGTGCCGTTTCGGCCTCCTCCGCCCGCTGTTGGGCCAGGGCTTCTGCCTCCATGGCCCGCTTGGCGAAATAGCCCGCGCCGAGGGCGACCCCCAGGAAGACGACCGCAGCCAGGGCCGTCAGCCGTTGGCGCCGCCGTGCCCGGTTACCCGAAGCCCGAACGTAGGCCAAAAGGTCCGCGTTCTCACCCAGTTCCAGTTCCTGGCCGTAGGTCTTGACCAGGGCTTCCGCCTCGGCCAGGGGGACGCCCGGCGGGATCAGGCGGTCCGAGGGGCAACCCGTGGTCTCCCACCGCTGGCGGGCCTCCTCCACCTCCTGACGGACCCGGAAGAATTCGGCGTTGGCCTCCGCCAGCTCCCGCGCCCTGGTCCAACTGGTCAGGACCCGCTCGTGGGTCAGGCGCACCGTCCGCGTCTCTCCATCCCCCGACGACTGGAGGATCCGCGCCGTGACCAGGGCCGCCACCAGGGCCTCGGAGGCCGCCGTGGCCGTCGCCTCCGCCCAGGGGACCGGGCGGGCGGTCAGGCCCCGGTCTTCCCCCAATCCTGGCTCCCCCGTCGCGGGGATCACCACTAGGCGCAGCAGGGTGGGCAGGGTGGCTTGGGCGGTCTCGGACAGGCGGGCGAAGGCCTGTTCCGCCTCCCGGTCGATGGCGCCGTCCAGGCCGCCCATGGCCTCATAGGCCGCCAGGGTCAACAGGGCCGGGCCGTCCTCTGTCTGGCAGCGGGTCTCGAACAGGCGGTTGAGCACGAACTGCACCAGGGGCAGCATGTCCGCCCGCCCCCGGTCGCCCCCCGAATCGGCGAGGATCCGCTCGTCCAGGCCCTGGCCCCCGGCGTCGGTTTCATAGGTCAGACCCGCCGCCTTCGCGGGTTCGCGCAGGATCTCCGCTAGCTCCGCCGGGCCGGGGGGGCGCAGGTCGATCAGCGCCCCCGCCGCTTTCAGGGCCAGCAGATCGGGCAGGCCTTGCAGGCTCTCATAAAAATCCGCCCGCAGGGTGCCGACCACCCAGACCCGACCCGTGGCCACCAGGGCGCGCAGCAGGGCCGCCACGGTCTCTCGGGTGTCCTTGGGGATGGCGGGGGAGAACAGTTCCTCCATCTGGTCGACCACCAGAAGCAGGCGGGTCTCCACCGGGCGGTCATAGCTGTTTTCCCGCCGGTCGGTTTCCGCCACCCGGTCCAAGGCCTGGAGCACCGGGCGGAGGGCGCTGTCGTCCCCATGGGCGAGCAGTCCGGCCAGGGCTTTTGGGGTGGAAAAATCCCCCTCGGCCAGTTCGGGCAGGGCTTCGGGGCGTCCGTCCTCCTCGGCGGGCAGGTCCTTTTGGCCCTTGAAGAGTTGCAGGGCCAATTCGGCCAGGGGCCCGTCTGGGTGTTCGCCGGGGCGCAGGCGCGCCACCCGCCAGAGGTCCACCCCGGGCACCACCCCCGGGGTGGTCAGCCGGGGCACCAGACCGGCGCCGACCAGGGAGGATTTTCCGCACCCGCTGGAGCCCACCACCAGCAGGAAAGGGCAGGACCGCTCGGCGGCGTCGCGCAGGGCCTCCACGGCCCGGGTGGTGTCCCGGTCCCGGCCAAAGAAAACCGGCGCATGCTTGGCCCCGAAGGCCTCCAGCCCCCGGAAGGGCGAGCCCTTGAGATCCACGGGCCAGGACAGCAGCCGCCCCTCGGTCAGATGTTTGGCGATCCAGGCGCGCAGCAGGGCCTCCACCTGGGTTTCCAGGTGGTCGGTGTCATCGAAGATGTGGAAGGCCGCCGTGAAATGGCCGTCCTCGGTCTGGAACCAGCGCTGGAAGAAGGCCTTCACCTTGGCCCATTGGGCCTCGGTCTCGGCTCTGGCGGCCTCGTCGTCCAGGCGGACCAGGGGCGGGGTCTGGTGGCGGAAGACATAGACATCGGGCAGGCCGCTCGCCCGGGTCTTGCTCGCCTCCAGGGCCGAGAGGATCTCGTAGGCCGTACCGCTGGGATAGGGCTCACCCGTGGGCAAGTGCGGGAAGTCGGGCGGGAGCTCCGTGCCCAGGCGATGGCGCAGGATGGCGACGACAATGTCGCAGTCCGCCGATTCGGGGATCTGCGGCTGGAAGGATTGGTCGGCGGTGTAGAAATGCGTCTCCCAGCGGATGGCCTCCAACCGGGCCGAGCCCGCGAGCTGGCCGTTGAGGCGGTCGATCACCCGCTCGACCCGTTTCCGCTCCGCCAGCACATCCCCCGGCGAGGAAATGAACACCCGTACCGTCCGCATGGCCCCCCCTGCTTGCATCGGGTTCTAAACTACTACGGGATTCCCGCTGGGCAAAGCGCGGACAGATTGGGCTTTCGCCCAAACCCAACTGGGGCGATGCCCCAGACCCCCGTTTTTCTGCTCGGAAAAAGGGGGGATCGGGGGTCTCCCCCGAGCGGGTGCGGGCGGCAGCCCGCTGGCGAAGCCAAAAGGCCAGCGCCGTTGACAGGGCTCCCGAGGATCGGCATTGTCTGACCTCGCCCGCCACTACTCCTGATTGGGACGTCCCATGCCCCGCGCCCTGCGCTCTTTTCTCGGCCTGTTGATGGGTGCTGCGCGGGATTTGGCGCCCATTGTGGTGGTCATCCTCTTCTTCCAGTCGGTCGTGATTCAGGCGCCCATTCCGAACCTCGGGCCGATCCTGGTGGGCTTGGTCCTGGTGGTTCTTGGCTTGGCCTTTTTCATCCAAGGTCTGGAGATGGGGCTGTTTCCCCTGGGCGAATCCATGGCCCGGGCCTTTGCCCGCCGGGGCAGTCTGGTCTGGCTGATGATTTTCTCCTTTGCCCTGGGATTTGGCACGACCATTGCCGAACCGGCCTTGATCGCCGTCGCCGACGAGGCCGCCAGAGCGGCGAGCGAGGCCCGGGCGATCGCCAATACCGCAGAGGCCCAGGAGACCTATGCGCTGGGGCTGCGCTACACCGTGGCCCTTTCGGTGGGGCTGGCCATTGTCCTGGGGGTGTTCCGCATCCTCAAGGGCTGGCCGGTGCAGATTTTTATCATTGGCGGCTATCTGATCGTCGTCTCCTTGACCGTCTTTGCTCCGCCAGAGGTGGTCGGGGTGGCCTATGACTCCGGCGGGGTGACCACCTCGACCATCACCGTCCCCTTGGTCACGGCGCTTGGGGTGGGGCTTGCCTCTTCACTCGGTGGGCGCAATCCGCTGATCGATGGCTTCGGCCTGATCGCCTTCGCCAGCCTCACGCCCATGATCTTCGTCATGATCTACGGCATGGCCATTTAGGAAAGGGGCGCGGGAGCATGGAAACCTTCGTCCGGATCATGGATACCCTGTGGGGCACGGTGCTCGATGTGGCGCCGATCCTTCTGGTGTTGGTGCTGTTCCAGGTGTTCGTCCTGCGCCAGACCATTCCCAATCTGAAACGGATGGTCCTGGGCTTCGTCTATGTGGTTGTGGGGCTGGACCTGTTTCTGGTGGGGCTGGACTTGGCCCTGTTTCCCCTTGGGCGGTTGATGGCGGCCCAATTGACCGACCCCGCCTTCATCGGCGCGGCGACCGGAGCCGGTGGCGAGATTGTGGTGGTCTGGAGCGATTACCTCTGGGTTTACGTCTTCGCCGCAGCAGTGGGTTTTGCCACCACCGTGGCCGAACCGGCCCTGATCGCCGTGGCCCTCAAGGTGGAGGAGGTCTCCGGCGGCGCCATCCGCGCTTGGGGGCTGCGGGCAGCGGTGGCTCTGGGGGTCTCCATCGGGGTGGCGTTGGGGACCCTGCGGATCGTGACCGGTATCCCCTTGCCCTGGTTTATCGTCGCCGGCTATGTGGTGGTCATCGGTCAGACCTTCTTCGCGCCCAAGGCCATTATCCCCCTGGCCTATGATTCGGGTGGAGTGACCACCTCGACGGTGACCGTGCCCCTGGTCACGGCCCTGGGCTTGGGGTTGGCGTCGAGCATTCCCGGGCGGTCGCCGTTGATCGATGGGTTTGGTTTGATCGCGCTCGCCAGTCTGTTTCCCATGATCACCGTCATGGGCTATGCCCAGGCCGGTGACTATTTGCGGCGCCGCGCCGCGCGCCTCCCTCGCGGGGCGGAGGCCGAGGGGTCCACGGCCAAGGGTTCCAAGGAGAATGAGCCATGAAGTTCAAGATGATCATCGCCCTGGTCTCGGACGATGTGACGGACAAGATTGTGAAGGCCGCCCGGGAAAACGGGGCGACCGGGTGCACCGTCCTGACCAACGCCCGGGGGGAGGGACTGCGGAAGACCAAGACTTTCCTGGGCTTGGACCTGTCCGGGGCGCGGGACCTTGTCTTGACGGTGGTGGAGCAGCATTTGGCAAAGGGTATTCTGGAGACCATGGCCAAGGTCGGGTCCTTCGAGGAAAAACCCGGTTCCGGCGTGGCCTTCATGCTTGATGTGGAGGATGCCGTGGGGCTGACAAGCCAGATTGGCACCATTTCAACCGAGATCAAGGACGAGATATGAACCGCGGCTACACCCCCGTCCGCGCGGTCATGACCGCGCGCCCCATCATGATCGACGGTCTGGCGACCGTGGCCCAGGCCGTTGCGATCATGCGCGAGAAACAGGTCAGTTCTCTGGTCATCAACCGGCGGGACGAGACCGACGAATATGGCGTGCTGGTCGTTACCGATCTGGCCAAGCGGCTGATCGTTCTGGACAAGTCCCCGGATCGCACAAATGTCTATGAAATCATGTCCAAACCCGTGTTGACCGTGGAAGCAGACATGGACATCCGCTATGCCATCCGGATGCTGACCCGCTTCGACCTGTCGCGCTCGCTGGTGCTGGACCGGGGGGAGCTGGTCGGTCTGGTGACGCAGCGGGAACTGGTTCTGGCCTATCTGGAGCCGAAGACCGAGGGGTAAAGCGGACAGGGGCAGCCGTCGTTTCGACTGCGGGAGATTGAGATTCCAGTTGCGCAGGGCTGTCTGGCAAACCACATTCCGGCAGTCTACATTCCTTCACCCCTTTTCTTCACGACCGGGAGAGACCGTACTTTGGACCCCATTGATATCGGGTTTTTCGTTGCTGGTTTGATTCTTTTGCCCTTGGGCGCGGAAATCATGGTTCGCGGCGCCGTTGCCATATCGGAACGGATGGGGGTGTCCCCCCTGGTCGTGGGGCTAACGGTGGTGGCTTTCGGTACCAGTCTGCCGGAACTGTTCGTTTCCCTGCGGGCGGCCCTGTCGGGGTCCGAGGGGATCGCCATCGGCAACGTGGTGGGATCCAATATTGCCAATATCCTGCTGATCCTTGGTGTCGCCGCGACGCTATCGCCCATCGCCGTGAAAAAAGGGCAATACGTTTCCGACGGCACGATCATGTGCGGGGTGACCCTGCTGTTTATTCCTCTGGCGCTCTCTGGCGCCGTGGTCCGGTGGCAGGGCGCGGCCATGGTGGTCTTGCTGGTTGCCTATCTTGTCTGGTCCTATTGGCGGGAAAAACGGGGCGAGGGGCCCGGTGTCGCAGACGAAGTGGCGGAGATGGAAGGCTTGGCCGGAAAGTCCTGGGGGGTGATCATCGCGGCCACCGTCGGCGGGCTGATCGGCGTCATGGTGGGAGCCGAATTGCTGGTCTCCGGTGCCGTTTCCATCGCCCGGGCCTTCGGTGTGTCCGAGGAAGTGATCGGCTTGACCATGGTGGCCTTCGGCACCAGCCTGCCGGAACTGGCCACCGCCGTTGCGGCCGCCATGAAGCGCCAAGCCGAACTGGCCGTGGGCAATATCCTGGGGTCAAATGTTTTCAATATTCTGGCCATTCTGGGGATCACCTCGATGGTGACGCCGCTTCCCATTTCTCCGGGAGTCGTGGAGTTTAACATGTGGATCATGGTGATCTCTGCCCTGATTCTGATGCCCCTGTTCCTGTTTGGGATCCGCATGGGGCGCGCTTTTGGCGTGACCTTTGTCGCGGGGTATCTGGCGTTCATTGTCTTCGTGGCCCACTCCAGTGGAGCGGTCGCGGCGTCCTGACGGGCGGCGCGGTGGATTTCCGGCATGAGCGAAAGCGCTTCCCTTATCCCCACCGCCCCCGGGCCGGAGACCTTGCCGCCCGTGGCCCTGGTCACTGGTGCGGCCAAGCGTCTGGGGCGGGCCATGGCCCTGGAGTTGGCGGCCCGGGGATTCGACGTTGCCATCCATCACAACCATTCGGACCAGGACGCCCAGCATACGGCCCAGGAGATCCGGGAGATGGGGCGCCGGGCGGTGACCCTGCGCGCTGACCTGTCCAGCGAGGCGGAGGCTCAGGGGCTGCTGCCCGCAGCGGAGGACGCCCTCGGTCCCGTCGGTGTGTTGGTCAACAATGCGTCGATCTTCGAGCTCGACATGGTGGAGACGGCGACCCGGGACACCTGGGATGCCCATATGGAAACCAACCTGCGGGCGCCCTTTGTCCTGTCCCAGGCTCTCGCCGAGGGTTTGCCTGAGGAGTCCACCGGGTTGATCGTCAATCTGCTGGACCAGCGGGTGTGGAACCTGACTCCGTATTTTCTGACCTATACCCTGACCAAGGCGGGGCTCTGGACGTTGACCCAGACGCTCGCCTTGGCCCTGGCGCCGCGGATCCGGGTTATGGGGATCGGTCCTGGCCCAGCCTTGCCCGCACCCCAGCAGACCATGGAGCAATTCGCCCGTCAGGCGGCGTCCATGCCCTTGGGGCACGGGACGACCCCTGATGAGGTCGCCCGGGCCTTGAGATTTATTCTGGAAACCCCGTCCATGACCGGTCAGATGATCGCGCTGGATGGGGGGCAGCACCTGGGGTGGGCCCAGCCTGGACAGGTGCCTTTAGCGGAATGACACTGTACACGACAGGGGGTGTTTTTCCGTTACGGGGCTTTGCCCCGTCCCTCCTCCTCTTTGGCGAGACTGGGGCCGAAAGGCCCCAGACCCCGGGCACTTGTTCATAAAAGAGAAATGGGGGTTTGGGGGCATTGGCCCCCAAATGGGCTTGGGCAATTGCCCAAAAAAGACGAGACACTGTCGTGTATTGTGGCGGAATGAGGAAAAGTGGACCCCGGTTTTCCACTTCCATCCTGTCCAACCCATCCTGCCTCTAAATTAGGACCATGGACCATGTCGATCCCTTCCTTGGCCGTTCCCGGCCTGCGCCACCTGTTCGTGAACGGGTTGGAGCTGATGGCTCATATCGGTGTTTACCCTCAGGAAAGGGAGGCGCCACAGAGGGTTCGGGTTTCCATAAACCTTTGCGTGCAGGAAGATGGGGGAGATCTGGGGGATGATCTCGGCAAGGTGGTGAGCTATGAAACCTTGGTCACCGGAACCCAGAGGATCGTGGCGGAGGGGCATGTGAACCTGGTGGAAACCCTGGCTGAACGGATCGCGGCTTTGGCCCTGTCCGACCCCCGGGTGGTCGAGGCCCGGGTCCGGGTGGAAAAGCCCGATATTTTTCCTGAAGCCGACTCTGTCGGTGTGGAAATCCTCCGTCGTTCTGTCCCGACGCCCGTCCTGACCACCGACTCTGGAGATGGCGTCTGAGGTTCGCTCATTTAGGGGAAAGGATACATCCCATCGGACCGTCTGTGGGGTCAAGAAGGTGAGGAAGGGCGCATTTATGCACAGGCTATCCCCAGAGTTCGCGCTGTCTCAGGAACCCCACAAATGAGACACAAAGTGGACAAAGAGGGGAGAGTGTTAATTTTTTTTTAGTGAAATAACAAAGACTTGATATTTTGCCTAAAAAACGGGCATGTGGGTTTCCATCATGGGTTTCCGCCGATTCGGACCCTGGTAAAAAACCTTTTACACAAACTTATCCACAGGTTTCGTGGATAGCTTGAATCTTGACAGGACTGCCCCGCTCGACCGGTTTTAGGGGACTCGCCCCGGCCCGGATTCGAAGGACGGAAAAGAGACCGAGGACCCCTTCCGTGGACGACCCCAAGACCCAGGACCCGACCAGCGATCATCCCGAGTCCCTCCAGCCCGCCTCCCTCCAGCCGATCTTACGTGAGCTGGAGGGCGTTGACGCCATTCGCGCGGCCCTGCGGACCATGCCCTCCTCGCCGGGGGTCTATCGCATGGTCGACGCCAAGGGGGATGTGCTCTATGTGGGGAAGGCCCGGGACCTGAAACGGCGGGTCACCAACTATACCCAGCTTCCCCGGTTACCGGCACGCATTCAGCGTATGGTTGTTTTGACGCGGTCCATGGAGGTGGTGACCACCCATACGGAGGCCGAAGCCCTCCTGCTGGAATCCAACCTCATCAAAAAGCTGAAGCCCCGCTACAACATCCTTCTGCGGGATGACAAATCCTTTCCTCATATCGAGGTGACGCGCGATCACCCCTATCCACGCATCGTCAAGTTCCGGGGGCAGCGCAAGAAGGGGGGGGAGTATTACGGCCCCTTTGCCTCGGCCGGGGCGGTCAACCGGACCCTGATCACCCTGCAGAAGATCTTCCTGCTGCGGACCTGTTCGGACAGTGTCTTTGCCAACCGGTCGCGGCCCTGCCTGCTGTACCAAATCAAGCGCTGCTGTGCCCCCTGTGTGGACCGGGTGGATCAGGAGACCTACCTGGGCATGGTGGAGGAATCGCGGGCTTTCCTATCCGGTGCGAGCCAAGCCATGCAAAAGGACTTCGCCCAGCGGATGGAAGCGGCGGCGGAGGCCCTGGATTTCGAAACGGCGGCGATCTACCGGGATCGCATCAAGGCCCTGACCAACGTCCAGTCCCACCAGGACATCAACCTGCCCACGGCGGACAATGCGGATATCGTGGCGATCCATCAGGCCGGGGGGAAATCCTGCGTGCAGGTCTTTTTCTTTCGGGGAGGGCGGAATAACGGAAACCGCTCCTTTTTCCCCAGCCATGCCGCCGAGTTGGGGCCGGGCGAGGTGTTGGAGGGCTTCCTTGGCCAATTCTATGCGGGCATTGAACCCCCGCGAGAGATCTTCCTGTCCGAGGATATTCCCAACCGGGATCTGATCGAACAGGCCCTGACCATTCGGGCTGACCACAAGGTCACCCTGGCCACCCCCCAGCGGGGTGCCAAGCGCAAGTTGATCGAGCATGCCCATCTGAACGCCCGGGAAGCCCTGGGGCGGCGCATGGCGGAAAGCTCGGCCCAACGGGAACTGCTGGAGGGGATGGCCGAGGTCTTCGCTCTGGAGGCCGCGCCGCAACGGGTGGAGGTTTATGACAACAGCCACATTCAGGGCAGTCATCCGGTTGGCGGCATGGTTGTCGCCGGGCCGGAGGGGTTCATGAAGAACGCTTATCGGAAGTTCAACATCCGCTCCAAGGATCTGGAGCCCGGCGATGACTACGGCATGATGCGCGAGGTGATGACCCGTCGCTTCAGCCGTGCCCGCGAGGAGGATCCGGACCGGGACAAAGGCCAATGGCCGGACTTGGTGCTGATCGATGGCGGGTTGGGCCAGCTCAATGCCGTGCGCGAGGCCCTTGCGGAGATCGGCGTGGACGACGTTCCCCTGGTGGGTATCGCCAAGGGACCGGATCGGGATGCGGGGCGGGAGCGCTTTTTCCTGCCCGATCGGGATCCCTTCATGCTGCCGCCGAACAACCCGGTGCTCTATTTCATCCAGCGTCTGCGGGACGAGGCCCACCGCTTCGCCATTGGCTCCCACCGGGCGCGGCGGTCCAAGGCGATCGCCGGTTCGCCGCTTGACGCTATTGCGGGCATTGGAGCGGGGCGCAAGAAGGCTCTGCTGCACCATTTCGGCTCTGCGAAGGCCGTGGGACAGGCCGGATTGGCCGATTTGGAAGCCGTGGAGGGCATCAGCGCGGCCCTGGCCCAAAAGATCTACAGTCACTTCCATGGGGATGGGGAGTGACCTAAACAGGGTGCGGAAAAACTCTTTTATACTCTGTGTTCTCGAAAATCCGGAAAACCTGCTTCGCAGTTTCTGGGCTCTGCCCAGACCTGCAAAGGGTCGCGGACCCTTTGATCCCCAATGGGGGGCCGGGGCATCAGGCCCCAGCCTCGCCCAAAGAAGTGGGGGGCAGGGCAAAGCCCCGCGTTTTTCGGTTTTTCAACGAGGCGGGGTATATCGTCATTCCCGCTCAGAGCCTGTGCCCGCGAAAGCGGGTACGGAGATCCGGACTGTGTGGTTTTTGTTGAAAATGACACAGCATCTGGATTTTCGCTTTCTCGGGAATGACGCTTTTGCAGAGTTCTCGGACTTTTTCCGCAGTCTGATAAAGGGAGATTTGGCACCAGGATTCCCATAACCATGAGGGGTTGTTCGCTTTAGGGTGTATGGTTGCGCCGTTTTACCAATCCATAGGTCAAGGAGACCCCCCCAATAGCATTCCCCACATCCGTGAATAGTCAGATCACCGAAGGTGTGACCCAGACGACCACCAAGGGGCCTGGGGAGGCACCGCTTCAACAACGGCCGGACGCCAGCCAGACCAAAGGAGTGGTCGTGGAGAGCGTGCTGTCGCTCTATGGCATGGCCTCTGTTCCCACGCGCCTGTCCGGCCTGACAGACCTTCTGAACAGAGGTAAGGGCATCAAGTAAAAGGGCGGGAGTCGCACCAAGCAGGAAGGGAACAGGCTGCGGGTGAACGACCCTGTCTCTAAGGGATTTCGATTCCCCGCCGTTTGATCTAAAGTGCGCTCCTCTCGTCTCCAACTCGGGATCTCGCCTTGCTAACCCTACCCAATATCCTGACCCTGCTGCGTATCGCGGTTATCCCGGTCGTGGTAGTCCTCTTCTATCTGGATGGGGAGACAGTCCGTTGGATCAACTGCGGACTGTTCGGCGCTGCGGCCATTACCGATTTTTTCGACGGCTGGTTGGCCCGGCGCAGCAATCAGGTCTCTGCGCTGGGGCGGTTCCTGGATCCCATCGCCGATAAGCTTCTGGTTGCCGCTGTCCTGATGTTGCTGGTTGGATTCGGCCAGATGAGCGTCTGGAGCTATCCGGCGGCTGTGGTTATCCTGATGCGCGAGATTCTGGTCTCGGGCCTGCGGGAATATCTGGCAGAGATCCAGGTGAGCATGCCCGTCACCAAGCTCGCCAAATGGAAGACCACGGTTCAGCTTATTGCCTTGCCGGTGCTGATCGTCGGGGATATTCCGTGGCTGCCCCTGCTGCCTGTTACCCTGATCGGCGAGGTCCTGCTGTGGATCGCTGCTGTGATGACCCTTGTGACCGGCTACGACTACCTGCGTGTGGGCTTGAGTCATATGGCGCCCTCCCGTTAAGCATAAAAGCTCCAACGCAGAGCAGGTCATCTTCTATAGCGTAGAGCACATCGTCTTCTCTCTTGCCTCCTACCGGGAGCGTCCCATGTCCCTTCCCGCCGATTGTTTCGAAACCACCAAGTCCTTGCTTCCCCTGGATGAGGCCATTGCCCTGTTGATGGACCGGTTGGGTCCCGTGACCGGTGTGGAGCGGGTGCCCCTGGGCCGGGCCGCAGGGCGGGTGCTCGCCGAGGATGTGCTCAGTGATATCGTTGTTCCCCCAGACGA
The DNA here is from genome assembly GCF_047263945.1 of Rhodospirillum sp. A1_3_36. Taxonomy (NCBI): domain Bacteria; kingdom Pseudomonadati; phylum Pseudomonadota; class Alphaproteobacteria; order Rhodospirillales; family Rhodospirillaceae; genus Rhodospirillum; species Rhodospirillum sp. A1_3_36. Next base: position 44,653 of record NZ_JBLAVB010000014.1, on the reverse strand, counting down.
CAATTCGGCCATGGACGGCTATGCCCTGCGCTATGCCGACCTGATCCCGGGACAGGCCACGACTCTGCCCGTGGGTCTGCGGATCCCTGCCGGACACCCTGCCAAGCGGCCTCTGGGGCAGGGCGAGGCGGCTCGCATCTTTACCGGAGCGCCCGTTCCGGAAGGGGCCGATACCGTGGTCATGCAGGAGGTCTGCGAGGAGGCCGACGGCAAGGTGACCATTCCCCCAGGGCAGACCTGGGGCGACAATGTCCGGCCAGCAGGCGGGGATGTCACCGTGGGGCAGCGGGTCTTAAGTCGGGGACGGCGGTTGGATCCTGCCGACCTGGCCATGGCCGCCCAGGTGGGGCGGGCCGATTTGGCCGTTTTCAAGCCTTTGACCGTGGCCGTCTTCACCACCGGCGACGAGATTGTGGAGCCGGGCGAGCCCTTACCGCCGGGGGCCCTGTACAACGCCAACCGTCGGGCCCTGTTGGCCTTGTTGGCGGGCCTGGGGGTGGATGTGGTGGACCTGGGCAACCTGCCCGATAAGCCCGAGCTGATCCGCGACGCCTTGGACAGGGCTGCAGACTCTGCGGATCTGGTCATGACTTCCGGCGGGGTTTCGGTCGGGGGCGAAGACCATGTGAAGGATGCCGTCGCGGCCCTGGGGTCCATCAACTTCTGGCGTCTGGCCCTGAAACCGGGCAAGCCACTGGCCTTTGGCACGCTCAAAGGGAAGCCTTTCCTGGGCTTTCCGGGCAATCCTGTGTCGACCTTCGTGACCTTTTGTCTGGTGGGGCGTCCTGTGGTCCTGCGCCTTTCCGGGGTGGAGGGGGGGCAACTCACCCCTCACCGCTACCCTGTGGCCGCGGGGTTTGATCTGACGCGCAAGGCCGGGCGACGGGAATTTCCCCGGGGGCGGGTCTCCGTCGATGCCGCGGGGCGTGCGGTGGCCGAACTGTTCCCCAGCCAGTCCTCCAATCTGATCAGCTCCCTGACCCGCTCCGATGGATTGGTCGATTTGGGGGAAACGCGAACCGGGATCGCCAAGGGCGATCTGGTGCCCTTCCTTCCCTTCTCCGAACTTCTATGGTAACCGAAGGACAGGCAAAGCATGGCCAGTGGCAAGGGGGCGATCCTCAAGGCTTTGATCGCGAATATGGGTATCGCTGCTGCCAAGTTGGGCGGCGCCTCTGTAACCGGTTCCGCAGCTATGTTTTCCGAGGGGGTCCATTCCCTGGTGGACAGCGGAAACCAGGGACTTCTTTTGTTAGGGATGTCCCGTTCGGAAAAAGCGCCGGATGAGCATCATCCCCTGGGCTATGGCAAGGAGACCTATTTCTGGTCTTTCCTGGTGGCCATGCTGATTTTTGGTCTGGGAGCCACGGTCAGCTTTTACGAAGGGGTGGAGAAGGTGCTCCATCCCCATGCCATGGAGAGCGCCAATTTCGCCCTTTTAGGCCTGTCCATTTCCTTCCGGGATCTGGTCCTTGGCATCCTGGTCCTGTCTATTCTTCTTGAGGGCTGGTCGCTGATCGCGGCGTGGAACGTCTTCAAGGTTCAGCGGGCCGGGAGGGGTGTTTTCCAGGCCTTGCGCGACACCCGGGATCCAACGGTTCTGGTGGTACTGTTTGAAGACAGTGCCGCAGTGCTGGGGCTGGTCATCGCCTTTATCGGAGTGTTTCTGGCCTATAGCTTGGACATGCCTGTTTTGGATGGGGTTGCGTCGATCTGTATCGGGGTGATCCTGGCTGTGGTCTCGGTCTTCCTGGCGATTAAGTGCAAGGCGCTGCTGATCGGAGAAGCCGCCGATCCAGCAACGCGGGCAGGCATGGCCGCCATCGTGGCCGATCTGCCCGGCGTGGTGGCGGTGAACGAGATCATTACCCTGTTCATGGGGGCCGATGACATGCTGGTGTTGGTCAGCGTGGATTACCGAGAGTCCATGGACAGTGGTCAAATCGAAGCGGTGAGCACGGAGGCGGAAAAGCGCCTGCGCAGGGCTTTCCCGCTCGTTTTCCGCGTTTTCGTGGAGGCTCAAGGATCCCGGTCTCATAAACGTTTGTTGGAACACCCCTGATGCTGGATGCTGCGGTAAGGACCGAAGGGGACAGGAGCCAAACGGGTGATCAGCGGCTCTGGTTAAAATAGAATATGTGTTCGAATGGTGATGGGGATAGAGTCAATAATGGATCCGGCGAGCTATCAGCGCGACCTTTTGGAGGTTCTTGGGCGGAATATGGGGCATGCGCTCGATGCCCTGCGGGCCTTCGATCTGGCTTTGCCGGAAACAGCTCAGTCCATTGAGATTGTCGTCCATGTCAACCAGGAGCAAGATGGCCTGTTCACCATCATGAGTCATCTCAATGGTCCGGATTCCTACGCGCTGAACAAGGCGATTCGCGCCTGTAGTATCCTGTTCGACGTCCGCATGGTTGACGGTGAACCGCAGCCGAAGGTGCCTCTTTTCGATCCCTCCAATATCCCATTTGGAGTCAATGATGTGATCGTCGATACGGCAGTTTCCTGGGTGGTGGACCTCTGGAAAGCCTTTGGTGGGACAAGCGCTGGCCTGCCTGCGATCGTCATCGGCGGGGATGGGTACGGCACCAAAGGTGTGACGGTCCTGTCTCCCTGACCATCTTGCCTGATTCGTGATTCCAGGGTATCCGAAAATTTTGGAGTGCCTTCGAGATCAAGTCGGGCCATTGCTGGGTACACGACAGTGTCTCGTCTTTTTTGGGTGATTGCCCAAGCCCATTTGGGGGCGATGCCCACACTACACGACAGGGCACATTTTAGAGTGATCTGCGCTAAGCGTGAATCGGTGGATTCCCAAGCTGGCCCAAGCGTAATTCACTTTCCTTTTTGGGAGGTGAATCATGGGCAAAGGGTATTCGTCTGACCTTCGGGTTCGGATTTACAGCGAGCTAGAGCGCGGAGAATCACGGCGAGTCGGAGCCCGCCGTTTTGGTGTCAGCGCGGCGACGAGTGTTCGTTTGGCACAGCGGATGTCATTAACGGGGATGCTGGAATGCGGGCGGCAAGGCCGTCCGCTTGGCGGCGGAAAATTGGCGCCTTATGCCGATGTTCTGGCCCGCTGGGTGGACGAAAATGGGGATATCACGATGCCCGAGCTGGTAGCCAAACTGGTTACTGAATGCGGGGTCACCGTGCACCCGTCCTCGTTTTCACGGTTCCTGATCAAGTTGGGCTTCACCGTTAGAGCAAATCCCGAGCAATCTGGAACAGATTGCGACGACGGTTTGCTTCAATGTCAGAGGTTTAGAGCATGTCGCGTAATGTGATTCACGCGACATGCTCTAAGAAAAACTTTGCAGGCATCCGAAGCCGGTCGCGATGATGTGCTTGAAGACCGTCGGGTCTGGCGGTCTCATCGCCAGCCACGGATGCGTCAGGAGCCCCATCGGCTTGTCTTTATTGATGAAACAGCAACAACAACCAAAATGATCCGACTGCGTGGTCGAGCGCGCCGGGGGCAACGTCTCAACGCCCGAGCGCCGTTTGGCTATTGGGGAACACAGATTTTCATCGCCGCACTCCGATGCGACGGTCTGACAGCGCCATGGATCATCAATAGACCAATGAACCGGAAGATCTTCGAGACCTATGTGGAGACACAACTCGCGCCGCCCATTCAACCGGATGACATCGTCATTCTCGACAATCTCTCAAGTCACAAGAGCGAGCGGGCGGGCCAAAGCCATACTCAGGGAACGGGGCACATGGTTCCTTTTTCTGCCGCCCTATAGCCCAGACCTCAATCCCATTGAGATGGCCTTTGCTAAACTCAAAGCCCATCTCAGGCGGATCGGGGCCAGAACAATCGCAGACCTATGGAAAGCCGTCGGAAACATCTGCGACCTATATATCTCAGAGGAATGTCTCAACTATCTCGTGCATGCCGGATATGTTTCATATTAAAGGCTTGATGTCCTAGTCGTTGGCCGCGATGGTTGTCCTGTCCATGGTAAGCGTCCATCGACGACTACAGCGCTGTAGTCTTGACGAGGCCTACTCGGTTTGATTGAGGGCAGCGGCGCGGTGTCCCCCCGCGTCGGATCCAGCAAAGAGCCAGTTCTTGCGGCCCAGGGTCAGGGGCCGGATGGCCCTTTCGGCGGCGTTGTTGCTGATCTCGCATCGGCCATTCTCGGCGTAGCGGATCAGGGCCTCCCAGTGGTTCAGGGCATAGCGCATGGCCTCGGCCAGTTTCCCCTTGCCAGGCAGGCGGCGCAGGGAGGTCTCGAAGAAGACGCGCAAGTCTTCGAGCAGCGGTCGGCTTTTTTCCTGGCGGGCGGCGCGTCGGATATCCGGCGGCTGGCCCATGACGGCCCGCTCCACGTCGAACAGTTGACCGATCCGGTCCAGGGCATCGCGGGCAAGGGGCGCGGACGTGGCCACATGGACGTCGTGGATCTTGCGCCGGACATGGGCCCAGCAGGCGACTTCCCGGACAGGAGCGTTTCCCTCTCCGTTCACGTCATACAGCGTGTTGAAACCGGGGTAGCCGTCGGCGTGGAGGCATCCCCGAAACGCTTTCAATTCGCCCTGGGGGTGCTCTCCTTTCCGGTCGGGCGTGTAGCGGTAGAGCACCGCAGGCGGCGCCGGGCCGCCATGGGGCCTCTCGTCGCGGAGGTATGCCCACGGAGATCATCGCCCGCCCACCGCCGAGAGCAGGTCCCACAGCCGATCGGGAGGGATATCCTCGGGAACCATCACCTAGGACCCGTTAGCCAAATGGATTTCGATCACCGAAGGCGACCGCGTCTCAATGGAAGGCTGGGACGGTGCGGTATCTGGCGGTGAGGGCTCCACAACGCGGACTGGAACCAGTGTTGGATCGGAAGCGGCTTTCTTCCCCGCTGGACCAACGGCCCGATACCAACGATCAAGAACACTGGGATGGACCCCATGGCGTTGGGCGACCGCCGAGACCGACGGCCCGCTCTCCCCCACCTCGTCGACCAGTCGACGTTTGACATCCGCCGTCCAACGACGACGCCCGGAAGGCGTCATACTGCAGAGGAATGAGCGTCATCGGTCATTTTACAGCGACCAGGGAGGGCGGTTGGACGGGTGCAGAGTTCATCTCCCGGGACTTGGACCTATGGGCCTATGCCTATGACGTCACCCTGGCCCCCCCAGCAAGCCAACGAATAACGCCTTCATTGAGGTGTTTAACGAGCGCTTTCGGGCTGAAAGAGCTATGGCCGATTTTGGGAGGCGGGCATGATCAGGCGGCGGCGGTTGTTTCGTTTTCAGGCACCTGGATCCCGTCTCGGAACCTGACACCTTCGATGACCTTAGGCAACTGGTTGTTCCCTTTCAAGCGGCGCCAGGACTTGCTCGCGGCCATGATCAGCTTGAAAACCATGGCCAGGGCGGTCTTGTGTGACAGGCACCCCTTGCTACACACGGTCCGGTGCCTGACTGTGGCGAATATGCTCTCGATGGGATTGGAGGTTCTGATGTGCACCCAGTGTTCTGCTGGGAAATCATAGAACGCCAGCAATGCGGTCCTGTTTTTGGTCAAACAGGCGGCGGCCTGAGGGTACTTGGCTTCATATTTGGCCGCAAATGTATCCATGGCCTTCTCGGCTTCGGCGCGACCGTCGGCCATCCAGATGGCGTGCAAGTCGTCCTTGGCCGCTTTCTATCTGGATTTCGGAAGTTTGTTCAGAATATTGGCCGTCTTGTGCACCCAGCAGCGCTGATGACGGGCACCGATCTCGCGCTCGGCATGCCCGCGACGCACAAGCCGCTGACGTCCATCCTCCGTCTTCAGATGGGTATGTTCAGCAAGCAGAGCCGCAACCTCCGCTTCCACGGCTTGCGCCAAAAGCTGGCGTGCCCCGGTGCGCAGGATTTCCGTCAGAGGGTCATCGGTTTCCCCTGGTTAGCGCAGATCCACAACTGTATCGTCTGTTATGGCGTATCACTCCTTCATTGGAGATGTGGGAAGGCGTTGAACACCTCCACGATACGCCACCCCCTTCTCAACCCGTCACCCAGTTTCGGCCATAGCTCGAGCTGAGTACCTGAGCACCCATTGGTTCCTCAGACTTGACGACGCTTGGGAAAAATTGGAGACTTGGCGTAGACGCTATGATGAGCAGCGGTGCTACGGGGCCATCGAATACAATGTTCCGATATCACTGCAAAATCCGGATGGCGTCATCAGCCCCTCACCGGGGTAAAGGCCGGAAAACTCCAAACCCAAGGCAGTCCAATCAGCCAAACCATATCAGCTCTATCAGCGAAGTGAACGCATACCAAGCCTATGCCTAGCATCCGCAATACTGTATAATAAGTTCGCCGGGTTAGCTTAATGGTAAAGCGCCTGAAACGTTGTCAGGAGATCTATGGTTCGATCCCTATGACCCGGCTCCAACGACAAAAGGGGGGGGGCGTATAGCTAAATAATCGTCGATACGGCAGCGGGCGATGCGTTCGCCAAATCGGGCCATAAATTCGGCCTCTGACAACGCCGTTCTCTCCCATGTAGGTTGAAACATTAACGACGATGCCTGCGCCTCATTGTCACCGACGACTGCGAACCATGGTTGCCAGCGCGATTTCAAGCCAGCGATTGCATTGCTCAACCCTTTATCAGCGAGTTCTACAGCAATTCTCAGACCAAGGCGGCGAAGGCGATTGGCGTGACCACGTGCCGCCGAAAGGTGAAAGTCCGTCAACGCAAGAATAACTATCTGCTCCGGAGCAATCTCAATCGGCAGAACGGGCGGTGCCAGACCAGCTAGGGCACGGCCCAGGGCTAGACACAGTATTCCAGAGGCGGCAGCGACATTCGCATGCAGAACCAGCAGTTGGCTGTTGTCGTCAAGGTCGATGCAAAATCGGCGGGGGTTGTCCTCATCCCACTGAAAGTTATAAAGCAAAAGAACCCCGGTGCCCGCATCGGGCATCAAGCCCGTCCGCATTCCGTAATAGAGGGGCTGATCAGCAAGAACATTGACCATGGTGGGCCGCCCGGCAACTGTGGCGAGCAGTTTCGGCAGGGCGGGTTCGCGCTCCAACAGGGCTTTAGTGATATCGATGAACTGGACCCACGACTCGCCTGCCCACCACGATAGCTGCTCGGCGGCGAGGCGGGTAGCATGAATAAGGAATTCGGCAGCATTTTCCAGCGATACCAGCGAGTGAATATCGGGTAGATGATACTGCCGTACCTTGGCCAACGATCCGAGTTCGCCCTTTCGAAATCGCCGCATCACCTCGACATCGCTGACGATAGTGTAGGGCAAGGCTTGGCGCTCGATGCGACTACCGCGTAGCCAAGAGAAGAGGCCGGGGTCGGCGGCATAGGACAGACGAAGGTCATGCCCGGCCTCGTCAAGGCGAAACATGCGGTGATTGGCTTCGTAACTCGCCACTAATGACCGCATGTCGTCGGGAGCGCTGTCGAAGATGGCTGGAAAGTCGATGCCGACTGCGCCCAACTCCCGCAAATGGTTGCGGTTGCCAGCCAGTACAGCACGCGCTAGCACTGTGCCAGCAGGCAACATCGTGGGAAAGCCATCTGCACTCCCGACGAAGGTCACGAGGTTCAGCCGTTCGGCCATCTCAGCTACTTGAGAGGCGCGGACCCATGGCTGGCCGGAGGCGCGCCTGGGGGCGCCGACCAAGGCTCGCAACGCATCCCCTCCCCGATCCGGCTCCAGCCTAGCCGTATCCAGGCAGGACAGCCGCTCATGATAAGGGCCACGCCATACCTCGCGGCCAGAGGAGTCCAAGAGGAAGGCTTCCTGGATATCGCGCACCCGAAGGCCCTCCTATCGCCGCTATGGGGTTGACTGCTCGACAACAATATCCTGGCGCGAGACCACTTCCTTACGGATGCGCTCAATGATAGCGTCCAGGCTCATGGTGCCGAGGTCGACACCATTACGCAACCGTACCGCTGCGGTGCCGTCCTCTGCTTCCCGGTCGCCCACCACCAGGATATAGGGAATCTTCTCTATCTGGGCGTTGCGGATCTTCTTCTGCATACGCTCAGCGCCATCATCGACATCGATTCGCAATCCTCCGGTGGCCGTTTCCACGTCGGCGCTAAAGAAGAACTCCACGACCTTGCGGGCGTAATCCAGGTGGCGGTCCGAAATGGGGATCACCCGCAGTTGGTTGGGGGCCAGCCAAGTGGGGAACGCCCCGGCGTAATGTTCAATTAGAAAGGCTGTAAAGCGCTCGTGGCTGCCCAGCGGTGCGCGGTGGATGACGTAGACGCTGTGTGGCTGGCCGTCCTCGCCCGTGTAAGTTAGGTCGAAGCGTTCGGTGGCAAGGAAATCCAGCTGGTTGGTAGAGATAGCGTATTCGGTGCCGATGACGCTCTTGATCATGAAGTCAATCTTGGGACCGTAGAACGCCGCCTCACCTTCGACCTCCACATAGGGCAGGCCGGTTTCATTCATTGCCTCACGGATGATGGCCAAGGCAGCCAGCCACTTTTCCGGTTCGTTGACGTATTTTTCCAGCTTGCTGAGGTCCGGCAACGACAGCCTCATATAGTATTCCTTTATGCCCATCAGGTCGTAGTAGCGGGCATGCAAGCGCATCACGCGGACGAATTCATCTTTGGCCTGGTCCTCACGGCAGTAAATGTGCGCATCGTTCTGGCAGAAGCCACGGGTACGCATCAGGCCGGAGAGGGCTCCGGACGCTTCATAACGATAGACATCACCATATTCGGCAATTCGTAAGGGGAGGTCACGGTATGAACGTGGATGCGACAGAAATACCTGATGATGATGGGGGCAGTTCATGGGCCGGAGGTAGAACTTCTCCCCATCGATATCCATGGGTTGATACATGTCTTCCTTGTAATAGGGCAGATGGCCTGACCGATAGTACAGTTGCTCCTTAGTGATGATCGGTGTGATCACGCGCTGATAGCCCTCGCGGCGCTCCTCCTCGCGGGCCAGCCGGGTCAGTTCGTCGCGAAGGACTGTACCCTTGGGCAGCCAGATAGGCAGGCCGCTGCCGACATCTTGCGAAAAGGTGAACAATTGCAGATCTTTGCCCAGGCGCCGGTGATCGCGCAGTTTCGCCTGCTCAAGGCGCCACAGCTCTTGAGTTAATTCCTCTTTGGTGTCAAAACACAGGCCATAGATACGCTGTAATTGCGGATTGCGCTCATTGCCACGCCAATAGGCGCCTGCAAGTTGGGTCAACTTAAAGGCGCCGATGTGGTCTGTCCGGTGAATATGCGGGCCGCGACACAGGTCGACGAAATCGCCCAGCTTGTACAGACTGACAACGTTGACATTTTCCGCAACCAAGTCGTCGTCACCTGTCTCCTTGGCGACGGCGGTTGAGCCCTTCTCCTTGAGCAGATTCAACAACTCAACCTTGAAGTTCTGCCCTATACTATCCATTAGCGAGATCGCGTGATCAATCTCAACCTCGGAGCGTTCGAATGAAAGCTTCTTCTTGCGCAGCTCGCGCATTCTAGCTTCGATTTTCTGCAAGTCATCCTGACCAATCGGCTCGGGGAACAACACGTCGTAGAAAAAGCCATTTTTGGTGGCCGGTCCAACACCGAACTTGGCACCGGGCCAGAGAGTCTGGATAGCCGCAGCCATCAAATGAGCGCAAGAGTGGCGGGCAGTCTGGATGTTTGGAGATTCGCATTCACACATAATATTCCTGCGCTGTCTGATGTTTCACGATAACGAAGACCTAACTTATATCCGCCTATCCTTCAAGGTTTTAACCTGGATGGCGGTGTGGATTGCTCCAGTGCCCAGCAGTCCGCCAACGCCAATATCCCTGCGGATTTTTGCCCCGTCGAAAACCGCAGAGCCCAAGGTTTGAAGACATGCGGCCCGGGCAGCCTCCACGTCCGGCCCTCGTGCCAGGGCGGCGACCACACGGTTGCTACCGGCCAGTAGGCTACCGTCCATCGCCGCATGGACGTCCTCGCCCAGAAGAGCCGTGTCGTTTGCCAGGGACAAAGGTGTTCGCTGGTCCGGCGCGGCAAAGGGATAGTCCCCGGCGACCGCAAACAGCCCCATGCCAACTTGGTCGGTATGCCAAGCCATCGGCGTTTCCCTCAGCCGCCCCGTCGCCACCGCTTCCATGACCTCGCCAAGCGGCGAGCGCAATAGCCCCAGCAGGGCAAGCCATTCGGGATTACCCGGACGGGCATTAAATTCCAGAGTTTGGTAGCCGGATTCGGTGCGGATCAAACCAATGTAAAGCACTCCGGTAAAGCCGTGCCCTCTGCGGACCAATATATCAAGCGTTGGTTCGACCACCGCCGTGGAAAGCCCATCCAGCAGACGCCAGGCGTCGACATGGGTCGATGCGACCGCGCCCATGCCATGGGTGTTCGGTCCGGTATCGCCCTCATCGAGGCGCTTATAATCGCACACAGGGGGCAGAAGACGATAGTCCCTGCCATCGCTCAGGACATGCAGGGACAGCTCCTCGCCGACCACCCGGCGCTCCAGCATTACCCTGTTCGTTCGATCCGAGGCCGGGCCGTCGCGCAGGAGATAGTGTAGGGCCGCGCGCGCCGCGTCCAGGTTCACCGGCACCACCGTTCGCCAAGCAGCATTGGCCAGGAATGTCTCAGCCTTGATCACCCAGCGGGCATTCTCCCGCCAAACACGACAGAGGAACTCCTCCGCTGCCTCCAGGTGGTCGAACAGATGGCTCTCGGGGGTGACGATCCCTGCCTGTCGCATGACGTCCTTTCCCACAGCTTTGCTGGCCTCCACGGCTGCCATGGCGGCCGTGGGGCCGAAGCAGGGGACGCCAGCGGCCTGGAAGGCATCCACTGCTCCCGCGAGGATATGACCCGGACCCAGCACGACGGCAAGGTCGACGGCGAGGTGCCGAGCCAGAGTTACCGCGTCGGCGGCACCCGCCACCCGGTGCACGCCCGCCTCCTTGGCGAGAATGGCATTGGGGCCGACTAGAGCAAAGCGCGCGTCGTGTCCCTCTGAGCGCAGTCGCCGGAACGTCGCGTGGTCGCGGGCGCAACCGTCGCCGAAGATCAGGATGCGCATATCCGTCCTTCGGCCATGGGCCGCCAGTCTACCACCTTGCCGTTCCAGGCGCCGGTGAGGTCGCAGTTGCTGCCGCGCAATGTCGCGAGGCCACGCTTGTGCCGAACGCTGACCTCCACTGGCTGTTCGTCCGGTAGGGGAGCGTCCGTTTGGCGGGCTAGGCAATCGGCTATATCGATGACCCTGAATGGAAACATCCGATGCTCATCAGCGAAACCTTCGCCGCCGAGGTCACTGCGCGGAAGCAGCATGCAGTCGAACTCGACCAGTGTTTGCACCGCATCGAGCACGGTCGCCGGGGCCTGCAACGATGCGAAGAAGCCTTTGATCAAGGCGGCCGTGTCGTCACGGTTGCGATAGAGTATTTCCCGTTTGCAATCACGTAGGCTGCGCTCGAAATAACAGCTCCGCCGCAGCCGGGTATACAGTCCCGTCAATTCCTCAGCCAGCGGGTGCGGGCTGGTGGCTAAATACCCCTCCAAGGCGGCAACAGTGGCTGCCGGGCTGGCCCCGTTCCACCGCACCAGCGCCCGTAGCGCCGAGCGCCCGGCGCCCAGCAGATTCAGGATCGAATGGCCCAGCAGGAGGGCCAAGCCGTTGCGGGTTTCGGCCGGAGTCATTTGGGCGTGGGCGATTACGGCTTCGTAATCGGATAGTGGATCGGGGCTGATGGTCCTGATTCCCAATTCTACCCGATTGCGGTCAAAGTCGGTATTGGGCAGGATCCACAGGGGATGAATCCGCATGGCCGGGAACGTCGCGTAGAGGTCGTCGTAATTATCCATGAAGGCGGCAAGGGATTCTCCCGGCAGACCGAAGATCAATTCGGCTGTCAGATGGTGCCCCTCGTCCATCATGGCTCGACATTCCGCCAGCATGCTCTCGCGCCCAATGACCCCGCGCCCTGCTAGGTCGAGCGCGGCGCGGCTGTTGCTTTGCAGGGGCACATTAATAACGGTATGAATCCCTGCAGCGAGAATATCCCGGACGATTTGCCCTACCCGCGCGGCATTGTTCTTCGCCCAGTTGACGTTAAATTCGCGCGGATAGCCGTGGCGGCGAAAGGCGTCGATCACCATGGCGGCGACCTCCTCGTCTTCCTTCAGCAGGCCGAAATTGGCGTCGCATAGGAACAGCCCGGGAATTTTGGCCAAAGCGATGGCTTCAATGTCGGATTTGATCCTCACCATGTCCCGCTTTGCCAGCTTGCCGCCGATCCTACCGCCCCAGAAGCAGTAGCCGCAACTATAAGGGCAGCCGCGGTTGGTCTCTAGCAGCGCGATGTCGTAGCCATCGAGCGGCAGCCCGGGCGCAGCATAGGGTGAGGGAAATTCGTCCAGTGAACGCGACAACTGCCGGGGGGCCGTGTCCAACACGCCGCCGTCCCGGCGCAAGGTCAGGCCCGGCACGGTATCGAGCGGCAGTCCCTGGCGTAAGGCAGCCAGGAGGTCGGGCATGATGGCCTCTCCCTCGCCGTTGGCGACGACATCGACATCCGGCATGACGGCGAGCTGGTGACGCCCCCGTCCAGAGACATGGACTCCGCCGATCATCAGCAGACTATCGGGCAGGAACTGCCTGACCGCAGGAAACAGGGACTGCAGTTGGCGCATGTTCCAGCCCTGGCAGGAAAACGATACCAGGTCGGGTCCTTCCGCCAGGATGGCTTCCAGCATCTCCACCTGGGTATGGGATTGCAGGAAGTCGTGGACTCGGACGCTCACCCACCCGGACAGGCGCGGGTCGGCGGCTATTGCGGCGTGCATGTTCATCGCTGCCAGTGGGGTATAGCGAATCGAGGACTCGCCCGAAAGTTGGATAATGGCAACATTTAATTCCGTCATGGCCATTTACTCTCCAGCCAGAGGGCCTTGGGATCGCTCAAGTCGCCGGGCTCCCGCACCAAGAAACCGTCGAAATGATTGATGGTACCGTTGGTAACCGCACAGTGGAGCACGAATGGAAGACCCACTTTATTCGGCTCGGTAAAATCGTTGGCGTCTGCTATCTTGACATAATGTGGTCGGAAGCGCTCGATCGGTAGGGTGTCGAGTCCGGCGTGCACGATCCGCCGTATTTCGTCGGCCCGCGTCTCGCCCGCGCTCACCGCTGCCAATCCCTCCCGCAGCACCCGATATACGCCAGCCAGCTCTTCCAGCGATTCTCGATCCAGCGACATCAGCCGCGACGAGATGGGAATGCCCGACGTATAGCGCACGCAGGGCACTTCACGGATTTCGGTATCAAGCATAAGATCGGAAGCGGCGCGCCGTACCAGCAGTGTCTGGCCGATGTCCTTTAACCCCCAATACACCCGCGTCGGGCGCACGAACGACATCCATCGGATGCACATGGTGATCATGCCCCGGAACATGAATGGTAACACCGACCCATCAAGCCTCCGCCAGCATTCCCCCTGGTCCAGGAAGGTTAGATAGTTGGACGGATACATGCTTCCCCGGCCAGGGGCGATGACATGGGTGGCGCCGTGGTCGATGGCGAACCGGATATCCGCCTCGGGATCGTACTCGTAGTGCATCCCCGGAGCCAGTTGCGCCTCGTTGGGGTAGATGGTGACCACGCAATGGTCGTTTTCACTCGCGGCCAGAGTTATGACGCGTCCATGCCCCTCGTGGAGGGCGCCCAGGCTGTGCACCGATCCGAGGGAACCGCCGCTCCGCCATAAATCGCGCAAGGCGACCCGGGCGTCATCAAGGGTGAAGAATATTTCAGCCATGGCGGACGCTCAGGTCGATTTGCGACGATGGGCCGCGAGCAGTTCGGAGAACGCTGCGACATAGGACTTCAGCTCCGGCGGCGCATCCGCCAGGCCACGGCAACGGTCGGGGAAAAACGGAGGCGCGATGCCCTCTAGCTTGGCCCCGGTCAAATCCGATTTCACCATGGACGACTGAAACAGAGAGGCCCCGGTCATGTCGGCATCCCGCAATATGCACTGATTCAGCCTGGAATAGGCCGCCTTGGCCCCGCGGAGCGATCCGCCGGAAAGGTCGCCGACAACATAGGCCTGGACCAGCACCGCCTCCGAGAAGTCAGCCGATTTCAAAGAATGGGCCGCCGGGTGATCGCCGGTCAGGACGGCACGGTAAAGATAGGCGCCGACAAACCGGGCCCCCGCCAAATTGCAGTCGCGGCTGTGCATGGAGCGCGCACGGACGCGCGAGAAATCCGCCCCGGCCAAGTTGCATTCGGAGAAAACGGCATTCTCCAGCTGGGCGAACGCAAACACCGCCCGCTCGGCGGTGCAGTCCCTGAAGCTAGCCCCGTCGAGGTGGCCGTCAGAGAAATCCGCGCCGTTCAGCCCGACGGTGGAGAAGCGGGCACGGGTCAGCCGCGCCTTGGCGAAGGTCGCGCTGGAGAGGTCGCATTGGGTGAAGTCGGCGTCCGATGCATCCAGCCCACGCGCATCCAGGCCAGCGATCCGGCTGCGCAGGATCCTCAGCGCCGGCAGGGCCGCGCCGGATAGGTTGAGGCCACCGGAAACGGTACAGCGGACCAGGGTAACCCCCTCGCCGCGCGCCCCGACCAGCGAGGCGCCATCGAGTGAGGATTTGTTGAACACCACCTGATCAAGCCCGGCCTCGGCCAGGACAACCCCTTCCGCAGCACATTCCACGAAAGAACATCCCTGCAGGCTTGCACAGCGGACAGAGGCTGCGCGTAACGAACACTGATAGAACATGCTGCCGGCAAGCATGGCACGATCGAGCACTGCTCCCTCCATGTCGCACCCATGGAACAGACTGCCGGTCCCGTCGACGATCCCGCCAAGGTCGGTGCCGCGGAAATCGCACACCTGGGCGGAGAAGGCATGAATGTAGGTTCCGTCCATCCTGGCATTGGAAAAGTTGGTCCGTTCGGTGCCGGGACAAATCAGTGCGGCACCGGAAAGGTCAGCACGGGAAAGGTTGGTACCGTACAACGCCGCACGGTTGAGTACCGCCTGGCGCAGGTCGAAGCCGGAAAGGTCGAGCCCGGCCAGATCTGCCTCCTCCAACACCAACCCTCGCCCGGTCGCACCGATGAGTGCACCGGTCAACGCCGACACCTCTGCTGCGGCCGTTGCGCGGTCGTCGGCAGCGGCATGCATGCGCAGCAGATCGGCATGCATCGCTACCTCCATCGTCCCGTCAAACTTCGAATTGGTGAATTCGACCTTCCCCATGCCCTTCTCCCTCAGTGCGCTAATCTTTGCAGGAGCCGGGCTCGCAGGCTCGCAAGTACCGGCATTTCCATTTTCAGCGCCGCTGCCATCTGCAACGGGGCGTCGACGATTGCTTTCAGTTCGAGAGGCCGCCCTGTCGCCCGGTCCTGCTCCATGGAAGGCGTGAAGTCGCCCATCCCTGCCAGCGCTGAGGCCACCAGTGCGGCAGGATCGTCCTCAACCATCACTCCGGCGGCGGCGGCCAGACCTTTCACTTCGGCCGCGATGGCCGTGGCTTCTGCCACCACTTCCGGTCGTGACGCCAGGGTCCGGCAGTCGCTACGCCAAAGGGCGCTCAAAGGATTGACACCAGCGTTGACCATGAGCTTGCGGAACCGGACCTTCTCGATAGACGGCACCAGCCGTGCCTCCACATTCTCTCCATTCAGCAGTTCAGCCAGATTGCGGCCAAGGGCATCGTCGGGCAAGTCGATGGCAGTTGAGCCTCGCCAGATTGCCCGCCCGTCCCTGTCTCGCCAAGCGCATGCCCATACCACGCCATCGACCGTCGGACAGGGGAGTTCAGGTTTGGATGCCAAACCGTTGCGTAGAAGCAGTACGGCGGAGCAGCCAAGCGTTGCAGGGCAGCAGATTACCCCGTCCATGTCCGGCCCTTTGACTGCGATCACCACCAGCGATCCCGGCTCCGGCCGCAGAGCAAACGAAGCCGACCTCCACCGACCGCCGACGCAAGCCTCTCCCCTTGCCAGCGCGCCCGCGCGTCCAGAGACAGATACCGCCAACCTGCGCGATGCCAAATCGACAGCAAGTCCCAAACCCAGGGCACCGGGTCCGATAATATGGACAGACGAAAAGGCCATCTCCCCTCCCTCTTGTGGAGTGCGATGTGACCTTAAGGTGTGGTTATTTTGAAATCAACCAAAAATAGCAGGTTGAGTATTCTTTTATGGTGCGCTATAGGTTGCTTTACTATGGTTTTCGAGAAGGTCATTCGCATGTCGGTGCTCAGCCTCATCTCCGCCTACGAGGGGCAAGTGATGCGAACCCTGAACCTCGTCGCCAGTGAGAATCTGACTTCCGCCAACGTAAGGGCGGCACTAGCCTCGGATCTGAGTCATCGCTATTGCATCCCACCCGTTGGCGAGAGGCCGGTTGCCATCTGGGATTATCCCAACCAGGAGGTCCCGCGTGCCATCCTGGCGGCCACTGAGGAACTTGCCCGTGCGCTGTTCCATGCTGCCATCGCCGACGTCCGCCCTTTGTCCGGCAACCAAGTCGCGCAGATAGTGCTGACCACTCTGGTCGGGCGGAATGACATGGTGTGGTCGGTACCGGGAAATTGCGGCGGCCATTTCACCACCGAGGTCGTCGCCCGACGTGAGGGCATCCGGCTGGTGCAGATTCCCTATGACTGGTCACGCGGAATTATAGACGTCGCGGCGGCGGCGGCGCTCGCCCGCGAGGCTCCGCCGAAGCTGATCTTTCTAGACGCCAGCATGCAGTTATTCCCCCATCCGCTAGAGGAACTTCGAGCCGCCATAGGGCCGGACACAATCATCAGTTACGATGCCTCGCACACCTTTGGGTTGATCGCCGGTGGCCACTTCCAGGACCCGCTGCGCGAGGGTGCCGACCTGCTGCACGGCAGCACCCACAAGTCCCTCTGGGGGCCGCAGAAGGGAATGATTCTGGCCCGCGAACACGGCCAGGTGGCCCGCGCGCTGAACGAGGCCGTGGTGCCGATGTTCGCATCCAACGTCCACCTTCATCATGTGGCGGCGCTGGGGATAGCGCTGGAGGAAGCCCGCAACTTCGGCGCTGCCTATGCCAGCAGGGTGGTGGCCAATGCCAGGGCGCTGGGCGCGGCCCTGGCGGAGGCGGGGATAGAGGTGCTGTTTGCCGACCGGGGCATCACCGACAGCCATCAGGTGCTTGTGTCCCTGGGCGACCAGACGCATGCGCTGGAATGCTGGCGAAGGCTGGAGGCGGGGGGACTGCACGCCAATGCCGTATCCCTGCCCTTCCGCGAGGGCACCTACGGGCTGCGTCTCGGCACTGCCGAGGCGGCGCGGCGCGGTCTGGGGCCGGCCGAGATGATCCGGGTCGGTGGATGGATCGCGGCGTGCTGCCGGGGGACGCTGTCGCCCCCGGCTCTGGCGGCCATGGTGGCGGATTTGTCGCGGGCGCATCCGTCCCTGGCCTTCGCCGATGACACCACTGATGGGGCGGAGGAGCCATGTGCGGCATCGCTGGAGTGATCAACCCGCCAACAGGTGAGGCGGACGTTGGATGGGTACGCCATATGCTGTCGGCCATTGCCCACCGTGGCGACCCCGAGCATTTCGGAGAGATGGCCACCACGCCGCTCGCGACGATCGGCACCAACCGCTTGGCCATCGTGGATCCCGACCACGGTCGTCAGCCCTTCTGTGATCCGGCCACCGGGCTGTGGTGTGTCATGAACGGTGAGGTCTACAACCACGCGGAACTGAGGCGCCTCGTGGGGGGCGAGTGGCGCAGCCGATGCGACACCGAGGTGGTGATGGAAGCCTACCGCGCCTGGGGCGACGATTTCGTCCACCGCCTCGACGGCATGTTCGCGATCTGCCTGGTGGATGCGGCACGGGGGCGAGTCCTGCTGGGCCGCGATCCCCTCGGCATCAAGCCCCTGTACATCGCCCGGTCAGTCGGCGGCGTGGCATTCTGCTCGGAAGCCAAAGGGCTGGCAGCTTTGTCCGGCGTCACCGCGATCGAGGCGATTCCCGCCGGAAGTCTGTGGACCGGCGGCAAGGCGACGCGGTATTTCCAACTGCCCGAGTTTGCCCCGTCGGCGGGGCTGCCGGAAACCGACTTGCTTGCTGGCCTTGCTGATGCCTTGACCGAGGCGGTCGGCTCCTGTCTGCCCGAGGCCGACGAAGAGGTGGCCTGCCTGCTCAGCGGTGGCGTCGACAGCTCGACGGTGCTGATGCTGGCGGCGCGGGCGCGGCCGGGCCGAGTGCGGGCCTTCACGTTCGCCGCTCCCGGCGCGAATTCCAGCGACCTCGCGGCCGCCCATGCCGTCTGCACCCATTTAGGGGTGCCGCTGACCGAGGTGAGCCCTTCCGCCGGGACATTGACGCACTACTACCTGGAAGAGGGAGTCCGTATGGCCGAGACCTTCGAGCCGGCTCTGGTGCGCAATGCGGTCAGCTACCACTTCCTGTGCCGGGCGGTTCGCGCGGCTGGTTTCAAGTGGTGCCTGAGCGGCGAGGGCGCCGACGAGGTGTTCGGCGGCTACGACTATTTCAAGCAGCTGCCTCTCCAAATTCGCGACGCCGCCATCCGCGACTCGCTGGAGGACATCCACCGCACCTACCTGCAGATGGCCGACCGCGCCTCAATGGCCGCAAGCGTCGAGGTTCGCGTGCCCTATATGGAGCGCCGCTTCGTCGAGGCGGCGGCAAGGCTGCCGCCCGATTTCCGCATCCGTGGTGATCGCGACAAATGGGGGCTGCGCAACGCGTTTCCCGGCGCTCTTCCTGACGCCATTCTCGCCCGGGCCAAATCGGGGATGAACAAAGGTGCCGGGTTCGGCGGCAATGATCCCGGCGAAAGCATCTATTCGGCAGCAGTGAGCGAATTCTACAGCCGCCACCCATCCCGGCTCGCGGCCGACCGGGCGCTGGTCGTCGCCCATCCCGCCTTCGCGATCGACCGCGCCGATACGGAGGAGTCGTACAACTTTGCCCGCTTCATCGAGTGTGGGTTGCAGAAAATATCCGGATCGGGCACCCGACCGCAGCTCAATACCTCGCACATCCGACCTTCCACCGTCCCTGCGCCGCTTCCATGTGCGGTATCGTCCTGACCTTCGGCCGGCGGGGTCAGCCGGTCGATCCCGTCGTTCTGGAGCGCATGGCAGCCGTATTGCGCCATCGTGGCCCCGACGACAGTTCGATGGTGGTCGAGGGGGCGGTAGGGATGGCCCATACAAGGCTGGCGGTGATGGACCCGGAGGGTGGTCGACAGCCACTGAACGACGAGACCGGCGCCATTACGTGCATCTATAACGGACAGATCTACAACCACCGGGCCTTGGCGCGGGGATTGATAGAGCGCGGTCATCGGCTGACCTGCCGGTCGGACGGTGCAGTCATCCCCCACCTTTACGAGGAATTTGGCCCGGATGCATTCGGTATGCTGGCGGGGATGTTTGCCGTGATCCTACTCGACCGTCGGCGCCGGAAGATCTTTGTCGCGCGCGACCGCCTGGGGATCAAGCCGCTGACCTACCATCTGGATGGCCAGTTTCTGGTCTGCGCGTCGGAAATCAAGGCGCTGCTGCGCCACCCTCAGGTACCGCGTACGGTGGACCGACAGGCGGTGGCAGACTTCTTGTGCCTGGGCTATCCCCCCGAGCCAGCGACTCCGTTTATCGGCATCCGCAGCCTGCCCGGCGGCGAGATGCTGGTCTGCGACCTAGAATCGGGTGCGGTGGATGTCCGTCCTTACTGGACCCCAACCTTTCCCTCTGTGCAGGAGAGTTGTGGCCTTGGCCCGGGTATGGGGGAGACGGTCGAGCAGTTTCGGGCGCTGTTTGACGAGGTGATCGCCGACCACCTAGACGCTGACACAAAGGTCTGCTTTAGCCTCAGCGGCGGGCTCGATTCGTCCAGCATCGCGGCCACTGCTGCAAGGTTACGCCCGGCCTCCGTCGATGCGTTCTCCCTTAGCTTTGACGATGAACGGTTTGACGAGACCTCTCATGCTACTGCGGTTGCTGGACATATTGGAGCACGGTTGCGCCGAATACCTGGAGGAGTACCTGACCTCGCCCACCTTCAACAAGCTATCCTCTCTGTGGAGCAACCTCAGATCGTTACACTTGACATGGCCAACCAAAATCTTTCCGCCGCCATGCGGGCAGAGGGATACAAGGTCGCCCTGGCTGGCGATGGTGCCGATGAACTGATGGGTGGGTACGACCATTTCCGTCTTGATGCTTGGCGCCGTGCGGGCCGCCTCCAGCCCCATGTCCTGGCCGACTTGGGCTATCCCACCGATTTCCATGCCCATTACCTAGCCACCGTGGAGGGGGAGCGTGACCGGGCCGAAAATCTCTTTGGTCTGTTTCCGCCTTGGTATCCTATCTGGCGCATGAATCAACGGCTAAGCACACCGCTGTTGGCGGAGCCCGCTGCCGATACTCTCGGCCCCGGTGGAGCCGTCGCCCATATTGCCGATTCCCTGCGGACGTCCATGGCCGCCGCCGATCCACTGAACCGTGCGTTGCTGCTTGAGATGAAGACGCGGCTACCGTCCTGGGTGCTGTGGAAATCGGACCGCAACGCAATGGCCAATGGCATTGAGGTACGGGTGCCATTTCTAGACAATCGCATAATCGACTTCCTGGCTATGCTACCGCCGACCATGAAACTGGGCCTGCGCAAAGAAAAGCGTGTGCTGAGGCTCGCGATGGCGGGCCGATTGCCGACAGCCATTCGCCAGCGACGGAAGTTCGCCTTTAACACACCTCTGTCCTGGGTGTTGGCCGCTCCGAACCTCGGCGACTGGCTAAGCCCGGAAGCGCTTAGCCGCACTGGTGTGTTCGACGGCGAGCAAGTGGCAAATTTACTGGGACAGGCCCGTATGCGGCTCGCACGGCCGGATTTCACCGGGGCGATGATGGCGCAAACGCTGACAGGAGTGCTGACCATGCAGATGCTGCTGCTGGACGACTGGACATAGCGACGTGATAGAGAATCCGCCGAAGGTATTCTGCATAGGGTTTCAGAAGACAGGTACCACAAGCCTCGGCGCAGCCTTGGAATTGCTGGGCTTGAGGGTCTGTGGTGCGTTTGGCTGCTGGCGACCGGACATCGCACAGGTCGCGACGAACCTCGCCAACGGTATCAGCGCCTGTTATGACGCCTTTCAGGATAATCCGTGGCCGATGCTCTATGGTCAGATGGACTGGCAATGGCCCGGCAGCCGTTATATTTTCAGCCACCGGCCAGAGGACGTTTGGATGGCCAGCATGCGCAACTACTTCAGGGACGGAGGATCGCCCATGGAGGAGTGGCTTTACGGATCACGCGCCATCGCTTCCCTGCCCGACTGCGTCCTGCTAGACAGGTATCGTCGGCATACCGACGAGGTGAAGGCATATTTTTCCGGTCGACCGAACGATTTGCTCGTATTCGACATCTCTCACCATGGCTGGGAAGAATTATGCGGCTTCCTCGGCATGGCCGTGCCCGACAAACCATTCCCTCATTGTAACAATGGGAGCGGCCCCGGTCGCCGCCCGCCGGTACCGTTACGAACGCCTCAGCCCGATATCTGACCGAGATACAACCCCCGCGACAAGAGGGGTGATGGCGGTAGGTAGCGGGTTCGGAAGCCGAGGTCGGCGAAAGCGGCATGCATCTCCTCTCGGGAGAACAGCCCCAGCCTGTGCTCCTCGCTGAAAGATCTCACTTGGCCGCCCTCATCCACTTCGTACTTCATATTGATGACCGACATTCCGTTGTCTACTTTGAAAGTGCAGGACCGACGTATGCGTTTTCCTCCCGTGCCGATGATGCTTTTCGTGGTTTTCCCAGATGGGGCTTGGTCGGGCGTCACCCACGGTTCGAGGATGACGATTCCTGCCAGCGTGAGATGAGATCGGAAGTTAGCAAGAGTAATGCGAAGCTTGTCCGCTGTACGGACATAGCCGACCGCTGAAAACATGCACAAAATCGCATCGTATCGAAGAGGGATTTGGAATTCGGTCATTCCGGCTCGATAGAAGCGGCAGTCCGGATTTTTGGCGCGAGCTAGGGCAAGCAGGGACCCATCGATATCCACCCCGTCTATCTCGAAGCCATAGCCGACGAGATGGCGGATGTGTTCACCGGTGCCGCATCCCACATCCAGCAACCTTTCGGATCCGGGGGCAGCCTGACGTAGAATTTTCGTGACCAGACGGGCTTCGCTCCGATAGTCCTTGTCCAGATAAATGTCGTCGTATAGGTCCACCGACGCAGAGAACATTACCTCTCCCCCAGCATGGCAAGGGCGCTACGCGTCCAGTCAAAACGTCGCCCGATGCTGAGGCGCGCTTGCCTTGCAATTGCGCTATGCTCGCCGGGACGACTTAGAACGTCGAGAATAGTGGCCGTTAGGGCTTTCGAATTGCCGGGAGGAACCAGCCGACCGATGGCTCCGTGCTCCAGCACCTCCGGCACGGACCCGACGTCCGACGCCACTACCGGGAGCCCGCTCGCGGCGGCCTCGGCGATGGCGAGACCGAAACTCTCCCCCAAGGTAGGAAATACGGCGAGGTGAAAGTCCCCGCATAACTCTTGTATTTCCATGGGACTTCGTTTGCCAAGAAAATGGACGCCACCACCCAAGAGAATGGCCTGCTGCTCAAGCTTCGTGTGTTGGCTGCCTTCGCCGATAACTGTCAGGGTGGCATTGGAGTGGACCCGCCTCACCTCCGCAAACGCTTCAAGCAATATGGGCAGCCCCTTTATCGGTTCTAGCCGACTCCAAGTTACCAAGCGGGGGGGCTCGCCCGCATGCCTAGGTTCGTGTTGCGGCAGTGATAGCCAGTCGCCAGTAACCCCAGCAGGAACACAGTTCAGCAGGTCGGCGTATCTCGTCGGCATCATTCGGGTTAGGACCTCGCGGGATCTTTCCGAAAAAACATGGATTCGCCGCGAGCGCAGAAGAACGGTACGCAGCATGTGATAATCCAAGTCGGCCAGCAATCCGCCACTGCCGGTAAGGTTCCAGGCCTTTGGCGCGGCGGGCATACGAACCGGATGGAACACTGCGTCCATCGGCACTCCCTTGAACTGGCAAATCCAGGGAAAGAGAAAAGCATTCTCACCGTGGCAAAATACTATGTCGAAGCGCGAGTGAGCAAGTATCCCCGCAAGAATGGCAGCCTGCCCAACAAAGTCCATCGCCTTATCGCAGATCTCGTGATAGCGAGCCCAATGCACAGTATAGGGGAGCGAGATTGCCGGTGTTGTCTGGCCTGCGCGAGAGAAAATCATGTGGACGTCATGGCCCAGACCGGCCATAGCCGCCGCCAAATGATGAGCAGCCCACTGGCCACCCCCGCTACGGACATGCCACGGCGAGGAAAATATGGCGTGACAGATACGCAGTCCAGCCGTTTTGGGGGCACATCGCTTTTTGCCGTCGTTCCGCATGATTGATGAGTACGATCTATTCGTTCTGCCGTATCCACTAGGTTACTATGAAAGTTACCGACCAGTCAGAGTCTGGCTCAAAACCATATGGCGTATAATAGTAAATTGAAATACTTTTAGTTGTCAATCGGATATGGGCGACATTGACCCAAGCCTCGGAGGAGAGGGGTGATCTCTCCCAATCCTTGGTGAGGCGTGGGCACTGTACAAGCCGAGCGAAGGTGCGGTCGACGACCCAGCGTCGGGGAAGGAGCTCAAAACCCTGTACCGGTACACGGTTAATGAGACACCGGGTTGACCCTGCTCCACATTAGTGGACACCTCATTTAAGCTCCCTCTGGGAGAGGTGAATGATGACGCCTAAGACCCAACGGTCCTTCACGGACGCGTTCAAACAGGAAACGGTGGCGCTGCTGCAGAGCAGTGGGTGGCTTTTGGGGCAGATCGCTGCCGAACTCGGTATCCAGCCGTTCATGGTGCGAAACTGGTGCCGACGGTTCGCGGGGCCTGGGGGGACGCCGCGCTCCTCCGACCGGCAGGCAGTTCGGCAATCTCCAGCGCCGCGCCAAGGCCTTCGGCTTCGCGCTCCAAGAACTGCCGCCAGAGCCGGAGACCGCTGTTTCTCAGGAAAACTGTCTCCATCATATCGGGTCCGCTGAAATGAAGTTCCGGATCGTTGAAGACTATCCTGTTCGCGTCATCTGTCGTGCACTCGACGTTTCCGCGTCCGGATATTACGCATGGCGGGATCGCCCAGAAAGTCCACGCAAGGCGGAAAACTCCCGTCCGTATCATGCCGGGGAACCATGAGGCTGTCCCCGCTCGACCCGATGGTGGGGGAGATGGCGATGCCCTTGCGTACCAGATAGGGGTGGTCCTGGCGGATGGGGGCGCGATCCCGATCTTGCCAAAGGGATTGGGCTTGCTTCTCCGCCTCGGCACTCAGGGCCTTCTATTCCGCCTCTCTGGCCGCCTGTCGGGCGTTGGCTTCGACCTTCAGGCGCTCCAGCTCCTGGGGGCCAAGCGCGGTGCCCGTCGAGATCCACTTCACGGCTTCCTGGCCATTCTTATAGTTCATGATCGAGCCATTGGGCTTGCCATCGAGGAAGCCCCGATAGGATCCGCTCCGGGATCCCTGCTTGTTGCCGATGACGGGGACGCGGTGCCATTTGCCGTCCATGAGGAGGGCGCCCTTCAGGACGAGGCCTTCCTTCTCGAGGACCTGGGCGAATTCGTTGGCTTCGGGGTGGAAGAGGGGATCGCCGTTCCGTGGGCGGGCCGGGTCTTGCTTTCCGGGGTCGGGCAGCCCCTCGAAGAAGAAACGGACCGGGACGGCCAGGGCTTGGGAGAGCTCGTAGAGGCGGCTGGCGCTGATCCGGTTGAAGGCCGTCTCGTATTTCTGCACCTGTTGCATGGAAATCCCCAGGGCCTCGGCCAATTGGGTTTGGGTCAGGCCAAGGCTCTTGCGGCGCTGCTGGATGCGGTGTCCGACATGGCGGTCGACGGGATGGGTGGAAGGGCTGTGGGAGGTCTTCATGGTGTCTCCTCGGGGTCTGGTGGACTGGTGGTGGCCGGGCGGGGCGGCGCCATGCGGGCGCGCTTGAGGAGCGTGCGGTTCTGGAAATAGAGGGTCTGGCGCCCCAGGATCGGTGCCGATCCGGCGACGAAAATCAGCATGTCGCCCGGCAGGGTTTTGCCCCGCCTGTTCCTGCGCAGACCGCGCAGGCGCATGCATTCGTCGGCGGTGAGCAGGGGGCGGCTGGTCTCATGGAGGCTGTCGGAGACCGAGCCCAGCTCCCCCAGGCGGCCGGAGCGGGAGCGCTTGCGCTGAACGACCGTGGTCTTGCCGGTCATGTTCCCCCTCGTCGCTCCCGTCGTCATTGGCCGCCGCCGAGGCGAAGGCCTGGACGTCGCACAGGTTGGCGACCCGCTTGTCCTCCTTCCGGATCCGGTAGAGGACGTGGAGGATCATCACCGAAAGCCAGGACCAACCCTCCTGCATCCAGTAGTCCTTCAGGCCCTTGCCTTCGGGATCGACGATCATGGAGGCGATGTTCTGGCAATCGGCGATGTCGCGACCGGTGCCGGTGCGGACCTCGGCCAGGGAATTGAAGCGGATGCTGCCGGTTTCTGCGGTGGGCTCGAACCGGAGGATCCGCTGTCCCCGGGACGCCCGCCATCCCGCCGTCAGGGCGTGGTTCTCGCCCTTGATGTCGAGGACCAGGGCCGAATGGGTCCAGGACAGCAGGGTGGGAAGGATCAACCCGAGGCCTGTTCGTCCGTGCGGTTCATCCTGCATGGTCTCGATGCCGAGGAGATGGAGCGCGTGTTCCGTGAGCATGCCGCCAGCCTTGCCGAAGATCCGACGGCCCCCCTGTCGAAGGGGCGAGCCTTCCCTCACCGGTCGCTATCGACGGGAATACCCTGCGCGGCAGCTTCGATGCCTTTCACGACCGCAAGGCCGCCCATGTCATGAGCGCCTTATACCAGGGTGCGGTGAGTTTGACTCACCGCACCCTGGAAGCGGCCAAGTGGCCGCCGCGCCTTATGGCGCGTAAAAGCCCGCCTGGCGTTTGAACGCAAGAAAAGCGGCGTGGGTTTCAACCCGCGCCGCTTGGTATTAGCCACTAATGAGCAGATCATTCTTGGTTATCTGGCCATCGGCGAGAGTAGCAACGACATCCCCGCCGCCCAGGCCATGATCGCGGCGCTGGGGCTGACCGGGCGTCTGTTCACCCTGGACGCCATGCACTGTCAAAAAAACATTCGAAACGGCCCGTAACACCGGAAACCATTTCCTGGTCCAGGTGAAGGTCAACCAGTCCAATCTATGTGCCATCGCGAACAACACCGCTCCCGCCGACACTGCGTTCTCGCGCGACAGGCCGATCCCGCCAGGAAGATCGAACCGTTGAGGTGTTCCCGGTGGTCCTCGACGGCTCCCCAGCAACCGAATGGGCTGCGGCCATTCGAGGCCATTGGGGCATCAAGAACCGCAGCCACTATGTCCGTGATGTCTCCTGTGACGAGGACAAAAGCCGCACCCGAGACAATCCCGGATACATGGCCCGTGCCCGTAGCTTCGCCCTCAACATTTTGCGTAAAAAACGGCACCACCAACGTGGCCCAAGCCTTCTGGAACGGCGCTCTCAACCTCAATTACATCCAGGTCTATAACGCGATTGGATCAGCGTTGAGCAGTCTTTAGGTTGAAATTTGGCTGAATCGCTACTATTATAACCAATAAAGGGATAAAGGAATTATACAACCCAAAAATGCAGAAATCTAGATAGTCATCTCGGAGAACATCAATGCGCTCTTCAGCGATAATGTTGTCAGTATTCCTGATTGTTTCGAACAGTATGGCATCGCCCGTCGCCGCTCAAACTGTAGCAAATTGTAAAGTCGAAGATGACGGGGCCCTCTATAGCTCCTTGCAGTCCATTACTCAACCAACACTAGAAAGGGTGAACCAGGATTTCGATTATCTTGGCGCTGTCCAACAGGGCTGGCAAAATGCACGCATGAACGACATTCTCGCTCACGAAGCGACTACTGCCGCTCAACGATTGACGGACGAGTGGGGCGTTGTTCGGACCTATCTGACCGGCTGGGGTGTGCGTGCGGAAGAGGCAGCCAACATTATCGCAGACCGTGTGTTCAGAGGGGCGGCATTTGAGCAGGGAATCTCCAACGTAAGTCAGTACGCAATTGGTGGATTGACGAAGGGTATCGAGGCTAAACAGGAAATCTTAGCCGGTCGGCTACAGGATTGCCTTAATGGCTATTTGGGAAATCGGTATCCGCAAATTGTACAAAATTCACTGAGTAAACAAATTGCGTCGAAGAACCCAGATCTTCCCATAGAAGGAGGAAGTTTGCCACAGAAGGCATCCGTGCCCATGGCTACAGTTCTCGGAATTATTTTGATCGTTGGTCGCCGCGTTTTGGCTAAAGTTGCTTCACGAATCGCTGGCACTGTTGGGAAGCGAGTGGTAGGAAAGATTGTAGCCAGATTTATTCCAATTATAGGCTGGGTGCTGTTAGCCTATGAGGTAGCTTTTGCAAGCCAAGGAGCGATTCCTGCTATAACTCAAGCAATGTATGACGACAAAGTAGTCGTGGGGATCCAAACGGAGATCGCGACGGAGTTGCGCACAAATATGAATGAGCACATAGGACAAATCGCAGATGAGATCGTTTCAAACATCTTAAACGAGTGGAAGGAGTTTCAGCGCGCGCATGTTTTGATCTTGTCAAAGATGGAAACGGATCCAAAGTTCAAGCGGTACATGAGTACTTTTAACCCCGACGATGATCTTACACCTATCGATCTTGCGCTCTCCCGTGTTGTATCAATTGGAGGCGAAACATTACTCGATGAACTGTTGTCGAAAAGGCGTGTCGACGAAATTATCCACCTTCCAGATGGCGGATTTCAGATTGCAGAACAAACGGGTAATTTTGAAGTGGCATTCAGCTGGATGCGTCAGTGGGGCGGACAGATTGATGTAATCGCCAAATCTCGTCTCTTCAAAGTCCGGGCGCCTGACGATCTTAGTGACGCCGCACTAAGATTTCTGCTTGGGCTTGGTGAACCAGAAAGCATCGAAAAGCTAGGTTCTTTGCCGCCGGAACTCATCGAAACATTCCCTGCCTACAGAAAAGAGGGTGTTGAAAAAGTCGCAATTATGATGGAAAGGAATGAAGCTGCAGAATTCTTCGCAGCAATGCGGCAGATCACCGATATTCAGGCCCGCACCGAAATTTGGTCTGCTCTAGAAAGCGGTGAATATTCCTCTGACGAAATTTTGGGCAGTGCCGACAGCATCGCTGCCAGTCGCGATCAGTCGAAGGCCGCCCAGATACGCTTTGCGCCATTTACTGAGTTGTTATCGCCTCAAACGGTTCTCAACTTCGTAGCAGCTGTTTGGGATGGTTCCATTTCCTGGAGCGTCTTAAAGTCCAGGTATGGTATGATCTTTTTCGCAATTATCGGGATTATGGCGCTCATATTGCTTTTATTCCTTAGAGGTTTGCTGCCCTCCCGAACAAAAGTCATCATCAAGCACGAAAAGCCTACCACCGATGGATGAGATTCTAATAATCACAGCTGACTATCTGCCCGAAGAATTGCGTCACGCGAAACTTGGCTCAATGATCTTCGTCACGCATGTCAACGCAATTCACGTAATTAAAGATATCCGCGAGCAAATTACGAACGTTTTTGGGGGACGAATGACACGCTACGAGGACTTATTGCAGGAAGGCGCTGATGCAGCAGTCCAAAAGCTGAAGGAAAAACTCTCTGCCGGTAATTGGGACGGTGCTTACGCGGTCCACTTCTCGCATCCCACCATTGTCGAAGGGGGCTGTGAAATCATCTTGTCTGGCACCCCCTTCCGGCGTGCATAAACATCTTTAAAGCGGCTCAAGGTAGAGTTCTTAGCCTGTGGTATAACCCGAAAATTCTTCTGGCTTATGGCAGGGAGGTTTTCTGAAACCTTGTCTCGGAAATTTTTCCACGCTTTTGGAATGGTTCGTCGAAAGACTGTCGGGCAATCAGCAACATGGTCTGATTGAGCACGGCAAGGCGGCTGTTAACGTTTTTCACCGCGTCCGCATGCCGCGCCAGCTCAGCCGCGGCCCGGTCGGCTTGGTCCGCCGTGGCGGCGGTCTGGACAGCGGCCTCCGCTAGGCCGTCCACGGGGCGGCGGTGCGCAGCACGCGCTGGCGCCGCTTCAGAACCCTGCGCCGCGCTGCCTTCTGCTCTTCCCAGGTCATCTCCTTAGCGGAAGACAAAGAACTTGGTTCGCCACGCCTTGATCTGGCGCTGTAGGGTTTTTCCGGAGGGATGGGCCACGTGCATGGTCGGCAAACCGTCCAATCGTTGATTAGTCTTGGCCGCGTAGCTTTTCAGCGTGCTGTCCTTCAGGCTCTCTCGTCGCTTGCCGACACGGATGGCCCAGCGAAGATGATCCCGGTCCGGAGAGCGAAGACGTGTACCGGTCCACGGTTTTTGAAACACCGTGTTGAAGCCTATGCCGCTAATGCAGGCGGTTTGATCTGGTCGGCCCGGACCTGGGCCGGAGTTTTGTATCCGTGTCGCTGGATGATCCATTCTTCGTTGTGGCGGCGCCGGAAGTCGAAGAGGGCTTGGCGAAGGTCCTCAATGGTGCCGAATGTCCGTACCCAGAGGAGGTTCTCCTTCACGGTTCGGATGAAGCGTTCGGCGCATCCATTGCCTTCCGGGGCTCGGACAAAGGAAGGCGAGCTTTCGATCCCGAGGAAGTCGATTTCGGCCTGAAAGTCGTGGGCCACATACTGGCTTCCGTTATCGTGACGGAGTTTCAAGCCCTTGGCCACTTCCTTGGCGAAGGCGCCGAAGCGTTCACGGAAGGCCTGACGGATAGGCTCCAGGGCCTCGAAACGGGTCGCCCGTGTCGAGGCATGGATGCCGACGCATTCCGCCGAGCAATGGTTGACGGCGATTATCACGGAAACCTAGCCTTCGCCGGTCCAAGTGGCGGTCAGGTCTGTGCCCCACATTTCGTCCACACGCACCGTGCGAATGATCCCGTCATGAGTGCGTGATCCCCTGGGGCGTTCCCAGCGATCGGGAGCCTGAAGGTCGTTTTCCCGCATCACCCGGCGTTTGGCTGTCCGGATACCCATGAACCGAAGGCGCGCCCAGACCTTGCGGTACCCCTCGCCATCGAAAGGAGAGGCGCCCAGCACGGCGCGGATTTGGGCCACGAGGTCCGCATCGGACATGACACCCACCGGACCGCGCCGTTGGGGGGGCGGCAGGTCTGGCTCGGTGACGGTAGGCCGAGGCCCGTCCGATCCGACAAGCCCGAGCCACCCGGGTAACGCCGTAGGGTCGGTAGGAGGTGGGAGAGGTCCGCGCGCTCATCGCCTCGACCTCTTCCGGGCCAAAAGGCGCCCGCCCTCCAGCACATCGATTTTGCTCTCCAGGAGTTCGTTGGTGATCAGCACTTCCCCCGGCTTGGCGCGGAGGCGTTCGATTTCCAGATCCCGATTGTCCTTCTCCAGCGTCGCCAGTGCCGCCTCGCCTCCGATCAGGAAATCCACCCGCCATTCCGACAGGCGTGCCCCCGTCACCCCCAGCGATCGGGAGACCAATTCCAGATCCTCGCCCCGAAGCAGGCGGAAAACCGCGTCACGCCTGCGTTAGCGCGACATCCGACCGCCACGACCAACGCCCGGCCCGGGGCCTTCTTCACTTGCCCTCCGAGCTCCTTTCGAAGGCCCCGGGCCGCTCATGTTGCTCTCGTCCATGCTCTACCTCCACGCGGTCATCTACCGCTTATGAGGTGTCTCAATTAACTGTAGGCCAGAGGAGACGCGATTGTTCTGGCGGGCCTTTAGAGCAAATCCCGAGCAATCTGGAACAGATTGCGACGACGATTTGCTTCAATGTCAGAGGTTTGGAGCATATTGCGTGAATCACATTTCACGCAATATGCTCTAGATAGGTCGCATCCGGCCAGAGATAGGGCCACGCTCCTTCCAGAGGGCGTTGCCAGAACGCCGTGACCGGCTCATCAATGTCCTCGCAAAGCCTGGAAATATGGCTCTTTGAAGTACGGAAGCGCGAACGCACTCCCTTTGGTTGTGAAGCCCCCATGGCCTTCATGAGATCGTCCACCGAACGCGTTGAGATCCCTTGAATGTAAGCTTCTTGGATGACGGCGGTGAGCGCCTTTTTACTCATTCGGCGCGGCTCCAGGAATTCCGGGAAATTAACTCCCTTTGCGCAGTTTTGGGGGCTGGAGATTGATCGTGCCGACCCGGGTTTCCCCGTTCCGCTTCCGATAGCCGTTCCGCTGGGTCAGGCGGTTCGGGGAACGCCCTCCGAGGGCGGCGCCCGTTTTACCTTCCACTTCCAGCTCCATCAGCCGCTGGGCGGCGAAGCCCAGCATTTCGCGGAGGATATCGGCATCAGGTTCCTTGGCGAGAAGGGCTTACAAGGTCATGATATCGGTGATGGTCATCGTAAAGATCCCTGTCGTGTTTTGTCTGGTAGCAAAATCTTACCGGGCAATCGCAGTGATCATCGCTCCTACACCACTACCGGGGACATGATCGCGACAAAGTGCTGCATAGCTCGCAATCGGAAGCTCCGAGATCGTATCATCCGAGTATTACTAAGGTTTTGAAATGGCGAGGGGACAGACGCGGGGCGGCATCCATGCGATCCGCGGCTTCGATTACCAGGCGACGGTGATCCTTGATCGCCTGTCTGCGCACTTTGACGCGCATGGTGTCGGCGCGACGGTAAGACCGGAAGAGATCGATGATCTCGATCTAACCTGGTTCGCAGCAGATGGCGTCCAGAAACGACGCTTCGAGCAGATTAAAAAACCACGCGAGGATCGGAACCTCAACCCAACGGGCCGCCCCTGGACCATGGCTGAGGTTGCCCGTGACTTGCTCCCCGACACTCTTTCCCACCTCGAAGGCAATACGCATGAGCAGGTCTGGATCCTCGGCGACGGGGTCGAAACCGAGGTTACCGCCCTCGTCGCGGCCGGTCAGACGGCACCGGAACGCGCATCCGACGTTTACTGGCGGACTGTCCACCTGCTCGCCCGCGATGAGGCTCTGAAGGTCACCGTCGTAGAAGCACAGGTCCGGGCAAGCCTTCTACGTTGGTCTGCTCCCTCAAATCTTCCGCTCGCCCCGGATGCGGCGCTCTCTAACCTGATGGCAGAATTCCGGCGATACATCGTGGGGCTCGCAGGCGACCCTGCGATTGGCAACGCGTATTCGACCGGAGCACGACGCGTCCACGCCCTCCTACCGGACGTGCTCGCCAGGCTGCGCATCGAGTCTTTGTTCGGGTCCGAGGAGGAGGTCGCGCGCCGCGTCCGGGAACGCCTTGAGCATCGCTACTGCCTTCATCCGTCGGTCGTGGGAGCTACCCTGTTCCGCAATCTCCGGGGTTTCATCAACGACATTTCGAAGCAGCCGGGACGTTGGTTCGACCAAGACGAATTCGATTTGGAGCTGCGCTCGGTCTGGCCAACTATGACGCCGATTAGGGAGCCACCCATCCTCGACGACGGCCACATCCCCAGAGCCGACCTCTCTGCCCGGTTCACGGTTGGTTGGAGTGGGCGGGCCCTGGAGGCGGTCGGGGTCTCGGGAGCGGGCAAGACCATGCTCGCCGCAGAGGTCGTTGAACGATCTCGCTTCGTCGATCCCGACCGCGTTGTCCTCTACGCAGAGGTCCGGCCCGAGACCACGTTGCGTGATGTCCTAGTCGGGGCCGCGTTCCACTTACGACGGTTCGGGATCGGCCGACCTTTCGCCGTGGGCGTGGAGAGTATGACGGCGAGCGACACGGCAATGGCGCAACTGGCCGAGGCGCTGTCTTCGATTCCAAGAAGTCTACTGCTCCTCATTGACCTTGTCCAAGGGACATGCAACGAGGCTTTCGCCCGGGATCTTGCGACCTTTGTCAGGTCATTGGACCCGCTAGCGTTCCGGATTGCAGTCCTCGGTCAGGAGAGTGCTTTCCGGCAGCTCACGGCCCTCGACCGCGGGCAGCTTGGCGTGAGGAGTCTCGATGTACGGGGCTTTAACGTCGACGAGTTCATAACGCTCGCTCTCCGGCGTCATCCTGGACCGAACCACGCGCACTTCCACGAGGTATTCCACAGGGTGACGGCAGGCCGGACCGCTGGCCTCTACGCGAGACTAGCCCTGTCGCTCGCTGGCGCACCCACGCTGGAGGCCATGACGGATCTGTCGCAGCGGCCTGCCGACGAGATCCTCGAGCGTGCCGAGCAACTGCGCTTCGCTGGCATCAGCGACGGTGCTCGCTTGGCGGCGGAGAAGCTCGTCTGCTTCGCGCTGCCTTTCGGGCGCGCTGAGGCCGAGGCGGTGTTCCCCGACGACAATGTCGGCGCGGCAATTCGGGACTTGTTCGATCTCGGACTTCTTCGCGCGACGAGCAACGAAGAATACGAGATGCACGAAATCGTGCGAGCTGGCCTTGAGAGCCTGATCGCGCCGCACACACGCCGCGAAGCGCACGGCGCACTGGCGAACCACTATGCAAGGCAGGGAGATGTCGTCGCCGAGGTCCTGCACCTCGATCGGTCCAGCCGTTCGGAGGAGGCGCGGGAGCGCGCACGTGCCTCGTTTCTGCGCGGCGAACGGTGGGCAGGCCTCGCCGGCTTCGTAACGGCGCACAAGCTGGTTACGCCGGGCGAGGTGATCCGCGTAATGGCGGTGCTGGACAAGGTTGAGGGCGCTTACCTACTTGGCGAGATCCTCACACAGCTGAATGAGCCGGTGGACGTTGAAGAGATCACGGCCGTCCTACGCAGCCAGACCCAGCGATACGTTTCCGACTTCAATTGGGCGTTGGCGCTCGTCGAAGCCTGCCTCTCCCTCGAACCTGAAGGCCTGATCGATCTGATCCGCTTCGGTCTCCGCGTTGCGAGCGAGATCAGTCGTGATCAGCCCGAGCAGGATGATCATGGTTTGACCGTCATCCTGATCGCGGCCCGCCGACATGGGCGGAGGATCGGTCCGGAAGTGCTCGCGACGTTCGATGAAGCGGCGCCTGACACCA
Organism: Rhodospirillum sp. A1_3_36; assembly: GCF_047263945.1. Taxonomy (NCBI): domain Bacteria; kingdom Pseudomonadati; phylum Pseudomonadota; class Alphaproteobacteria; order Rhodospirillales; family Rhodospirillaceae; genus Rhodospirillum; species Rhodospirillum sp. A1_3_36. Next base: position 10,636 of record NZ_JBLAVB010000014.1, on the reverse strand, counting down.
AGCGCCTTCTCCTGCCCCTCCTTCTCGCGGACGGCCGGCGTGACGCTCTCCGGCGCGCCCTGGCCTTCATCGCGGACGATGAGCCAGACGATCTCGACCGGCGCAGGACGCGTTGGTCGCACCGCGATCTCACTGTCGAGGGCCGTGAGGCGGCGACGGAGTTCCTAGCCGCTCTGCCGGACGTGGAGGGTCACGTCATGCTGGCGCACCGCTCTCCACTTCTCGGTCCGCTGGCTCCGGCCGTCTGGCACAATCGCCGCTCCCTCAGGCCGCACTGCGTTGACTTGTTGCAGACTACGGGGGCTGAGCCCGCGGTTCAGAAGGCAGCCATCCGCGTCCTGGCGCTCCTCGCGGAACCGCGCCTGTGTTCGCTTTGCGAGGTGCTCGCGGGGCAGAAAGACAACCCTATCTGCGGCTTCGCCGCTCTCGCGCCAAGCTTGGTACCGACGTTAGTCGATCGCATCCGTTACGAAGCGATCCTGCTCAATGAAGGAGAGAACATCGAGGTTCGGATAACCGCTCTCGCGGTCCTGACTGCGGTAGGGGCCGACCTCGGCGCGTTGTACGAGCTTCTCACGGCGCCCGGGGTGATCGAAGTCGGTCGTCCAGGCATCTGGCGGTTCCTCTTCCTACAGATGGCAGCGCGGGTCCCGTTCGCCGCTGCCATCCCGTTACTCGAAGCCGAGCTGTGGTCCGCCGAGACGGGCAAAGCAAACTTATTAATCAGCTCCCTGATGAGTCTCGGCCGCCTTCCTGTCGCTGCGGCGACCGCGATGTTGCAGAGAGCGTCCTCCCACCCTGACCGCTTAGTACGCGTGACGGCGGCTTTGTCGTTGGCTAACAGACGCACGAGGACGGCTCTCACGACTTTGAAGGAGCGTCTTACTGCCGAGACGGACCCGGCCATCGGCGGTCTTCTGGGGACTGCTATCGTGGCCTCAGGTGCCGCGTCGGTTGCCGACCTTTCTGGCGCGCCATACGAGTCGGTGCATCTCTCGTTGTGGCGATGCGTGCTGGCCGCGCGCACGCGCGATGCCTCCTTCGCACCCCAGCTCGTCCTGTTCGCCAACGACCCCAAAGCCAACTGGCAACTGCGCCGCGCCGCGATCAACGCGGCGGGGTTCCTGCCTTTCGAAGCTGCGCTCTCGCAGATGCTGCCCATCCTGCGCGAAGCCTCACCGTTGACTATCGACGATCACCAGAGCCTTTACACGCATTCCATGCTTTCATGGCTGTTGCTGGAGGCGGGGACGGACCTACTGTCGGCATTCCTCGGCGGCGAGCAGCGCTTCGTCGCGCTCGTGACGGGCATTCTCGAGGATGCGCAGGCCGACCTCATCGACTCGCGCGGTATAGCGCCCGGGGCGGAAACATCTAAGTGGCTCTACCATCGCCTCCTCGAGCGCGACTGGCCCGCAAACCTGGGCGTGCTTGACGATCTGATCAACGAGTTGAACGTCCCGCTGCTCCGCAATGCCGTCCTCCGTGCCCTGAAACGCACTGGTCGCATGGAACTGATCGAAGGCGAGCTCGCACGCGCAGGCCACGTTTGGATCGCGACGAAGTGCCTACTCGAGTGCCTGAGAGGCTCCCCGGCCGGCACGGCCGCTCGACTGGAGATGCTTGTGGCGCGCTCGCCGATAGCGGGCGAGCCACGGATCACATTCATCCTGGATAGAGCTCGTGAGGATGAGGTTGCGGCCAAGCCTACCCTCAGCACGTCCGAGGAGGTCAAACCTGTCCCGCAAAAATCAACGTTCAGCTACGAGGAGGCCGTATCGGCACTGACCGGCATAGAGCCGGACGCCGAGCTCCGCCGTCGAGCGCCTCTCGTTTTCGCGGAGATGACCTTCGCCCAGTTCGAGCACCTCCTGCGGTTGGCCGACCCGGCCAACGACCGCGATGTTGCAGCCGAGCGTTATATCCCCGAGGTCAGTCTCGGCCGCGAAAGTCACACCGTCGCGCGACGGGAGCGAACCTACACCGGCAGTTCGGAGGCGGCGGGAGCGTGGATTCGCCCTGCTCTAGTTGCCGTAAACCGCTTCGACATTCCGATCAATTGGCACGAGAAGCTCCTGTCCGGACCCTACCCGGACGCATACGCCGAGCGGCTGCTCGCTTGTCTCGCCGCAGCGGGCAACGCTGAGGCATTCTACCGGCTGCTTGATCGCGATAGCGATGCTCTACTTCCTCACATCAGCTCATACCGCGGACGCCAGCAAATCGCCGCCTATATCGACGACCGGCTGGTTCCGTTCCTCACCGTGTATTTATCATCCGGCACGGACGAGATATTCGCGGGCCTCTGTGGGCTCGCGCGGGCTATCGTGTCTCCATCCATCGATAGCGTACTGACCGCGTTGTTCCAGCGCTGGACGGGGACCTTCGTGCGTGGAGAAAATGCTGGGCCGAAACGGACCAGCATCGACCTTTGGCGTGCCTTCAATGATCTCGCGGGACATCCCCGCTTCGACCTAATCGAGGACTGGCATGGACTGCTGTCACCGGTGCTGCAGTGCTCGCTGCGGTGGTACGAGAAGCAGAAGGTCTTGCGCGTGCTCGAACGCGATCCTCGTTCATACATCCAGATAGAGTCGATGCTGTTCAAATGTGACGATTGGGAGCATTTCAGAGAAAGCGAAGTTGATCGCCTCGAGAGGGCTGCCGAGCGCCTTTTCGGTGAAGTGGCGGACTGATACCAAGGTGTGGTGAGTTTGCCTCAGCGCACCTTGGAAGCGGCCAAGTGGCCGCCGCGCCTTGTGGCGCGTAAAAGCCCGCCTGGCGTTTGAACGCAAGAAAAGCGGCGTGGGATTCAACCCACGCCGCTTGGTATGAGCCCAACAGGGAAGCGACACATCAGGGCGCAGGTCCGAGCCTTGGTGGCACGACTGGCCTCCGGCGGGAAGGCATCTTCGGGCCGCCAGGTGCGCTGGGGCATGCGCCAGTCGATCCCCTCGAGGAGCATGGAGAGTTGGGCCGACATCGGCGAAATCACGCCGCCCTCGGCCCGGGGCCAGACGAACCGGCCCCGCTCCAGGCGCTTGTTGAACAGGCAGAATCCCTGTCCTTCCCAGGCCAGGACCTTGATCAGATCGCCCCGCCGACGCCGGAAGACGAACAGATGGCCCGCGAAGGGATCCTTCCCCACGACGGTTACGGGGCCGACGCCACCACCACCCTCTCCGTCAACGCTGATTTGGGGCAGGCACCGGGGGACTATGCCGCCCTGTACAAGGCCATCTATGGGGAAGCGGAGACTGTCGCCGATCTGATCCCATTCATGCTGGAGGCCTTCCCGGACAGCGATCGTGCCTTCGCAAAGGCTCGCAAGGAGGATCTGCCTGGCTTGGATAGAGGAGAGCTACAGAAACGGACAGTCCTTAGGATCTGGAGGTTGTCTCTAATCGACTGTTATTATTGAATGTTCCGGACATTGGCCGAAAGTCGTGTGACTGATCCGAGATTGACTTCCACTCCGGCGCATTCTAGCATTCCCATATGCAATTAATGATAGTAAATATTTGTCTGGTAAATCTTTCACTGTCATATTGCTCGGTTCGTGTGTGTAACTCGTCGCAACTGAAAAAGGTGGTATTCATGCCATATAGTCAGCAAATAAGCCGGGAAAATCCCAATCTATTTCTCTTTCTTTTAGATCAATCGTACTCAATGACCGAAGAGTTTGGTCAACCCGACAAGGATGGCAATGCTCAAACCAAGGCAAATGCCCTAGCTGAGGCCGTCAATGCTACAATCAGCGAAGTTATTCTTCGGTGTACACGTGGCGAGGGTGTTCGGGAATATTTCGAAATTGGTATTTTAGGCTATGGCCCACAGGGAGAGTGCCGGTTCGCTTGGGAGGGCGGTCTGGTGGGGCAGACTGTTGCTTCTCTGCCGGAGATCAAACTGCATGCGGCCATTCAAAAATACAAACAAGAAACGGTGGTGCGGGGAAGAATCGTTGAAGAAGAATTGCAGGAAGAAACCTGGGTGAGGCCTGTAGCGGACGGAGGAACGCCTATGAAGGCGGCTCTCGAGCGGGCCAAGATTGTCGTCTCGGATTGGATTGCGAACCATCGGAGCTCCTACCCACCGATGGTGATTAATATCACCGATGGTATGGCGACGGATGTCATGGACGAGAGGGAGTTGGTGCAAGTCGCCAACGAGATTAAAAATCTCGAAACGGAAGACGGTAATGCGCTTTTGATTAACTGTCACATTACATCGCATAAGAAAGCGGCTGTTTATTTTCCCGGGGCACCGGAAGAGCTTCCAGACGACAATTATGCGAAGACACTTTACGAAATGTCGAGCGTTCTACCGCCGCAAATGAATGCCATCGTTGCCGAGATGTTTTCCAAGTCGACGGTCGGGGCGGCCGGGTTGCGGGGACTTGCCTATAACGCCGGTCCCGTGCAGCTGATTAAGTTCCTGGATATCGGAACCCGGCAAGCGTTGGACAATATGAGCCCGACGTCGTGATCATCCTGGCAAAAGCTGGTGGCGCGGTATCCGGGGCACGGCCTTTCTGTCGAGGGGTAAGGTGACATCCGGAGACCGCGGTTCGGCGCTGTGTTCTGTTCGTGTTTTCGTCGGCAAGGATACGGTGTCGGCCCGCATTGATCGAAGGAGATCCGGGCAGGCAGTCTTGAGTTGACGGGCGAGTCAAGCTCGGCGTTCGTGTCCGCAGGCCATGGCCGGTTGACTGTCTCGAGGCTTCGGCGATGTCTGCTCAAAGCAACACGCTGGCAGATGGATAAAGATCTTCGAAATGATTAGAACAAAAATCGTTGAAGTCTTATTGATCGATGAATCCGCCCATAGAGATGGACTCATTGGAATACCGAATATGAAGGATGTGGGTGAAGAACAGGTAAGGGAAAAAATTACTCAATCGGTTGTAGGTCGATATATAAAATTAAATGATGACGATATTGATCGGAAAGCTTTTTTATTCATTCACGAAGATTTTTTTGATTCAGAAGAAAGGAGGTGGATGGCAAGTGTATTGTCGGTAGATCTTCAATCTTGCAAGATATCTGAGCCTGATGAGGAAGGCAGGTTTCCTGTTAAAAATGCAGCGGCGTCTGTCTGCCTTACAATTTTTTTTTCCGATTTATCAAAAGAGCTTGGAAGTAAATATGAGAATACAGATATTGTTATTGTTTCATTTGTAATTTTGTTCGGTCAAAGTGATAGATTTGGTCATAAAAATAAAATAGTGGCAAATGACATAAAGGAAATCATAAGAAATAGAAGTGATTTTGATTTTTGTCCCAAAACAAAGGTGGAATTCGTTTTTTCTGGGTATGAGGTTGGTCATGGGTCAGAGGGTTATATTGCGCCCATTTACCGTGACATCATCTCTGAGTTCAATGGCGGAAGGTCGAACGCGTATACTATCATGCAGCCTGAGGGGAGTGCTGATCGCTCCTGGGACCGATTTAAGAAGACGATTCTTGCGGCGCGAGACTATGTGCGGGAAATAGCAAAGAAAAAAGAAACGGAAAGGAATACGGAGGGCGGTGCTGCGCCGACGATAAAAAAGGCGAGGGTCGCCGCCGGTCATGATGTGCCTCCGGCCAGAGCACCGGCCCCGCCTCCTGCGGGGGCGACCTCGAATCCACCTCGGACGGCTCAAGGGATCGCATCGGCAGCGAAGGAGAAAGCTGAACCGGCAGACCTTGATGCTTTGCAGTCTGAGCTGTCGCTTGTTGCGGCCCGGCCCGACGCTCCCGCCGCTGTATCCGAGACGGACCCGCTTTCGGTGAATGAGCAAAATGGAGAAAATTCCGTTGTCCTGTGCGAAACGTATCACAACTGGGTGAATGTTACGGCGGCGACCTGTGTCAAACCCAAGAATGACATTCTCTATACAGCGCAGGGGGTGGCCGCACGACTAAGTGACGACCGAATGACTGTATCTTGGCGTGGCGCGGATGAAGGCTTGGCTGATGATAATTTGCTTGTTGCGGTTTCCGATGGTGCGGGGTCGAGTGGGATTTTCAGTGGAGAATGGGCCGAGTATTTGATCCGGTACCTGCCGTCAGCACCACTGTCGAATTTGGCTGCGTTGGAAAGCTGGATTGAGGGGTTTTGCTGGGACTTCAAGGAGCGCTACGGTCGTTTGGCCAGCTCGGATGGTTTTAAGAAAAAGCGCTTTGTCAGTGAAGGGTCGTGCGCGACGCTTTCGTCCGCCTGGATTGCGAAACAGGAGGGCGGAGGAATACGGGCTGACCTTTGCGTTTATGGGGACAGCCCGGCCTTTCGGTTCAGTGTCCAGGCCGACGGCGTGTATCGGCTTCAGGATGTTTATCTGCCGTCGCCACCTGATCGGCGTTTGCAGGGGTTTATGCGGGACCCACACCTCCTGAATTGGAATGCCAACGCCAATGGTCTTCATGCGCTCTTTACGGAGACGGAGTTGCAAGCTGGTGATGTCTTGGTGATGTGCTCCGACGGCATCGGTCAGTATGTCCTGCTGAGTTACCTTACGTCCACCGACGTGCAGGAGAGTTCATCGGACCTTACGGAGCAACTGCTTGATGAGCTCAAAGACGTTGTTGACAGGGATCCGGGTGCCTTTGGGCGTTTGGCCAGAGCGTATTGCGATCGAAAAGCGGCTCCGGTCTGGTTCTCTGATGTGATTAAGGAGCTCAGGCGTCACATGGTCGATACCGGTGCTTTTTCCGATCACATGGCAGTCCTACTGAGCGAGGATCTGATAGCCAATGATGACTGTTCGCTGATCTTGGTCGATGTACCGTTTGCCGAAGGGAGATTGGGGTGATGGCGCCGGTAGAGTATCCGTCGATTTCTGACTACAAGCGGGCGGTGGGAACGCCGCATCGCTTCAAGACATTGAGACATCATACCATTCATCGGACCGGACCGCGTCGGGAGCCCTGGCAGGCGTCTGGAAACGTTGGTGTGGTGTTTCAAACAGCCGGGCCGGACCGATTGGCTTTGAAATGCTTTTTTCGTGATCCGGGGGAGCGCCTGGAGCGGTACCGGAAGCTCGAAAGCTACCTGGCGTCCCTCCCGGCAGGGCCGTTCGTCAAATTCACCGTGCTAGAAGATGAGATTGAAGTTGCTCCGCGAATGGGGAAAATAAGGTCCTTTCCTGTCTTGTCCATGGACTGGGTAGACGGGAAGCCGTTAGGACAGTTTCTCGATGACCTTTTAAAAAGAAACGGAGATCATAAAAAAATAATTAAATTGATTTATGAATCATGGAAAGAAACTAAAAAATACCTTAAGTGTTATAAAATTGCACACGGTGATATTAAACAGGATAACATTATTGTACGCAAAAATGGGGGCGTATCGTTAGTTGATTACGACAACGTATTTTTCCCATCTTTGCGCGGGAAATCGGCTTTGGAAGTTGGAAGTCAAAATTTTCAGCACCCCAATAGAAATGTCAAAGAATTTGATGAAAATTTTGATTTTTTTTCGAATCTTGTCGTTGATATATCCTTGTTAGCGTTGGCTGAAGATACCTCGTTGTTTCAAGAATACCATAACAGTGAAAACCTTATATTTTCTCGGGATGACTTCATAAATTATTTCGGCTCGGCTCTGATTCATCGTCTCAAAGCCACTCGAAATTCGGTGCTGGCGGCCAAGTTGGAGCAACTAGAGGAGCTTCTTGCTAGCTCCAGCGGAATTGCCGCTCCTCAGGAACCATGGATTTCAGAAAAAGAGCCTTATTTGTACGTTCTCACGTATGCGAATACGGGCGAAATGAAACGAGGAAGCGACGGGCAATCCGCAGCGGAAGCCACAGAAGATTTTGTTCAGACATTACTTGAGGATGCGCAGGCTATTTGTCTTAAACAAGGGAAATTGGAGGAAAAAATATATTTTTGTTTGATGCCTGTCGGTGGCAGGCAGAGTTATGTGTCTGGTCACGCGGAACCGTCTCCGATAAGTGTGGTCTCTCCGGGCGGGAAGCTGCCGGTCTCTCCGGCGAAAAACTGGAAAGCTGCCGGGGAACAGCTGGCGGACGTCCTTGCGCATTGGGGCCGTAGGTTCCCAAAGAGCTATCCCCCGACGGTGGTCTGGGTCGGCAACCAAGCGACGGAATTCAGCAGTTTGTTGCCGCCGTCCTCCTCGGAATTGGATGAGTGCTGCGTCTTTGCGGTTTGTCCGACACCCGAGATTGGACTGACGCACACAACCGTTCTTTGCCCGGACCGCAAAGATAATGTGTTGCCCGATCTGAGCCGCCCTTTCCTGGAGGCTTCGGCGTTGTCGGAGTCGATGGTTGACTATGGGCAGCGCACTTTCGGACTTGCCGTGCAAAAGGAGCGGCCGGGGGTTCTGATCAGTCGCCGTCTTCCCATGGTCCGGAAATTTCTTGAGGTGACATTGTTAGGGCCTCTCATTAGGCCTTGAGCGGAGGGTGAGGCAGGGAAAGGGTGCCAGCGCTTGACATTCACAGGCGAGAGGGGATCATGTCACAATTTACGCGTGGAGACTTTATTCATGCTGTTCGCAACGGCGCCAATCGATTCAAAGCTCTTCAAGATTATAAGCCAGCAGCAAGGGCACGTAATGGCGGTGGTGTTGATCTTCTGACTTATAACGGTAACAATGGTATTGTCTTTAAGGCATATAATCCAAAAAGTAAGTCTTACTTTGCTCTAAAATGTTTTGACGATTCTAGTGAAAGTCTAATTTCGTCATATAGAGAAATAGCAAATTACATAGAGAAAAGTCAAAAGTCCTATTTTGTGGATTTTTCTTTGCATGAGAGAGAGCTTGTTGTCAGCGCGGCTGGAAAAAATTTTGAATGTCCGGTGCTGCGGATGGAGTGGGTCGAAGCACCGACATTAGGAGAAAGGCTAAAAGTTCTTTGCCAAGCGAATGATATCGCCGCGATCGCCACGATCAGGGACAGTTGGATCACCGTATGTCTTGATCTCGTCGAGCAGAATGTCGCCCACGGCGATATCAGTGATGACAATGTGTTGATTTCCGATGGGGGGAGGGTCTCTCTAATCGATTATGACGGCATGTATGTGGCGTCGCTTGCGGGGCGAAAATCGCCAACGCTGGGGCATACCCATTTCAATCACCCAATGAGGTCGATCGATCATTTCGATCAAAGCATTGATGATTTTTCCATGCTGTTGGTGTCGGTCGGGCTGTCGGCCTTGGCTGTCCAACCTTCTCTTTTGCAGGAGTTTGAGGGGGCCGAAAAGCTCTTATTTGAAAAGAAAGATTTTTTAGATCCGGATCACTCTCCGGTTTTCGATCGTCTGAGAAATTTGGAGTCTAGCAGGCTGAATTTGGCCTTGAAAGTGATGGCCGACAGCTGCCGGTCGACGCGGATTGCCATTGCCGAATTGTCTTGGGCATTGAGGATTCTGTCCGACAGCAACGCCGCTGACTTAAAGGTCGATTTTTGGCAGGGTACGCCAAGAACGCCGGTCGATGAAGAAAGACAGGACGCTCGGCAGGAAAAGAAAGAGCCTGTAAAGACGCCTGAGCCGATCAAAGCTGGTGTCCCGGACCAAGTGCGTATTTTCTGGCCACCGGATCGGCGGAACGTTGCGATTGTCGGCGCGGCTCTTCTGCTTCTTGCTGCTGGGTTGAGAATTGCGGCGAGTCCGGCCTGGGATCAGGAGGGGGAAGAGGGGACTGTTTCCACGCCTGTCATCACTGACGAGGATGCGACGTCCCCAAGCGTCGGTGGCGTAGCGCCGCTTCCCGGGAAGCCGGATAAGCCCTATGGCAACAAAAAGCCGTCGCATGAGGTACAGCTTCCGGACTCACAAGAGAAAATTCCCCTGCCTTCGATCGTAAACTATAAGATTGCGCAGTCTTCTCAAGGAAAGAGTATTATTTTTATTGATGAAAGTGGTATTCAGCACAATTTGGGTGTGCGATTTTCTTTCGATACAAAAATGACGGAAATTCAATATCATGATAACTGTGAGTGTGTTTCGTTCATAGCAAAGGACAAACGTTACAATGTGGTGTATCTTTGGAGTTATAGGAAAAATATCCTTCATTTCCGAGCATATGATAAAACAGAGAAAAAGATAATTTTGAGTAATACTGAAATGACAAGGGTAGAAGTAGGGGTGTTAATGGTCGTTGGACGAAAACTGAAATGACGATGTGTCCCTGATGATGTTGAGAGGTCTTTTTAGAAAAAGGCTCTATTCATGAATCGCATTGATGCGGACGATCATGCCCCCATCGTGGCGCGCAGGCAGTAGCGGGGGGGGTGGATTGGAGTGCAGGGCGATGGGATGGAACCACTTGAGATACGATCCCAGATAGCGGGTAGCGAAGACGCTGTCTCCGCAATCAATGGCCTATTGGATATCCCGGAGCACATGGGCAAGGCAAACCTGATGGACCTGAGCCAGATCCTGTTGCCCGACATAGCGATCCGAGATCCAAACCTCTGGCCGGTGGCCGGTGGCCGGTGGCCGTCCAACACGGTTTCGGCCACGCTCTTGGCCCGTCGGGGCGCGATGTCATGGAGACCCGCGTCCTTGGCGAGGAAAACCCAATGCCAGTGGGGCACGCCCTCGATACGGGTCATGGTCTCGTCCGAGGCGATGACCTGGGCCTTGACCAACCGCTCGCGGATCGCGGCCCGGGCTTTTTCCAT
>NZ_JBLAVB010000013.1:0-112183 GCF_047263945.1 Rhodospirillum sp. A1_3_36 | reverse complement strand
CTGCTCAAGCAGCAAGGCGTCTTTCTCCGCTTCGCTAAGTCGATATGTCCGGGGCGTTTTCATACAAAGGTTGAATCACAACCCAGGCCGTCAGCCAACCGATTTCGCCAACCCCGTGAGCAATTACTCTGGTGGGGCGAGGCCACACTAACTTAGCCACTGTCTCTATCATTTCATCGCGTTCCCGCACGCACAGCATAGGCCGTTAGCCAAATCCTGTAGTTTTGAAGAGTAAACTCGACTGTCCTGCCTTTGTTATTGTAACAAGGAGCCTTCTTCCCAGATATTTTCATTGCGACAATGCCCATAATAATACTAAAAGTCATGTAAAATTTTATTAGATCATCATGTTTTTTAATGAAACCATAATCAGCTTTACTGAAATTCCATCCCTCGCATGTCTTCACTTCATGAATATCCGCGTACGGATGGGAGTGGAAGTCCCCTAAATAAAGAAGAACGGTCGGGCTGGATAGGATGCATTCCGGGGCGCCGCGAGCCCCCAATGGGTGACGGTTGGTAGTACGGCTATGGCCTAAAAGACGGATCATGGAACAAGAAGTCGCATGGCATGGCACCGCTTCGAATTTCCAATAGCGTGCGAGAGGCGAGCCCGGGGCTGAGCTCGTCACGGGGCGGCGGGAATTGAGTTGGTGTGACGGCGCAAGATGCCACGTTTATTAGAATAAATTATTCCAATGTTCGCGCTTGTGGAACAGTGTCCATGAAGTGCCAACCTCCCATGAAATGAGGAAAAAATATGGCGGTCGAAGAGCCGAAACGCTCTTGTCGAGGAGGACGCGAGTGGTATTTCGGTGCCCGAAACGCAGAATATGCAGAGATAGAAACAAATTATTGTTGAAAAACGGTTTTTCACAACCCAGGAAAATGCTAACGGAAAATACTTTTCGAGAATGTGGGATTGCCATGCATGCTCGCCTCCCTGACAGATCCCTCTCACAGAAAATCACATGACGGGCGGTTGGAGGAGGTTTTTCGAGGTGTCCAGGTTTGCGAAAAAGATTGAGATGTAACAAAAAGTGATAGGCTGAGGCGTTGTGGGTCTCAGTTGCGCGCGCCGTCCCATGGTTCATCATTGTGTGAAAATCATAACGGATATCAAATGATTACAGGTACAATCAAAAATCAGATCGACCAGATCTGGAACGCGTTCCGGTCCGGCGGGGTCTCGAATCCCCTCTCCGTGATCGAACAACTGACTTTCCTCATGTTCATTAAGCGGCTCGACGACCTTCACACCGTCGAGGAGCGCAAGTCCGAAGACCTTGGCGCCCCCATGTCCCGCCGCATCTTCCCGGTCGGTGCCGACGACAAGGGCGAGCCTTACGACAACCTCCGCTGGTCCCGCTTCAAGCACTTCGAGGCCCGCGAGATAATGCGCATCGTCGATGAGCACGTCTTCCCCTTCCTCCGTCAATTGGGCGAGGAAGGCTCCTCCTACGGCACCCATATGAAGGACGCGCGGCTCGGCTTCTCCAACGCCAACCTGCTGGCCAAGGTCGTGCAGATGCTCGACGACATTCCCATGGACGATCGCGATACCAAGGGCGACGTCTACGAATACATGCTGAGCAAGATCGCCAGCGCGGGCACCAACGGCCAGTTCCGCACGCCCCGCCATATCATCGGGCTGATGGTCAACATCATGAAACCCCAGCCTGGCGACACCATCTGCGACCCTGCGGCGGGCACCTGTGGTTTCCTTGTCGCGGCAAGTGAATACCTGCGTGACCACTGCCCCGAGATGCTGCGCAATAAGGAACAGCGCGACCATTTCCACCGGTCCATGTTCCACGGCTTCGACTTCGACGCCACCATGCTGAGGATCGGCGCGATGAACATGACCCTGCACGGGGTCGAAAACGCCGATGTCTCCTATCGCGATAGCTTGGCCGAAGAGCACTGCACCGACGCGGGCGACTACTCCCTGATCCTGGCCAACCCGCCCTTCGCGGGTTCGCTCGACTACGACACCACGGCCAAGGATCTGCTGAAGATCGTCAAGACCAAGAAGACCGAACTGCTGTTCATGGCACTGTTCCTGCGACAGCTGCGGATCGGCGGGCGCGCGGCGGTGGTCGTTCCGGACGGGGTGCTCTTTGGCTCGTCGACGGCGCACAAGGACATTCGCCGCATGCTGGTGGAGGAGCACAAACTCGACGCCATCATCAAGCTGCCCTCGGGCGTCTTCCGCCCGTATGCCGGTGTGTCCTGCGCCATCGTGGTCTTCACCAAGACCGGCGTCGGCGGGACCGAAGGCGTCTGGTTCTACGACATGACGGCGGACGGATTCAGCCTTGATGACAAGCGCACGCCGCTGCTTGACGAGGAAAAGCTGGGGGCCTGCCCGGCGGAAACGCTGACCCCCGAGGAGCATGCGAAAAACAATCTGCCCGACATCCTCGCCCGCTGGGGCGATTGGGAGGCGGAGGCCGCGCGGCCCCGCACCGCGCAGAGCTTCGTGGTGCCCGCCGCGGACATCATCGCCACCGGCTCCTGGGACCTGTCGCTGAACCGGTATAAAGAGGTCGAGCACGAGGAGGTTAGCCACAAGGCCCCGTCCGAGATCATCGCCGAACTGCGGGCGCTGGAGGCCGAGATTGCCGAGGGGCTGGACCGGCTTGAGAGGATGCTGGGATGAGCTGGCCAGAGGTTCCCATCGGTGAAATCTTCGAAGTTGCACGCGGCGGCTCGCCGCGTCCCATCGACCAGTTCATTACTGACGATCCCGATGGTCTCAATTGGGTGATGATCGGCGACGCCACGGCTAGCGACAAGTACATCAATGAGACTAAGAAAAAAATCAGACCAGAGGGGCTCAAGAAAACTCGAGAGGTAGAACCCGGCGATTTCATCCTCTCCAACTCCATGAGCTTCGGGAAACCGTATATCATGGGGATAAAGGGCTGCATTCACGACGGATGGTTGCTCTTAAGGCCCCAGTCGGACCAGATTCACCCTGACTACTTCTACCACCTGCTGGGGTCTGAGCCGATCTATCAGAAGTTTGCTTCGCGCGCTGCGGGTGCCACGGTCAAGAACCTGAACAGCGGCATCGTCCGCGATGTAGAAATCCCCCTCCCGCCGCTGGAGGAGCAGAAGCGGATTGCGGGGATACTGGATCAGGCGGCAGAGCTCTGCCGCCTCCGCACCCGCGCCCTCGACAAACTCAACACCCTCGGCCAGGCGATCTTTCATGAGATGTTTGGGGATGTAGGGAACAATTCACTGAGCCTACCCACATCTACGGTGGGAGAACTCTGCCACCGTGTTTCGGTAGGGGTCGTGATTAAGCCTGCATCGTATTATAAGGACAATGGCATTCCGGCTATCCGAGGCACCAATATCAAGGAAACCGGGATCGACTTGACCGACTTGGTGTTCTTCTCGCCAGAGGCCAATGACGGCCCTCTCAGAAAATCGAAGGTGTCGGCTGGGGATGTGTTGGCGGTCCGGAGTGGTAGGCCCGGCTTAGCCGCTATTGTGCCATCCGAGCTTGATGGAGCTAACTGCATCGATGTTCTTATAGCCTGCCCAGATAGGACTAAACTACTTTCTGTCTACCTGCGTGACTTCTTGAACTCTTCCGACGGCAGGCAACTCGTCCTGTCTGGTAGCGTAGGACAAGTCCAAAAACACTTTAACGTAAAATCGCTGTCAGAGGCAGAAATACCGCTGCCTACCCTCGACTGTCAGCAGCGGTACGCTGATCGGGTCGCCGCGTGCGAACCGCAACGCCAAGAGCTAACGGCAGCCCTTTGCGCACAACAAGCCCTCTTCGCCTCTCTCCAGCACCGCGCTTTCCGGGGAGAACTGTAATGCGCGGTGATTTTCTGGGGGTCCAAAGTCTGCTGATCTTCGAGGTCTTCGACCCTCTGTTGTCGTTCATTGAAGAGAACGAGATCGAGGTCGAAGACCTTTGGCTGGACCTTCTCCTGTCCGCGCTACCAAGGCCAACGCCGCCAATCGAGCCGACATACCAGTCGTACAATGACGACGGTGAATTGCACCTGCCAGAAGACTTGGAGGCAAGGGCAGCGTACGAGGCTGCTTTCGAACGGTATCAAGCCGCACGGGAATTGTACATGGACGCCAGCACGGACGACGAACTCGCGCGGGATTACATCCGAAACTTTTTCGACGACGTGCCCTCGGAGTCCGCCATCGTCGAAACCCTGGAGAAGTCTTTCAAGCCCTTCGACGATGCCGGTGGCGATCAGCTGCCGAATGCGTATTTCGTTGCTGTTCAGACCTTTATCGAGAAGTTCAGCCTTCGGTACGATGTTCGCCGCCCGTCCTTCAATCGTCGGATGGCGATATATCCCACGCTGCCAGGGCTATTCACAAAGATGCTGCGAGACCTGAGGTTATCTAGCGCTCAAGATGCCGTTCTGGCCGAGCCAATGGCAGCCTTCGAGGAGACGATCCGAGATCTGCACGACGAGCGTTCGCCTCGGAAAGTGAAGCAATGCATTGCGGCACACTTCAATCTACTCGAAGCGATGCTCTCTCAGCACCCGAACATTCTATCTTACAATGCGGACGTGAAAAGTGGCACATGCCCAGGGCGAACGGCCAACACGTTTGGCGCGATGTGCGACAGGGCGGCCGTCTGGCCTCATGCTCAAGTTCTGGAATCCGCGAAGGCCCTTTATGGATTTGCGTCCGACTATCCCGGAATTCGGCACGGTGGCACACCAGCCAGCCAACTGCGCGAAGTTGATATGCGCGACCTCCTTTCGATATCTGTAATTCTGACAGGGCTTTCCCCTTACTTGAGCGCCTCCATGGATCCAGAAAAGATTTATTTGGACTGAGGATTACATGACCGCTAGCTTCACCTGTGCCGCCAAAAATCATTTCATCCAGCGGGCCAAGCGCCAGCTCGTGACCACAGAAACCATCTTTCCTATTGGGCAAGCTGTTTCAGGTGAAACGGACTTCGATTTTGAGGGGGCTGATACATGAGCCAGTTCAGTTTTCTGTCAGCGGACTTTCCACATCTCTTCAAGACGGCGAGCAAGGCCGAGACTCATGCGTTGTCCGACCCACGAGGCGCGTGCTTCTGGGCGAGGCTGACGCTGGAGACGGCGCTGAAGTGGCTCTACCGGACGGACCCGGCGCTGCGGGTGGTCTACAACGACACCCTGGCCGCGATGATCGCCGAGCCGAGCCTGCAGGCCCTGACCGGCCCCGCCATCGTCATCAAGGCCCGTTACATCAAGGACCAGGGCAACCGCGCCGCCCATGACACCGGCAAGCCGCTGAGCGCGCATGATGCCAGCGCCAGCGTCCGCGAGCTGTTCCACGTCTGCTACTGGATCGCCCGGACCTATGCCAAGATCAAGCGGCCGGACCCGGGGCTGACCTTCGACGCCGGAAAGCTGGAGAAGTCGCTGACGATCACCGCCAGCACCGTGGCGCAGATCCAGAAGGTCGAGGCGGACGCCAAGGCCGAGCGCAGACGCGCGGAGGAGGCCGAGGAAGCCCTTCGCGCCTCCGAGGAGGGGCGCGCCAAGCTGGACGCCGAACTGGACGCCGTGCGGGCGGAGATGGCCGCTCTGCGCAAGGCCAACAGCGCGGTTCAGGATGATCATGACTACGGCGAGGCCGAGACCCGCGATACCTTCATTGACCTGCTGCTGAGCGAGGCGGGCTGGGCTCTCGACCAGGAGCGGGATCGGGAGTTCGCCGTGACGGGGATGCCGAACCAGAGCGGTGACGGCTTCGTCGACTACGTGCTTTGGGGAGATGACGGAAAACCGCTGGGGCTGGTCGAGGCCAAGCGCACGAAGAAGGACAGTCGGACGGGGCAGCAACAGGCGAAGCTCTACGCGGACTGCCTGGAAAAGCGGTATGGCCGCCGCCCGGTGATCTTCACCAGCAATGGTTATGAACACTGGATCTGGGATGATCAGGCCTATCCACCGCGGCGGATCTCGGGCTTCCTAAAGAAGGATGAGTTGCAGCTGCTCCTGCAGCGCCGCGAGAACGCCCGCCCCTTGTCGAAAGTCGACGTGGACCCGGAGATCGCCGGGCGCCACTACCAGCAGCGGGCCATCCGCCGTGTGGGTGAGGCCTTCGAACGGGATGCTCAACGCAAGACTTTGCTGGTGATGGCCACGGGCAGCGGCAAGACACGGACCGTCATCGCCCTGATCGACCAGTTGATGCGGGCCAACCGGGTGAAGCGTGTACTCTTCCTCGCCGACCGGATCGCGCTAGTGAAGCAGGCCCATGGGGCGTTCAAGGCGCATCTGCCCTCGACGCCCTCGGCCAACCTGCTTGAACAGCACGACACCAAGAAGAACGATCACGCGGGGGCACGGGTCTGCCTGTCGACATATCCGACCATGATGGGGCTGATCGAGGAGAGTAAGGGGGGCGAGAAGCGCTACGGCCCTGGCCACTTCGACCTGATCGTGATCGACGAGGCGCACCGCTCGGTCTACCGAAAGTACCGGGCGATCTTCGAGTACTTCGACAGCCTCTTGGTGGGGCTGACCGCGACACCGCGCGACGAGATCGACAAGGACACCTACTCCCTGTTCGGGCTTGAGAAGGGCGTACCGACCGATGCCTACGACCTTGATGATGCCGTGGGTGACGGATACCTCGTGCCGCCGACCACGATCTCCGTGCCGCTGAAGTTCCAGCGCGATGGCATCGATTACAACCAGCTGTCCGACGAGGAAAAGGAAGCCTGGGACGCCATCGAATGGGACGAGGATGGCACGCGGCGTGACCGCGTCGAGAGCGCCGATCTGAACAAGTGGCTGTTCAACGAGGACACCGTCGAGAAGGTGCTGGAGCACCTGATGCGCAACGGTATCAAGGTGGCGGGCGGTGACCGGCTGGGCAAGACGATCATCTTCGCAAAGAACAGCAAGCACGCCCGGTTCATCGTCGACCGGTTCAACGAGAATTACCCTCACTACAAAGGGCAGTTCGCCCAGCTGATCGACTACAGCGTCAACTACGCCCAGTCGCTGATCGACGACTTCTCCGAGGCTGACAAGGCCCCGCACATCGCCGTCTCCGTGGACATGCTCGACACCGGCATCGACGTGCCGGAGGTCGTGAACCTCGTCTTCTTCAAGATCGTCAGGTCCAAGACCAAGTTCTGGCAGATGGTCGGTCGTGGCACCCGCCTGTGCCCCGATCTGTTTGGGCCGGGCGAGGATAAGCAACAGTTCGTCATCTTCGACTTCTGTCAGAACCTCGAGTTCTTCCGGGAGAACCCCAACAAGACGGATGGTCCCACGGCCAAGCCGCTCGGCGAGCGACTGTTCGGCTCGCGCGTCGAACTGATTGAGGCATTGGGGGACTCGGGCGAGCCGCACGAGGGGTTGATCAAGGACATCAAGACGCGGCTCCATGACGAGATCCTTGGTATGCCGCTGGACAACTTCATTGTCCGCGCCAAGCGTCGCAGTGTCGAGAAGTTCCGCGACCCGAAGGCCTGGAACGATCTTTCCCTCGATGATCGCCTGACCTTGATCGAGGAGGTCGCCGGGTTGCCAACCGCCTTTGAGGACGGCAATCTTTCCGCCAAGCAGTTCGACCTGCTCATGTTGACCGCGCAGCTTGAGCTTTTGAAGCAGACGGGAGCCTTCGCGCGATTGCAGATGCGGATCATCAGCTTTGCCTCGGCGCTGGAAGGCATGGACAACGTGCCCCTGGTCGCGAAAGAGATGGAGCTGATCCTCGACATCCAGACCGACGCCTTCTGGGAGGACATCACCCCCGAGATCCTGGAGACCGTGCGCCGCCGCCTTCGCCACTTGGCCGAGTTGATCAAGCCGGAGGAGCGCAAGGTCGTCATCACCGACTTCGAGGATGACATTGGAACGGGGACGGAAGTCACCATGCCGGAGGTGGGGAGCGGCGTGGACAAGGCGCGCTTCAAGATGAAGGTCCGACGGTTCATTGACGCTCATCAAGACCATATCACCCTGATCAAGGTTCGCCGTGGCGAGGCCCTGACGAAGCAGGACCTCGAAGAACTGCAGCGCATCCTCATCGAACAGGAGATCGCTGACGACACCCTTATCGCTGGACTCGACGAGGAAGGCGGTCTTGGGCGCTTCCTGCGCTCCCTGACCGGTCTGGACAAGGTTGCCGCCAAGGACGCCTTCAGCGCGTTCGTGGCCCGTCACCAGCTGAACGCCGATCAGGTTGAGTTTCTCGACCTCGTGATTGATAGCCTGACCGAAGAGGGCTACGTGGACCCGACCAGATTTTATGAGAGCCCCTTCACCGATTTAAACGATTTGGGTATCGCCGGGATATTTGATCGTGATCAGGCACAGGAGATCATCCAGATTGTTCGCGGGCTGAACGATGCGGTAGCGGCATGAGAATTCTGCCATGATGGGCGTGGACAACCTTGGCGCCGGGAAAAACGCGCGGCTACGTTATCCTGCCCGTGGTCATCCCGTCACACCTGTCACACCTGTCACCGGACGAAGCCCTGAAAGATAAATCGTCGCCTGTGAAGAAGGCGGCAGCCTAGGAGATCTGCGGGTTTGAGAGTTTCTTGAAGTAACGGGAATTGCCGGAAAACGCGTTTGGAGCGCCAAAACCTTGCAAAAGGATTTGGCGCTTTTCCTGTTTCCAGGATCGTGATTCCATGGACTGGAAGGCGGCGAAGGAGGTTCGGGGTGCGTCCACGCAAGCGGAGTTCAAAAAGCCAGGGAGAGCTTTTTCGGTCCAGCCTGGAACAGATCATCGACATGGGCCACGCGCTGGTGAAGCTGGCCGATCGGATCGAGTGGTCCTTCTTCGATGAGCGGTTTTCGGCCAGCTACGCGGAAACCGGACGCCCTGGCATTCCGACGCGGTTGATGGTGGGGCTACATCTTCTGAAGCACATGTACGACCTGTCTGACGAAGGGGTCTGCGACCGGTGGGTCCATGATCCGTATTTCCAGTATTTTTGTGGCGAGACGTTCTTTCAGCACCGCCTGCCTATGGATCGCAGCTCCATGACGAATTGGCGGGCGCGGATCGGTCCCGACGCGCTGGCGAGCCTCGTCCAAGAAAGTCTGGCGACAGCCCATCGAACGGGCGCCCTTCGGGCCAATGACATGAAACAGATCACCGTCGATACAACGGTGCAGCCCAAGGCGGTCACCTTTCCAACGGACGCCAAGCTGATGTCGCGGGCCCGGGAAAAGCTGGTGGGTCTGGCCAAGGAATGGGGAGTTTCCCTCCGCCAGAGCTATGTCCGGGTGGGCAAGGCCGCTCAGATCAAGCAAGGCCGTTACCGGCACGCCAAGCAGCACAAACGTGCCCGGCGGGAAATGCGCAAGATCAAGACGTTCCTTGGCCGCGTCATTCGCGACATCCAGCGCAAGATCGCGGGAAATCAAGCCCTGGAGGACGTCTTCCGCCGTCCCTTGTGGTTGGCCGAACGGGTGATGACCCAGCAACGCCGGGATCCCTTGCCCAAGGTTTATTCCCTCCACGCGCCGGAGGTGGAATGTATCGGCAAGGGCAAAGCCCACAAACCCTATGAATTCGGCTGCAAGGTGACCGTGGCGACGACCAACGCCCGCTCTCCGGGTGGCCAATTCGTCACCCACATCGACGCCCTGCACGGCAACCCCCACGATGGCCACACACTGAAAGCCGCCGTGGCGGCCAGCGAGGCTTGGTCCGGAGTAACCGTCGAGAAAGTCTATGTGGACAAGGGGTGTCGCGGCCACGGCATGGACCGCTTCATGGTTTGGATGTCCGGCCAGAAGGCCCCGACATCGACCATCCGCAAGCGCTTGAAGCGCCGAAGCGCCATTGAACCGGTAATCGGCCATCTGAAGAGCGACGGACGATTGGACCGAAACTTCCTTCAGGGCAAGGATGGAGACCGCATCAACGCCATCCTCACTGGCGCCGGACATAACTTCCGCCTCATTCTGGCGTGGCTGGCACATTTGTGCGCCTGGATTCTGGAACTGGCCCGGATGTTCTTCCCTCTCTTCGGAATGGAAAAGCCGCTCCAAGCCGTGGCTTGAAGCGCTGAACACCACCCTTTTTCACGGGAGACTAAATCGCACCTATCCAGTGGTGTGGCAGGTTCTCCAGGCCCTGCGCCCCCACGATGACCGCTTTGACTCACACATCAATAAAATGGAATTCGACGGCCCGGATCCGCGTCGGATGGAAGTGATCGCCGTCACTGATAAAATCCACCGCCCGGCCATGCCCGCCGCCAGTGCCGTTCCGTCCGGCAAGGGGAGTTTCTCGATTGGAAGCACGGCACCGAAACCGGGAGCGGATGGTCTGACCCAGGGGGAGTTCCATTTCGAGGTCGGCGAGATGGAGCGCGCGATTTACTCTAAAGTGGTGGAAAAATGCGGCAACCGCCACCACTGGGAGGACTGGGCATCCGATATCGCGAAAATCGCCCGCACGCACATAACCCGTATTACCGGTATCCTCGATAACCCCGAGAATACCCGCGAGCGGGAGGCCTTCGCCGGTTTTTCCGAGGAATTACGCGATGACCTCAACGACAGCATTACCGATGCCGAAATTATTGAAATGTTGGCCCAGCACCTGATCACCAAACCGGTGTTCGATGCCCTATTCGACGACTACAGCTTCGCCAGCCACAATCCGATTTCCCAGGCCATGCAGGCCACCTTGTAAGTCTTGCAGGAGCACCGGCTGGACAGCGAGGCCGATACTCTCGAACGCTTTTACGATAGTGTCCGCCGCCGGGCCCAGGGTCTACAAACGCTGGAGGGAAAGCAACATATCGTCGTGGAACTCTACGACAAGTTTTTCCGCAATGCCTTCCCCCGCATGACCGACCGATTGGGGATTGTTTATACCCCGGTGGAGGTCGTCGATTTTATTATCCATAGTGTGGACCATCTGTTGCGCCAGGAGTTAATCAGACGCTCGGCAGTACTGACGTTCATATCATGGATCCCTTTACGGGAACCGGCACTTTTATCACCCGCCTGATGAGCAGCGGCCTGCTGACGCCCGAGGAATTGCGGGAAAAATATCGGGGGCAAATTCACGCCAACGAAATCGTCCTGCTGGCCTACTACATCGCGGCGATTAATATCGAGGCGGTCTATCACGGGATCGTTGGCGGGGACTACGAGCCCTTTCCGGGCATCTGCCTTACCGATACCTTCCAGCTTTACGAGAAGGACGACTTAGTCAGCAAATTACTGGTCGACAACAGTGCCCGACGCGTGCGGCAAAAGTCACTGGATATTCGGGTAATCGTTGGCAACCCGTCCTACTCGGTGGGACAGGACAGTGCAAACGATAATAACGCAAATGTCGGCTACCCGACCTTGGATGAATCCATCCGTTCCACCTACGCCGCGCGGTCCCGCGCGACGAATAAGAATGCCCTCTACGACAGCTATATTCGCGCCCTCCGGTGGGCATCGGACCGCATCGGAGAAAGCGGTATCATTGGCTTCGTTACCAACGCCGGGTTTATCGAAGCCAACACGGCGGATGGTCTGCGCTACTGCCTCGCTGAGGAATTCAGCAGCCTCTATATTTTTCACCTGCGGGGAAATCAACGTACCTCGGGCGAACTGTCTCGCAAGGAAGGCGGGAAAATATTCGGCAGCGGCAGCCGAGCGCCCATCGCCATTTCTATCCTGGTCAAAAATCCCGAAGCCACCCAACGGGGACAGATTTTCTACCACGACATCGGGGATTATCTCTCCCGGGAAGAAAAGCTCGAACGGGTCCAGGCCTTCGGCGGCATCGCGGGAATCACCCAGGCGAATGGCTGGCGGCATATTCTCCCCGACGACCATGGGGATTGGTTGAAACAGCGGGATGATAGTTTAGGGACCCACTGGTTGCTGGGGGATAAGGGGGGAGCGGAAAAAACGCTCTTCACCAGCTATTCCGCCTGAGTGAAAACCCAGCGCGATGCTTGGTGCTACAACGCCTCTCGAGCTACCGTCGCAACCAATATTAAGAAAACCGTCACCGTCTATAACGACGTGGTGGATCGCCTTATGACCGAATATCCCGGCCTGGATAAAAAATCCCGGGAAGCGGTCATGGATAACGTGATCACGACGGATCCAACGAAAATCAGTTGGACGAGTTCCCTACGCCAGGGTTTGGTTAATAGCAGAAAAGTCTCGTTTGACGAATCAAGCCTGTGTAGTTCGTTATACCGCCCCTTCAACAAAGAGTGGCTGTATTTTAACAGATCACTCAACGAGCGCGTCTACCAAATGCCACGCCTCTTCCCATATGCGGAGGCTGAAAATTTATTGATCGTTATCAAGCAAAGATTGAATAATAATGGAAATTTTTCCTTGATGACGGATCACTTAATCGAACTCCAAACAGATGGTGGGACTCAGTGCTTCCCTTTGTATCTTTACGAGCCGATTAAATCCGAAACTACTCCCAAAAGCGGCATGGAAGATCTTTTCGCGGAGGCTGGAGAAATGGCCGCTGCCGAAGCGCAGGGCTACAGACGCCGTGATGCCATCACCGACGAAGGCTTGGCGCATTTTCAAGACGCCTACCCAGACGAAAAAATCACCAAAGAAGACTTATTCTACTACGTCTACGGCCTGCTGCATTCCCCGGACTACCGCGCCCGGTTCGCCGATAACCTGAGTAAGGAACTCCCGCGTATTCCCAGCGTTCAAGTCGCCGCCGACTTCTGGGCATTTTCTAAGGCAGGGCGGGCCCTCGGGGATTTGCATGTGAACTACGAAGCGGCGCCCCAATATGCCGGTGTCACCATTACCGGAGAATCTGATGGCGTGAGCTACCGGGTCGAAAAAATGCGCTATGGCGGCAAGGGCGGAAAGGACAAATCCATCTTGCACTACAACGGCGCGATCACCGTGTCCGGTATCCCGCTCGATGCTTACGACTATGTGGTTAACGGAAAGTCGGCGTTGGACTGGGTGGTGGAACGTCAACGCGTCAAAGTCGACAAAGCCAGCGGCATTGTGAACGACGCCAACGATTGGGCTACCGAGACCATGAACAACCCCCGTTACCCCCTGGACCTCTTTTTACGGCTCATCACCGTCAGCTTGGAAACTTTGGCCATCGTGCGGACCTTGCCCAAGCTGGAGATTTAATGGAACCGCTGTCGTCGCGAGCAATCGAGCGGGATGAGACGATTGGAATTTAATCCCGACGGTGCGGTTTACGAGGTGTGGCCTTAACGGGCTTAACACGAGACAACGGGAAATACTCTGGTCGATATTTCAGGGTTGGCAAAACACCCGACAGCCATGAGTTTTTTTCCAATACTGATTGAATTCGCGGGTTCGACATAGTGTGCCTCTTGAACAGAGGAGAACAGAGATAGTCTCTTATATACTTGGGGCGGTTGGATTTGGACTCGATCTTTGCGATATAGGCTGCGTACTTAAGAACTTTTAGATAGTACCACATTAAGCCGGACCCCTCCAAATCCTCAAGTGTCGAGGGACGAATGAGTAAGGATGGGTTGGCCTTACATCTGTGTATGCAGTTTTGTTTGAGCCAATCGAGTATCTTTAGCCAATCGGCCTCAATGTCCTTACACAATGAAAAGCTGTTTCTTTTCTTCTTGTAATCCAGCAGTGCGAGAACATGATAGTGAGGGTTCGCGCTCTCCCCTTGCTCCCGAGTAACCACGTAGTGGAAGAGAATACCTTTCGCTTCCATCCGGCTCCTCGCGTTTCTCATTAGTTTTCCGATTTGTTCGTTACTCCCGGAGGCCTTATAGGCCGCAGGGTAACGAACGTCGAAACGGATGATGCGAACTCTCTTGCAGTGGAAGAGCATGTCGTCCATGCGCTCGATTATCTTAAGCAGTATCTTCTGGCTAAATTCCTTCGAAGAGCGCATACGCTCGATGAGCTTATGAAAGATCTCCGGCGTGATTTCCTCCAAGACGTAATTCTCGAGTTGTCCGCCTAATAAAGTCCTCTGCCTCTTTCCTGTGACACACTTCATCTCAGTAACACCGTGTTTAAAAGTCTATTACAACAAAGGTCTTCATGGGAACCTATAGAGATGGAAGAGGGGGTGGAGTACAGGGAGTACATTCATGCATTCCAGGCAGTGCATGTGTGAGCATATAAATACTACTATATACCCCCGCCCTCTCCAGACTCTCTTCCGTGGAATTCCCGTATGCGAGACCTTGATCGGGAGGAAAAAAAAGATTGGCGCCAGGAGGTGGGCGAGGGAGACGACCCGCGGGCCTCGCCTCCCACCGCGCACCTCAATGGACGACTATCTTTTCCGCGACGGTGCGCTTGGCGACGGGCGCGGAACGGGTCTCGGGGGATTGTTTTTTCCCGTCGGGGAGTCATGGGGCTTTGCAAGAGCGGGGATATTCCCCTGAGCGAGGAATTCATCTCCGCCTTCCGCAATGCGACAGATCCAATCATAGGGAGTTTCGGTTACGACGCGCTTGCGACCAATGGTCACGCTCGTCGGCCCCTTTCCGGCCTTGGCAAGCTTGTAATAGTAGGATCGCGAGATGGCGGCCTGCCGACAAAACTCTTTGATGCTCAAGTAAACGTTATTCATGGGGGGCTCCTCTCCATGAAGTTGAAGATACTGAGCATTTACCGTGCCCGATGCCCCCCGAAGGCCACAGGAGTATATCGACGTCCACACATGATTAAATTAGCTCAAATTTTTGAGTAAAACTGGGGGTCTTCAGTAAGTATTATTTACCATCGCTATCATTCTATAAATTCTAGAGGGGCACCGAGGAGAGGTGGGATCTTTTTTGCACCTCATATTAAAACGAATAATACTTTAATGAATAATCGAAATGGGATGGAGCGATATACTCCCCGCTTTAAAATATTAATCGAACGAGGCTGTGGCGCTGGCTGATTTGAATATCACTCCGTGTACTCTAAGAATATCGTTGACCATGGGAACGTTCGGCACTGGCAGGGAGCTCCCGGGAAATTGCACATACTCTCCTTCGCCAAAAAGGCCAACGTTTTCAAGGTAGTGTATGTTTTCGTGGCCCGGCATCGCCTTTCCTAGCCGCTTGAGAAACCCTCTGCGCTGAGGGAAAGCGGGATCATCTTGCACAAACACGGCCACGATGCGGCCGACCAAGGAATTCGGACCAGCGGGAGCGGGACCAATAAGAACATGGTGGCCGTCCCTGGCTAAGGGGAAAGCACCATCCCCGACCACCCGAGCGACGCACGTCGCTTGGTCGAGGATTTGCGAGCGATTGGTTTGGATTGCTTCGTCTGAACCACGACCGGGTTGTGCGTTATCAAATAGGACGCCAATAATCTTGAGTACGCGGGACGTGGCCTGCATCACAAAATGCGTCGGGGGCACGTTGGCGGTCGATTGAAGGGTTTCCAGCACGATGCGAGCTCGATCGTCTCGATTGATAGCGATGCGGCGCGCATAGGTTCTACCGGCGGTCTGAACCACGGCTAGATCTCCGCGGTTTGGTTGTTCGTCCAGGGAGACGATAAGGGTTTGCCCTTGGAGGGCGACCATTCCCAAAGTGTTGGTCCTGAGTGTGTATAGGGCGATCTGGCCCAACCCATCCAACTGGAACGTAGCCGTTTCCGCTTCCAGGTCGGGGAGAGCGGTCCCCACGTCGTGCGCGGCTAAATGGCCCACTATGGGGAAATTTGAATTCGTCGAGGTCATGGCTGTGGGAGGTGTGGGAGCTCCGGCTCCCGCCAATAAATCTCCCTCGTCTGGCGGTAATCGCCGCATGTGCCTTGCATAGGTGTTCCAGCAAGCGTCAATCGCTTTCAGCACCGTGTCAAAGTGGTCCGCCACGACCGCAGCTTCGCCCGGTGTTATTTGCTCCGCCAGCCTATGGTGGGCATTGTTAATAATGGTGCGAAAATCGGCACCTGGTTGAAGGCACCGCATTTCCACGAGATTGCCAAAGGGTTCGTGGGTAAAGGGCTGCTCCCCATTCTTCCGCGCCTGAGAAATCCTGCCCAGAAGGTCGTTTAGCGCCGGGTCATGAAGAACTTGCGGATCGTCGCCAAGGAGGTCCCACAGTCGGGTCTCGATGCGAACGCGCACGGGGGTGACGAACTGACGAGAGAGGTCAGGATCATTTTGATTGGCTTGCCAACGGCGGAAGATTTCCCTGACTCCATCCGTTAACCTCCTTATGTCCGCTGTCGGCTTGGAGCGTGAAATTGCCGAGAATTCGACCGCATCCACTCGTGGAGCTCCCGCACCCATGGCCTTAACGCGCTTTTCCACCGAAGCCAGGAAGCCAAAATCATTGCTGGCGATCAGTGGATTAATCCCTGCCTCAAGCATTTTGGGAACAGCCGATGCCATATTGGCCACGTTAGCGGGATCAAGTAGATCCTGGGCATCGTCCATTAGCAGGCACGAAATGCCACCAGAGCTCGCCCAGATTTGCTCCCAGAGTGCCAACACGAACGACCACAGGAAGGCACGTAGTGCAGAAGCGTTCATAATGTGATGGGCAGCGACTCTATGTTTGCCGTTGGCGGCCAACAGTGTGAACGCTTCAACCCGATCCGGGTCAAGGCCCGCGTAGGATGGAGCTCCGTTAAACTGCGCTCGGTATATCAGCGCGGCCCAGTAGGCTGCGCGGACATTTAAACGCTCGATAAGGCCGCTCACCTGTTGATGGACCAAGTTTGGTAACGCGATGAAGGGGTGGATGGCCCTCGCTGCCCGGGCGAGCTCATTTATCCGCACCTGCCTCCCCTCCCAAAATTTACATTTCACCTCAATCTGCTCAACTTGACCTCGGACGGCGCGGAAGGACGTGGAGGACTGTGCGAAGCGCAGCAAGACCGATATCTGTTCTTTTAGGGGCTTACGGATCGCTTCGTGTTCCTCCGGGCCTTGAGCTTCGATCAGCGTCCTCTTAATGGCCTGCTCAATAAAATCGGCATTTGCAGCCCGATATCGAGCCATGCGTATGGCACGTTCAATGTTCCCCAAGATTTTGCGCAGCCCCTCCTTGTCGGGGATGATATCCGGCAAGCCGGTATCGCGGGCTCTCGGCATGGGCACCGCATTGGCAATTGCGGAAGACCAGATATTGGCGACATGTTTTCCCAAGGGTTGCATGCTTTGTGGCATGTCGGTGCCGAAAAGCTCATTGGTAAGCGCATTGCCATATAGCCCAAGGGTGGAATCCGGGAGGGGTGATGTGGCGAACTCCCTCAGCCCCTCCGGTAATTGCGTGACAAATTCCCGTGCCTTATCGCGTTCCCATTCTTTGGCGGTTTTAAGTGCGGCGGCATCAGCGGAACGGCACTTTTCCAGTGCGTCTAATACACTCATATCCAAGAGGGCGTCCGCTGGGATATGGGGCTCCTTATTGAGTTCGGTTCCACAAACGGGGCAAGCGAGGATTGGCTGATCTGGGTGATGTTCGTCGTGCCATTTCGCCACGAGTCCATAGAGCCGGATCCGGTCCGCTCTCCGTGTGTCACCCAAGCCTTTATCGATTTGGCCAGCTTCGATGATAACGGCTGTGATCTGCTCCTCCGCAGTCGCGAGATCAGCCTCGGTTAGTTCTTTCAGCCTTATCGCTTTGCTCCACGTGGGGAGCGCCTTGATCGCCTGTCCGCCAATGAGTTCGCTTGCCTTGTTAATGTCGTTGTTGAATCGTTGAAGATCGGCTTCAGCGCGGTGTTGAGGCACTGTGCCAAGGAGTGCCTTCGCATCAACCCTGGCTGCCTCTTCTGCGGTACCAAGAACCTTCTTGGCTTCCGCGATACCCTGCTTCCAGATATCCGGTGAATTTATATTCGGTCCTACGACCATATCTAACGCAGGAACGCTGGTATGGGCTTCGAGTAGATTTTTCAGCGTGACGATTTGATTCTGTATATCCGTCGCCGCATCGTCGCGCTCCGTGGTCGCGGCCCTGGTGAATTTTTTGGTGAGCCGATCATGGACGATTTCGCATCGCGCGCCGAAGGCCGCTAACGGACGGAGGCCAGTCAAAGTCGCTACCGCCTGTGATAAACTGGTTTTATCATCAAAACGCATGGCGGCTGCTATGGCGGGCATGATCGTTCCCGCCTGAAGCGCTAAGTCACCAAGGCCTAAATCCCCCAGTCCAGAGATTTGAACGTCAAGCTTGCCTCTGGGGAGTGGAATCAGTCTGCGTTCCACTTCAACCACGCGGGTGGGGTCGATAATCGACTGAAGGGTTAATCTTACCCAGGTATCGATTTTTGGCGTCCCGCCCACGAGGGCAAGTTCTTCGTCGGTAGGAACAGGCACCAAGGGCGGCATCTTGAACGTGCTCGGTATAGCTCCCGACAATCCGTTATCCGGCTGCACCTGAACGTTGATTTGATTGTAAGGGGGCGAGGGTAACGCTTGTGAGTGGTGCACAATTCCTGTCAGGCACCAGCACACGGCATTGAGCAACGATGTCTTCCCCGCGCCATTGAAACCGCGAAATAGAGTAACGTCACCCGCGATTACGTGGGAGAAGGGATCTGGATCTTTGCCTTCACTCCCACAGTGTCGGTGCAATCCCCGAAATCGGTGCGCTTCGATTTTAGTTAATCGCCACTGTTGGCGCCCTTGCGCGGCCATCAATGGCATGGCGGGAGGCGTATAAGGTTGACCCAGCGCGTTAATAAGTTGGTCAACCTCACCTTCGCTGATTGAAGCGACTTTGTCGGGATTCCAGTAGGACATGCGGTTGCGATTGTAAAATGCCAATAGGGAACGGCTATCGGGATTATCGAGCACGAATTGTCCGCCTTCCGAAAGCGTGACGGCCTCCCCCCCGATTAAAACGGCAACGACCTCGTCCAGAGATAATTCCGAAAGTCCCCTCGCCATCGTGACGCCCTCTGCATTTTATGGGAACCAACCCGAATGGTGAAGTTGGAGAGGAAAACTATACCTTAAATGGTGGACCTGGGCTATATACGGCATTCATGCATAAGCTACCTCAACAGCTAGAGCCGCCAGGAGGGTGTCGATGAACGAAGACGGATTTAATGTAGAGGTGACCAACTTCGTCAGCGAGGTGCTTAATCGCTGGTGCGATAGCGCCCGCACCGAAAGTCCGGATGCGGAGCGCTTGGATCTGAACAGCCTTGCGGTTGTCCCTAAGGGTTCCATCCCCTCGGGTAGAATCGCGGTTTGGCAGAAGGGCGACGAGTGGAAGTCTCAGATCTTTACCAGGGAGGTCGACGTATTGGTCGTCCGCCAAGCCGTGGTTGATGGAACTCCGCAGTTGTTGCCGCTTGTTGCCATTGAACTGAAAACGGGTACGTGGCTGAACACGGATGCCATCGACACCAAGGACACCGTCTACGGCGCCTTAAAAGAACAACACCCCTGTCTAATGACCTGCTTCATTTTAAAATCCAACGCTGTGCGTGGCGTCAAGGATGGCACGCTACTGCGTAATGGTCGGCACTTTGATCGGATCATTACCGATTGGAATGATATGGGGCAGGCCGTCTTGGAGCGTTCCATCAAGAGTCATCTCGACTACGCCGTGGAATATTGGGGGCGTTAACTATTTCTGTCGAGTGCTGAGGTGTGCGACCGAAGCCATGGAGCCAAGTGGTCGAAGTTGAATGTTTTCGTCTCGAACCGCGCGGACATAAACGTAAAGACCTCTTCGTGATCGACGGTGAGACGGAAACCATTGATCATGAGAAAGGTATACGTCGCCGCGAAGCCAACGCGCTTGTTGCCATCAACGAAAGGATGGTTCTGGGTGAGGCTTTCCCATAGGGCGGCGGCCTCCGCGATCAGGTCGGGATAATACCCGCTCTGGGGACGAAACAACGCCGCTTCCAGAAGCCCCAGGTCGCGGATCCCCTCCGAGCCACCATAGCGCCGGATCTGGTCGGCGTGGATGGCGCGGACTTCGACAAGCGTAAGGTACTCCGTCATTCCGCCAGCTTTTTGTAAAGCGGGGCAAAGGGCTCGATACTGGATTCGTAGGCGGCCATGACATTGGGCCTGGGTTTCTCCTGACGGCGCTTTGCCAAGTAGTCGGAGAATGCTTCGTCGACGAGCGCTTGCATTCCACGTCCGTCAGATTTTTCCAAGGCGCGCATCGACGCCAGAATGTCGGGGTCAACCTTCGTGGCGAAATCTTCGCGAGTGGAATTCTTCATGGCGCGTCCTCATCATTAGTCCGCAACAGTCTAGCATGTCCGTTCATCGGGCGTCACGGGGG
This sequence comes from Rhodospirillum sp. A1_3_36, assembly GCF_047263945.1. Taxonomy (NCBI): domain Bacteria; kingdom Pseudomonadati; phylum Pseudomonadota; class Alphaproteobacteria; order Rhodospirillales; family Rhodospirillaceae; genus Rhodospirillum; species Rhodospirillum sp. A1_3_36. Next base: position 91,983 of record NZ_JBLAVB010000013.1, on the reverse strand, counting down.
CACCTTTGAGCCTTTTTATCCGGCGCAAAGGCTTGCCGCTCTTCTTTCTTGAAGGCTCTATTCGCAGATCGCATTGAATTGCTATAAAGTGGAGGAAATGCAGGAGTTTAGGCACCATGGACCACAAGAGCTTTCACCGCTGGTTGTGCGAGATCGATCACCTCACGGAAGCGCAGAAGGCGAAGGTGTTGGAGACCCTGGCCGATCGCCCACCTGGGGTCGCTTCCGTTGCGGCTGTCGAGCAGAGCGTCGGTGCGGATCGGACCTGTCCGCACTGCTAGGCGCCGGGAGCGGTCGCGAATGGCAAGAACCGAGGCCTCCAACGCTATCTCTGCCGGTCCTGCAAACGGACGTTCAGCGCGGCTACCGGCACGCCGCTTTCCGGTCTGCACCACAAAGACCGCTGGCTTGAAATGGCTTCGGCCCTAGCCGATGGCGACACCCTCAAGACAACGGCGGATCGCTGCGGCGTCCATATCAGCACCGCCCACCGTTGGCGGCATCGGTTCCTGAACGCGGTCCAGACCGGTGCCGGAAAACTCAAGGGGATCGTCGAGGCTGACGAGACATTCATTCTGGCCAGCCGCAAGGGGGACCGAACCTGGACGCGGGCCAAGGACGGCAAGGCTCAAGCTCCGGATCGCAAGCCCCGCAAGCGCGGCGGCAAAGCAGTCAAGCGGGGGCGCTCGGACGAACAGGTGCCGGTGCTGATGGCGGCGGATCGCTCTGGCACCACCCTCAGTGCCGTGCTGCCGTTGGTCTCAGCCGATGCTATTGGCAAGGTCCTGGCCCCGGTGGTGGATAAGGATGCCCTGCTGGTCACCGACGGCGCCACCTGTTACCCGCCTTGTGCCGCCGCCTTGGGCCTCAGCCACGAAACGCTCAACCAGTCGGCCGGGGAGCGGCGGCGGGGCGAACTCCACATTCAGACCGTTAACAACCGCCATTCCAGGCTCAAAGACTTTCTCCGACCGAGGCGCGGCATCGCTACTCGCTATCTGGGATCGTATCTCAAGTGGTTCCATCTCATCGCCCTGCACTCCAATCCAACCCCCCGCTACTGCCTGCGCGCCGCGATGGGGGCATGATCGTCCGTATCAATGCGATTTATGAATAGAGCCTTCTTGAAAGAGCACTCGCGCTCACCCTCCCTTGAACCAATCCCGATTCGGATTCAGGGGCTTTGTGAACGGCGCGCGAGGTGCCTTTCTGGACTCAGAAATCGGCTCCATGGACCCTACCTCAAAAAAATGATCCCAAAGCAGGTGATGGGTAGAATGAGGGGTATAAGAGAAGATGTCTTGAAAAATCCAGCGATTTCAATCTGGTTCGAATCCCACCCCATCCGCCAAATTCTTAAATATCTCACGGCAGTTCGCTTCGCGAACGCCTCCGATGGGGCGGGCTTCGCCCGGCGCCCGGTCGGGCGCTTGCTCCGGGTTTGGACTTCGTCCTACACCCTCCACGAATTTTCTTTTAAATGTCTCGCGGCAGCATCCTGCGGACCCGCCCTCGATTGGGCGGGCTTCACACGGCGGCCGGTCGGTCGCTTCGGGTTTGGACTTCGCCCCCGCCCCCCCCCAATCGACGTGGACTGAAGGCTTGAAGCCCGCTCCAATACGGGGCGAACCCACGCGCATTTTTCGGGCAATCAAAAACGCTCAATTGGCCGCTTGGCTTCAGTGCGCGGGCGACTTCATTCGGGGGCAGGCCGGTCCTTGCCGGTGCCGAGGCTGATGCCTCATGCTTTCATCGCATCGTGCGACAGCTCACGACCCGCCTCGACATCCGTCAGCTCTTCAGCGACGACTTGTCGCATGAGCAAGGTAGCCGTTTTGCCCGAACCACGTCACCGCATCTTCCAGCGCCCGCTCTGCAGGCCGGTGATCATACCCAAGGTCAGACCGGGCCTTGGCGGAAGAAAAGAACATCCGCTTACGCGCCATGCGTAAACCATCAAGAGTAACAAAGGGTTCCTTTTCCTGGCGCGTTATTCTTGCCCAGGTTTCCGCTCCCCAAGCGATTGGAACAATCAAGTCATGAGGGAGACTGATACGGGGCGGCTTCCTTCTGCAAAGCCGGGCAACCACAGCCAAGATGTCCCGCAAAGCCATGTCCTCTCCACCCAGGATGTAGCGCTCGCCAATTTCACCCCGATCAAAAGCCAGCAGATGGCCCATGGCCACATCATCCACATGGGCCACGTTCAGTCCCGTATCCACATAAGCTGGAACCTTGCCCGTGGCGGCCTCAACAATCAGGCGACCGGTGGGAGTGGGTTTCACATCGCCCGGGCCAATGGGGGTGGAGGGATTGACAATGACCACCGGGGCTCCCGTCTCCGCCACCAGGGCGCGGACGGCTTCCTCCGCCTTGAACTTCGATAGCTTATAGGGGCCGATCATATCAGCCGCCGTCGTCGGCGTCCTTTCGTCTGCGGGCGTACCATCGGCATGGGGTTTCAGAACAGCCACGCTGCTGGTGTAAACGATCCGCTTGGCTCCAGCCTCTGCGGCGGCGCGGATAATATTCACCGACCCCTCCACATTCGCGCGGAACATAGACGCAGGGTCGAGGGTCCATAGGCGATAATCGGCAGCCACATGATACAGCCCGTCGATTCCCTGAACCGCCTTAGACAACGAGGCCCCGTCGGTCAGATCACCCCGAACCACCTCCACATCAAGGCGATCCAAATTGCGCGGTGAACTCGTAGCGCGGGCCAGAACCCGCACGGTTTCCCCCCGGGCCAGCAGAGCCCGGGCCACGGCGGCGCCAACGAAGCCGGAGGCTCCGGTCACAAGAACAGTCATGCTTCGGTTTTCCCAAGCGCGAAATCAAGGTACCCCAGCGTCGACTTGGGGATAGGGTCGGCACCTTATCACCCGCATCGGCCCTGGGACCAGACCCGACAGCTTCGCAATCAGCCACCAGGCCCAGGCTCCACCCAGCAAAACCCACGAACGAATAGGGTTTACCAACCATTGCGTTCCGATGCGGGAACACCTTATTGTGCGTCGCGGTCCTGGTTTGATCGAGGCTTTGTCCCTATCTCATAGACCCGGCACCGAAGGTGCTATGGATCGGTCGGCACCGAAGGTGTATGGGTCGATTGGCGCCGAAGATGTCATGGATCGGCCTGCACCGAGAATGCCCAAGATTGGGAGCACGCCCGTTGCGTTCTGTGCCGAACCGCCCAAACTATACCCGTGACCCACCGCGCCCTCAAACCGGCCCCGTGGATGACTATAGGCCCTAAGGAACTGTACCGTGAGCGAACAAAGGACTCTCCGCGTCATTTTGGCCAACCCCCGCGGGTTCTGCGCAGGGGTGACCCGCGCTATCGAAATCGTGGAGCGCTGCCTGGATCTATACGGCCCACCCGTCTACGTCCGGCACGAGATTGTTCACAATAAATACGTCGTCGACAGCCTGAAGGCCAAAGGCGCCGTCTTCGTCGATGAGTTGGACGAGATTCCTGAAGGCGCCGTAACGATTTTCAGTGCCCATGGCGTATCCAAGGCCGTAATCAACGAGGCCGGACGCCGGGAACTCCCCGTGGTGGACGCGACCTGCCCGCTGGTCTCAAAGGTCCACAAGGAAGGCCAGAACCACGCCACCAAGGGCCGGGAAGTGGTCCTGATTGGCCACGCCGGGCATCCGGAAGTGGAGGGAACCCAGGGTCAGATCCCCGGCGGTGTTCACTTGGTCAGCACGGCGGCGGATGTGGAGAAGCTGTCTGTAAACGACCCCGACAGCCTGGCCTATGTGACCCAGACCACCCTGTCCGTGGACGACACCCGGGATGTGATCAACGCTTTGAAAGCCAAATTCCCGACGATCGTCGGACCGGACGTCAAGGACATCTGCTACGCCACCCAGAACCGCCAGTCAGCGGTGCGAGAAATCGCCCGGAACGCGGACCTGTTGCTGGTTGTCGGCGCCCGCAACTCCTCGAATTCCAACCGCTTGCGGGAAATCGGATCGGAAATCGGCAAACCGGCCTATCTGATCGACGACGCCTCGGGCTTGAACCCCGCCTGGATGGTGGGGGTCTCGACCGTGGCCGTGACGGCGGGGGCCTCCGCCCCCGAATCTCTGGTCCAGGACCTCATCACCCGGCTTGGTGATTTCGGCACTGTGGAAATGGTGCAGCAGAACGGCGTGGAAGAACACATGCAGTTCAAGCTTCCCCGGTCTCTGCAGACGGCAGATGAAGTCGGGATCGAAGACTCCATGGACGAAACAGCCGCCTGATCCACCGTTGGATCCAATAAACAGGTCATCCGACCCGTCCTGTTCAGCACGTAAAAAGGATAACTGTCGTGGGTGTTCCCCTTATTCAGCAGGCCCGTATCGGCGCTTATCTGATGAAGCAGAAACTATCCGGCAACACCCGCTATCCGCTGGTGCTCATGCTGGAACCCCTATTCCGTTGCAATCTGGCCTGCGCGGGATGTGGCAAGATCGATTATCCGGACAGCATTCTGAATCGACGTCTGTCGGCTGAGGATTGCATTGCCGCCTCCGACGAATGCGGTGCGCCGATCGTCTCCATCGCCGGTGGCGAGCCCTTGCTGCACAAGGAAATCGTGAAGGTCGTGGAGGGCATCACCGCCCGCAAGCGGTTTGTCTACCTTTGCACCAACGCCCTGCTGCTCAAAAAGCGCATGGATGACTTCAAGCCCTCGCCCTATCTGACCTTCTCCATCCACCTGGACGGGGACAAGGAACACCATGACAAGGCGGTGTGCCAGGACGGCGTGTTTGACAAGGCCGTCGAAGCCATCAAAATGGCCCGGGAGAAGGGCTTCCGGGTGACCTGCAACACCACCCTGTTCGACGGCGTCCCGCCCGAGCGCATCGCCGATTTCATTGAATATGCCAGCACAGAATTGGGTGTGGAGGGCGTGACCGTCGCCCCCGGCTTCGCTTACGAACGCGCCCCCCTGAAAGACGTCTTCCTGGGCCGCCAGAAGACCAAGCAGCTCTTCCGGGATCTGTTCAAGCTGCAGAAGCCCTCCTGGCGCTTCAACCAGTCGAGCCTCTACCTGGATTTCCTTGCCGGCAACCAGACCTACGAATGCACCCCCTGGGGTAATCCCACCCGCAACGTCTTCGGCTGGCAGCGCCCCTGCTACCTGCTGAACGAGGGCACGGTCTCCACCTTCAAGGAACTGATGGAAACCACCGATTGGGAGGCCTATGGTACGGGTCGCTATGAGAAGTGCGCCAATTGCATGATGCATTGCGGCTACGAAGCCACCGCAGTGGCCGACACCGTGGCCCACCCGCTGAAAGCCTGGGCCGTGTCCAGAAAGCCGATCAAGACCGATGGCCCCATGGCCCCCGAAGTCTCCTTCGAAAATCAGCGGGCCGCCGAATATGTTTTCGACAAGGTGGTGGAAACCGAAGTGGATCGCGTCAAAGCGGAAAAAGTACGCGTGGCCAGCTAGAGTGAAACGGGGCCAGCTTGAGTTAAGCTGGCCCCGTTTCACTCTCATTGTATAGATTTTAGAGTGCCTTCAAGGCCAAGCTGGGTCATTTCATGGCCACAGTACACCATAGCTGGCCCTTTCCCGGCACGGGGCTTTGCCCCGTCCGCCACTGGGGCCTTTCGGCCTCAGACCGCAGGCTCCTATTTATAAAAGAAAAATGGGTGTTTGGGGGCATTGGCCCCCAAAGGGGCTTGGGCACTCGCCCAAAAAACACGAGACACTGTCGCGTCCTGTGGATTCGCCGATCAGGCAGGAATATCCGTCTGTTTCGAAACGACAATTGCTAAAAGATCAGCCAAACCTGCGTAAAGGCCGATGTGAAGGCAATTGACCGCGTGACGGTGTATGGGCACCATCTCCGCCGGAAGCGCCCCGGGCCTCCGGACTCGGTGCTGGTGATCGGCTTTGGTTCGGGTTCCCCTCCTGGAGACTCCGTTATGTCTGCTCCGTTTCGCCTTCTTGCCCTGGTCGTGCTGGCGGTTCCCTTGGTCCTGCTCTCTCCGGTTCGGACCTCGGCCCAGGTCATGTGGGATGAACATGGTTTTGACCTGCAACGGGCCTATCAGGTGGCCTGCCTGATTTATGGCTCCGACCCAGATGGATTCTCCGATCTGGCCGATTCCGTGGATTTGCCCGATGACCGTCGGGAGAGCTGTCTCGACGATTGGGACAAGGCTCAGAGTGCCTGGTTCGGTCTGTTGGAGCCGTATATCCTCGCCGGTGGCGTTCGGAGAAAAGGAGTCCGGGTTGTCCATGAGCCTCCGGCCCGAGGACAGGAGGAGGTCGCAGTCTTCCTTAGGGAGACCGAGGTTCTGGACGTCATGGCCAGGAATGTGCTCTCCCGCTTCGAACTCCCCGAGCGTATCACGGTGGCCACGAAATCCTTTGGGGAGCCCAATGCCTTCTGGGACGCAGCGACGGCGGAGATCACCATTTGCTATGAGTTGGCGGATTTCTATCGAAAGTTGATCGTTGCAGACATCGAAAACCGCTCCCCGTGACCTGGGGGGAGTCGAGAGCTCCGATCGCCTGCGCCGTCTCCAATGGAGTGTCATGGTTTCGCCTTTAAACTATCGCGAAACCTTAAGTGCCTGGCTGCGGTCCACCACCCTATCGTGTCACCCTCAAACGGATTGTTTTTGGGGAGTGTGACATGTCCTTGCGCTATCGGTTTCTTGGCTATGTGGCTGTTATTTTCAGCCTCGGAATGGGGGCCTTGATTCTGATCGCCACCCTGGTCGGGACAGACAACACCCAAACGATGACTCTGGCCGACCTCGAGAACCAAGCGGCGGAGCATGCCCAGGTGGTCCGGGATTTGATCGGGGAGGCCGTGACCGTGACCAAGGTCTTGTCGCGGGATGCCGCTGGGATGGTCGCAGACGGCGCACCCGATCGGGCCATTATGGGGGGATTGGTCCGTGACGCCCTGGGGTTGGACGCGGCCTTTGTCGGCGGTGGGACCGGCTGGGAGCCGGGAGCCTTCGATGGCCGCGACGGGGAAGGGGAAGCGCTGCCCTATAGCGATAAGACAGGGCGCTTTATTCCCTATTTCTACAAGACCCAAGCCGGTGGCGTGGACTGGGAACCCCTGATCATGGATGCCTCTGGGGATACGGAGGCATGGTACGATCTGCCCATGCGGGAAAAGCGAAGCACGGTCACTCTTCCGTACATTTATCCGGTGAACGGCAAGGACGTCCTGATGGCCACGGCGGCCTCTCCGGTGATCGGTAGCGGAGGCACGGTTCTGGGGGTGGTCACTCTCGACATGGCTTTGCATGGGATCCAGAACGCCTTGGCCGAAGTCCACCCCTTTGGAACCGGTTGGGTGGGGGTTCTTTCTTCCGACGGCCAATGGGTGGCCCATCCAGATGATGTGAAGCTCGGCTCCAAGGTGGAAAACCCAACCTTGTTGCAGTTGCTGGCCGACACCAATGCGGGACGGCTCCACCACGATGAAATCGCAGATCCGAAGACGGGGGAGGGGCTGTTGGTCACCGGCCTTCCCATCGGGTTCGAGGGCGTTCCAGAAACGTGGACGTTTGTTCTTGTGGCGCCCAGGGCAGCGGTGCTTGCCCCCGTGATGGACATGCGAAACCTGTTGCTTCTGGCGGGGCTTGGATTGCTTGGGGTGGGGCTCGCATTCATGTGGGGCATGACCGGTGCTTTCATTGGACCCATCACCCGCATGACCGAGGTCATGCGGCGATTGGCCGAGGGGGAGGAGGACGTGCGCGTGCCCGACCAGACCCGGCGGGATGAACTCGGCGCCATGGCTGCAGCGGTTCAGACCTTCAAGGACAATGCTGCGGAGAAGCGGGCATTGGAAGCCCAGGCGGCGCGGGCCAAGGAGGAGGCCGAAACCCAACGCCGGGGCGAATTAATCAGCGTCGCCGAGCGCTTCGATGCGGAGGTGAACGGGATTGTTAAAGATCTGGGGCATGCGGTGACGGAAATGACCACCGTTGCCGGGTCCGTGTCAGGCCGGGCAAAGGTCAATGCCGAGGCCACCACTGATGCGGCCCTCACTGCGGACACCATGGCCGAAAGCGTCGCGACCGTGGCGGCTGCGGTGAATCAGCTCATGGCCTCGATTACTGAAATCAGTGTTCAGATGCGCAATGCCAACAGCATCGCGGAGGAAGGCGGCAGTCGGGCCCGATCCGCCGTAGAGAATGTTACCGGTCTTGTGGAAAGCGCCAATCGAATCGGCGACGTGGTGACCCTGATCACCGATATCGCCAGCCAAACCAACCTCCTCGCGCTGAATGCCACCATCGAAGCCGCACGGGCGGGAGAGGCAGGCAAAGGCTTCGCTGTCGTCGCCCATGAGGTCAAGAACCTGGCCAACCAGACAGCCAAGGCGACCGACCAAATCGCCCAACAGATCTCCGCCATCCAGAATAGCACCACGGTTGCCTCACGGGAGATTCAAGGTGTGGCCGAAGTCATTGAACGGATTGCCGCAATCAATGCTGCGGTGGCCGCAGCCGTCGACGAGCAGAACGCCGCGACCGGCGAGATCAACCGTTCAGTGACCCAAGTGGCGGATGGGGCGGAAGTCCTGTCGGGAGTGATCAAACAGGTTTCCAGCGGTGCGGGAAAGAATGGACAGGTCTTGGATGGCATGGGGCGGGATTTAGGGTCGCTCAATGACCGCTTCACCCTGCTGGGCGAGCAGGTGGATGTCTTTACCGCTTCCTTGAAGGGGGCGTGACCCGAAAGCGGTCTCTGTCACCGGGGCACTCTAAAATTTAAAGAATCAGAACGAAACTGGATCAGCTTGAGTCAAGCTCATCCAGTTTCGTTCTGGACCTGAGCCGGGTGAGGCGGCGGTCCAGGTCTGCCAGGGATTGGGCGACCACCAGCGGGATTCTGTTGACCAAGGGATCGAGATCCGCGAACCGGCCATCCCGGGCCGCGTCCTCTGCCTGTCGCGCCAGGCTATGCAGGCGTGTCAGGGCCAGGGAGCCTGAGGCACTGGTCAACCGGTGGGCCGTGTCGATCAGGCTATCCATAGCCCCTTCGCGCAGGTCGTCCCGCATGGATTGGGCCATGCCCGTTCCCTGGGCTTCGAAGACCTTCACCAGATCCAGGACGCCGTCGATGCCAAAAATTTCCAGATAGGTGGCGATCATCTCCCCATCGACCAAGGGGGTGTCCTCGTCTGGATGTGGCGGAGGAGCAGGGGCCGGGCTCTGCGGGGGGACGATTGACGGGGGGCTGGCGGGAGCGGGCGCGCCCAGGCCGTCCGCTTCGAACAGATCGGCGAGCGCCCCGTAGAAGGCTTCCATATCCAGAGGTTTATGGAGGATGCCGTCCATGCCGGCCTCGTGGAACAGGGCTGCGTCCTCTGGCAGCACATTGGCGGTCAGAGCCAGGATGGGGAGGGTGGCCTTGGTGCGGTCGGGCAAAGCCCGGATCCGCCGGGTGGCCTCTAAACCGTCCATGCCGGGCATGCGGGAATCCATCAGGACCAGATCGAACTGGTCCATGGCCAGAGCTGCGACGGCTGCGGCCCCGTTGCCCACTGCGCGTACCCTGTGGCCATCCCGCTCGATCATACGGGTGAGAATCGTCCGGTTCAGGGCCACGTCCTCGGCCAAGAGGATCCGCAGAGGCCGTCGCCGTTTTGGGGGAATGGGGGTCGCTTTGCCCTCGATCCGGGGGATATCCTTGGGGATGTCCAGGTCCAGGGTCAGGGTGAAGGCGCTGCCGCGACCGGTGGCGGAGGTCACTGTCAATTGGCCGCCCATGGTCTCTGCCAGACGACGGCTGATTGTCAGCCCCAGTCCACTGCCCCCGACGCCCCGGGACACCAGGGGATCCACTTGGGAAAAGGGGTCGAAAATGGCATCGTGTAAGGCACTCGGAATGCCGATCCCCGTGTCGGTGACGGTGAAGGTCAGCCGGACCTTGTCCTGTGTGATCCGGCGGACCAGTTGGACCTCCAAGGTCACCGATCCCGCAGCGGTAAATTTGACCGCATTGCCAATCAGGTTCAGCAAAATCCGCCGGACGGCGGGGACATCGAAAGACAGGATCGGTGGCAGAGCGGGGTCGACCTGGGCGACCAGGGTCAAGCCCTTGGTTTCTGCGGCACCGGCCATGATCACCATGACTCCGTCGACCAGGACAGACAGGCGGGCCGGTTCCGGGGCAGGGTCGAGCTTGCCATCTTCAACCTTGGCCAGGTCGATGATGTCATTCAAGACACCCATCATGGTGTGCCCGGCCTCGTGAATGGTCTTGAGGAACAGGCCCTGTTCCCTGTCGTTCGCCCCATCGCTATCGGCCAACAGTTGGGAAGCACCCAGGATACTGGTCATCGGGGTCCGCAACTCATGGCTCATGGTCGCCAAGAACCGGTATTTGGCCTGGGCGGAGGCTGCGGCCTGGGCCTCGGTTTCGGCGAGGGTCTTTTCCAGGGATTTTTCCCGGTCGATAGGCTGGCAGAGGCCCAGCCACCCTCCAGATGGGTCGCCGGGCACCAGGGGGACGGCTGCGCAGCGGAACCAAGGGCCGACCGGGGCGATGGGCGCCGGTGGCTCGGACCTTCCAAAAAGAGAAAGGGCCCGCTTCCCAGAGTCATTCCGACAGAGCGGGGAGGCGGAAGAGGGGAGGCGGGCCCGCCAGATGAGACCGGAGAAGGCTGCGCCCGTGGCCAGGGCGTCGCGAATTTTGGCATGATCGGCCCGGACTCGATCGTCCATCAGGTCAATGAACGGGCGATCCGTCACAGCCCCGAGGGCCGCAGGTGCCGGAGTCAAGTTGGCCGCGTCCGGGGCGAGGAGGCGGCCAGAACCATCAAGTCTCCAAATCCATTGGCCGTCCATGCCCAACAGGCGGATCAGGGACTCCTCATCGGTCATCCGAATTGTCCGAACCCTTGGGGCCGTCACTTTCCAACTGATCGGCGATATTCTCGCAGAACAACCGCAAGACGAGGGCGTCTGCCTCAGACAAATTAGGGGGCGTCCCTTCTCCTGTTGCCATCACCAAGGCGAGGGGATGGCCATCGACGGGGCTTTGCACCCGAATTACCGACAAGCCGCCACCAATAGAGCAGGGCATTTCCGTCGGGAGGGGGAGGTCGTGTAAATTTTTCCAACCGGGTTCCGTCAGGACTGCCCTGGGCTCTCCTGACGGTCTCTGTTTCAACTGTCCCCAAGAGGCGAGGATGTTTGGTGTCTCTCCAACCTCCCTCAGGCAGAGGGCGCCGGTGAGGGGGCTATCCAATTGGTTGGCGATGCGTTCCAGGAGACTGTCAGAAAAAATCTTTGCCTGGGGTGTCCGGAAAACCTGTGCCGCAGCGCCTAGCAGGCGACGGAGGGCGTGCCGATTGGTTTGCAGCGCCTGGATTTGTTCAAAGGACCGCAGGGAGGAGACCATCATGGTGTAGAGCTTTGAGAGGGTCAGTTCGGTCTTGGATTTGTAATCGTTGATGTCGTATTCGACGATCAGGTCGTGCTCTGGGGCTTGTCCGGGCTGGCCGGTCCGCAGGATGATCCGGGTGGACTGGTTGCCCAACTTGTCACGGGTGAAGCGCACGACTCGTAAACCGGCGTCGTCGGATTCCATCACAACATCCAACAGGATGATGGCAACCTCGTCCATGGCCTCTAGGAGCGCCATCGCCTCCGACGCGGAATAGGCGCTGGTGAAGGCCAAGGGACGGCTGCGGAAGGTGAAACTGTCGAGAGCCAGACGGGTAACGCTATGGACTTCTTCGTCGTCATCGACGATCAGGATGGACCAGGGGCGTGGCTTGGACGGAGGGGGAAGGGCATCGCCCGCGTCCCCGTCGTCCATGAAAACAAGGCGGTCATCTTCGTCCGATTGCACGTCGGGTCCCTCCTTGTATAGACGATTCGATATGGGGGGCGCGCTAGAACAGCCGCCCGCCATTGGGAACGGGGTGGTCGGGAGACAGCAGGACCGGCTCCCCCTCCCCGTCAGGCATGCCTACGACCAAGCATTCACTCATGACCTTGCCGATTTGCTTTGGGGGAAAATTGGTGACTGCAATGACTTGACGGCCCACCAGAGTCTCGGGGGTATAATGGCGGGTCAATTGGGCGGAACTGCGGAGAATGCCAAGGTCCCCCCCAAAATCCACCTTGAGCTTGATGGCCGGCTTGCGCGCTTCCGGATAGGGTTCTGCTTCGACCACGGTGCCCACGCGGATGTCCACCTTCTCAAAATCGCCATAACTGATGGGCATGGGCGAAAGCTCCTCCTTGGTTTCAGTAAGGTTAGCCTATACGACATAAGTGTAAGGTGAAAGACCTGTAGGTGGGCTGACCGGACGTCGTGTCAGGGGCCAAGGCGGGCGAGGCTTGGCTGGCAATCAGGAAGGTGATTCGCAGAGAAAAAAGAAAAGCCCCGTTCTTCGACAGAACGTGGGCTTTGACAGAACGTGGGCTTTGACAGAACGTGGGCTTTTCGGAGATCGATGCCAAGCGGTGCGGGTTGAAAACCCACGCCGCTTTTTTTGCATTCAAGCGCCAAGCGGACTTTGACGCGCCATATGGCGCGATAGGCGGTAACGCGCCATATGGGGCGATAGGCGGTGCCGCGCCATATGGCGCGGTGGGCTCCTCGTCCGCTTCCAAGGTGCGGTATATCAAACGCACCGCACCTTGGTATGACATGTCGTCCTGGGCATGCGGGCTCCAGGGCAACCCACCCGATGCTTACTTGGGCGCAGCCGCCTTGGACGTGGTGGTCTTCACTGCGTCCTGCTGTTTCTCCACCAGGGCCTTGGCCTCTTCCATGGCCGCCGAGATGCGACCGTTCAGCAGTTCGAAGACTTCGGTATTGGACTTGGCCATCATTTCAGCCAGTTCGCGCATGTTGGCGATGCTTTTTTCGAAGCTGTCCTTCACCAGTTCGGTCTGCTTGCTGAACTTGTCCTGGGGCGCATCCGGGCTGCTGATGTCCTTGGCGACGGTGGCCGCCTCTTCCATGGACTGGCGCAGGATTTCGGCTTGGCGCTTCATGATCGCCTGCATACCCTCGACGGCCAATTTGTTGGCGGAGGTCAGAGCGTCCAGGTTTCGGCGTTGGCTGGCAACGATGGAGTCCACATCAATGCCCGGGACCTTCATGTCGGTCAGGTACTTGGAAAAGTCGAAGTCGAAGAAATTCTCGGGCTGCTTGGCCATGGTTTTCTCTCTCTCCCTGCGGTGGATGAACACCGGTCCACCGGTTAAACGAACGCTTGGGCAGATCTTACTCTCTTGGGAACTCTTGAGTTTCCCCGCAAGGTCTACCGTTAGTCGTGACCCTATGGGGAGGAACAGGTGAAGTCAACGCGTTTTTTTGCACTGCAATATCAGCCATTTGGAATGGTTGGCTGTCGGGATTTAGGCCTCTGTGGCGGTATCCTGTGACTTCGAGTCGCGTCTTCCGTTGCCTCTCCTGGAGAACAGGGAATTGGCAGCACTTTCCGCCCTGTCGAGGGCCTTGTCCAGAGCCGCCATGGTCTTGGCCATGTCGGGGCTGTCATCGGTCAGCCAAATCCGCAGGATATGGAGGAACAGGGCCGATAATCCCTTAACCCGCAGCAGTCCACCAAAGCCAGACGCGCCGACACCGGCGGCTTCCAGGGTCATGGCCATGGAGTGGGACAGGTCCATGGCCGCCGTCAGTCCGAGCAGAGGGTCTCCGGCGCAGGCCCGGGGAAGGGCTGCGACGGCGTCCTTATGGGGGGCAATGGCATCCAGGCGGCGCATGATCAGGTCGAAAAGTCGGTCTCGGACGGATTCCTCCGGGTCCATTTCCAGTCCGCCTTCCAGGACTTGGGCATCGACCTGTTTGCCCCAGGCGGACAGGACAGCTGTTCGGGTTGGCGCCAGGGACAGAACCCGGGCCAGCGGCATATCCAGGTCTTCGGCGACTTGGGCCAGGGTTCCCCCGGTCCAACCCGCGATTCCCGCCAGACGGAGGGCGCTATCCACGATCAAGGCGAGGTCGGCTGCCCTATTCTCAAGGGCTGGCCCATCTGTTGCCCCGAAGGGGGGCGAGACTGTTTCGCTGGTCACCGATTCGCTGGTCATGGCTTGGGTTGCCCTTCGGTGGGAGGAGGCGTTAGAGCATTGAGCGGAAAAGTGGGTACCGGTTTTCCGGTCCACTCGATGCTCAATTTATTGAATCAGAGTGCAATGGGGCCAGCTTGACTCAAGCTGGCCCCATTGCACTCTAGGAGGCGAGGTCTCTGGACCGGTTGGCCGCTGCGGTGACGGCGTCTCGCAGAGCCCTGGGGAAGGCGGAGTCGTCCATCAGAACCGCCAGTGCCGCCGCAGTGGTGCCATTGGGGCTGGTGACGTTCTGTCTCAGGGTCGCCGGATCTTCGGGCGCCGCTGCCATAAGAGCCCCGGCACCGGACACGGTCTGGCGGGCCAGGCGGGCGGCGAGGGCGGGGGGAAGGCCTTGCGCCTCACCTGCTGCAGCGAGGCATTCGGCCAGCAGGAAGGCATAGGCCGGACCGCTGCCGGAAACGGCGGTGACCGCGTCCATCAGGTCTTCGTCCTCGATCCAATCGACCAGTCCGACGGCAGCCATCAGGGTCTCGCAGGTGGTGCGGAGGCCTTCGGAAACCTTGTCGTTGGCGAAGAGAACGGTCATGCCTGCGCCGATGGCGGCGGGGGTGTTGGGCATGGCTCGGACCACGGCTGCAGCGCCGCCCAAAAGGCGATTGAGGCCCTCGGTGGTCTTTCCGGCCGCAACAGACAGGAAGACCGTGCCTTTGGCCGCCAAAGCGGCATAGGGGGGCAGGGCTTCGGCCATCATTTGCGGCTTCACGGCGACGACGCAGATATCGGGTGCGGGATCCAGGGCCAGCGCATGGGTTGGCTCAATACGGGAAACACCTTCGGGCAGGGCGGACTGGCCCGGGTCGACAACCCAGACCGAATCGGGGGCCAAGCCCCGATCCAGCCATCCGGCGAGCATGGCGCCGCCCATCTTGCCACAGCCAATCAAAAGCAGGCGGGTACCCGCCAGGGACTCACGCGTCATGGACTCTAGGCCTCTCCGACGGTTTCAAGAAGGGCGGCATCAATGGCCTCCTGGGCACTTTTTCCGCCCCAAATGGCGAATTGGAAGGCGGGGTAGAAGCGTTCGCATTCTCCCACGGCGATCTCCACAAGTTCCTCCACCCCCGCCCGGGACAGCTCCTGACCGGACAGCAGGACCGTATGGCGGAACATTGGAATGCCGGTTTCCGTCCAAAGGGCGTAATGTCCGAGCCAAAGGCGCTCGTTCAGAAGGGCCAGCAGTTCCAGGATCTCCCCCCGGCGACCGCGGGGAGCCCGCATGTCGAAGGCGCAAGAGAAATGCAGGGCGTCCAGATCCTCCGACCATGCGAAGAACAGGCCATAGTCGCACCAATGGCCGGGGACTTCGACGGCCATTTCGCGGTCACTTCGACGCTCGAATGTCCATTCTTTGTAAGCGGCGATGGTTTCAATCAGGTCGATGGGATTCGGGGTGGCCTCGTCAATCAAGGCCGTCATCGTGGTCATGCCCATTCCTCCGTCACGGTTGGTGGCGCGGTCCGCCGGGCCTGGCTACGGGGTGGAAAAGGAGAAAGAAAAACCGGCTGTCCAAAACTGAGGAACCGTTTGGGATCACAAGCACTTTTCGGGTGAACCCAACCATGGGATCTCGAAAACAAATATTGTGTCCGTCTGTCCTTTTCCATACCAAGAGTAGTTTGCCAAGGGGGGCGCCTGGGCGCAAGGGCTATCGCGTTTGTTTTTTCGCAGTCGCGAAGGCGACGCGCGGTGGATTGTGTCGTTGTTTTGAGGCTGTCCTATGGCCGCCTATTCTTTGGTTTCCCCAGTGGTTTCCCCATTGGTTTCATCGGCGGTGTCGCCAGTGCTGTCCTCGACCTTCGCCCCAGGGGCGGTAGCGGTGGCGCTGGTGGGGGCGGGGGTCTTTTTCGTGGACCGGATTGTGGTGGTCGCTGTGGCCCTGCGGGCCCGGCTGGGCTCGGGTTTAACGGCCAGCTTGGCTTCCAGGTCAGCGACCTTCTGTTCCAGGTCTTCCTGTTTGGCGCGGGCTTCCGCAGCCATGGCCTGGACCGCGTCGAATTCCTCGCGCGTTACAAGGTCCATGCTAGCGACCATGCGTTCCATGCGCTGGCGCACCAGCACTTCCACTTCGCCCCGCAGCCCCCCAAGGGCGCCCAGGGCACCGCCGGCGACGCGCGACAGATCGTCCATCAACCGGTTTCCGGCGCTCATGATCATTACTCCAGCCATGGTCAGATATGACAAATCAGGTATGACAAATCGGTGCCGCTTCATTTTCGGCATGTCTTTTCCAAGTATGGAGTGCGTCGCTTCGCGATGCAACCCGAGTCATGCGCTGAGGCGTCGCTGACCATGGTGGGGTGACGGGATCCATCCTGGGGAGTATAAGCGGCGCGCACGCCCCCGGCGGGTTCGGATCGGGGCTGTTTCTCTCCTGGGAGGGTCCCCATGATTATCGTTACTGGCGGCGCTGGGTTCATCGGCTCCAATCTTCTTGCGGCCCTGGAAGACCAGGGGGGGAGCCCCTTGATCCTGGTCGACCGTCTGCGCGATGGGGTGAAGTGGCGGAACGTGGCGAAGCGATCCCTTGCCGATATTATCCGACCCGAAGATTTGCCCGATTTCCTGGAGAATCACCGGGGAGACGTGTCGGCGATCCTGCACATGGGTGCTATTTCCGCGACGACGGAAACGGATGTGGATAAGATTGTGGCGAACAATTTCCGACTGTCCATGGACCTGTGGACGTGGTGTTCCCGCAATCGGGCCCGTTTCATCTATGCCAGCAGTGCGGCCACCTATGGCGATGGATCGGGTGGGTTTGACGATGATTTTTCCGCCGGGGGTTTGGCAAAGCTCCGCCCTTTGAACGCCTATGGCTGGTCCAAACACCTGTTCGACCGGCGGGTCCGGG
The DNA here is from genome assembly GCF_047263945.1 of Rhodospirillum sp. A1_3_36. Lineage (NCBI taxonomy): Bacteria > Pseudomonadati > Pseudomonadota > Alphaproteobacteria > Rhodospirillales > Rhodospirillaceae > Rhodospirillum > Rhodospirillum sp. A1_3_36. The sequence goes on along the minus strand of NZ_JBLAVB010000013.1, from coordinate 75,028 downwards.
CCATATTGGACGCCGACGGCCCCCAGCCGCCCCAATGGGCGGGGTTGAAGTTCTTCAACGTCTATGGTCCCAATGAAGTCCACAAGGGGCCACAGAGCAGCGTGGTCAATCAAATCCATCCCGTGGCCAAGCGTGGCGAGGCCTTCTCGCTGTTCAAATCCCACCATCCGGATTACGCCGACGGTGGTCAACTGCGGGATTTCGTCTGGGTTGGGGATGTGGTGGATGTGATCCTCTGGCTGCTCGACGCCCCCGATGTCAGCGGCCTGTTTAACCTGGGCAGTGGTCGGGCGCGGAGCTTTGCCGACTTGGCAAGCGCCGTCTATGGGGCGCTGGGCATGGAGCCCATGATTGCCTACCGCGAGATGCCCGAGGCGATTCGAGACAAATACCAGTATTTCACCCAGGCGAATATGGCCAAGCTGCGGGCTGCGGGCTATCCGGGTCAGTCCACTCCCCTGGAAGAGGGGGTGCGCCGCTACGTCCAGGACTATTTGGAGAAGGACGACCCATTTCGCTAAGTCTGCGCGCATCCTGGGAAAAGGGGAGGTGCCTGAGGGCGCCGCCATGCGTTGACATCCTCGCCAAAAGGCGCAATAAACCTCGCTTCCTTCGGATTCGACGGGCGGCATGTTTGCCGCCCCTCGTTTTTTTGGTCCGAAGCCAAACGCCATTCCCCAAAGGGAGGCGGTCCCCGTTGACAAGCGATCAAGGACGCAACACGAAGCAATGACTATCCCGGCCGTCATGCCTACCTATGCCCGCGTGAACATTTCGTTCGAGCGGGGCGAGGGTGCTTGGCTCCTCGCCAATGACGGACGACGATATCTGGACTTCGGCTGTGGTATCGCAGTAACGGCGCTTGGCCATGCCCATCCCCATCTGGTGGAAGCCCTGCAAGACCAGGCGGGCAAGCTTTGGCATTGTTCGAACCTCTATGAAATCCCAGGACAGCATAAGCTGGCCCAGCGGTTGGTGGACAACAGCTTCGCCGATTCGGTTTTCTTTTGTAACTCCGGGGCCGAGGCCATGGAGGGCAGCTTGAAGCTCGCCCGCCGCTACCAACAGGTGGTCAAGGGTCAGCCCCAGAAGAATCGGGTGATCGTGGCGACGGAGGCCTTCCATGGCCGGACCCTGGCCACCCTGGCTGCGGGCGGGTCGGAGAAGTACCGGCAGGGCTTTGGTCCCATGCCCGAGGGCTTCGACCGGGTGGCCTTTGGCAACCTGAACGAGGCCCGGGTTGCCGTGACGGAGGAGACGGCGGCAATTCTGGTGGAGCCGATCCAGGGCGAGGGAGGTATCAATCCCCCACCGGAGGGGTACCTGCGGGGGCTGCGCCAGATGGCCGACGAGTTCGGTCTGGTGCTGATCATGGATGAGATCCAGACCGGCGTGGGCCGGACCGGCAAGCTCTTTGCCCATCAGTGGGAAGAGGGCGCCGAGCCTGACGTCATGGCGGTCGCAAAGGGCATCGGCGGGGGGTTCCCCATGGCCGCATTCCTTGCCCGGGAGGAGGTGGCCCAGGCCCTGACACCGGGGACCCATGGCACCACCTTTGGCGGCAACCCCCTGGCCATGGCCGTGGGCAACGCCGTGCTTGACGTCATGTTGGCCGATGGATTTATGGAGGGCGTCCAATCCGCAGCGCAGGATCTGTGGGCGCGCCTGGAGGGCTTGGTGGCCCGGCACCCGAGGGTGCTTAAGGGGCTTCGGGGCAAGGGGCTGATGATCGGCTTGGTTTGCGTCGCGCCCAATACCCAGGTGCTGGACGCCATGCGTGCAGAGGGGATGTTGGCGGTTCCGGCCGGCGGCAATGTGGTTCGGGTGTTGCCTCCGCTCATCATCGGCAAGGCCGAAATTGATGCGGCAGAGGTGGCCATCGAAGCGGCCTGCGCGCGGATCGAGAAGGAAGAGGGATAACAATGCTGGCAACATCGAAGCCGAAGCATTTTCTGGATCTTGGTGGTTTCAGCCGGGACGAGTTGCGGGCCATTCTGGAGCAAGGCAAGGCGTTCAAACGCGAGCGCTCCCACGGCGGGACCACCCAGCCTTTGGCGGGCAAAGTTCTGGCCTTGATCTTCGAAAAACCCTCGACCCGCACCCGGGTCTCCTTCGAGGTCGGTATGCGCCAATTGGGTGGCAACGTCATGACGCTGATGCCCGACGATACCCAGTTGGGCCGGGGTGAGACCATCGCCGATACGGCCCGGGTGCTGTCCCGTTACGTGGATGTCATCATGCTGCGGACGGGGGACCCGACGAAGCTGGAGGAATTGGCCAGCCATGCCAGCGTGCCGGTGATCAATGGCCTGACAGACAGTGCTCACCCCTGCCAGCTCATGGCCGACGTGATGACCTTCGAAGAACATCGCGGTGCCATCAAGGGCAAGACGATTGCTTGGTCCGGGGACGGGAACAACGTCGCGGCCTCCTGGGTTAAGGCGGCCGCTCAGTTCGAGTTCGCCATCCGTCTGGCCTGTCCGCCCAGCCTGGAGCCTCCGGCCGGGGTTGTGGATTGGGCGCGGGCGCAGGGGGCTTCGGTCACCGTCACCGCAGACCCGGTGGCGGCGGTCGAAGGAGCCGATTGCGTGGTCACCGATACGTGGTTGTCCATGGGCTGCGAGGATACTTCCCGCAAGGCGGCTCTGCAGCCCTACCGGGTGACGGCCGACCTGATGGCCCAGGCCAAACCCGAGGCTCTGTTCATGCACTGTCTGCCCGCTCACCGCGGAGAGGAAGTGACTGCAGAGGTGATTGACGGACCTCAGTCCGTGGTCTGGGACGAGGCGGAAAACCGTCTGCATGCCCAGAAGGGCGTTCTGGCTTGGTGCCTGGGCTAAACGCGACCTAGAGTATTCCGAGATCAAGTTGGGTCGCTTCGCGACCAAACTTGGCCTCGAAGATACTCTAAAGCTTATAGAATGAGAGTGAAACGGGGCCAGCTTGAGTCAAGCTGATCCCGTTTCACTCTAAGTAACGAGGGATTGGAGGACGGGAAAGAGACGGTCTCCGGTCTTTCCTTTGATGTTTTCTTTTCCCCATATATCGCGGGATGTTCTTCATGAGTGGTCCTTCGGACAATCTCATCCTGCCGTTCCATCTGGCTTCGGGCGTGTTCCGAGGGCGTTTGGCGCGGGCCGGGCGTGTTGTGGCCGATGCGGTTGGCCCCCATAATTACCCACCGGTTGTCGCTGAATTGGTGGGCGAAATCGTGCTGTTGGGCATGGTGCTCGCCTCTGGCTTGAAATATGAAGGGGTCTTTACCCTTCAGGCCAGGGGGGATGGTCCCGTCCATGCCTTGGTGGCCGATATCACCAGCGCTGGAATGGTGCGCGGCGTTGCCCGGTACCGGGAGGAGGCTCTGCCAAAGGGGCCGGTGGTGCGCCCCGTGCCTGAGCTATTGGGGACCGGCCATTTGACTTTCACCGTCGACCAGGGACGAAATACGGACCGCTATCAAGGCATCGTTGCCCTGGAGGGGGACCGATTGTCAGAATGTGTCCAAAGCTATTTCGAACAGTCCGAGCAGTTGCCGACACTGGTGAAAGTGGCGGTGATGCCGCCGCCGGAGGGATCCCTCGCCGATGTGGCTTGGGGGGCGACGGCCATGGTCCTGCAGCGCATGCCGCCTGAGGCCGGGGGCAAGAATGGCGAGGACTGGGACGAGCACTGGAACACGGCGGTCATTCTGATGGACAGCCTGACCACCGAGGAATTGGTCAATCCGGCCCTGACCCCGGAGGACCTGCTGCGCCGTCCTTTCCACCAGGAGCAGGTGCGCGTTTCCCCCTACCGCCCCGTTTTCTTCGGCTGTCGCTGCTCGCGGGAGAAGGTAATCCGTACTCTCGCCACATTCCCGCGCGAGGAAGTTGAGGAGCTGAGCAAGGCCGGTTCGATCGACGTGACGTGCGAATTTTGCAAAGCAACATATGCTTTGACGCTTGAGGATCTGGATGGTCAAACTGCGGGATCTCCCGGCTCCGACGAGACCTGAAGGCTTGGGCCCTGGCTGGATCCGCCTTGCATCTCGTCATCAAAGACCTTCAATGGGGTTTCCCATGCGCTTCCTTCACGCCCGCCCGTCTCGCCGTTCGTTTCTGAGCCTGTCCCTGGGGATCGCCACAATGGGTGGGCTGACCCTGGTGACCGGAGGCTGTGCCAATCCTCAGGCCCGCCCCCGATTCTCCGAATTGAGCTATGGGCATCTCCCCCCCTTGCGGATGCAGGCTGGACGGGTGGATGTGATCGAATCCTACGATCCCCCCATGCGGGCGCCCAATGTCGAACAGGAAATGCCCTTGTCCCCGGCTCGGGCGGCCCGGCAATGGGCTTTCGACCGACTCCAGGCCTCGGGCGAGACGCCCTATACCATTCTCATGACCATCCATGATGCGGCCGTGACGGAGAAAACTCTGGGTGTCCAGAAGGGTTTGGAAGGGGCCTTCAGGACCGAACAGGCGGAACGCTACGACGCCAACCTGGAGGCCACGGTGGAGTTGGTGGACCCGGATTCCCGGGTGACATTGGCCCAGGCCACGGCAAAGGTTTGGCGCTATATCACCCTGCCCGAGGATGCCAGCGTCAACGACCGGGAAACCGCCTGGTTCACCTTGGTCGAACAATTGATGGATGATTTCAACGATAGCATGGATAGTAGCATCCACACCTATATGGGTGATTATTTGGTGTAATACCAAGGTGCGGTTCACCGCACCTTGGAAGCGGCCAAGTGGCCGCCGCGCCTTATGGCGCGTAAAAAGCCCGCTAGGCGTAAGGGTGAGGGGAGGCGCAGTGACCTCCGTCTGAGAGGGGTAAGGTCGATGCGTGTCCTGGTTGGGTTTTTCTGTTTGGTGCTGCTGGCGTCCTGTGCCAGCCCCCCAAGGGCCATTGCCCCCCTTCCCTCCGAGCCCTGGTTGACCGGCCCCCCCGATCCCATGCAAGTGATCGGCGAGGACAAAACCCGCCTGTTGATCGCAGTGCCGCCGGATTTGGACCGGGGCCGCCGCTACAAGGCCCTGGTTGCACGCTATTTGTTCGCCCATCTGCTTGATGGCGGCGCTGTGCTCTACGGGCGTTATGCCAAGGACTGGTCGATGGCCGAGGACACGGATCCTGCGGCTCTGACCCTGTCTCTGTACCGGGATGCCCTGGCGGCGGCGGCGGGGATTGCGCCGGACGCCATCGTCACCGGTCGCCACCAATTGCCCTTCGGCGATACCTATGTGATGGAGGCCCGGGGGGCAAGCCGATCCTGTGTGGCCTTTTTTGCCCCCCTGCGTGTTGGCAAGGCGGCGCCTGCGGGCACCTGGGACGCCTATTTGCGCGGAGCGCTCTGCGGTAAGGGAGACCCCTGGCCTGTAATGCAATCGATCCTACGGTCAGTGGTTTTGCGGGAGTAGTGCGGCCACGATATACGACAGTGTCTCGTGTTTTTAGGGCCTGGGGTCTGGGGCCTTTCGGCCCCAGTGGGGGACGGGGCAAAGCCCCGTATCTGAAAAGACGTCCCTGTATGGGCAAACCGCAACCGCCCTATATCCCCCGAAACACCCCCTTCTCCTGCCAGTGCCGATGCCAAGAAAGCGCCATGAGGACCGGCCAGAGGCGGTCGCTTAAATCCCGGCGTCCGCTCAGGTGGTCCGCCCACCAAGCGCGAAGGGGCGCGGGGTCGATGAGTCCTTGGGTTGTCATCTCCGTGGGATCGAGCAGGTCCTCCGCCCAATCCTTCAGGGAGCCCCGCAGCCAAGCGCCAACGGGCACGCCAAAACCCATCTTCGGGCGCTCGATCAGGGGCTTGGGGACATGGCGATAGAGGACCTGACGGAGTAGCCATTTGCCCTGGCCCTCGCGCATCAATTGGTGCTCGGGCAGGCTCCAGGCGAATTCCACCACCCTGTGATCAAGGATGGGCACACGGGCCTCCAGCCCAACGGCCATGGAGGCTCGGTCGACCTTGGTCAGGATATCGTCGGGCAGGTATCCCAGGGCATCGAGCAGGCGCATACGATCGACGAAGCCATTCACACTCTCGGCCCGTGCGGAGTACCACCGCTCCTCCGCCTTGCTTGATGCGCCGCTCATCGGAACCTCAGAGGCGGGCAGGGCCCCCACAAGATCCCGGTACAGGGCTTCCGGCGTTTGGGCCCTCAACAGCCGGGCCACCTTGGCGGCCTTGTCGGCGGGTTGCGGGGGGCGTTTGCCCGGCGGAAGCATCTGGGCGAGGGCATCCCACAGGGCCGGAGGCGGGGCCGACAAGCCCGCCGCAGCGAGCCGACGCAGGGGATCCGGGATCCGGCTTGACAGGGACCAGAGCCGCTGTCCGAGGAAATGGCGGTTATAGCCCGCGAACAGCTCGTCTCCGCCATCGCCGGACAGGCTGACGGTGACCTCTCCCCGGGCCAGGCGGCTGACCAGGACCGTTGGGATCTGGGAGGCATCGGCAAAGGGTTCGTCGTACCAATGGGGAAGGTCGGGGATCAGCGCCCGGGCATCGGCCCAAGAGACGGTGAGGGCCTGGTGGTCCGTGCCCAGATGGGTGGCTACGGCTTGGGCATGGGTGCTTTCGTCCCAACCCGGTTCGTCGAAACCGATGGAGAAGGTTTTGACCGCGCCCTTGGCCAGCTTGCCCATCAATGCCACCACGGTGGAGCTGTCCACCCCACCAGAGAGGAAGGCGCCGAGCGGCACGTCGGAAATCAGGCGCCGTTCCACCGCATCGGTCAGCAGGGCCTCCAGCCGGTCGGTTGCCTCGGCATCGGACAGGGGGGTGGCGCGCGCGGCGATGCCTTGGGCGGCGACCTCTTCCAGGGACCAGAAGGCTTTCCGGTGTCGGGTCCCGTCCTGACCGATCATGACGAAGGTCCCCGGCGTGACCTGCTCCAACCCCTTGTATATGGATCGGGGGGAGGGGACGCAGGACAGGCGCAGCATGGCGGCCAGGGCGTCTCGGTCAATGGTGCCCTGCCAATTGGGGTGGGGGAACAGGGCCTTGGGTTGGGAGCCGAACAAGAGGGTTCCGTCGAACTCTCCCCAATAGAGGGGTTTGATGCCCAACCGGTCCCGGGCCAGGGTGAGGCGCCGTTCCTCTCCGTCCCAAAGGGCGAAGGCGAACATGCCGATCAGTTTGGGCAGGGTCGCAGCCACGCCCCAGAGGGCGCAGGCTTCCAGCAGCACTTCCGTGTCCGAATGGCCCCGGAAGCTGAGCCCCCCCTGGGATTCCAGGTCTGTTCGGATTTCGGCGGCGTTGTAGATCTCGCCATTATAGACCAGAGCGAAGCGGCCACTCCGGGAGACCATGGGCTGGTCGCCATTGGTCGACAGATCGATGATGGACAGGCGTCGGTGACCCAAAGCCACGCCCCCTGCCGGATCGGCCCATCCTCCGGCCCCATCGGGACCGCGATGATCAATGGCTTCGGCCATGGCGAGGACCCGTGTGGTCATGGCGGCTTTGTCCAGGCCGTCTCCCCGTCTCGCCCAATATCCCGTAATTCCACACATATCTACCCAGGCCCTTAATAAAACATATGACAAAACACCCATGCACTATGGCTCCGGCATCCCAGTTCGGCAAGCGAGCCCAGGGGGATCCATCAAGGGGCTTGGATATCATAGTCGATTGAATTCCGTTGCGATCAAACGGGGTCACGTCGGGGGGATCCCGTTTGATCATGTTTCAATACCTGGAGTGCATTATGGCCTGGAAAACCGGTACCACTTGCCTGCGAGTCCGCTTCCACGGTCAAAAACCTTCTCTTCGTCCCGGCTTCGAATCCGTTTGGTGAAACCTATTGCGCCGCGGTGGCGCACATGGCCATCATGACCGTCTATATTCGGCCTATATTCGGCATGTGGGGGGCCCGAACCCATGACCATCGCTTTTTACGCACCGCAAAAGGCTCCAGACGATTCCGTTCCCTCCGGTGACAGACTGCTGGCGCGCCTTCTGATGAACATTCTCGACCGGGCGGAGTATCCGGTGGAGTTGGCCTCCCATTTTCGCTCCCTGGACCGGGCGGGGGACACCCAAAGGCAAGGGCGGCTGGCCGCCCTGGGGGCTTGGGAAGCCCAAAGGATCCTGCGACGGTACCAGGCCAGACCACCGGAGGAGCGGCCCAGTCTGTGGTTTACCTGCGCGCCCTCCCATCGGGCTCCGGATTGGGTTGGTCCTGTGGTGGCCGATGCTCTGGAGATCCCCTATGTGGTCGCCCAGACCGGCTATGATCCGTTCCAGGACGGTGGCCCCTGGACTCTGGGCGCGCGCCGCATGGCCGACTGTCTGCGCCGGGCAGACCGGGTTCTGCAACTCAACGGAGGAGATGTGGAAACCGTGATCAAGGCCGCCGGGGCACCAGGGAAAGTCCAGGTTCTGGAGCCCTTCCTGGACACGGCGCTTTTCTCCCGGGTGGACGCCGACGCCGTGCGCGTGGCCATGGCAGAGGCCCATGGCTTGGATCCCGCCCGCCCCTGGTTGTTGACCGTCGCCATGATGCGGCCAGGGCATAAGGAAACCTCCTATCGCCTGTTGGCCCGAGCCCTGCGTCACGTGCCAGGGCGCTCCTTCCAGTTGATTGTCGCCGGGGATGGCGCGGCCCGACCGGTGGTGGAAGAGGCGTTGGCTCCCCTTTCTCCCCTGTTCTTGGGGGAGCTGGACGCCATGCTCATGCCCCCCCTGTATGCGGCCTGCGACCTGATGGTTTGGCCCGCCCTAAATGAGTCATTCGGGATGGCCTTGCTGGAAGCGCAGGCGGCCGGATTGCCGGTGGTTGCCGGGCGGTCCGGTGCGGCGACGGTCATTCATGACGAGAAGACGGGATTGATCACCCCGGCCCGGGACTATGATGCCATGGCCGAAGCCGTGGCCTTCTTGTTGCTCAATCCCGGTTTGCGCCATGCCATGGGGCGAGAGGCGGCCTGGCGGGCCCAGCGGCACAACAGTTTGGAAACGGCCACTTGGCGTGTCCAGCAGGCGATCGAAACAATCGCCGCCTAATACCAAGGTGCGGTGAGTTTGCCTCACCGCACCTTGGAAGCGGCCAAGTGGCCGTCGCGCCTTATGGCGCGTAAAAGCCCGCCTGGCGTTTGAACGCAAGAAAAGCGGCGTGGGTTTCAACCCGCGCCGCTTGGTATAAGGGTGCGTGACAGACTACGGGGAGCGATGATCCCTTAGAGTATCCAGAGGAAAAGGGGGAACCGGTCTTCCGCTTCGCGCGATACTCCAGGTATAAGATTTTAGATCACATCATCGGCCTTAAGTTGGAATCGATTAATGGTGGTCACGGTACACGATAGGGGATGTTTTCCTGTCACGGGGCTTTGCCCCGTCCCCCACTGGGGCCGAAAGGCCCCAGACCCCGGGCAGTTACTGGCCGAAAGGCCCCAGACACCAGGCTCTTATGTGTAAAAGAAAAATGGGGGTTTGGGGGCATTGGCCCTCAAATGGGCTTGGGCAATCGCCCAAAAGATATAAGACACTGTCCTGTACCGTGAAAGGTGGTTTGATTTAGGCCCGATGGGGGCTGTCAGGAGCCTGTTCCGATGATTTCAAAATGGCGATGGATCTACCTGCGTTTGTCGGGCGAGCTCTGGGCGCGCGCCTTCCTGTTCTCTGGTTTGGCGCTTGTGGCCGTTTTGGCCGTTCCCTTCGCCGACGGGCTGATTCCTTTGGGGATCCTGGACGGTGTCGATACCGGGGCGACCCAGCGGATCCTGGAAATTCTTGCGACCAGCATGCTGTCTGTCACCGCTTTTTCCATGGGGGCGATGGTCTCTGCCCAGACTGCGGCGGTTGCCAATGTGACTCCGCGGGCGGCCAAGTTGATGTTGGAGGATCCGAGTACACAAAACGCCTTGAGCGCTTTTGTCGGGTCCTTTCTTTTCGCGCTTGCGGGGTTGATTGTCCTGGAAACGGGCATTCATGGGGACCGGGGGCGGGCCATTCTGTTCCTGGTGACCGTCATTGTGATCATCCTGGTGGTTTTGACTCTTTTGCGCTGGATCGATCACCTCTCCCGGCTGGGGCGACTGGAACATTCGGCCAGTCGTTTGGAGGATGTGATCGCAGCGGCCTTGACGGATCGGGCGACGAGCCCCTCTTTGGGAGCCAAACCCTTTGGCAGCGAAACTCCGCCCTCTCATGCCAAACCCATCTACGCTGAACGTCCAGGGTATGTCCGGTATATCGACATGGTCGGACTGGCAGGGTTGGCGAAGACCAGGGGCCTGATTTTTTGGGTGGTGGCCACGCCTGGGTGCCATGTCCATGCGGGGCGCCCTCTGCTTTTGGTTGAAGGGAACGGGGATGGGAAGGACGGGGCCTTGATCGCGGGGGTCCGCAAGGCCATCACCACCGGAGCGGAACGGTCCTACGCCCAGGATCCCCGGTTCGGACTGGCCGTGCTTGCGGAAATCGCTTCCCGGGCCCTTTCGCCGGGCGTGAATGATCCGGGAACCGCCTTCGATATCCTGGGGCGGAGCGTGCGTCTGCTGTCCGAATGGGCGGAGGAGATCAGCCGTCAGGAAGAGGCACCTATCCTCTATGACCGGCTGCGGTTTGCGCCCCTTTCTCCCCGGGATTTGTTGGAGGATATTTTCCTGCCCTTGGGACGGGATGGCGCTGGGCTGGTGGAGGTTCAGCGGCGGACACTGAAATCCCTGGAAGCCATTGCCCTGGCCGGTGATGGGCGATTTCGGGCACCCGCTGCCGAGCTGGCCAGGATGGCCGTGAAGCGATCCGAGCGGATGCTTGATCTGGAGGAAGACCGAGAAGCCCTGCGGCAGTCCGGAATTTGGGTTGACCGGTCCGTATAGCGATTTCTTGGACCCCATCTATGGTATGATTGGTGCGTGACCGGTTGTGGTTTGAACGGGACGGCCCATATGCGGACAGTCTGACGAAAAGCAATGCGTGCGAGGGGGAAGGGCCGGGGTGGCGTCTTTTAGATTTCTTGGTGCGGGGGCGGCCTTTGTGACCGAGCCCGGCTGTTTTCAAAGCAATATGCTTCTTGAAGTGCCCGATGACATGGTCGAGGGGGGGCTGGCCCGTTTACTCATCGATTGCGGAAGCGACGCGCGTCGCTCCCTGGCTGTCCAGGGCCTTAGTCAAGGGGATGTGGAGGGGGTTTTTGTTAGCCACCTGCATGGGGACCATGTGGGGGGATTGGAGTGGTTGGGCTTTACAACCTACTTTGACCCAACGTTGGCGCGTCCCCGTCTGTTCATCCCCAGTTGCCTGGAGAGGCCCCTGTGGGACAATTGCCTGAAGGGGGGGATGGAAGTGCTCGACCATGGTCTGGGCAACCTGTCGGATTTTTTCGATGTGGAGACCCTGGAGCCCGGGCGGTCCTTCTCCTGGCGGGGGATAAAGTTGGATCTGGCGCCCACGGAACATTTGCGGTCTGATGACGGATCGACCATGACGTCTTTCGGTCTGAGGATTTCCGGTCCCCGGCTGAAGGCCTATTTCACCAGTGATTCCCGGTTCGATCCCGCCAATCTACAGGCGCATTACGATTGGGCGGATGTGATCTTCCATGATTGCGAGACCACCGGTCGTCGCTCGGCAGCCCATACCCACTACTTGGACCTGTTGACCCTGCCCCATGAGGTGCGGGGACGTATGTGGCTTTACCACTACCAGTCCGGTTTTAAACCAGACTGCAAGGCAGATGGCTTTCTAGGATGGGTGGAAACCGGGCAGGTTTTTGACCTGTAGGTACAGGAAAGCGTGGTCGCGCCTGTGGATTTGCCTTAGTTTGCCTCCTTTTCGTCCCATTTGCCTCGTATTCCACATGCATCGAATGGTTTCATCCCTGACGGCTCCAATTTCATCCCCAAAAACGGAGATCCCCTTTATGCGTGCCCTGACCCTTGCGTCTGTCGCTGCCCTTGTCTTCGTTGGAGGTCCGATCCTCCTGAGTGTCTCCAGTGTTCCCGCCCATGCGGAGGCAACAGGGGTGGTCAAAGAGCGGATAGAGAGCATGAAGGCCATGAAGACGGCCATGAAAATCGCGGGTCCCATGGTGAAGGGTGTGATGACCTACGATGCGGCCGAAGTGAAAAAGGCGGCGGAAACCATCGCAGCCCATTCCGGTGAGGCGACAACCAAGCTGTTTCCCGAAGGGTCGTTCGACTTGGAGTCCGACGCCTTGCAAGAAATTTGGGATGAATGGCCCCGGTTCGAGAAGCTGGCCAAGGATACTCAAACCAAGGCCCTGGCCCTGGCCGCCTTTTCCGCCGAGCAGTCCAAGGCCGAGTCATCATTCGAGGCTCTCAACAAGTCCTGCAAGGCCTGCCATCGTGCATTTAAGGATTAATGCCAAGGAGCGGTGAGTTTGGGGGCATTGGCCCCCAAATGGGCTTGGGCAATCGCCCAAAAAACACGAGACACTGTCGTGTACCGTGATCGCGAAACGACCCAACTTGATCTCGGAATACTCTCGCGTTTGAACGCAATAAAAGCGGTGCGGGTTTCAACCCGCGCCGCTTGGTAATACCAAGGTGCGGTGAGTTTGCCTCACCGCACCTTGGAAGCGGCCAAGTGGCCGCCGCGCCTTATGGCGCGGTAAAGCCCGCGTGGCGTTTGAACGCAAGAAAAGCGGCGTGGGTTTCAACCCGCGCCGCTTGGTATAAGAGGGTTGGGGGGACTCTTGTCAGCCGGGGGCGTTGATCGATTGGATCAGGCGTCCCCCAGACAGGGTCACGACCTGATTGGGGGACCAGACCTCGGGTGTTTTGTGAGTGACCACCAAAATGGTCATTTCCCCCTTGAGGGAGGCGATGGTTTGGCCCAATTGGGCCTCCGTTTCCCTGTCTAGCGCGCCCGTCGGCTCGTCGAGGATCAGCAGATCCGGGTGGCGCAACAGGGCGCGGGCCAGGGACAGGCGTTGTTTCTGACCACCCGATAGCCCGTGCCCTCCCGGGCCGAGGGGGCTATCCAAACCTTGGGGGAGAGCGCGGACGAAGGCCTCTGCGGACGATAGACGCAGGACCTCCCAAAGGGCGTCGTCCTTTGGTGCCGTGGCCCCTTGACCCGGCGCGCACCAGGTTAGATTTTCTCGAATCGTACCGACGAAGAGCAAGGGGTCCTGTATCACATAGGCCACCCGGCGGCGCCAATCCCGTCCCATGGCCGGTGTCAGGGGCTGGCCATCGATCTGGACCTCGCCTTCTGTGGGGTGGAGGAGCCCGCTAAGGATGTCCGCCAGGGTGGTCTTCCCCCCGCCAGAGCTGCCCTGCAGGATCACGAGTTCGCCTCTCTTTATCACTAAATCCAGTCCTGAGAGTACTGCCGGACCGTCTGATTTGAAGCGAAAGCTGATGTTCCGACAGCTTAGACTTTTTTGGAAGGCTGGGGCAGGTTTCATGTCCGAGAGCGGGGTCGCAGCGGCCTGGGCTTGGTCGACCATGGCCATAACCGCTTGGAAGGCGGGCAGAGAGTGGGCGACAATGCGTGCGCCCCGATATTGGGCTTGGATCTTGGGAAGGGCGCGGAACAGCAGGCCCCCAAGGATTAAGGATTCCGAGCCGGATATATGGCCCGAACCTGTGGTGATGGCAATCATGAGGGCTAGGATTATCGTTGCGGCGATTTGCAGGGTGACCTTGGTCCGGGCATTGCCCCCTGCAAAGCGTAGAGAGGTTTCGCTCATCGTCTGAATGGTTCTGGAGAAGCGATCTGTGTGCCATTGCTCGGCTTCGTGGGCCTTGGCCACCTTTTGGGTGGCGAAGAAATGTTCGATATCCTGGGATACATCGGCATTGAGGGCACTGACCTGGGCGCCATGAGAGATCGCCGAGGGGCTTCGCCTTCGGACGACGGCTAAAATAAGCGCGACAGCCAAGATCGTTCCCAAGGTCGCAGGAACCGAGATCCACAGGGCCAGGCCCAGTTGGATGGCGAGCATCAGCGAATGGGCCGGAAAGTGGACGAGATGGAACAGCCCTTCTCTCACGCGCGCGATTTCCTGACCAAGCAGATTCGCCGCTTCCCCATGGGACCGCTCAGCAAGGAAACGCCAATCCGCAGCACAGAGGGCCTGGAACAATCGTATGCGGGCGATCGCCGCCGACTGAATGGCCAGGCGCATCATCAGAAGTTCTTGCCCTGCATTGAGGGAAACACGGATAATCGCAAGGACGGTTAGGCAGAGGAGGAGCCCGTGGGCTGCCGAAAAGCCCGGCAGTCCGGGGAGCTTCATCAGGGAAGGGGACAGCTCCTTCGCTCCGATGATGTTATCCAGGAATGGCAGGGCCATTCCGACGAGGGCTCCCTCGCTCAGGGATGTGCTGAGAAACAGCAGCATGGCGCCCCCAATTGTCCTACCGCCCAGATCCGCGTGAAGGGTGGTGATCAGCCGAATCAGGGTCGGAGGAAGGAAACGTCCCAATCCCCTATTGTTCACGTGGGATCACCTTTCGCGGGAGATTTGAAATGGGCGATGGGATGGAACGTGGGGGCCGCTTCTCCGCCCAACAGGGTCGCCTCTCCGCAAACGAGCCAAGCATGGGCCGTTAAGGGGGCTCCATCTTTTCCCGGGGAAACGCCGAAAGTCACCGTTGCGGGAATACCCCGCCAGGTAAGAAGGGCACGCCCCGCCATCGCCCGGGCAAGGCAGGTCGGGTGCCACCAGGCCCGCCGCGCCGCGCGCTTTACGGCCAGTGCCACCGACCAGGCCAGGGGAGGTGGTGCTCCGCCTTCGGCTGTCTCCGACGCGGGGTCCTGAGCAGGGGAACCTGCCGCCTCGACTTGACCCAGCCATCGGGAGAAATACCGAAAGGGTATAAAGCGAATGGTCAGGGAGGCGAGGGCCAGCATGATGAAGGCTTCCGCCGCCCGGCCGTAATCCCCTGGACGGTGGGGCGGCCGGTTCTTGGTCCCTGGGGGATGGATGTTCAATCGGCTATTCTCCGGATTGCTTGGAAGGGGGCGAATGCTCCATGGGATCTGATTTACACGTTTTTCCAAAGGAGCCAAATCCCTCTCCTAGAGTGACATGGAATCAGTTTGGAACAAGTCGGCCCCACGTCACTCTCTTTCTATGTCTCGTGTTTTTTGGGCGATTGCCCAAGCCCATTTGGGGGAAAACACCCCCTGTCGTGGATCGTGGTCGCGAAGTGACCCAACTTGATCTCGAAAGACTCTAGCGAAGAGGGTCCAGGCGCGCGATCGTCTTCCTGGCGACCTCTGGCAAGTGCCCGAAGCGGCTGGGATCGACTTCGGCCAGGATGGCTGCTTGCCGTTCGTCGTTGCTATAACCGCTCCGCCAGGCCCGTCGGTTGCCCGCCTTGGCCATGGCCTGCCGCGCTGAGGGGGAGCGCTCCAGGTAGGCGGCCTTGTCTGCTGCTTCCTTCACTTCGGAGAACATCAAGCAGTCGCGCCCTTCCTCGAAGACGGCTTGGTGGCCATCTGTCCGCTCGGCCAGGAGCATCCCGCCGGCGGCAGTGACTTCAAAGGACCGATGGGCATTGGGGTCCTTGTGACTGTGGGTGACAAAGCCCAAGCAGGCCAAGGCACGCTGGATATGTTCTCGATAGTCTGCGCCGTGCACTCCGGGTGAGCAAGTAACATTGGGGGAGGTTGGACGCTGTCGGGGCTTCCAGTGGTCGCCAAAAATCGCCACCCTTGCTCCCGATTGACCGAGTCGATTGATTAAATCTGGGCGGTTGTCATAGGGAAAACCAATGAAGGTCAAGGGCAGGTCCGGTGGTTCGAGACTTTGACGACTTGGGTAATGGATCAGCGGGTCGAAAGCGAAAGGCATGACCAAAGTCGATTGCGAACCAGTTGCAGCATAATCCGCCAGGGATATGGCGCGAGGGGTAATATTGACGTCGAATAGGGGAATGCAGGGGATGATCCATCGCCATCCGGGTTCCCCAGGTGCAGGGCTGAAGGGGTTGTCCTGGTTGTGGTGGATGAACAGTCCACCCCTTCGACGCATTCGGCGCAGGGTCTGGGGGTGAAGAAAGGTCGGTTTGTCAAACCAGGTCACATCCGGGTTGATGGCACCGTGGTATTTTTCTAGGGCGCGGTTGAAGAGAAAGATATAGGGGTCGACCATGAGGCGGATGCGAAGGGCGGCCGGGATCCGCCCCCCGGCATTGGCATAGGTTCCCATGTCCAAGCGGTGGACGGTCAGGCCCAACCGTTCGAAGGCTGCGGCTCGGTAGGAACAGGTTCCCCTGGGATTGAAGTCGCCAACCATGAGCATGGTGGTTTGCATAGCGGATCAAGGTCCTGATGTGGGGGGGGCAGTGGAGAGGCGTGGCGAGAGCGCCTGTTCCATCATCTCCCATAGGGCCTCTGCGACGCTTTCCATGTCATAGTGGGCTTCCGCCAGCGCCCGACCCCGATGGCCCATGGTGGCCAGGGCCTCCGCGTCCATTCGCCGGAACCGATCCAAGGTATCGGCGAGGGAGGTCTCGGTGGGGTCAAAGACCAATCCTGCCCCGTCCCGTTCCACGCTATCCCAGGCCAGACCCCGTGCGACCACGACTGGTCGTCCTGATGCCATCGCTTCCGCAACCACATTGCCGAAGTTTTCCCGCATGTCTCCTCCCTCGATACCCGACGGCAGGACCAAGCCGTGCGCGCGGGACAGGACAGCGCGCATCCCCGCGAAATCCTGGTAGGGCAAGAGTTCCAATGTGTCGGGAAGCTCTGCTGCGATGGCTTTGGCCAAGGTTTCGACGGCTTCGGCGTAGGGGCCTTTTCCGTCGCCGACCAGAATCAGCCGATCTCCCTCCCGCCTGCAGACGCGCCAGAGGCGCAGAAACGAGAGGGGGCCTTTTTCCGGGGAAAAGCGACCCATGTAGCAGAGAGTACGGCCGCTCTCCGGCGGGGGAGGCTCAGGCCAGGGCAAGGCAAACCAACTGGTCAGGTCAACGCCATTGGGAATGATTTGCATGGGGATGCCTGGAACCACTGGGGCAGAGCTTTCTGCCTCCAGTTCCGTTGTGGCCTGAAGCATGACGGCCCGACGCAATGCGGGCAGGACGAAAAAGCGATAGAGACGCCATTTGAATGGTTTGCGGTTTTGCAACAGGGTTATATGGGTGGCCATGATACCCGCGTGGAGAGTAACCACCATAGGGCGCCCGGTCATCCAGCAGATGGCTTGAGCCACCAGGGTTGGCCAGCTTCCCAGTCCGTGGATATGGACGATTTTCGCCCGGGAGCAGGATGACCAGATTGCCGGAATGGCCCCAAGGCCAAACCCCCAGCGTTTGGCCCAGTGTGACTGGCGCGGTGTTCGATAAATGCGCAAGGGGACGCTGGCGGGCAGGTCCACGTTTTCCCGCGTCAGAGGGGCTCCCATGGAGCCATCCGACAGGGTCAGGCTGAAGGAATGCCCTCGCTCGCTCCAGATCTTCGCCTGCCGACCCACACATTCTGCGATACCACCAAATCCTGTCGCTGGGGGGACATGGGTAGCGATGACGGCGACCTTTACGGAGCTGTTCGACGCTATACGGCTCGTAGGCGCCGAGCCGTCCTGGGGTCTCATCATAGGGAAAAGGGGCCTTCGAGGGATTTGGAAATGGTGAATTTTCTGAGTATATAAGGCCTATTGTAAAACACTTCGGGGGAGAGGGGGAAGCAGTTTCTCTCCTCAGACATTTCAAGACATCCTCTTCTTGCGTAAGCTACGGAGGGGGGACTCTTCGTCCTTTGTTGTAGGAGGTGCAATTTGCCCAGGTCGGCCTTGCGGGACCAACTCTACGATCGCTATCGCGCTGCGGCTCCCCTTCCCACAGGAGGTCGGGTGGAGGAAAAACAGTACCGGACTGCCCAATTGACAGCCCTGATCCGGACCCATTTTCCCGCAGATCTCCAGGCAAGAATCCTCGATTTGGGGTGTGGAGCGGGAGTGCTTCTGGAGCGGGCCAAGGAATTGGGTTACCGTGACGTGAGGGGAGTCGACCGGTCTCCTGAACAGGTGGCCGAGGCCCGATCGGCGGGATTGACCGAGGTGGTCGAAGGGGATGCTCTGGCCCATTTGACGCACTTGCCTGCGGAGTCCCTGGATTGTTTGGTGGCTTTCGATGTGCTTGAACATGTGTCCAAGCCGGAGTTGCATGCTTGGATGATGGCGATACATCGGGCCTTAGCCGATGAAGGGCGGTTGATACTGCATTTGCCGAACGGTGCGTCTCCCCTTGGTGGTCGCGTGGTCCACGGTGATCTAACGCATGAGACCGTGTTTACGGGGCGTTCCATTGCCCAGCTTCTCGCGGCCTATGGCTTCCAGAAGATTTCCTGCCACGAAGACCGCCCTGTTGGGGCGAAAGCGAGGGTCCGGTTGCGGCGCCTGGGGTGGCAGCTGATACGGTTCCTGCTGCGTTTGGCCATCGCTGTGGAGACGGGGGATCGGGATCCTCAGATGGTTTTAACTCAGACCTTCTATTGTGTTGCGGTACGGGGACGGTCTGCGCTCCCCCCTCCCCCCTCTTCGGCCACCGCGACTGAAAAGCCCTTGTTGTGAACCTCCAAGCCAACCGATGGGATCCCCTCGGTCATGACCAGTGTCCTATGCATCAAGGCAAGGCATCGGTTCCGCCGAGAGAAGACCGTACGGTCTAAAAGAGGCGTAGAACGAATCGAATGGGGCGGTAAATCCAGTAAATCGGGGTCCATGCAAGGGCAAGGGGCCATGTTTGATAATCCGCTAACTTGGGGCGTAGCGCGTTCATAATGAGACGCAGGCGGTCTCTACGCCGATCGCGGATTCGCCAATCAAGACAAAAAATCCAGGAAAGGGATTTGAACCGTTCCAGGGGGGGAGTCGTCGCGGAAAGTCGTCCCTGCTCTGGCGGTGTGATGGCCGGACGGGCATAGTTCAGGCAGAGGGCAGTCAGATCCCGGGCCATGGAATTGCCCGGGACTTCTGGTTGGTTTTCCAAACTGTCTCTGATCCGGTCGGGCAGTTCCATGCAAGCCGTAACGAGCCGGGAAAGACCTGCCACGCGGGCTTGGGCGCGGACCTCTTCCGGGTCGAAGCTGGGGTGCGTCATCAGAAGGTGCAGGTCGCTCAGCCAATGCAGTCGTGACCATTCATGCCGGGAGTGATGGTAGCAAAGGTAGACAAAGTGGTCTGCGGTCGGGGGGGTGGGGATCGACAGGCTGCCGATTGAGGCCTGGACCGCTCGCCCGAGCCATTGATCTGTGGGAAAGGCTGTCCCGGACAGGTCCAGCGAGCTGTGTAACTCGATCAGAACACCCTGCGGGGACACGACTTCAACTTCGGGCGACAGGCGCGTAAGGATGCGCATATGGTCCGAAAGGGAGACCCTGTCGGAAGGACGGGAAAAAGTCGTCGTCAAGTTGTAGCCATCCTCCAAAAGCTGTGGCAGCAACACATCAATATCCCTGAGGGACAGGAGCACGTCCAGGTCACGACACCCCCTCGCGCCAATGGAACCTCGATAGCGGCTGTCCAGGGCAATGCCTTTCACCACCAGATGGCGGAGACCAGAGGGCTTTAGGTGATCAACGTACAACCGATTCCAGGCGTCCAGAATGCGAAGGGATTTGGTCGCGGTTCTTTGGGCGGGCTTCCGCAGCTTTTCAGCAAGGTCATCCGTGCGGGGGGTCCCCTTCAGAGAGGCGATACGCTCAAGGACCAATCCTGCGATCATGTGATGACGGGCCAGATCCACAATGGAATCGGAAATCTCCGTTGCGGGAGGAGAAAGGGGCATGTCCAACAGGCACCGCAGGACGAAAGAGGTGGCCGGATTGCCTGGGGGAGAAACGGCGGCAAGGGACATGACACGACCTAAAGTGTGGTGTTTAAGGGGCATAGGGGAGATCGATAGGGCCACCAGATAAGATCAAAGGGCCTATCTGTCGATTCTTATCGGTCTCACCCTTGCGTCCAAGTCCTAAATGGGCGACAGTATAGATCAATATGTGACTTTAGGTCGCTGGCGGGGCTTTTGGTCGCCTCCTGAGTTTTAGGTTGCCGACAGTCGTAAACTGACCGCTCAATGATGGGAATGGGACTATGCGAATGAAAATCATAGCCATGTTGGGCCTTGGGGTTATGGGCTTTGCCTTTACGGGGGGCATTGTTGTCGCCACCGCTCCGGAGGCTCAAGCCCAGGTTGGTCAAGCGGCCCAGCTTCCTCCGGCGTTGCGGGCGGCTGTTCAAACGGGGAACGCTAACGCCGTCCAACAGGCAATCAGCGTCTTGAGTGGTGGTGACCCTGCGCAGAGCAATGCTCTTAGCCAGCAGGTGGCGGGTGTGGCCCGACAGATGGTGGCGATAAACCCGGCTGCGGCGATGGCCGCTGCCCAAGGTGCCATGGCCTCCGTTAATGTCCGTCAAGGGACGTCGAATGCGATGGGGGCTTTGACGCTAATCGCAGCTGTTGTGTCCTCGCCTCAGGTGCAGCAGGTGGACCCCGCAGGGGTTACCCAGTTGTCCACTCAAGTTGCTACGGCGGTCACCAATCCTTCCGTCTATGGAAGCAATCCGGCGGGAGCCATTCAAATTCTGGCTGATACCTACAACGCGGTGGGTGGGGCTGATACCTCCGCTGGGCAGGCAATCGCTGTATTGATCCGACAGGGGAGCTCGGATCCCGCTCTCAATATCCAGAATCCTGATAATCCAGGGCAAATGCTGGCTATTCTGAACGAGCAGAGTAGACCTGTTACACCGCCTCGGCCAGAAAATCTGGCAAATGGGCAGGGCGGTACTCAGTTGCCGCCTATCGTTGACACTTTGCAGACGACGACGAAGTTGTTTAAAAGATCGAGTCCGAGCTGAGGTCTTGGAATTTCCCTACAATTTCTTCGTCTGATATGGATCGGCTCTTTTCTTGGTTTAAACATACTGCCCGTCCCGGAGGGATCGCAGGCCCGTGTTTCGTTCCCAAAGGCGAGGTTGTCTATGCCATTGGGGATATCCATGGAGAGCTTCGACTCCTCGAGCGTCTTCTTGACGCGATCCAGGAGGATTTTAGGCGGAATGCGGATTCGTGCCATGGCACCGTAATTTTTCTCGGGGACTATGTTGATCGAGGAGAAGACAGCCGTGGAGTCGTTGAGCGTTTGTTGCAGGCACCTCCCCCTGGATTTCAGTATCGTTTTCTCGCTGGAAATCACGAACAGGCTCTTCTGAATTTCTTGAATGATCCGCGTGGCGGGACGGCTTGGTTGGAATTCGGCGGCTTGGCGACCCTGTTGAGCTATGGCGTGTCCGTTTCTGCGGGACAGTCATCCCTGTCTCGACTGAGGATGGCTAGGGACGCCTTTCGGCAGGCGTTGCCAGATTCGCATTTGTCTTTTTTTAGTGGTCTGGAAAAAATTATTGTCCTTGGAGATTATGCCTTCGTCCACGCGGGTATCTGGCCCGGACGGTCCCTGGATAAGCAGAAAGTTGACGACCTTCTCTGGATTCGTAGTCCCTTTCTGGAAAGCCGCGCGCAACACGAAAAACGCATTGTGCATGGCCATACCATCGTGGAACAGGTTGTTATCCGGGATAATCGGATCTCAGTGGATACGGGGGCCTATGCAACAGGACGCCTATCCGCTGTGGCCTTCCAGGGGCAGGATGTGCGGGTATTGACGGCGACTTTGCGCTGATAGCGTGATGTCCAATTCAAACCATTTCGCCGAACAAGCTGACCCGGTCACGAGGAAGAACCTGAATAGAAACGGGTTTAACTCGGGTTAAGGTGGCTTAGAGCATGTCCCGTGAAATGTTTCACGGGGCTTTGCCCTGTCCCTCACCGGAGCCGAAAGGCCCCAGACGGTCATTTGAATACTCTGTGTCCTTGAAAATCCGGAAACCCTGCTTCGCAGTTTCTGGGCTCTGCCCAGACCCGCAAAGGGTCACGGACCCTTTGATCCCATTGGTCAAAAAACGAATGGGGGTCCGGGGCCTCAGGCCCCGGTTGGGGGCGGGGCAAAGCCCCGCGTTTTTCGGTTTTCCAAGGAAACGGGGTGTAAAAAAAGGGGGGTTTGGGCAATCGCCCAATGCATGGCCAGGCCACAAAAAAAGCCGCCCCTAGGGGCGGCCAAGTTTTTTCATTTAGGGAGATAAACAAGAGCGAGAAGTGGAGTGATTTACGCTTCCGTATCCAAGGTCATCTGCTTCCGCCTGGATAGGATCAGTGGTACAGCAACCACCAACAGGGCTAAGGCATACAGTACCCAACTGGTGGCGTCGTTGACGAGGATGGACCAGTCGCCGCCGGAGATGGAGAGAGCACGGCGCAGATTGTCCTCGAAAAGCCCCCCGAGCACGAACCCAAGGATGATCGGCGCCAGCGAAAAATGCAGCTTGCGCAGCAGCCAACCGAAGATCCCCAATCCAATGATCATGAACAGGTCGAAGGGATTGCCCACGACCGAATAGACACCGATGAAGGCAAGCACCGCGATCAGCGGGATCAGGTACTTCTGCGGGATGGTGAGCATGCGGGCGAACAGGCCGACCAACGGCAGGTTGATCACCAACAGAGCGACATTGCCGATGTACATCGACGCGATGAGGCCCCAGGCGATCTCTGGCCGGGTTTGGAACATCAACGGGCCGGGCGTCACGTTAAACAGCAATAAGGCACCCAGCAAAATGGCGGTCGTGCCCGATCCCGGAATTCCCAGGGTCAGCATAGGCACCATGGCCCCACCCGCCGCCGCATTGTTGGCGGCTTCCGGTGCGGCCAGACCCTTGGGGTTGCCGGTGCCGAAGGTGTCTCCGTCAGAGGCCAGCCGCTTCTCCGTGCCGTAGGCGACGGCGGAGGCCACCGAGGCTCCCGTGCCGGGCAGGACGCCGATGAAAAAGCCGATCAGCGCCGAGCGCAGGATCGTCCATTTGCTGACCATCAGATCGGCCATGGAGACGAATGATTTACCGATGGGTAAGATGGTGAACTTGCCGCTCACCTGTTGTTCGACCAGATGGATCAACTCGGCCATGCCAAACAGGCCAATGACGACAACCAGGAAGTCAATGCCCGCCAGCAGGTCCGGGATGCCGAAGTCATAGCGGGCCACGCCGGTATTGGCGTCGATGCCGATCGTCGCCATCATCAGACCAATGAGCGCACCAAGGAGCGTTTTGACAGGGTTCTTCCCCACCAGCGAGGCGAGGCTGGCGAAGGCGAAAACCATCAAGGCGACGTAGTTGGAGGGGTTGAACTTCACCGCAAAGGAAGCAAGCAGCGGGCCGAACAGGGTCATCAGCACCACCGCTGCGGTTCCTCCGCAGAAGGAGGCGACCGCGGAGAGGGAGAGCGCCCGTCCGGCCTCGCCCCGCTTGGCCATGGGATTGCCGTCCAGTGTGGTCATGACCGCACCCGCATCTCCGGGGACGTTCAGCAGGATGGAAGAGATTCGCCCGCCGTATTCGGCGCCGTAATAGATCCCGGCCAGCAGGATCAGGGCGGATTCAGGGGGCAGCCCCAGGCTATAGGCGATGGGCAACAGGATGGCGACCCCGTTGATGGGGCCGATGCCGGGCAGGGCGCCGATCAAGGTGCCGATGAAACAGCCCCCCATCACCAGCGCCAGATTGAGGGGCAGCAGGGCGACGGCAAAGCCGCTTGCCAAGCCCGAAAAAACATCTGTCATGGTCGGATCCTCACATCAACGCACGGAGCGGACCCGCTGGAAGGTTCAACTCCAGCAGGATGGAGCCAACGCCGTACCCCAGGATGCCCGTAGCCAAGCCGAAAATCAGGCCATGACCCATGGTGGCGCCCAGGATCCGGGCCAAGACGGCGCAGAACAGGAAAGTAGCGAGGACGAAGCCCAGGGGCTGGAACAGGGCGGCGTAGGCTGCGAGCAGGAGGACCAGAACGACCAGTCGGGTCAATGTCTTGCCCTCAATGTCAAAGCGATCCGTATCGGGGCGGGCCAACAGGCCCAGGCAGCATAGGGCGGCGACAACGGACAGAATGCGGGGCCAGGATTCCGGTCCCAAGGGGTCGTATTGGAAAGGGGCCTTGATGACGGTGAAGGCCATGACGCCATAGCCGATCGACACCAACAGCAAGAGCCCGGAGAAAATCCGGTCGGCCATGTCATGGCGCTCCAATCGAAAGAAATGTTTGGCGAAAAAATGTGTGGGGCCGATAGATGGCCCGCAGTCCGCCAAGGGGAAGGCGGCCCCCACCCTGAAAGGGCAGGGTGGGGAACCGCAACCACTCTGGACGAAAACGGAGAGAGACGTTGTCGTCCGGGGTGGGCCTTTGGCTTGGGCTTACTTAATCAGCCCGGCTTCCTTGGCGATGGTCCGCATTTTTTCGACGCGGATCTTGATGGAGTCGGACAATTCCGCCCCAGCCATGTTCAGCGGCATCAGGCCCTTGTCTTTCTGCAGGGTCGCGAAGGCGGGGTCGGCATAGGCCTTCTCGAAGGCAGCCACCCAGGCGTTGTAGGCATCGTCGGACACGTTCTTGCCCATGTAGTAGCCGCGCAGGATGGTCCATTCCGCGTCGGGATACCCCAATTCCTTGGTGGTCGGGATATCGGCGAAGGGAGGACCCAGGCGCTCGGGCGACATGACGGCAAGGACGTTCATGGTACCCGTACCGATGTGGGAGACCATCTCACCCACGTCGCCCATGTACAGTTGGATGGAGCCACCAAGCAGGCCGGCGATAGCATCGCCGCCACCGTCGAAGGCGACGTACCGCATTTTGCGCGGATCCTGGCCGACGGATTTGAACAGCAGGGCAGCCTTCATCCAATCCTGGGATCCAACGGAGCCACCGGCGCCGATGACCACCGCCTGGGGATCGGCCTTGATGGCGTCCATAAGGGCGTCAAGGGTCTTGTAGGGGCTGTCACCCGGGACCACGACGGCGCCAAAGTCTGCGCCTGCCGTGGCCAGGAAGCGCACGTCCTTTTCCGTCCATTCGCCATATTTGCCCGTCGCCATGTTCAGCAGGGAGCCGGAGGAGAAGGCGACGATGGCGTTGGGGTCATCGGTGCGGGTGGTGTTGAACTGGCTAATCGCCACGGCGCCGATACCGCCGGGCATGAAGGTGACCTGCAAGGGCTTGCCGAAGGTATCCATCAGGCCCTGTTGGGCGACGCGGCAGGTCAGGTCGAAGCCGCCACCGGGCTTGGCCGGGGCGATACATTCGGGATGTTCAATGTCGGCGGCCAGAACTTGGCCCGCGAGCGTGGTGGACAGAAGCAGCGCGGCGGCTACCTTGAGCATCTTCATGAGGGGTCCCTCCCTTGGGATTATACTGTTTTGCTGTTTGTTTACCGGAGGCGGAAGTCCGTTGCAGAGACTCTTATTTATGCCTCAGGTTGCTACAGTAGCCCCCAGACCTGACCGGCGTTTGACCCAAAGCTGACGCGAAGCTGACTCGGTCCCGTTCCTTTCCTCCCCCGCCCCCGCCCCCCGCCCCCGCCCCCCGCCCCCGCCCCCGCCCCCGCCTCCCCCTTGTATGAAAGCGGCTTGTCAGGCCGCAGGGCCGGATTAAGATGCCCCCATGAGAATCCTGCTGGTGGAAGATAATGATGACCTGGCCGAGGCCGTGGTCGAGCGCTTGACGGCGGAAGGCCACGCCATTGACCGGGAAGAAAATGGCGAGGTGGCCAATGACCTGTTGCGCCATAAGCGCTTCGATTTGGTGTTGCTCGACATCAACCTGCCCGGTCGCAATGGGTACGACATTCTTCGCTCCCTCCGTGCCCGCCAGGACACCACCCCTGTTCTGGTGCTGACCGCCCGGTCGGAGATCGACGACAGGGTCATCGGTTTGGATGCTGGGGCCGACGACTATCTGATCAAGCCCTTCGATTTCCGGGAACTGTCAGCCCGGTGCCGGGTGCTGGCCCGGCGTCGCTCGGGTGCGGCAAGCAATGCGGTGGGCTTTGGGAACTTCACCTTCGACCGGGCGGCCAAGCGGGCTACGGTCGATGGCCGAGACCTGGAGCTGCGCGCCCGGGAGGTTCAGCTGTTGGAGGTGTTCCTGGGCAATCTGGGCCGGGTCCTGACCAAGGAAGATCTGGCCGACAAGATCTATACCTTCGAGGAAGCGCCCAGCCTGAACGCGATAGAACAGGCCGTCACCCGGTTGCGGCGCAAGACTCAGGGTTCTCCCCTGGTGGTCAAGACGGCCCGGGGCCTGGGCTATATCGCCGATATCGTCGAGGGGGAGGGACCGGGCGACGGAGACAGAGAGGGAGAGGAAGACCGAGGCCTTGGGGATTAACGCGTTCAAACGCACGGCTCCGCGCCGCTTTTCCCTGCGTCGCCGTCTGCTGGTGCGCATGGCCACGGGGTTTGTCCTGATCATTGGTCTGGCCGCTGTGGCCCTTTGGACCTACGCCCGGAACGCTGCCAATGGCACCTACGACCTGCTGCTCAATGGGGCGGCGCTGGCGATCCTGGAACGCAGCTATGTTTTGCCCGGGGGCACCACCGTTGACATTCCCTATTCGGCCCTGGAGATGCTGGGCCTGGCCCCGGATGATCGGGTTTTCTACCGCATTTTCCTGGATACCGGGGTGACTTTGACCGGCGAGTCCGAATTGCCAATGGCTGGAAATCTGGTTCCCTCCACCCGGCCCCGCTACGTGGACGCCTCATGGAGCGGCGAGGAGGTGCGCTTCATTTTCCTGGGGCGCCGCCTGCCGGGGGGTGGAGATGCCCGTTGGATCATTGCCCAGGTAGGGCATACCCGTTTGGCCCGGGATGCCCTGGAACGCTCTCTGATCACCAATGGATTGGCCATGCTTGTTTTTCTCAGTCTTGTGGGATTGGCTTTCGTCGGTTTGGGTATCAACCGGGCGCTCGCCCCCCTGAATGCCATCGAACAGGACCTGAGCAGGCGAGAGCCCACGGACATGACACCTTTGGCCGCCATGCCCCCCCGGGAAGTGGAGGCGCTGATCTCTGCCATCAATGGCTTCATCCAGCGTCTGGCTGTCAATCAGCAGCACACACAGACCTTCATCGCTGACGTGGCCCACCAGACCCGGACGGCCCTTGGTGCGTTGCAGGGAACCCTGGATTCCGCCAGCCGCCAAAGCGATCCGGAAGCCCTGGCCAACCGGCTCGCCCGGGCCCAGGATCAAGCCAACCGCACGGCCCGGCTGACCAACCAGCTTTTGGCCCATGCCATGGTCATCCACCGGGGAGAGAACACGCCCCTTCAGGCGGTGGATCTGGTGGCCCTGGCCCGGGCCGTCCTGGAGGATACCCTGCGACACAGCCTGTCCTCGGATCTGGAATACGGGCTGGAGACGACCTCTTTACCCAAGGGAGGGGCCTGGATTGCCGGGGATCCGGTGTCTCTACGTGAAGCCCTGCGCAACCTGTTGGATAATGCCGCCAAACATGGTCCCTTGGAAAACCGGGTGGACATCACCCTCTATCGCGAGGCGGCGGAGGGAGGCGGCATGCCGGTCATTGGTTTGCTGGTGGAGGATGCCGGACCCGGTATCCGCCCGGACCGTCGGGAGGCCGCCCTGGAGCGCTTCCGCTCCATGGGGAGTGAGGCCGGGAATGGGACTGGACAGGGAGCCGGGACCGGACGGAGTGGACAGAGTTCGGGGCTGGGATTGGCCATTGTCCGGGCCGTGGCCCAGGCCCATGGCGCTCAATTGACCCTGGGGGAGTCTCGCCTCGGCGGTTTGGCTGTGGATATCCGCTTCCCCGAGGGGCCAGGACCAGGGCCAGGGGCTGGACCAGGGTCAGGGGAGATGACGTTATGAAATCGATAGGCCTGCTCCGGACCTTGTTTGTGGGGCTGTTCGCCTTTCTGGCTTGGGGGGCTGGACTGGCTCAGGCGCAGAAACCGGTGGTCGTCCATGTCTACAGCGCGACGGATTCCAGGGCCTTCATGCCCCTGATCGAGGCCTTCGAGGCGCATCGTCCGGACATCCGTATCGAGTACCGCGAGTTCAACACTTCGGAACTGTATGAGGAGGTGCTCGCCAATTGGAACCGTGCGGATTTTGAGGCCGATGTGGTGATCAGTTCGGCTATGGATCTGCAAGTGGATCTGGTGAATCAAGGGCTTGCCCTGCCGCTCGACTTCCAGGCCGGGGACTTCCCCCCGGAATGGGCCCGTTGGCGGGGAGAACTGCTGGGCTTCACCTATGAGCCCGTGTCCCTGGTCTACAACAAGGCTGCCTTTGTCGGGAGAGAACTGCCTTCCAGTCACTCCGATTTGGCGAGCATGATCCGCGATGATCCAGACTTCTTCGATGGCCATCTGGGAACTTTCGACGTCTATTTCTCCGGTGTGGGGTATCTTTTTGCGACCCAGGACGAGATCCAGGGGCAAAACGCCGCCCGGTTGGTGGAAAGCCTGGGGCGGGCAAGGGTGCGCCTTTTCTGCTGCTCGGAGGAAATGATGGACCAGGTCGCCAACGGCACCCTGGTTCTGGCCTATAACGTCATCGGATCCTACGCCCTGGATCGCGCGTCCCGTGACCCCCGGATCGGGGTCCATTTCATGTCCGACTACACCTTGGTCATGTCCCGTTCTGTCTTCATTTTGAAGAAAACACCCGTGCCCCGCGCGGCGACAGCCTTCGTCCAGTTTTTGCTGTCGACGGTGGGGCAGTCGTTGATGGGGACGACGTCCTCCCTGATCCCCCTTGCGGAAAGCGCCCGCGTTCAGGATGCCGTGCGTGCCTTGACCGAGGGAATCCGCGTCGCCCCCGTTCCCATCAAGTTGGGGCCGGGGTTGCTGGTCTATCTGGATACGATGAAAAGGAAGGCCTTCCTGGGAAACTGGGGGACCTCCATCCGCCCCCCGCAGTCGGATGATTGACAATTCTCCATTCACCTAATGGGGGTATTGCCGTATAAGGGGGAGCCGACCTTGGGGAAAGGGGGCGGCTTGGAGGGGTCATGCGGAACGGCATGTTGCGGCACATTCTGATCTTGGTCTCGGTTTTCGCTCTGGTCCTGCGGATTTCGGCGCCCATCACTGCGGCCGAGGCGAGCCAATACGGGGGGCCGTCCTTCTGCCGAGCTCTGGATTGGTTGGCTGTATCTTCCTCCCCTTCCGATGACTCCGGATCCACTCCCCATGGGGACGCCAGCGGGTCGAATTGTCCGGTCTGCATGGCCTTGGCCATGGGGACGGCTGCGGCCCCGCCCTTGGAGCCCCGGATCGGCTGTCCCACCGAGGGGCGTACCGTCCTATTTTCGGCTTCCGCCGACGCTCGCTGCGCTGAACCGGTGCGGGCTGTACGGTCCCGTGGTCCTCCGGTGATCTTCCGCGCCCTCTGATCCGGGTTCGCCGACCGTCCCTTCAGGGGGAAGGCATGGGGACCCGGTCGTCCCCTGTCCTTTTCCCTATGAATCGACGGTCCCCATGACTTTTCCCGTGGCGCGCCAGACCGGGTCTGCCCGGTCGGGCGGTTCTCCCTTTCCACCAAATCGTGCGGTGGTCGCCCTCGTTCTTTTGGCCGGTGGTCTGACCGCTATCCTCGGCACGGTTCTTGACGCCGCCCTTCGGGGGAACGAGGACAGAGGCGTGACAGCCCAGGTGGTTGCGGATTTGGGCCTGACGGACCTCGCCCTATTCACCGAGGCCCGTTACACCCGCAATCCGTCCCTGGCTGATCTCCACACGCCCTTTCAAGACCATCCCCTGGCCCTGGACCATTTTCCCAGCGGCTCGTTGATCGGGCCACCCACACCCTGGGGTCAAGCTTCTCTGACCAAGGGAGAGGCATCTGCCAGCGGGGAGGCATCGGAATGATTCGCTGGCTTCGCGTTCAGATCCTGATGATCGACTACACCTTGGCCTCCATGGCCCGGCGCAAGGCGCGCAACCTGGGCCTGCTTCTGGTTTACACGGCGATCCTCTTCGTGCTCGCTTCGGTGACCCTGTTCACCGGCGCTTTGCGGGAAGAGGCGGTCCGAGCGCTGGCGGGAGCACCAGAGGTCACCGTCCAGCG
Source organism: Rhodospirillum sp. A1_3_36 (assembly GCF_047263945.1). NCBI lineage: Bacteria > Pseudomonadati > Pseudomonadota > Alphaproteobacteria > Rhodospirillales > Rhodospirillaceae > Rhodospirillum > Rhodospirillum sp. A1_3_36. The sequence continues at coordinate 45,132 of NZ_JBLAVB010000013.1, read as the reverse complement.
CATGGTCATGGGGCGTCATGCCCTGATCGACGCGGGCGGGCTGGAGGCCCTGCGCGCCATTCGCGGGGTGCAATGGGCCGAGGGACGGCTGTGGGGTTATTTTTACGACACGGCCAATGGCGCCAATTACACCATGCTGGTCCCTTCGGGGAGAGGGGGGGGCGGAGCCTATGGTACGCCACCGGAGCCGGGCTTTGTGCGGATCGGGGGAGGGGTGGCCCGGTCCCGTGGCGTTGCGCCTGGGGGCTGGCTGTTCCTGCTGAACCCTCAAGGACGTTTGTTCAAACTGCGGGTGGAGGCGGTGCTTCCAACCGCGTCCGAACTGGTTTCCGCCGATCTGGTGGTCCTGTCGGAGGCCGATTTCCGCGCGTTCCATGCCCTGCCCGACGGAGTCTTCACCGACCTTGCCCTGGGGGTGCGCAATCCCCGGGAAATCACCAAGATCGTGGAGAAGGCCGCCCTGGTCCTGCCGGACTGCCGCTTCATCACCCGGCGGGACATCCTGCGGACCTATGACGCTCTGTTCGACTGGCGCGAGGGGATCCTGCTGGCCCTGATGGGGGGGGCCATCCTCGCCTTCATGATCCTGGCTTGGGACAAGGCCTCGGGCCAATCGCCGGAGGAACGGCGCGAGATCGGTATCCTCAAGGCCATCGGCTGGGAGACCGGCGAGGTCATCCGCGCCCGCTTGTGGGAAAGCGCTCTGGTTTCCTTGTTCGCCTTCCTGGCTGGGTATCTGCTGGCCTATCTCCATGTTTTCTTTTTTTCCGCCGGGCTGCTGCGGCCCGTGCTTCAGGGATGGGCGGTGCTTTATCCGCAGATCCACCTGACCCCCCGGATCGATGGGGCGCGGGTTCTGACCCTTTTCCTGCTGACCGTCGGCCCTTACCTGGCGGCGACCCTGGTGCCCATCTGGCGCGCCGCCGTGGTCGACCCCGACACCGTGATGCGCTGAGGGGAGGGGATGACATGAACAATCCGCTGCTGAGCTTCAAAGCCGTAACCAAAACCCATAACGAGGGGGAGGAAAACGCCTTCACCGCTCTCCATGGGCTTGACTTGACCCTGGAAGGACAGGGAGTGACGGTGCTGCGTGGCCCCAGTGGGTCGGGCAAGAGCACCCTGTTGTCCCTGGTTGGCTGCCTCTCCCGACCGACCAGTGGACGGATCCATATGCGGGACCCGGAGACGGCGGAGGTGCGGGACATTTCCGCTCTGCCGGAACGCTTCCTCACCCTTCTGCGGCGGCGGACCTTCGGCTTTGTCTTCCAGAGCTTCAATCTCATCCATGGGCTGAGTGCGCTCGAAAACGTCATGCTTCCGGCCTATCCCCTGGGCCTGGGGCGGCGGGAGATCATCGCCCGCGCCACCGCTTGGATGGAGCGCCTGGATGTCGGTCACAAGGCGCGAACTCCTGTCGAGTTGCTGTCCGGCGGTGAGGTTCAGCGGGTGGCCATCGCCCGGGCCATGGTCAACGACCCGCCGGTGCTCATCGCCGACGAACCCACAGCCAACCTGGACAGCGCTTTGGCCAGCCGCTTTCTGGAGATCGTCGGCCATTTCCGCGACGAGGGGCGCATGGTGCTGATGACCAGCCACGATCCCCGGGTCTGGGAATGCGCCTCCGTGGACCGGGTGGTGACGCTCCGGGATGGCCGGATCGCCGGGGACGAGCCCGGTCCCGCCGGTCTCGCCGGGTTGGGTAGAGGGGGCACGCGATGATCTTCCAACCCGCCATCCTGGCCCTGTTGCTGTCCTCATTGCTGACCACCCTGGCCCTGGGAGGAGGCGCGGTCTTTGGCGCGCGGGTGCTGCGCCATTGGGATCCCACCAACGGCGCGGCATCCCAGTTGCGGCTGGAGCGCGGAACCTATTTGAGTTCAACCCTGGTGGGCTTTGCCCTGGCAGTGCAGGGGGTTGCGCTGGTGCTGTTCGTCTATAACGCCGACCGCATGGCCTCGCAGTTCGTCGGTGCCATGTGCGCGGCGGGGACTCTGCGGGTCAATGGCTTCGGTATGCCCGCCCTGATGCTGCGGATCGGTGTCTTCTTTGCCGCCTGCCTTTGGCTGGCCCTCGATCATCTGGACAGCCAGGGCTACGACTATCCGCTGATCCGGGTGAAATATGCCCTGTTGCTCGCGGTTCTGCCCTTGGCTTTGGGGGCTGTCGGACTGGAGTTGGCCTATTTTCTGAACCTGCGGGCGGACGTGGTGACCTCCTGCTGTTCGCGTTTGTTCACCCCGGCCAATACGGGCATTGGGGGGGATCTGGCTGCCCTGGATCCCGCCTTGGCCTTGGGCCTGCTGTTCGGTGGGCTGGCCTTGCTGCTCGCCCTGGGCGCCTTCTTGGTGAAACGGGGACCCGGGCGGGGCAACTGGGTCGCCTGGACCTATACGGGAGCGAGCGCCGTCGCTTTCGTTCTGGGCATGGCCGCCGTGATCTCGGTGATCTCGCTCTATGTTTACGAAAACCCCAATCACCATTGTCCGTTTTGCCTGTTGAAGCCGGAATACGGCTTCATCGGCTACGCCCTGCACGGGCCGTTGTTCGTGGCCACGGCGACGGGGCTGGCGGTGGGACCCCTGGCCTGGGGCCGCCGCTTTCCCAGCCTGCGGTCCATTTCCCCCCGATTGTGTCGGCGCATGGCGCTGCTGTCCATGGCGGCCTGCGTCCTATTCGGCGCGGTGTCCGGTGCAATCATCCTGCGGTCGGGTCTGATGCTGTTTCCCTGAAGGGAGCGGGACCCGGGCGTGTCAGAACACCAAAGAGCAAGGAGCATACCACCATGAAACGTCGTCAATTCCTGCAAACCTCTTCCATCGCCGCCCTGGCCCTGGGGGTCGGTGTCGAAGAAGCCTCGGCTCAACAGCCGATCATGCCTTGGGAGTGGTTGGAGAAGAAGGACAGCGTTACCAACACGGACGGCACCCCCCTGCAGTTCATGCCCAAGGGCGCGCCGGATCCGGATCCCCTGACGGACGAGCTGAAAAAATATCCCATGTGCCCCTATTGCGGCATGAGCCGGACCAAATTCAGTCATACCCGTCACCTGATCCATTATGCCGATGATCTCGTGGATGGCACCTGTTCCCTGCACTGCGCCGTCCTGAGCTTGAGCCTGAACATGGATCGCGGGCCGAAGGCCATCTACGTGGGTGATGCCGGGGCCGCGGGTGAGATCAAGCCGCTGATTTCGGTGGAAGAGGCGACCTATACCATCATTCCCGGCAAGCCGGGGACCATGACCGCCCGGCGGAAATGGGCCTATGGGGATAAGGCCCAGGCGCAAGCGGCTGTGGTTGCGGATGGCGGCGAGTTGGCGGACTTCAATGGGGCCATGGCGGCGACCTATCAGGACATCGCCCAGGACACCCTGCGGATCCGCAAGAACCGGGCCGACCGGCGCGCGGGCAAATAGGACGCGCATTCATGGGATGGACGGGAGACCGGGCGGGATCGTCGCGTCCGCTCTCCCGCTCTTTTGAAGAATGGGAGAAATGAACGATGTGCGAGACCCCTGGATCCCGGTGCTCCTCCCTGTCCCGGCGCGCGCTGTCCCGCTGGATGCTGGCTGTGGGCGCGGGAGTGATCGGTTCGGCCCTGGGGGCGGGAGGCTCCGTCCGGGCGAACACCGCAGATGCGGTGAGCGCCGCCGACCTGCCCCTTCCCGGCCCCATGGAGACCTGTCCCGTGTGTGGGATGCTGGTGGCGAAATACCCCGATTGGATCGCCACGGTGGCTTTCGCCGATGGAACCGCCGCCCATTTTGATGGGGTCAAAGACATGGTGAAATACCTGCAGGACATGCCCCGATACGCCCCGAAGCGAAGCCCGGAGCAGGTGGTGGGGCTGGCGGTGACCGATTACTATGATCTGGCCCGGATCGATCCCCGAACGGCGCTTTTCGTCGTTGGATCGGACGTGCTGGGACCCATGGGGCATGAACCCGTCCCCTTGGCCAATGACGCCGACGGGCAAACCTTTCTGGCGGATCACGCGGGCAAGGCGCTTCTGCCTTTCGACGCCCTCACCCTGCCAATGATGGTGAAACTGGATGACGGCGATTTTTCGGGCCTCGGGCCATGACCAGCAAGCGCGTCCGCAAGCGGAAGTCCAAGAGGTTCCGTGTTGACTGGCCCTTGGCGCTCACCCTGGTGGTGGTGGCCGTTCTGGCCATCGGAGGCCGATGGATGGCCTCCGGGGGCGGGCGGGAGGCCGACCCGGTGGGTGGCCCCTTCGAACTGGTGGCTCAGGATGGTCAAGTGATGACCGACCAGGATTTTCTGGGGAGCTACACCCTGATTTATTTCGGCTATACCCATTGCCCGGATATCTGTCCGACCACCCTGCAAGCCGTGTCCGATGCCCTGGACAGCATGCCCGAGGCCTTGGCGCGTCGCATCCAACCGGTGATGATCTCCGTTGATCCAGAACGGGATACACCGGAAAAGATGGGCGCTTACGTGACCCTGTTCCATCCGCGGATGATCGGCCTCACCGGCGATCCTGCACATGTGGAAGAGGCTATGCAGGCCTATGGTATCCTGTCGGAGAAGGTGGACGGAACACCCAATGGCTATGACATGGACCACTCCGCCCTGTTGTTCCTCATGGGGCCGGACGGCGCTTTCCGCTCCTATTTCCTGCCGGACGTGGGGGCTGCTGAATTGGCCCAAGGGCTGACGGAGGAGGTCGTCGGGAGCGGCTAGAGTGCTCGGAGATCAAGTTGGTCCACATTAGCGGTCACAGGACACGACAGTGTCTCGTGTTTTTTTAGCCCGGGGTCTGGGGCTTTTCGGCCCCAGCCTCGCCAAAGAGGGGGGACGGGGCAAAGCCCCATAGGCGCTAGTATAGAGCTGGACAGGGGGAATCGGATTGTGATTCATATAGGAGATGAAAAGCACAACACTTTATGAAGGGTCGAGTTGGGCGGAGATATTGAGCCGTCTTTCTGCCGATATAGACCTTGATGCCACGGCTCGTGAAAGCAAAGCTTTCATCCGGCCTCGTGGGGTGCGAGATCCTGCGACGCTCTTACGTTTGGCTCTGGCCTATGCGGTCGGAGGGATGTCCTTGCGGAGGACCGTTGCCTGGGCTGAGGCTGCAGGCGTGGCGCAGATCAGCGACGTCTCGCTACTTGATCGTTTACGCAACGCAAAGGATTGGCTGGAAATCCTATGGCAGACCAAGCTGGCCCACCTTGTCGCGCCCATACCAATGCCCGGTCTCGATTTAGCCGTTCGTCTGATCGACGCAACGACGATTTCCCAGCCTGGCAGTAAGGGGACGGATTGGCGACTCCATATGGATTATCGCCCCTTAGAAGGCCGTTTTGGCGGGGCGGTCCTCAGCGATGGTCGAACATCGGAAAGTTTTCAGCACTTTACTGCGGGTCCTGGCGAACTGGTCGTCGGTGATCGGGCCTATGCCAAAGCCAGCGCTCTTAACAGCATTCGTGAAGCTGGAGGCCATTTCCTGGTTCGTCTTGGTTGGAGGTCGCTTGTTTTATTCGATGAACAGGGTGAAAATTTTCCCCTCCTGGAGCACCTCGCGACGCTCCCGCGTGATGCGATCTCCACCTTCACCGTCTGTGTTGGAAGCGATGCAAGAGCGCGCCGCCCCCTTTTTACGGGCCGGTTGATTCTGGTGCCTTTGCCTGAAGATGCGAAACAGCGAGCCAGAAAGAAAGCATGCAGAAAAGCCAGTCGACAATGCCGGACTATGTCACCATTAGGAGAAGTTTCAGCAGGGTGGATGATGCTTCTCACCTCTCTCGATAAAGACGTGGCAACACCTGAACAAATAGCTTCTCTCTATCGGTTACGCTGGCAAATCGAACTGGCATTCAAGCGATTGAAGAGCCTCTTAGACATAGATGAATTGCCAGCCAAGGATCCGGATTTAGCGCGTTCCTGGTTATCGGCGAAGCTAATTACCGCTCTTTTGATTGATACCGACACCTGCAACGTGTCGGAAACTTTCCCCTCAGCACAGTAGAAGTCCAACTCTTTGGCAACTCTTCGCTTTGGTGCGGCAGCGTATTGTCGCGGCAATCATATCCCTCCGGCCCTCACAGCACCAGGAACCACCCAACATCAATCGTAATACCAAGCGGCGCGGGTTGAAACCCAGGCCGCTTTTCTTGCGTTCAAACGCCAGGCGGGCTTTTACGCGCCATAAGGCGCGGCGGCCACTTGGCCGCTTCCAAGGTGCGGTGAGTCAAACTCACCGCACCTTGGTATAACTTCATATTTTCATTGATGTTCTCTGAAATCTGTCGATGGTCCCGTGACTTTTCCGGGTTTGTGACCCTTTCGTTTCCCGGAGCCGGTGCAATGAGCTTGCGTCGGCCGCATCAAGGGCCTTTTATCCCACCGTAAAAAAAGAGAAGACCATCGGGAGCGAGGGCCAGTGACCGGCATCAATCTGAAGCTATTGCATACCTTTCTGCTGGCCGCCGAGCATGGAAGCTTCCGTCGCGCGGCAGAGGAGAGCAACCGGTCTCCGTCGGCGGTGAGCATGCAGATCCGGGATCTGGAGGAGCAGGTGGGAATCCGCCTGTTTGTCCGGTCGCCGCAACGGGCCAATCTCACGCCGGAAGGCCGGATCCTGTTTGAACAGGTGCGGAAGGCCATGGATGACGTGGAGACCGGTCTGCGCCGCCTGACCGAGGTGGCCGCCCAACGGCGGGGGCATGTGAAAATCGCCTGTGCTCCGACCCTGGCTGCAACCCGGTTGGCCCATATTCTGGCGACCTTCAAGCTCCGTTATCCGCGCAGTGTGGTGGAGGTGACGGAAACACCGCCCACCGGGGCATTGGACCTGCTCTTGGATCAGAAAGTGGAGCTCTATATCGGTCCCGAAGTCCCCAATATGACCGAGTTCGAATTCGAGCCCCTGCGGGCGGACCGACTGGTGGCCTGCGTGCCGCCGGAATATGACGATGGGGCCAAAGAGCGTTGCCTGGCGTCCTTTGTCGGGGCACCGGTGATCCTTTTGGAAAAGACAACGGCAATCCGGGCCTTGATCAACAAAATTTTGGGAGAGAAGGGGATTGCCCTCGACCTGCAATACGAGGTGCGCAATGCCCACAGTGCGCTCACCTTCGCCGCTGCGGGGCTCGGAGTGTCCATTGTCCCCTCCATCGCCGTGCCCCTGCACGAGGGGACAGGCTATCGGGTCGTGCCTATTTCGGACGCCGGTGCAGAGCGGGCGGTGGGGATCATCACCGCCCGTGGCTATGTGCGCCATGCCTATTCCGAACAGTTGATGGAGCTGATTCGCACCGATTTGCGCGGAGTGGCGTGAGGTCAGGCGGATCGTTACTCCACCCGACTTCACGCCGGAAAAGCGATCTATTCGGTCTGGATCCAGATGGCCTTGGTGTCCAGGTATTCCTCCAGGTGTTCGGCACCACCCTCGCGGCCATAGCCCGACATTTTGACGCCGCCGAAGGGAACTGCGGGGTCGATGGCATGGTACATGTTGACCCAGACGGACCCGGCCTTGATCCGACGCGATAGTTTGTGAGCCGTGCCCAAGTGGGTGGTGAAGATGCCCGCCGCGAGGCCATAGGGGGTGGCGTTGGCCCGGCCCACCACTTCTTCCAGGGTATCGAAGGGTAGGGCGGAGATGACGGGGCCGAAGATTTCCTCCCGGGCGATGCGCATCTCGTCGGTTACGCCACCAAAGACGGTGGGGGCGAAGAAATGGCCCCCCTCAAGCCCCGACGGGGAGAGGCGGTCTCCTCCGGCAAGCAGGGTTGCGCCTTCCGCCTGCCCGGCTTCCATGAAGCGTCCCACCCGTTCGGCCTGTCGGGCCGAAATGATGGGGCCGAGTTCCGTTTCGGCTGCCGTGCCGTCACCCACGCGCAGGGCCTTGGCGAAGTCTGCCACCCGCTCGACGAAGGCGTCATGGATCTTGCGCGCCACGAACAGGCGGGATCCGGCGATGCAGATCTGACCCGAGTTGGCGAAAACGGCCATGGCTGCCACTGGGACGGCTTTTTCGATATCGGCGTCTTCGCAGACGATCAGGGGAGACTTTCCGCCCAGTTCCAGGGAGACCCGCTTCAGGTTGCCCGTGGCGGCCCGGGCGATGGCCTGTCCGGTGGCGGTGGAGCCCGTGAAGACGATCTTGTCCACGCCGGGATGCTCGGCCAGGGCGGCCCCGGCTTCGGCCCCCAGGCCGGTGACGATGTTCAATACGCCGTCAGGCAATCCGGCCTCGGCCATCAACTGGGCGATCTTCAAGACGGTGAGGGAGGCTTCTTCGGAGGGCTTGAGGATCACCGTGCAGCCGGTGGCCAGGGCTGGGCCGATCTTCCAGACGGATCCGGCGATGGGGGCGTTCCAGGGAATGATGGCGCCGACCACACCCACCGGCTCCTTGACCGTTTGGGACAGGATCTCACCGGGGAAGGAATTGGGGATGGTGGCCCCATGGATGGCCGTGGCCATGCCCGCATAAAAGCGCAACATGCCGATGACCCGGCGGCTGTTGGCCAGGGTCCGGCTGATCGGCATGCCCATGTCCAGGGTGTCGGACAGGCAGAGGTCTTCCCAGTTTTTCTCAAACAGGTCAGCGATGCGCAGCAGTAGGGCTTGGCGTTCGAAGGGTGTGAAACGGGACCAGGGACCTTCGAACGCGCGGCGGGCGGCCCCCGCGGCGATGTCGATATCGGCGGCATCGCCCCGGGGGACGGTGGCGAGCAGGGCGCCGGTCGCGGGGTTGTGGGCCTCGATCACAGCGCCTGAACGGGCCGGGACCCAATGCCCACCGATGAACATGGGGCGGAAGTCGCCTGTGTAGAGCGCCGCAGCGCGGGTTTTATAATCCACGGTCATGATCTTGGTCCGATGCCAAATGATGCCGGGTGGATCCGGCCCGGCTGTTTCCTCGCCGGTTGTTTCCTGAACGCTCTCGTCGCCTGGACAGGGCTGGGAGTCCCGTACAGGGTGGCCGATAATGGGCGGTGTCGGGAAGGGGCTCAACCCAGGAAAGCTGAAGCGGCGTTCAGAAAAAAGCGACTGGTTTCGACGGGCACTTTCCCGGATGGTTTTGCCACAATGACATTAAAATCTTGGAGAGACGTCATGAGATTGGAAGGCAAGGTCGCCATTGTGACGGGCGGCGGGTCCGGTTTTGGCGAGGGCATCGTCCGCAAGTTCGTCGCCGAAGGGGCCAAGGTGATCCTCCTTGATCGCGACGAGGCCAACGGGAAACGCGTCGCCGGGGACCTGGGCGCGGCTTGCCTGCCCCTGGTCGCCGATGTCGCCCAGTTGTCCGGCATGGAAGCGGCGCGGGATCTGGCGCAGTCGACCTTTGGTGGTTTGCATATCCTGGTGAACAATGCGGGCGTGGGTCACCTGCCAGCGCCGATGGAAACCATCGACGATGCGGCCTTTGACCGCATCGCCAGTGTCAATATGCGCTCCATTTACAACGGTGCCCGCGCCCTGGTTCCTCTGTTCAAGGAGCAGAAGGCAGGGGTTTTTCTGAATGTGGCTTCCACCGGAGGGGTCTCCCCCCGGCCCAACCTGACTTGGTACAATGCGTCGAAGGGCTGGGTCATCACCGCTACCCGGGGCATGGCCGTGGAGCTGGCGCCCTTTGGCATTCGGGTCAACGCGATCAATCCGGTCGCCGGGGATACGCCGTTGCTCGCAACCTTCATGGGCGAGGATACGCCCGAGGTGCGTGCCAAATTCCTCTCCACCATCCCCTTGGGCCGCTTCTCCACCCCCGCAGACATGGGCAACGCCGCCGCGTTCCTCTGTTCCGAAGAGGCCAGCATGATCACCGGCGTGGCCATGGAAGTCGACGGCGGCCGGTGTATCTGATTGAGCGAGTCTTGCCTGATTTGTGAAGCCACAGCACCCGACACTGTTTCGTATTCGTTGGGCGATTGCCCAAGCCCATTTGGGGGCAAATGCCCCCAAACCCCCATTTTTTTTAGCCCAGGGTCTGGGGCCTTTCGGCCTCAGCCTCGCCAAAGAAGGGGGGACGGGGCAAAGCCCCGTGACGGGAAAGCACGCCCTGTGGTGTCCCGTGATCCGAGGGCCAGTTTTGCGCAAAATGCTCTAATCGAGAAAGGACCTGCGCCCATGAAGGACGCCTATACCATCGCCGTTGTCGAGGGGGACGGCATCGGGCCGGAGGTTGCCCAATCGGCGGTCGCGGTGCTTGAGGCTGCGCTGGGGGCGGACACACCCTTGCGTTTTAGCCATCATCCGGCGGGAGCCGAATTGTTCCGGGAAACCGGGGAGAGCTTCCCCGAGGCGACTTTTGCCGCTTGCCGGGATGCCGATGCGGTGCTGCATGGGGCCGCCGGGATCCCCGGGGTGAACCATCCGGACGGCACAGAGGCCGGGTTGGACTTCACCCTGCGTCTGCGGTTCGAGCTTGATCTGTTCGCCAATATCCGCCCGATCCGGCTGTTCAAGGGCGTGGCCTCTCCTCTCGCCAATGTGAAGCCCGGTGGGATCGACTACATCATTCTGCGCGAGAACAGCGAGGGGCTCTACGCCGCCCGGGGGGCGGGGTCTCGTCTGCGGGGCGAGGTGGCCGTGGATACCCTGGTGCAAACCCGGGTGGGGATCGAGCGGATCGTGCACCAGGCCTTCGCCCTGGCCCGTGCCAGCGCGGGCGCGCCAGAGGATGGAGTCCGCCGGGTGACCTGTTGCGACAAGGCCAACGTGCTGCGGAGCTATGCCTTCTTCCGTCAGGTTTTCGACGAGGTGGCCGCAAACTATCCGGATATCGAAGCCGAACATGTCTTGATTGACGCAATGACCATGCACCTCGTGCTGCGTCCCGGCCACTACAACGTGATCGTTACCGAAAACATGTTCGGCGATATCATCTCGGATCTGGGGGCGGCGACCATTGGCGGGATGGGGATGGCGCCCTCCGCCGAGGTCGGCTTGACCCGGGGGCTGTTCCAGGCGGCCCATGGCTCGGCCCCGGATATAGCGGGCAAGGGCATGGCCAACCCCTATGGAACCATTCTCTCTGCGGCCTCCATGCTTGATTGGCTGGGGGGACGCCATGACGACGCGCGGTTGACCTCTGCTGCGACTCGGGTTCGGAATGCCGTGGATGGTGCGATTGCCCTTGGTGTGCTGACGCGGGACTTGGGAGGAGACCGGGGCACTGTCACGGCAACGGAAACCGTGCGGCGTCTGGTGGCCTGAGCGCTCAGCAGGAGAGACAGAGAGGACGATGGTCCCCGCCGAAAACCCGCCAAGTATCGGTTTGGCGGGTTTTTTCGCTTGATGTTCTAAGGTCAGACAAATATTCCGAGATGGTTCGATTCGTGCGCTTTTTAATCGCTTTCTTCGATGGAATTTTGCAATTTTCCCCTCTGAGCAACCCCCGGAGGGCGGACCTGATTTCACATTGACAAGAGAGAGGTGAAAGATCACTTTATTCATCAGACAACAGATGTATTGCGCCGAACGAGGCAAAAATGCCCAGAAAATAGGCGGCGTACACTGATATTTTTCCGGATGTCCAAAAAAACATCGGATGAATATCGGGAGGGAGGCCAAGGCATGCTTTTGAAGGTGGACAAGCCCTTACCAGTTCGTATTCAGGAAGCCGTTCGTCAGCTGATTCGGGACGAAGGGCTGCAGCCCGGGGATCAGCTCCCCACGGAAAACGACCTGATCCAGCGCCTTGGCGTCGGGCGGTCTTCCCTGCGCGAGGCTTTGGCCAATCTGACGTCCGAGGGAATCCTCCGGAAAGTTCAGGGGCGGGGAACCTTCGTCCGTCACCTTCCCATTGTCATGAAACATGGACTGCAGGACCTGCAGTCGGTCACCGAACATATCCAGGCGGTGGGGGCGGAGCCGTCCACCAGTCGCATGCTTGTGAAGACCTTTCCTGCGGGCGCCAGTCTCGCGGAGAAGCTTCAGGTGGGCGAAGAGGAAGAATGTGTTTGGGTCGAGCGCGTGCGCCGGGCCGATGACGCCCTTGCCGCCTACTGCGTCGATATTTTTCCCCGCGCCATCTTGGGCGATATCCTGGAAACCCGAGATCTGGGGGACTCCCTGTTCGGGATGCTCCATGAGGTCGGGCGCGAGGTCTCCTATACGGAAAGCACCCTGACTCCCGCCATTCTCACCCGTCGGGACCTGCCGGAAATGGCAGAACAGGTGGGGCTTTTCATGCTGTTCGAGGAGATTTTTTACGACGTGAATGGAGTTCCTGTCTGCTACTCCAACGACTACTACAGTTCGGAGATCTTTGATTTCCGAATCAGCCGAAAACGACGCTTCTAAGATAAAGAACGTGGATACTTCACAGTCTTCCCGGGCGGCTCATCGTGAAAGCCGTTCGATCCCGGATGTCTGTGGAGAAAAAAAGAGGTGAATGGGATGGAATACGTACAACTGACCGTCGACAATATTGCAAAGTATTTGTCTGAACAGGCGGAAATGGCCGAGATCTTCTCCAGCTTCGATGGGCTCGACGTCAGCGAAATCGGTGATGGGAACTTGAACTATGTGTATCGGGTGACCAACCGATCCAATCCGGAAGAAACGGTCATTGTGAAACAAGCTGTCCCGTTCCTGCGGTGCGTGGGCGAGGATTGGCCCCTGTCCAGGGAGCGCATGACCTTCGAGACCATGGCGCTGCGTCGCCAAAAGGAGCTCTGCCCCCACAACGTGCCGACCATCTACCACTCCTGTTCGGAGATGTCCTTGGTGGTCATGCAAAACTTGAAGGATCACGCGATCCTGCGGGGGGAGTTGATTAAGGGCAAGGTCTTCCCGCATCTCGCCGAGCATGCCTCCACGTTTCTGGCCGATACGCTATTTTTCTCCTCGGACTTCCACTTGGATCACCGCACCAAGAAGGAGCAGGTGGCAAAGTTCATCAACATCGATCTGTGCAAGATCACCGAGGATTTCGTCTTCACCCATCCCTTCGAGGACAATGAAACCAACGACTACAATCCGGAGCTGCCCCAGGTCGCCATCGACTTGATCCAGAGGGATCCGGCAGTGCGTGCGGCGGTGGCGGAGATGAAGCGGAAATTCATGTGTGACGCGGAGGCGTTGCTGCATGGGGATCTGCACACCGGGTCGCTGATGGTCAGCGAGACGGAAACCTATGTCATCGACCCGGAATTCGCCTTTTATGGCCCCATGGGCTTCGATCTTGGCGCTTTCCTGGCCAATCTGATCCTGGCCTATTTCTCCCAGGACTATTGGCAAAGGGCCAAGGGAGAGGATCCCGCCCCCTACCGCGCTTGGCTGTTGGAGACCATCGAGCAGGTTTGGACGGGATTTGATGCGAAATTCCAGCGGAACTGGGTGGAGCATTGCGCCAAGGATCCGGCCAATTCCTGGGGATTCCCAGGTAATCCGGAGGCCTTCGCGGCATTCCGGGCGCAGACGATGTCCCGCCTGCTGTCCGACACCATCGGCTTTGCCGCCTGCAAGATGATGCGACGCATTGTCGGTTTGGCCAAGGTTGCCGAGATCAAGGATATTTCAGACCTGAAGGAACGGGCCAAGGCAGAGGTCTGCGCCTTGACCATGGGCAGCCGCATGGTGGTCAACCGGGCGAGCTTCACCGGGATCACGGACCTGACGGAGCTGGCGAAAGAAATTTCCCCGGTTGCTGGCGGCTAGTCCCCTTTTCCGTATCGCTGGAGACGTAACATGGACAGCAAACCGCTGGTCTCGGTTCGCGGCGTGGGGAAGAGTTTCGGCCCCACCCGTGCCCTACACGACGTGTCGTTTGATTTCCATCCGGGCGAGATCTTCGCCATGGTGGGCGCGAATGGCGCGGGAAAATCGACCCTGATCAAGATCATCTGTGGCTATTACGCCCCGGATCAGGGCGAGATTTTCATTGATGGCGAACCGGCCCGGTTCTCGACACCGCAGGAGGCCTACCAAAAGGGCATCCAGACGGTCCATCAGATCATCAATCAGGGCGTGGTCCAGAACATGACCGTGGCCGAAAACCTAGCCCTGGCCGACCTTCTGGCAGCTGACGGCGGGTTCTTCCACCGGCCCAAGGCCGTGAAAAGGCGTGCTGCGGAGATCGCGGCGAAGATGGATTTGGGTTATCTGGATCTCGACGCGCCCGTGGAAGAGCTGGCCCAAAGCGACCGGCAGATGATCGCCATCGCCCGGGCTCTGGCGTCCAATCCGAAGCTTTTGATCCTCGATGAGCCCACCTCCTCCCTCTCGGACAAGGAGGCTGAACGGCTGTTCACCACCCTGTTCAAGCTTCGGGACATGGGGGTGTCGATTCTTTACGTCTCCCACCGCTTGCACGAAATCGAGCGGATCGCCGATCGGGTCGGAGTCATCCGGGACGGGGTGCGCGGGGGGATCCTGGCCAAGCCCTTCAAGGTGAAGGAAATCGTCACCGCCATGGTCGGCGAGTTGGAAGGGCGGGCCGCCGGGCGGAAAACCACCGCCGTGGCCCGGTCGACGCCCCGCCTGGAATTGGTCGATCTGGAGGTCGAACCCGGCTCGCCCCCTCTGAACCTGTCCGTTTATCCCGGGGAGATCCTGGGGATCACCGGGCTCATCGGGGCGGGCAAGTCGGAACTGGCCAAGGTGCTGTTCGGCGTCAATCGGGCCCATGCGGGTGAGGTGCGGGTCAATGGGGTACCTGTGGTCCATGGATCCGTGCGCGATGCGATCAAGGCGGGCATCTTCATGGTGCCCGAGGACCGGAGCAACACGGCGGTCATTCCCGATTTCTCCATCCGCAAGAACATCACTCTCCCCTTTCTGGATCGATTTTCCTCCCTGGGGGGGCTCCTCGACCACGGTGGCGAGCGCCGGGAGGCAGAGCGGATGGTCCGGGCCATGGGGGTGAAATGCCATTCGGAAAGCTCGGATATTGCCGAGCTGTCCGGCGGCAACCAGCAGAAAGTCATTGTCGCACGCTGGCTCTCCCAGGACTTCAACGTTTTGATCCTCGACGAGCCCTATCAGGGCGTGGATATCAAATCCCGCCACGACATCAACCGGTACCTGACCGAAAACCGGGGGGAGCGGTCGATCATCGTCATGGCCGCCGACCTGGATGAAGTGTTGGAGGTCGCCGACCGCGTGGTGGTCTTCAACAACGGTGCCATCGCAGGCGAACAGCCCTATGAGTCGCTGGACCGCGCACGCCTGTTACATTGGACAACCCAGTCCCCGGAAGATTTACGAGTAGAGAGGTCGTCATGAATAGCGATATCACCCCGGGGAACACCCAAACGGCCCCCGCGTCCCATCCGTCTCCCCTGTCCGGGGCGCCCGTGGGGCCTGAACCGGCCTCCAAGAAGGGAACGCTCACCAGCTTTTCCATCAAATACGGTTTCCTGATCGTGATGGCCGCGTCCTTCATCGGGTTCGGCCTGGTCCAGCCGGCCTTCTGGAATTCCGACAACCTGTTCTCGATCCTGTTGGGCGTGACGGTCTACGCCATTCTGGCTCTCGGGGTCACCTTCACACTGGTCATCGATGGCCTGGACCTGTCGGTGGGGTCGACTGCAGCCATGTCGGTTATGGTCGCGTCCTACGTCATGGTGGTCATGGAGGGCAGCGGCCTGGAAGCCATCGTCGTCTGCTTGATCATCGGCGCCCTGATCGGGCTCGTGAACGGTGTGCTCATCGTATACCTGAAAATCCCCGACCTGTTGGCCACCCTTGGCATGATGTTTCTGGTCATGGGGTTGCAACTCATCCCCTCGGGCGGACGGTCCATCGGCACCGGCATGATGCTGGACAATGGGGACGAGGCCATGGGCCAGTTCAGCGATAGCTTCCTGTTCCTGGGGCAAGGGCGGGTGTTCGATGTGATCCCCACACCGGTCATTTTCATGCTGATTCTGGCTGTGGTGGTTTACGTCATCCTCGACCATACCCGCTGGGGCCGGGTGTTCTACGCCATCGGCGGCAATGCCGAGGCGGCCCGTTTGGTCGGCGCGGCGGTCGATCGCTATCGCATGATGGCTTATGTGCTCTCGGGCACCATTGCCTCCTTTGGCGGTATCCTGCTGGCCGCCCGTGTCGGTCGGGGGGACGTGTCCTCCGGCGGCGGCCTGTTGCTGGATGCGGTCGGGGCCGCGTTGATCGGCTATGCGGTCCTGGGTGTCCGGCGGCCCAACCCCTTCGGCACCATCGTTGGCGCGATTTTCGTGGGCCTGTTGCTCAACGGACTGACGATGTTGAACCTTCCCTATTACACCCAGGACTTCATCAAAGGCCTGGTCCTCGTCGCCGCTTTGGCCTTCACGTTCGGCCTGGCGAAAAGGAGGTAAAGCGCTGTCCTGGCGGGGCTCCCCCGCTTCGACCAAGGGACTCCCCGGTCAAGGGGAGCATTTGCCGCCATTGCGTAAGAAGACTACTCAGAGGAGGAAATATATGTTCGCGAAATCACTGATGGGCGCCGTCGCCTTCGCCTGCGCTGGCATGATGGCTTCGGCCACGCCGACGCTGGCCGAAGGGTTGGACGGTGCACCACCTCCCTTCGATGGGACGAAGGAAGTGCATGTGGCCCTGATCCGCCAGATGGTGGAAGGGGAGTTCATGCAGATGTACCGTGCCGGTGCCCAGAAGCAGGCCGACCTGATGGGCATGAAGCTCACCATCTTTGGCAAGAACATGGACAATCAGGCCGAGGCGAACTTCGTCTATCAGGCCATCAACATGGGTGTGGACGGGATCATCATCGATCACGGCCTGACCGAGACCATGAAGAAGCCGGCCGAAGACGCCATCAAGGCGGGAATTCCCGTGGTGGCCTTTGACGTCAATCTTGAAAATCCGGATATCAACCAGATCGCCCAGGACGACCACGCCCTTGGCCGCATGTCCCTTGAGGCCATGATCAAGGATTTCGATGGCAAGGCCAATGTCGGCTACGTCTATGTGGCCGGTATCCTGCCCCTGGACAAGCGCGATGCCGCCTTCACCAAGGTGAAAGCCGAAGAGCCGGGCATCAAGGAAGTGGCCCGTACGGGAACACTGGATTCTCCCTTCTCGGTCAAGAATGCCGATCAGGTGAAGGCGACTTTGCGTGCCAAGCCGGAGATCAATGCCTATTTCGCGCCCTATGACGAATTCGCCAAGGGCGTGATCCTGGCCCTGGAAGAGACGCGCAAGACCGATCAGGTGAAGGTCTATTCCGCCGATATCTCCACCCAGGACATCCAGTTGATGGTCAAGGAGGGCAGCCCCTGGATGGCCACGGCGGCCACCAATCCAGCCGCCATCGGCGCGGTTTCCGTGCGCGCGATCGCCAAGAAGATCGCGGGCGAGCAGTTGGACCACGATATCCTTATTCCGCCGATCCTGTTCACGCGCGATGCCCTGGTGGCGAAGGACGTGAAGAATATGAAGCAACTGCGCGCCGCTTTTCCAGAGTTTAACCACGTGAATCAGGCGCTGGCGCCCTGGATTCCCGTGGATACGAAGGGGCTTTTCTAACCCTCTCCCAAGCCTCTTCTTGCGGGATCCCGGTCCGCTCATTCACCGGGATCCCGCCTTTTTCCACTGGATTTTCCCAGATCCGAACCCCGAATGAGCCCCATTGGGTCCGGAAGGAGATACGACATGTTGGACACGAGCAAATTGAAGGCGGACTCCCTGGTACGGGCTGTCCGGTGGGAAAACCGCGAGCTCTTCCTGCTCGATCAGACCCGCCTACCCGGCGAGGTTATCGAGGAGCGGCAAGAGACGGTCCAGCAGGTTTGGGAGTCGATCAAGGCCCTGAAGGTCCGTGGCGCTCCGGCCATCGGCATCGCCGGAGCCTACGGTCTGCTGGTGGCTCTGCGTGAGAAGCTGGACCTGTCCCAGGGTGATTTCATGGAGGAGGTTCGGGCGCAGGCGGCCTATCTGGACAGCTCCCGACCGACGGCGGTCAATCTGGGCTGGGCCCTGCGCCGGCTGGTCAAGAAGGCCGAGGAAGCAGATGACAAGTCCCCTCGGGCCCTGTTCGAGGTCCTGGTTGCGGAAGCCGAGGCGATCCATCAGGAAGACCGGATGCTCTGCCGGGGTATGGGGGTCCATGGCGCGCCGCTGATCAAGGAGGGCATGGGTGTCCTCACCCATTGCAATGCCGGAGCCTTGGCCACTTCCGAACTGGGGACGGCGCTGGCGCCCATGTATGTGGCCCAAAGCCAAGGAATCAATTTCCGGGTCTATGCCGATGAAACCCGCCCCTTGCTCCAGGGCGCGCGCCTGACCAGTTGGGAGCTTCAGCAATCGGGCATTGATGTCACCCTGATCACCGACAACATGGCTGCCCATATCATGTCCCAGGGGCTGGTGGATCTGGTCATCGTCGGGACGGATCGGGTGGCGGCCAATGGCGATGTGGCCAACAAGATCGGGACCATGGGTGTGGCCATCTTGGCCAACTATTTCGGGATTCCCTTCTATGTGGCTTGCCCATCTTCCACCATCGACTTCGACACCGCCCATGGCAAGGACATCCCCATCGAGGAGCGGGATGGGGACGAAGTGTGTGAATTTGGCGCAAGGCGCACCGCGCCTCCGGGCATGAAAACCCGCAATCCCGCCTTCGACGTGACCCCCAATGCTTTGGTGGCCGGGTTGATCACGGAAAAGGGCATTATCCGGGCTCCCTATGTGGAGACTCTGGCCAAAACGTTTCAGGGCTAAGGGGAGGGGATGATGCTGAAAGGGATTTCTCCCCTCATCGGACCCGACCTTCTGCGGACCCTGTCGGCCATGGGCCATGGTGACGAGATCCTGATCGCCGACGCCCATTTCCCCGGTGAAAGCAATGCCCGTTTGTTCCACCGGGCCGATGGGGTGATGGTGGCCGACCTTCTCGACGCCATCCTGCCGCTGTTCGAGCTGGATGCCTATGTGGACGCGCCTGTGACCATGATCCACCCGGTTGAGGGCGACAGTATGGATCCCGCAGTTCTGACAGCGTTTCGTGCGGCCATCGACCGCCATGCGCCGGGTACGCCGGAGATCGCCTTCATCCCCCGGTTTGATTTCTACGACCGGGCCCGGGCCTGTTTTGCGATCACCCAGACCAGCGATGTCTCTAAGTATGGCTGCGTGATCTTGAAGAAAGGAGTTACGCCATGTTGATGGCGGCGGACCGGGACAGCATTGTTCAGTATGGCCGGAAGATGGTCCAGGTGGGACTCACCTCCGGCACGGGGGGCAATATCAGTGTCATCGACCGGGCGGCGGGGCATATCGCCATCAGCCCCTCGGGCCTCGATTACTTCGAAACCGAGGCTGAGGATATTGTGGTTACGGACCTGGATGGCGTTGTCGTTGAGGGAAAACGCAAGCCGTCGAGCGAGCTGCAGTTTCACCGGGCGGTCTATCGCGCCCGTCCCGACGCGGTGGCCGTGGTCCATACCCATTCGGTCTATGCCACGACCGTGGCCTGTCTGGGTGAGGAATTGCCTGCGGTTCACTACATGATCGGGTATTCGGGCGACAAGGTGCCCCTGGCGCCCTATTCCACCTTCGGGACCGATGCCCTCGCCAGCGCGGTGGAAGAGGGGATCCGGGACTACAATGCCCTGCTATTGGCCAACCATGGGGTGATCGCCATGGGCAATAACCTGCCCACGGCCTTCGCCGCAGCCGAAGCGGTGGAATTCGTGGCGAGGATCTGGCTCCAAGCCCGGTCGGTGGGGACGCCGGTGATTCTCTCGCAAGCGGAAATGGCCGTGGTGGTCGACAAGTTCGCGAGTTATGGCCAGAAATAGCGTCGGCGTTGGAGCAGAGCGAAAGGAGAGTGGCTTGGGTCAAGCGGATCCCGTTTCGCTTTTTGGGCGAGTGCCCAGACCCCTTTGGGGGCAAATGCCCCCAAACCCCCCTTTTTTTTATGGCCTGGGGTCTGGGGCCTTTCGGCCCCAGTCTCGCCAAAGAGGAGGGGGACGGGGCATTGGATTGTCTTTTACAGTTGAGTGATCGAAACCTCGACTCTCATATCCGTTGGCGTTTCACCCGTTGCGAAAAAACCTCCAGCCACGGGGACGAGTTGCAGGATGTGGCGCCCGACGGCTACCGGGATGAGGTTGGCTCCGCCCACAGCTTGATTCGTCGGATCGAAAACAATCCATCCGGCCCCTGGAAGGTAGACCTCCGCCCATGCGTGGGTGGACCCACTGCCCTGGGTTCCGAGCCGCGTATTCTCAAAGTCGTGGCTATAGCCCGAGACAAGTCGGGCGCCGAAGCCAAGGAGGCGCACCGCTTCGACGAACAGAACCGCGAAGTCCCGGCAAGATCCCCACCCCCGATCGAGGGAGTCCAAGGGGGATTGGGTGCCCTCTGCCTCCCGACTTTGGTAGGAGAGGGTCGATGAAATACCCGCGTTGATATCCTTGAGAAGGGACAATGTGTCGGTGGTTTCGCCGCGAACGAACCCCCGGACCCAATCCCGCAATCGGTGGGTCGGGTCGTCATAGCCTGGCCGGGTGAGGGCTCCCAGGTCGATCCAGGACTCGTCGTCGTAGCGGAAGGGATAGGAAATGGCCGAAGCCGCGATATCAAAAACCGGCCAAGGTGCGGCGTTGAGCTCCAATGTCACCCTGCTTTCGATGACAAGGTGGTCCGCCAGTCTGTCAAAGGTTGCCGTCGCAATCAGGTTACCCCAGACATCTTGGGTCCAGCGAATCTGTGCCGGAGGGTCCAAGGTCATCTCCATATCCAACAGGCCGACATCGTGGGATTCCCGGGGGCGAAGCATGAGCCGGTGGGGATGAAATCCAACGGGTTGTCCGTACCGATAGCTGGTTCTGTGGCGAATCCGGAGCGTTGTCATGGGCGTTATGTCTCTCCCTTATACCAAGCGGCGCGGGTTGAAACCCACGCCGCTTTTCTTGCGTTCAAACGCCACGCGGGCTTTTACGCGCCATAAGGCGCGGCGGCCACTTGGCCGCTTCCAAGGTGCGGTGAGTCAAACTCACCGCACCTTGGTATTATCCCTTTCGATCAGCCGGGCGAGATCGCCAAGGGCTCCGTTGATGAGCTTCGTCCGGCGGGCATCCTGGCCTTCGGCGGTTTTGGCATATTGGCGGATGAGGTATTCCGCCTTCAGGGCGGCTTCCGTCCAGGTCTCCGCCCGGTCGGCCATGAGCTGCTGTTCGAGCTCTTCCTGCCGAAGGCGGAGCGCCTCCTGATCTGCTTCGAAGGCTTTCAAGGTGTGGCGCCGGATATCCGTCGCGATTTGCCCTGCGGGGTCGCGGCGTCCGTCAAGGTTTACGGGGTCGTCGGTCACAAGAAATGCTCCTTTTCCATCTGACGGTGGAGATGATGCCTCACTTGGGTTCAAGCGCTCGATGCTCTAACTATATGATCTAAAGGTGCCCTGAGCGGTCCATTCCTGGACGGTCTGAGTAAATACTCCGGCTGGATTAGACATTAAGTTTCAAAATTAAAATTAAGGCGTATTCTCGCTTATATGTGATTTTAATGATCGTTTTTCAAGGACTTATGTTCGAGTGAGTAAATGGAAATCGATTTTTGTTTTTCTTATTTCAATTTGGAAGGGTATTTTTTATTGCGCCTTTGAGCCCAATCAGAAATGACTCTTATCATTTCAAGCACTTGGTCCTCATTCCCGCGCAGGCGGGACTCCAGGGTGGGAGCAGGCAACGGAGGCAAAACCGGGGCCTGAGGCCCCGGACCCCCGGGATCAAAGGGTCCACCGACCCTTTGCGGGTCTGGGCAGAGCCCAGAAACTGCGAAGCAGGGTTTCCGGAATTTCAAGGACACAGAGTATATAAATAACAGCCTGGGGACTGGGGCCTTTCGGCCCCAGTCTCGCCAAAGAGGGGGGGGCGGGGTAAAGCTCCGTGAACTGCTCCCTGGTATTGGCTGATCGGCCAGAGATTTGGTATGGAAGACAGCGGTGAGCGAGGCCGACGACTGCGTTCCAGCCCAAGTTCACGGTTTTGGGGTATAAGCGTTTCACTTTCGCCCGATGGCATTCCAATCGGCCAGTAACACATAAAAGGCTGGGATCAGGATCAGGGCCAACAGGGTGGAGAAGGTCAGACCAAAGGCCAGGCTGGTGGCCAAGGGGATGAGCACCTGGGCTTGCAGGCTGGTCTCGGTGAGGAGCGGACCGAGCCCCAGCACCGTGGTCAGCGAGGTGATCAGGATGGGCCGGAAGCGCTCCCGGGCCGCGGCCACCGCCGCCTCGGCTGGAGGCATGCCAAGGGCACGTTTTTCCTTGAGGAACTGGACCAGCAGGATGGAATCATTGACCACCACCCCGGCCAAGGAGGTGAGCCCTATCAGCGAGGGCATGGAGATGTCCAATCCGAGGATCATATGCCCCAGGATGGAGCCGACGAAGCCCATGGGGATCGCTGCCATGACCATGATGGGCTCCACATAGCTGCGGAACTGGAAGGAGAGCAGCAGGAACACGCCGATCAGGCCGATCAGGAAATTGCCGAGGATCGACTTGCCGGTCTTCCCCCCCTCTGCGGCCTGCCCTTCCAGCGAGGAGCGGACGCCCGGATGGTGCGACAGCAAATCGGGCAGGAAGGTGGTCGTCAGGTCGCGGGTGATTTCGTTGGCGTTGGCCACCCGGCTGTCCACGTCGCCGGAGATGGTGACTGTGCGTTGCCCATTGACCCGCAGGATCCGGGCCCATCCCTGGGTCCATGTGATCTGGGCCACGGCACCCAGGGGCACGGCGTCGCCCTGGGCGGTGACGATCACGAAATCATCCAGGTCGGCCAAGTCCCCCCGATCCTTCTCAATCAGGCGCAGGTCAACCTCGAAGTTTTCCGGGCCGACGCGGAATTCATCCACCGTCAATCCCTGGAACCCGGCCCGGGTCTGGTCGGCCAGATCCTTGGCGGTCACACCCAGGGCCAGGGCTGTGTCACGGGAGATCAGGGTGACTTCGGGCTTGCCCGGTCGCAGGTCATCATAGGTGTCGTGTACCCCGTCATAGCCGCGTAACCAGTTTTGCAGGCTAAGGGAGGCGGACTTCAGTTCGTCCAGATCGGTGCCGGTCAGGCGGATTTCGAAGGCCTTGCCTGCCGGTCCCCGCTCCCGTTGGGCATAATGGATGGTCACGACATCGGGCTGGTTGCCCACCAGCTCACGCAGCCGGTTGATCAACTCGGTCGTGGATCCGTTGCGAACCTCGGAGGACAACAGGTCCAAACCGACGGTGACCACATGGGGGCCCACGTCCCCTGCGTCCTTGTTGACGGAAAACTGGGTGGTGACCCCTCGGATGATATCGGCTTGCCCAGGTTGCCGATCCCGAAGCTCCTCGTTGATGGTGCGTGCAGCCTCCAGGATCCGTTCGGCGATGGCTTCGGTCCGGGCGAGGGGGGTGCCCTGGGGCATGAGGACGCGGGCCTCGATGATGTCCCCCTCCAGATTGGGGAAGGCTACCATCTTGACCCTACCGGAGGCGACCAGGCTGATGGAGAGGAGCAGGGTCATAACCAACAGACCCACGGCCAAGCCCGGGTGGCCCACGGCCCGACGGACGATCCCGTCCACGAAGCCATCGCGAAATTGGCCGAACCGTCTTTCGAACCCCTGGCGCAAGCGGCCCGGTGGCTTGTCTCTGGCGTGCTCCAGGCTATGGGCCAAGTGGTGGGGCAAGATGAGAAACGCTTCGGTCAGGCTGACGGTCAGCACCATGATCAGAACCACGGGCAGCACGCCGAGAACGGCGCCCATGTTCCCCTTCAGGAAGACCAGGGCGCCAAAAACCATGATCGTGGTCAGGAAGGAACTGACCACCCCGGGCAAGACTTGCAGAGTACCCTGGATGGCCGCATCCATGGGCGACTGACCCTTGGACAGGCGGGCGGCGATGTTCTCGGAAATGACGATGGCGTCATCCATCATCAGGCCGATGGCGATCAACAGGGCCACCATGGTGATCATATTCAGGGAGTAGCCGAAGACGGTCATCAGGAAAATGGCCCCCAGGAAGGCCACGGGCAGGCCCGCAGAGACCCAGAAACTGAATCGGAAGCCGAAAAACAGCCACATGGACAGGAAGACCAGAACCAACCCCTGAAGGCCATTGTCCAACAACAAGGTCAGGCGGTCTTCGATGATGGAGGACACATCGGTGGTCACGTCCAGGGAGACCTGAGTCGGCAGGGTCGGTCTTACCTGCTTCAGGAAAGACGTGATGCGCTCGATCACCTTCAGGCTATCGTCGGCGGGAGTCTTGCTGACTTGCAGCAGGGCGGCGCGGACACCATCGCGCAGGATTTTCTTTTCGGCATCCTGGAAGGTATCGGTGATGGTGGCGATGTCGCCCAAGCGGACCACGCCGCCCCGGGCATCCCCCAGGACGACCAAATCCAAGAAATCGGTAGGGTGACTTCGGTCCTCTCCCACGCGCAACAGGATATCGTTTTCCCGGGTTTGAAGGACCCCGGCAGGGATGTTCTGGTTCTGGTTTTGGATGGCTTGGGCGACGGTGGCCATGGACAAGCCTAGGGCGCGGAGGGTGGTTCGGGGGACCTCGATCCGGATTTGGCGGTCGGAAAAGCCCTGGACGCTGACCAGGGGGATGCCGCCGAAGCGCAACATCTGGTCTTTCAAGTCCAAGGCGAGGTCCCGCAGCTCCTGGGGCGTCATGGGGCCGGTCAGGGACAGGGAGGCAACGAAATCCGTTCGGTCTCTCAAGATAGTGGTGGGGCGCTCGCTGTCGTCGGGCAGTTCATCCAGGGCATCCACTTCGGCCCGGACATCGTCCAGGAAGGTGGCCGGGGGGGTCCCTTCGCGCATGGAGGCGACGAGGCTGGCTTTGCCCTCCGACGCGGTGCAGACGGTTTCCTCCAGGTTGGAGATGCCCTCGACAGCGTCTTCCAGGGGGCGGCAGAGGGAATCCTCCACCTGTCCGGCGGAGGCGCCGGGCCAAACCACTCCCACCTCCACATCCAATTGGGGCAGGCGGGGGAAGGTTTCCCGGTTCAGGTCCCAGATTTTGGCGCCCCCCAACACCATGATGGCGAGCATCAGGATGTTGGCTGCTGTGGGGTGGCGGGCAAAATAGGAGATCATTGGGAATCCCCGTCCTTCAGTGTACCGTCAGTCTTTGGGTCAGTCTTTGGGGCCGTCTTTGGATCGCTCTTCAGTGCCCCGGCGGCTGTCTCTTCCGTGAGCAGGGCGAGGGTGTCGCCATCGTCGATGGGAGTGATCTCCATTCCTGCGATAGCTGGGGAGAGATGTCCGACGACCAGGGTCTCGCCCCCCACCAATCCCTCCTTGATCACGGCATATCCATCCTGGGTGAACTGCACCTCCACGGGCTGGAAGACGAGGGTTCCGTCGGCGCCCACCAGAGCGACGGTTCCGTCGGCACGCAGGGCGTGGCGGGGGATGACGACCCTGTCGGGCAGGGTCTCGCCGCCCAAAAGGACGGTGACGAACATGTTCTTGACCAGGGGGGGGCGAACCCCGGGGATGGCCCTGCGATAGGGCTCATCCACAACGACAATGACGCCCAGGGTGCGGGTCGTGGGGTCAATGGTATCGCTGACCCGTTCCACCCGGGCGGGCCAGGTGAGTGTCGTCTCTCCCACCTCAAGCACCACCTGGGCACTGAGGTTGCGGCTGGCGGAGATGTCCTGGCTGGCCACACCGAGTCTGCCTCCCATGCCATTTTGCCCGTCCCCCTCTGAAAGGCTCCGTTCTCCGCCCGCTCGGTTCAGGGCGAGCATGCGGTTCAGGGGAACCTGGGCTTCCACTTCGGCCTTGGCGATGGAATCCCCCTCGGCCAGGATTTGGCCCACCTGGGCGAAACGCCCTTCCACCGCGTCGGCCGAGGCGATGCGGAGGTCGAAGGGGGCGACCAGCTCCGTCCGAGCCACGTCCAGTTTGGCCTGGGTATATTGGGCGCGGGTCTGATCCATCTCCGCCGGGAGCAGGTTCAACTCATTGCGCAGGTTTTGCAGGGTCTGTTCCGCAGACAGAAGGGAGCGGGCCGCAGTGTCCACATCCGATTGGGAAACGGCCCCCCGGGCCCGGAGGGTCTCCTTGCGGGTCAGCTCTGCCTGGGCGATCGTCAAGCCTCGCTCTTCGATGGCGATGGAGGCTTCAAGGTTGATCCGCTTGCTGTTCAGGGTTTGGACTTGAGCCTGCCGCTGGGCCTCGATCAGGGTGTAGTCGGCGGCATCGATGCGCGCTAGCAGAGTGCCCTTTTCCACGATGACCCCCTGGCGCAGGACCGGGGAGACCTCGACGATCCGGCCCGAAACCTCGGCCACCCCCTGCCAGACCCGGTCCGGGCGGACGGGGCCATGGGCGGTGATCAGTGGGGTGACGTCCAGGCGGGGGACGGTGATGACCCGTGCCGGGGTGGCCGGGGTTGCGTCCTGGGTGCGGGCAGGGGGAACGCGGCCAGAGACAGCCAGGATCAGGACCGCAACACCAAGGACGATGGGCAGCAGGCCAAGAAGAGAACGGAGGCGGGGAGACCGGTGGGCGGGCATGGGGTCGGGCATGGACGGGACTCACTGACACGGAAGGTCCCGGAGTGTACCCAAGGCGGATACCTTGTATAAGGAAAAACGAAACTACTCGCCAATGTTCAGCAGAAGACCCCTGTCCCTGGCAATTCGGAAAACCTGCAGGAACACCCCCATGGACAGGACCAGATAAAGCCCGTTCAGCCCCACTGCGGCCAGGAAATGGCCCTGGTTGAAGGTGCCGTGGATCATCACTTCGCGCATCCCCTCGAACACATGGGCGGGGGGTAAGGCGTAGGCGACCCACTGCAGGGCTTCAGGCAGCACTCCAATGGGGTAATAGACGCCGGAAAGGGGCATGAAGGCGAAGATCATCACCCAGGCCATGCTCTCGGCCCCCAGGCCGACCCGCAGGACCAGGGAGCTGACGCACAGGCCAATAATCCAGCCCATGGCCATCAGGTTGGCAAAAAAGGCCAGCAGCGGCAACCCCAGATCGTAGATGTTGAATTTCCAAAGGAACAGAGCGACGAGACTTGCTGGGAAGACCCCCAACAGGGTACGGATCACACTCATGGTCATGAGTGAGATGCACAGCTCGTAGGGACGCAGGGGGCTGACGAAGAGGTGACCCAGGTTCCGGGACCAGAGCTCTTCGTAGAACGACAGCGTAAAGCCAAGGTTGGCCCGGAACAGAACGTCCCACAGCAATACGGCACCAATGAACATGCCTCCCGCATGGGCCACCAGGGTGGATTCCTGGGAGAGGAACCGGGTCACGAATCCCCAGGTGATGACCTGGATCATGGGCCAATAGGCGATTTCCAGCAGACGCGGCACCGATCCCCGCATCAGGTACCAATGGCGCAGGATCAGGGCGCCGATCCGGCGGAGGGATAGAATTTGGTCTGAAGCG
This sequence comes from Rhodospirillum sp. A1_3_36, assembly GCF_047263945.1. Taxonomy (NCBI): domain Bacteria; kingdom Pseudomonadati; phylum Pseudomonadota; class Alphaproteobacteria; order Rhodospirillales; family Rhodospirillaceae; genus Rhodospirillum; species Rhodospirillum sp. A1_3_36. The sequence continues at coordinate 17,785 of NZ_JBLAVB010000013.1, read as the reverse complement.
GGCAGGGCCTCTGCTATGGGTGGGGGGGCGGAGCCTTTGGCGCCGGGGTCCTCGTCATCTTGCTGGGTTTTGGGGCTCATGGGGGTGTCTCCAGGTCCGGGTCCCGTCCTTCCCGGGCGATTTTCAGGAAAACCTCTTCCAGGTTGGCGCGACCATGGCGGTCGAGGAGATCCCGGGGGGCGCCCTGGTCGCGGACGCGCCCTTCCCCCATGATGAAAACGGTGTCGCAGAGGCGTTCGACCTCGGCCATGTTGTGGCTGGCCAGGAACAGGGTTGCGCCGCGGTTGCGCCGCCAGTTTTCAAGATAGGTGCGCACCCAGTCCCCCGTATCGGGATCGAGCGAGGCGGTGGGCTCGTCCAGCAAGAGGACGCGGGGGTCGTTGAGCAAAGCCTTGGCGAGTGCCACCCGGGTTTTCTGCCCCGCCGACAGTTTGCCGGAAGGCCGGTTCATCAGGTGGTCAATCCTCAACTCGGCGGTCAAGGTGGCGATGCGCGCCTTGGGGTCGGCCAGGCCATAAAGCAGGGCGTAGACCATCAGGTTTTCCCGCACCGTCAGGCGGTGGGGCAAATCCACGTAGGGGCTGGAGAAATTGAGAAAGGGCAGGGCCTTGTGGCGGGCTGCGACCATGTCCACACCCAAGACCTCAATCCGGCCTGATGTGGGGGTCAACAGGCCCAGTATCATGGAAATGGTGGTGGTTTTGCCCGCGCCATTACCCCCCAACAAGCCCACGGTGCTGTTCCGCTCTGCCCAAAGGGTCACACCATCGACGGCGACCACTTGGCCGCGCTTGCGGTTGGGGAAGACCTTGGTGAGCTGTTCCACTCGGATCGCGGGATGCGTTGGCATTGACAGGACGGGGGACGCTGTCTTCACTCCGCAAGCTCCGGGGATAGATCATTGGGTTGGGGATTATGGGGTGTGCCTTCGCGCAGCAGGTCATCCAGGTAGAAGCCTTGGAAAATTCTGCAACCCAATGCCTTTCCCGCTTCCACGGCTGCGGCATCGTCGCAGCGGCTCATGATGATGGATTCCGGACCGAAGGCGCGGATACGTTGGCGGAGAATATCCCCATCCGAAGTCGATAGAAGGTGTCCCATCTCCGGCGACCAGACGGCCTTAAGGAAATCCGCGTCCAGGCGTTGACGGTCCACCCAAAGCATTGCCTGTGCCCCCAGATTGTCAATCAGTACCTTGAAGCCGAGTTGGTGAGCATGTTCCCGGGCGAACAGAAAGGCGGGTAAGTCTGCCATGATGTCGTCCAGGCGTAGTTCCAGAACGACGATCCTGTCAGAATGCCGTTTGGCGGCGTCGCGCACCGCAGCAAAGCCCGGTCCCAGGATGGTGGCCACGTTCAGGTTCAGACTGACCATGGGGGTGTCCACCGCCGCCACATAGCCGCCGATATAGGTGGTCATGCGTTGGTCAAGGGTGGCGGTGAAGCGCCGGAACAGCCATTGGTTCGAGAACAGATCCACCTGGGGGGCGATGGTTTGGCGCAATTCCCCGATATTGATGAACAGTTCCGTGCCAATTGGCAGGGGCATGCCATCGGGTTGGATGGTGACCATGCGTTGACGCCGCACTTGGGTCGACAGGTCGGCCATGGCCAGGCCGTTTTCCAGTTTGGCCAAACCTTCCGGTGTCAGGGGGCGCCCCCGGTGGCCGGGCATGCCGGGACGGACGGCAGGCGCGCCCAGGCGGGCGCCGCCGCCGGGTAAGGCGCCCTCTCCGCCAGTGGCGTTCAGGTGGTCGGCCAGGGTGCGCTCGGCCCAAAGCAGCATGGACTCCGCTTCAGCGCCCAGCACATGCCACCCCACCAAGGGGGTATCCGTGCCGAGCAGAATGGGTTGCCGACAATGGGGGTCTTTTTTGAACAGAAGGCGGATTTCTTCCAGGGTCTCCACGACCCGGGCACCGTCGGTCTGGTGGTGGGTTACCAGCAGGTCCCCTTGGGGCAGGGAGAAAATCTTGATTTCCGGATCGCGGGCCAGTTCGGCCAGCATGGTGCGGGCGGGATTGAGGGCATCAGGCGCGCTGCGCCAGATTTTGGACAGACGCAACCGGGCCGCCCTGTAGCCAAGGAGACGTCCCAGGTTGTCCTGTAGCCAGGCAATCAAATTGGCAAGCGAGCGAACCTCGTGGCTCGTCTCGTCACCGGTGGTATCAGTTAGCGTCGTGGAGTCCATTATTCCCATTTCGTTGCGTGCACCCGTCCTACACCGATTTGGCGGCGATGCGGGTGGTTCCGTCCAGGAGAGCCTTGTCGTGGCATTCGTCACGCAGCCCGCCGGTCAATTGCCGCCGCGACGCGATGCACCGACCCAGACCACAGGGATTCGGGCAGTCCCCATGGATCATCGCCCCCAGCATGGAATCAACGAAGAACCCTTGGAAGCGGTGGATTCCCGCACGGATCCCCCAGGCCATGGCTTGTTCGGAATCAACCCGGCCCAAGATCACCTTGTCCGCTCCGATGGCGCCGATCAGGGCTCGGGCGGCTGCGGCGTCGTCTCCATCAACGGAATGAACCAAACCGGGGTTCCAGCCCAGTTTATAGAAATCAGCCCCCAAGGGACCCAGATCGACGGTCTCCATGGTACGGGGCGTCAGTCCATCAATCAGAAGCTTGTGTCCCTTGTCGTGCAACCAATCCCGGGCTCGCAGGAAAACGCCGATATCAGCGAAGACATCCACGCCCTGGGCTTCGACCACCAGGGTTTGATCGGGGCGCAGGGCTGCCGCGAACCCGGCGAAGGCATCGGAATAGAGGGTTTCCAGGTTCATGTTGATGGAGAGTGCTTTGGGCTTCTGGAACACCTCCATGTTTTTCAGAACCCGTAACAGATGACGGTCGAGAGATCGCGTAAAATCCTGAAACAGCCAGCGATCGCTTTGCAGATTGACCTCTTCGGCCACTTTTTTGCGTAGGGCCGAAAGGGAGATCAAGAATTCCTCATGGACCAATAAGGCTCGCCGGTCCTCTGTCACTTCCACGACGGCCTGCCGGTGCAGCAGGGGGGCAACGTCTAAGTTTTCCATATCTGCGGTCAGCAGGGCCAGACGTTTCGGGGTCAGGGGTTGGTCGTTGATGTTCCACGCACCGGTGGCTTGGGCCGCCTCGGCGGAGCGCTGGTCGATGTCGTCGGCCAGGGTGGCGAAGGCCTTCATATGGTCGGGGCGGGCCAGGTCGAACCACCGGGCGAAGCGATCCCGTCCCGGGGCCCGTTCCCGGGCCAAGGGGTCGGCGCCGAACAGGGCTCGAATGGCGCCGGCAGCGTCGCGGATGGCGTCACGGGGCAGGTTACGGCCCAGGATGACAATATCCAAGCTGGCGGGCAGGAAAACCAGGGGGCCATCCTTGACACGCATCAGGGGAGCAAAAACCTCTGCCGCCCGTTGGACCAGATTCAATCGGCGGAATTCAGGTTGAAGTTGGGAAAGAGCAATCACCGCAACTTGGTGGCCCGCTGGATTTTGTTTCAGTCCGGCAAGGGCCGTCATCATGGCCCGTGCATTCCCAAAAGAAACCGATGAAGACGGCATGAGTCCTTCCCGAGGCCTTACTACTTCTTTACGTTGTAATCGGTTGGCGCATCTTCTGCACTCAACCTTCATTTGGTCGTGCTAGGCCGATCATTTCAGGCCGACCGTCCAAAGTATTTCAGGCAGCCTGTCCAAAGGAACGGTACTTCGTACGCCCCGTTTCAGGGCTAAGAGACCGTTTCGCCGGTTGAAGGGGTGTTCTCTCTTGACCCAGCGGAGAGCACTTTCCCATATCCATGGCGTTCCTACCAGTGGCGATTCCAAAGGAAAAATCGACAATGTCCGGCCTGACGACAGCCCACCGCGTGGACCTTGAGCCCCTTTCCAAGGGAGGGCCAGACGGCGTCCGTCACTATGTTATCGGTGATATCCATGGTTTGCTATCCGTTCTCGATGCCCTGTTGGACGAAATTCGCGTCGATATGGCCCGTCATCCTGTGACCGAGGCTCGGATCATCAGCCTGGGCGACATGGTGGACCGTGGTCCCCAGTCCAAGGGCGTCATCGCGCGCCTGATGACGCCCCCTGCGGACTTACCGCCGGTCAGCGTCGTGAAGGGGAACCACGAAGAGCAGTTCCTGGCCTTTCTGGAGGGCTCTCCGGTGCATCCCTGGTGGATGGGGACTTCGGGAGGGGGATCGGAGACCCTGCGGTCCTACGGGGTGACGCCACCGGCGGGGTTTGAAGACGACGCCGCAACTCCGGAGGAATGGGCCCGGGCCCGGGTGGATGCCCTTGCGGTCTTTCCGCCAGAGCATGACCGGTTTCTGAGGTCCCTGCCCACGTCCATCCGGTCGGGAGATTTGCTGTTCGTCCATGCCGGTGTGAATCCCAGTCGTCCCTTCAGCGGCCAGGAGGAACAGGATTTCTTGTGGATACGCGAGCCCTTCCTGTCTTCGACCGAGCCATGGGATTTTTTCGTGGTCCATGGACATACGCCCAGGCCTGTCGTGGAGCGGAGTGCCTTGCGTCTTGGCGTTGATACGGGGGCCTATCTGGGAGGAACCTTGACCGCAGCCGTGATCGAGGGCCGGGATGTTCGCTTGCTTTCCGTTCCCGGACAGAAGGTTGTAACCCGGACGACTTGGCGCTGAGGTCGCCTGGGACCTTTAGATCGCAATCGATGGCAAGGTCGTTCAACACTTTTCCCACTACCGCTCCGGTGCTAGCTTGCCGGTCCCCTTTTCTTCCCATCCCGCCGTGGAGTGCTCTTCGGTCATGCCCCTTGCAGCCGCCCTCGCTGATATCGTCCTCAAGCTGCCTTCCGCCCGCGTGATCTGTGTCGGCGATGTCATGTTGGACCGTTTTGTCCATGGCAAGGTTGACCGGATTTCCCCTGAAGCTCCCATTCCCATCATCCACATCAAGGAGGAACAATCCATGTTGGGTGGTGCCGGGAATGTGGTGCGCAACCTCGTGGCCTTGGGCGCAAGCAGTGCGTTCATGTCGGTCTTGGGCGAGGATCGCGCGGGAAGCGAGGTTATGACCCTTTTGGGCAGTGAATCCTCGGTCGAGAACTTCATCGGGGTTCAACCGGATCGGAGGACCAGCGTTAAAACTCGATTCGTCGCGGGAAGCCAGCAACTCCTAAGGGCTGACGATGAAACCGTTGCTCCCCTGGAATCCTACGACGCCGATCGACTCGTGGAGGATGTGCGCAGTCAGATCAAAACCGCAGGCGCCCTGGTCCTCTCCGACTACGGGAAGGGGGTTCTGGACACGGGCATGGCCGGGATCTTGATTCGGCTGGGTCGGGAGACGGGTGTTCCCGTTATCGTCGACCCCAAGGGGCGGGACTATACCCGCTACGAAGGTGCGACCCTGTTGACGCCCAATCGCAAGGAGTTGGCTGAGGCCAGCGGTATGCCTGCGGACAGCGACGAGGAGGTGGTCGCTGCCTGTCGTCGGATCATCGAGACTTGCGGGGTGGACAACGTCTTGGCGACCCGCAGTCAGGACGGGATGACCCTGGTCACACAGGATGGCGCGGTGGAGCATATGTCGGCCGAGGCCAGGGAGGTATTCGATGTCTCCGGCGCGGGAGATACGGTTGTGGCGACCCTCGCAGCCGCCTTGGCTGTCGGCGCGGACCTGTCCTCGGCCTGTCGCCTGTCCAATCTGGCTGCGGGTGTCGTCGTGGGCCGTGTGGGAACAGCAGCAGTGCCCCGGAACGATCTGCTTGCTGCGGCCCACCATCTGGAGGTCAGCGCCAGCGAATCCAAGGTGGTCTCCTTGGACGAAGCAAGAGAACTGGCGGGAAAATGGCGCCGTAGGGGGTTGCGGATTGGCTTCACCAACGGCTGTTTCGATTTGTTGCATCCAGGGCATATCTCCCTGCTGCGTCAGGCGCGGCAAGCTTGCGACAGGCTGATCATTGGTCTCAACAGTGATGCCTCCGTCTCCCGTTTGAAGGGGCCAACCCGGCCGGTTCAGTCTGAAATGGCCCGAGCCACGGTCCTGGCTTCCCTCGCGTCGGTGGATCTGGTCGTTCTTTTCGGTCAGGATACGCCCATTGACGTGATTCGCACCCTTTTGCCCGACGTGCTGGTTAAGGGGGCGGATTACACTGTCGATACGGTGGTCGGCGCCGATCTGGTCCAGGCCAATGGCGGGCGGGTGGTGCTCGCCAAGCTTGAAGATGGCTTTTCCACGACGGCCACCATCGCCCGCCTATCCGAAAAATCATCGGGAGAGTGATTGTCATGCGGACCTCTAATACGAGCCTCACTCTGGCGGCTCTTTTCCTGTCGACCCTGGGCCTTGCGGCTTGCTCCTCCTCTTCCGATGAGGGATCTGTTCATGGGGGGGCCGGAACGGGCCCGGCAGCGGGGATGGAACAGGGAGGAACCTGCATCGCTGACCAGCTTCAAGACCGGATAGGGGGGCCATTGCTGTCCAGTTCCGCCCCGCCGCCCGCCCAAGGTCCCTTCTTGCGGGTGTCCGATTTGCCCCATCCCCAGCGGATCTTGCCGCCGGGCTCCTTGGTGACCCACGACTTCAGACCCGACCGTCTCAACGTCATGATCGACGCCGTGGGGCGGATCACCCAGATTACTTGCGGATGACGGCGGGAGGATAAGGGGTGATCGATATGGAGGACGCTGTCATCGGCGCTTGGGTCCTCCATGGTCTGGGGTGGCTGTCCTTCGGTCTGGGGCATTCCGTTTTCGCCGCTGCATCCGGGCGAAGTCTGCTTCTCAGGCTGTTCGGTCGGGGCCATCGTCTTGCCTATAACATCCTTGCCCTGATCCACCTTGGCTTCGTGTTCTGGCTAGGGCAGGAAACCTTGGGACGTCCCCCCCTTGCCTTCGTCGCCCCCCCTCCGGTCTTTTGGGGGCTGACCGTTCTGGCCCTGGTGGGCTTGGCTTTTGGCCTCTGGTCCCTGCGTTATTATGACGGGGGGCGTTTGCTCGGTCTGCGCCAACTCCGCGAGCCTGTGGTCGATGAGGACGAAGGCTTGCGTTTGGACGGCCCCCACCGGTGGCTGCGTCACCCTTTGTACACGGCGGCTTTTTTGATCCTCTGGGGCCGGGCGGTGGATCCCTTGGGTCTGTCGAACGCCCTATGGGGGTCTCTCTACCTGCTTGTGGGAACCTGGTTAGAGGAGCGCAAGCTGCTCGGTCTGTATGGTGACGCCTATGCGTCCTATCGCCGCAGCGTTCCCGCCTTCATCCCGTGGAAAGGACGACGCATATCATGATTCCTGTCACACACCAGGACCAAACCCTGCTGACGGTGGAGACCCGGGGACGGGGCTTTCGGAATGTGACGGCGGCCATCGCGGATTGGGTGAGTGGAACGGGGGTCTTCATGGGACTTCTGACCGTTTTTGTGCGTCACACCTCGGCGTCCTTGACGATCCAGGAGAACGCGGATCCCGATGTCATGGCCGATCTGGACGACGCCCTGGCCCGTCTGGCGCCGGAGCGGCCCGGTCTCTATCGCCATTCCCTGGAAGGACCGGACGACATGCCCGCCCATATCCGCGCTGCATTGACCGCCACCAGTCTGACGATTCCGGTGGCGGATGGACGTTTGAGTTTGGGCACGTGGCAGGGGATTTATCTGTGCGAGCATCGGACAATCCCACACCGACGGCAGATTCTCCTGCACCTGATTGGCGGATGACGCGCAGGTTGTCCAATAGGGCCTTGGGATCGGCTCGCTCCGGCGCGATTTTGATGGATCTGGCTTTGGCTTTGGCGATTTTGGGTCTGATTCTGGCGGGGGGATTGATGGCCGCGCCCAGTCTGTTGAAAAATCGGCGCGAGGCCGTGACCGAGGACCGACTGGACCGGGCAGAACTGGCCCTGATGGCCCATTTCATCTCGACCGGGGTTCTGCCCTGTCCGGCGGACGCCGATGGCCCCAATCCGCCCTGGATACCGGGGAGTTGCCCGGTTCGAACGGGGGGGCTGGATCGTCCCAGTCCGCTTTTCAGCATGGGGACCTTGCCCTGGTGGAGCCTGGGGTTGATGGAAGAGGATGCCCTGGACGGTTGGGGGCATCGCCTGACCTACGCCGTGTCCCAAGGCATGGTGGACGTGGGCGTAGACTGCACGGCCGAAGCTCTGACCAAGGCGCCGTTGAATGGGGCGATCGCCGTTCTGGGGGCGGACAAGGGCCAAGCTCCACCGGACAGGGAGCGGGCGGCCTATGTGGTGCTCAGCCATGGAGCCAACGGCTTGGGGGCGGTGACCTCTGCCGGGAGTCGTCAAGGGGAGCGGGGAGCGATCAATCCCAGCGAAGCAGAAAACGCTCCACCGAGCAGCGCGAGCCTGTCCTTGGACGCAGACAAAGGTGCCCGCCTCCACTCCGCTCCCGGGATGGGAGAGGTGGAGGCGGGATCCTTCGATGATCTGTTGCGGTGGAAAACCCCCTGGACCCTGATCCACGACCTGGGGTGTCTGGAAAGGGACTAGATCATATGGTTAGGGGGGTGAGTTTGTCTCGCCGCGCGGTACACCACAGGGGCAGTCACGGGGCTTCGCCCCGTTCCTCACTGGGGCCGAAAGGCCCCAGATCCCAGGCTGTCACTTGTAAAAGAGAAATGGGGGTTTGGGGGCATTTGCCCCCAAATGGGTTTGGGCAATCGCCCAAAAAGGACGAGACCGTAGTTCTAATTCGCATACCAAGCGATAAAGTAGCCCGCGACGACGGCTGTCCCGATTACGCCGGCGACATTCGGTCCCATGGCGTGCATCAACAGGAAGTTCCCCGGGTCTGCCCGTTGTCCCTCCACCTGACTCACGCGGGCGGCCATGGGCACCGCAGAGACACCGGCAGAGCCAATCAGGGGGTTGATCTTGTTGTCCTTGAGGAACAGGTTCATCAGCTTGGCCATGAGGACGCCGCAGGCTGTGGCGATGCCAAAGGCGATGACCCCCAGAGCCAGGATTTTCAGGGTATCAAAGTTCAGGAACCGCTCGCCGGTCATGGTGATTCCAACTGAGGTGCCCAGGAAGATGGTCACGACGTTGACGATCTCGTTCTGCGCGGCCTTGGTCAGGCGTTCGGCCACCTCGGATTCTCGCAGGAAGTTGCCCAACATCAACATGCCGATCAGGGCAGAGGCCGCAGGCACCAGCAGGATGACGACGATGGTCACCATGGTCGCGAAGATCAGCTTTTCCAACCGCGAGACCTTCCGCAGGGAGCGCATGCGGATTTTCCGTTCCGCATCCGTTGTCAGAGCCCGCATGATCGGCGGTTGCAGCAGGGGGACCAAGGCCATGTAGCTATAGGCGGCCACGGCGATGGGGGCCAGCAGATGGGGCGCCAGCTTGTTGGCCAGGAAGATCGAGGTCGGGCCGTCGGCCCCGCCAATGATGCCGATGGCCCCGGCCTCCATGGGCGAGAAGCCGATGAAGATCGCGCCCAGGAAGGTGGCGAACACCCCGAACTGGGCCGCAGCGCCCAGCAACAGGGTGCGCGGATTGGCGATCAAGGGTCCGAAGTCGGTCAAGGCTCCGACCCCAAGGAAGATCAGTGGTGGGAAGATCTCCAACTCCACCCCCTTGGAGATGTAGTAGTAGAGCCCGCCCCCGTGCTCGCCGATGGGGGGATTGATCAAGCCTTCGGTTGGCAGGTTGGCGAGCAGGGCACCAAAGGCGATGGGCACCAGCAGCAGGGGCTCGAACTTGCGGTAGACGGCCAAATAGAATAGGACCGCGATGATGACCCACATCCCCGCCATTTGCCAGGTGACATCGGAAATAGCGGTCAAATTCCAAAGCTGCTCCAGCTTGGAAGTGGCTTGCGTGCTGTCCGCGGCGGAAACATCCATGGCGGCGGCGTCCTAAACTGGGAAAGAAAAATCAGGAAAGGGTGACGAGAACTTGGCCCTCGGTCACCGTGGCGCCGGGGGTGATGCTCACCGCAGCAACTGTTCCAGCTTGGGGGGCACCGATGGGTGTGTTCATCTTCATGGCTTCGAGCACCAGCAGGGTCTGTCCCAGGGTGACGGCCTGACCCACGGCCACGTCGACGCTGACCACAGTCCCCGCCAGCGGGCTGGCTACGGCGCCAGGACCGGCGGGTGCGGTCGGTGCAGGGGCGATGGGGGCGGGTGCCGCAGCCGCTGCTGCAATGGGAGCCGGAGACGGGGCGGGTGTGGCAGCGATTGGCGCAGAGGTGGGGGCGCTGGGCTGATCCAACTCTTCCACCGTCACGTCATAGGCGGTGCCTTCCACGGTGATCCGTAGGCGTTTCATCATTTCTGTCCTCTTAGAATATTTGGGGTTTCGCCACCCAGAGTCGGGCGGGTTGGACCCCAATCGGTCCGGATCCGGTGGGCGGAGAAGGTCTCGATACGGCCCTCCAGGGGCCAGTCATTGATCTGATGGGCGGGGGCGGTGACCTGGGTGATCCGGTAGGCCTCCCCCAGCACCGAGGTCACAGCCGCAGCGATGGCCACCAGATGGTGGGCAGGAATGCCTCCGGTCGTGGAGGGGCCGGTCTGGGGGCCAATTTGGGGTGACGGGGGAGCGGGTGCCGGGATCGGTGCAGCCTTGGCTACCGCCTCCACCCGGGTCTTTTCGATGCGGGTGAAAATGGTGCCAATCAGGGCACAGGCACCCCATAGGGAGGCGAGCACCGCCATGACCACGGCGAAGCCAGTCCCGATGAGTTCCAGGTTGTCGAGCATGGGCCTGGGGTCCTTAATTTACGACGGGATGCACGGTGACAATCCTACAGGGGGATATTTCCATGCTTCTTGGGCGGGCGGGTTTCGCGCTTGGAGAGAAGCCCCCGGAGGGTCAGGGCGATGGCGGAGCGGGTCTGGCGGGGCTGGATGATGTCCGAGACGAATAGCTTGCCCGCAGACAGGTAGGGAGAGGCGAACTGTTCCCTGTATTCATCGGCCAGTTCCTTGGATTTGGCTTTCCGGTCGTCGGCCTTGTCCAGCTCACGCTTGTACAGGATGTTCACGGCTCCCTCGGCACCCATCACGGCGATTTCTGCCGTCGGCCAAGCGATCACCCGATCCGCACCCATATCCTGGCTGCACATGGCCAGATAGGCACCGCCATAGGCCTTGCGCATGATCACCGTGATCTTGGGCACGGTGGCCGAGGCATAGGCGAACAGCATTTTGGCGCCATGGCGGATGATGCCCCGTCGTTCCTCTTGTACACCGGGCAGGAAGCCCGGCACATCCACCAGGGTCACCAGCGGGATGTTGAAGACGTTGCAAAAGCGCACGAAGCGGGCAGCCTTATCGCTGGCGTCGATGTCCAAGGTTCCGGCCTTCACCGTGGGCTGGTTGGAGACAAAGCCCACCACGACCCCGCCAATCCGCCCGAAGGCGATAACGATGTTGGCCGCGAAGGTGGGCATGACCTCCAGATAGTCACCGCCATCGGCCAACCGTTCGATGACCTTGCGGCAATCGAAGGGGATCTTCGGATCCTCCGGCACGATATCGTCCAGAACCGGATCATCGGCCACGGACAGGTCCGGCTCGATCCGGTGGGGTGGGTCCATCATGTTGTTGGACGGCAGGAAGGACAGCAGTCGGTGGACGATGGCCACCGCATGGGCGTCGTCCTCTGCGATAAAATGAATGTTTCCGGCCACAGAGGCATGGGCTTCGGCGCTGCCGATCTCGGCCATGGTCGTGACCTGACCGGTGACGGCGCGGATCACCTCTGGCCCGCAGATGAACATTTCCGCATTGTGCCGGGTCATGATGATGAAATCAGTCAGGGCCGGGGAATAGGCGGCGCCGCCCGCGCAGGGACCGGCGATCACAGAAATCTGCGGGACCACTCCGGACAGCTGGACATTGCGATAGAACACTTGGCCGTAGGCAGAGAGGGCGCCGACACCCTCCTGGATCCGCGCTCCTCCAGAGTCATTGAACCCAATGACCGGGACACCGGCCTTCACGGCATGGTCCAGGGTGTGGCAGATCTTTTTGGCGTGAATCTCACCCAGGGATCCGCCGACGACGGTGAAATCCTGGCTGAACCCGGCCACGGGGCGGCCATCGATGAATCCGGTCCCACAGACGACCGCGTCGGTGGGGATGGATTTGTCGGCCATGCCAAAATGGCGGGTGGCATGCTGGGCATGCAGGCCGAACTCCTGGAAGGTGCCCTCGGTGAAAAGGGTGGTGAGCCGTTCCCGGGCGGTCATTTTGCCCTTAGCGTGTCGGGCATCAGCTTTGGCTTGGCCGCCACCGGCCAGGGCGGCGGCGCGACGCCGCTCCAACTCGTTCGCGAGAGTCTTGGAAATCGCCATGAATATCGAACCGCTTTGCTTGTCCGCGTCCGGAATGGCCGCGGTTTTCCCCATGGGGCGTCCGCTATCGGACTAGGATCCTGCGCCCTGAAGTCTTGTTTCGCTCCCCGGGCGCCGGTGCTGCAAGACAAAAGAAAGTGACAATCTACTCAAATGGTTGGGTCACTCTTTTCGCCTTCACCCCCCACCCAAAGCTGCGCGTCCAAGGGGGGGCTTGGCAAGGGAAAAGATGGCCCGATGCCCCATATGGCCGCATAGCTCCCATCCCATATCGCCCTGCCAGCGCTAAGGGCTTTCTGGGGGGGGCTTTTCGGGCGGGAGGATTTCTTCGGCGTTCAATCCAACGGTGAGCGCGCCGATGGCTTGACCGTCCTGGGTGATGGGAAGGCTGAGTTGGATTTGGAAACTTTGGCTTGAGATGTCGAATTCCACCTCGGACAGGTAGGGGGTTCCGGAAGTCTTGCCGTAGGTTTCCAGGAATTTGGCTTCGTCACCTTGCCAATAGTCACTGGTCGGACCGGATACGCCAACGTTCAACCCCTTGTCATCCATGACGATGATTTCCGTATAGAGGTTTTCCCTTTGTGCCTTGAGACGGGCAAGATAGAGGGACAAGGGGGCGGCGAGGAGCCCGGCGATCGTTGGGGCCTTGTCTGACGCAGACTCCATGTGCCACTGGGCGTCCAGCCCGGCGATGTCCCCTTGGGTCAAATGGGCATGCTGGCCGTTCTGCGCTTTGACCTGGGCGATGATGAAGGGATCCCGTGACCATTGGGTGACGGCAGCGATGACCTGCTTCAAACGGGCTTCATCAATCACCGGAGCCGTGATCCGCGAGTCCACGGGCCGCGGGGGGTCCGCCAAGGCTTCGTAATCGACACTGCTTAGCAGGCCCAGGATTAGGGTCAAGGGCAGGCAAAGGCAGGTTTGAAGCATGGTGTCGTCTTCTCCCTTTTTTTAAGAACATCGAGCGGAAAATCGGGAACCGGTTTTCCGGTCCATGCGATGCTCTAACCATTTGATCTAGCCCGTAGCAAAGGCATTCAAGAGAACACCTTGGAAGGCTGTTTGTTCATCTTATGATTGCTTGGGGAGTATATTGCCATAACAAGGTGGCGGCTGCCCATGGATTCTCAAGGGAGGTCTGGGGGGCTTCTGGGCAGAAAAAAAGCGCCGCTCCTTGCGGGGCGGCGCGCTCTTCGACGGACTGCGAGTCTATCCCGCGAACTCAATGATCTTTTGGTCCACGGACAGGCTGTCGCCCGGGGCTGCGTGGATCTTGACGACGGTTCCGTCCCGTTCGGCCTTTAAGACGTTTTCCATCTTCATGGCCTCGATCACCGCCAGACGTTCCCCGGCTTTGACGTCCTGTCCCTCTGCCACAGCCAGGGAGACCAACAGGCCCGGCATGGGGGAGAGCAGGAATTGGGACATGTCCGGCGCCTCCTTCTTCGGCATCAGGGCCGCGTATTTGGCCGCGCTTTCCGTCAGCACCAGGGCGTGGTCCTGAGTGCCCGCGTGGAACAGGCGATAGCCCACGCCTTCCCGGTCGATCTGGACGACCACAGGGCGGCCATCAATCACCGCCTTGAACAGGGGATCGCCGAAGCGCCAGTCGTGGGCTACCGAGACGGTCTTGCCATCAACGGTGACATCATGACCGGTGTCGGTTGGCAGGATCATTACGGGGTGATTGGTGTCGCCCAGGCGGACAACCCAGTCATTCCGGGCCTTCTTCTCATGCCCGGCGATCTGGCCGGAGATCATGGCTTCCCGTTCCACCTGCTTGCGGTGCACGGAGGCGACCGCCGCGATCAGGATGGTGGGATCCTCGGCGGGAAGGTCGGCGGCATGGAAGCCGTCGGCGTATTCCTCGGCGATGAAGTTGGTGGTCAGTCGGCCGTCAACGAACCGCTGCTTGCCCAAGAGGGAGGCCAGGAAGGGGATGTTGTGGGATACGCCGCGAATGTAGAAGGCATCCAGGGCCTCCCGCATGCGAGCGATGGCCTCATTCCGGTCCTTCCCATGGGTGATCAGCTTGGCGATCATGGGGTCGTAGTACATGCTGATCTCGCCACCGTCAGCGACGCCGGTATCCACGCGGACCTGGCCTTCCACCTCCTCGGGGGGGATGAAGCGGGTCAGGCGACCGATGGAGGGCAGGAAGCCCCGGTAGGGATCCTCGGCGTAGATCCGGCATTCCAGGGACCAGCCGTTCAGGGTGATGTCGTCCTGGGTGAGGGTCAGCTTTTCTCCGGCGGCGATCCTGATCATCCATTCGACCAGATCCAGGCCGGTGATCATCTCGGTGACCGGATGTTCCACCTGCAGACGGGTGTTCATTTCCAGGAAGTAGAAATTCCGGTTGGCGTCGACGATGAATTCCACCGTTCCTGCGGATTTGTAATCCACGGCCTTGGCCAGGGCCACGGCCTGCTCGCCCATGGCCTTGCGGACCTCCGGCGTCAGGAAGGGCGAGGGGGCCTCCTCGATGACCTTCTGGTGGCGGCGCTGGATGGAGCATTCCCGCTCGCCCACGTACAGGCAGGTCTCGCCATCGGCCAGGATCTGGATTTCGATGTGACGCGGTTCCTCGATGAACTTTTCCACGAAGACCCGGTCGTCGCCGAAGCTGGATTTGGCTTCGTTGGTGGCCGAGACGAAGCCGTCGCGGGCTTCCTCCTCCGTATAGGCCACCCGCATACCCTTGCCACCACCACCGGCGGAGGCCTTGATCATCACCGGGAAACCGATGTCCTTGGCGATCTTCACCGCTTCGTCGGTGTCCTTGATGACGCCCATGTACCCCGGAACCGTGGAGACTTTGGCTTCTGCGGCGAGTTTCTTGGACTCGATCTTGTCACCCATGGCTTCGATGGCGCGGTTGCCCGGGCCGATGAAGGCGATGCCTTCCTTGTCCAGGGCGGCCTGGAAGGCCTTGTTTTCGGACAGGAAGCCGTAGCCCGGGTGGACGGCCTGGGCGCCGGTGTCCTTGCAGGCCTGGATGATGCGGTCCATGACCAGATAGGAGTCGGCGGAAGCGGAGCCGCCGATGTGGATGCGCTCGTCGGCCATGTCCACATGCAAGGCGTCCCGGTCGGCGTCCGAATAGACGGCCACGGTTTTGATGCCCATCTTGCGGGCGGATTTGATAACGCGACAGGCGATTTCGCCGCGGTTCGCGATCAGAATTTTGTCGAACATTGGTTGCCCCAGCTCATTTCATCGAGGACGGATCGTGCGGACCACGGGTTACAGCGGAATGTTGCCGTGTTTGCGCCAGGGGTTTTCCAGAACCTTGTCGCGCAGGATGGCGAAGGCCCGGTTGACCCGCTTGCGGGTGCCATGGGGCAGGATCACTTCGTCGATGAAGCCGCGGGAGCCCGCGACGAAGGGGTTGGCGAACAGGCGGCGGTATTCTTCCGTCCGCTCGGCGATCTTCTCGGCGTTGCCCATGTCCTGGCGGAAGATGATCTCCACCGCGCCCTTGGGGCCCATGACCGCGATTTCGGCGCTGGGCCAAGCGTAGTTGAAATCGCCGCGCAGGTGTTTGGAGGACATCACGTCATAGGCGCCACCATAGGCCTTGCGGGTGATCAAGGTCACCTTGGGCACCGTGGCTTCGGCATAGGCGTACAGCAGCTTGGCGCCATGCTTGATGATGCCGCCGTATTCCTGGCTGGTGCCGGGCATGAAGCCGGGAACGTCCACCAGGGTCAACAGGGGAATGTTGAAGGCGTCGCAGAACCGGACGAAGCGGGCAGCCTTGCGGGCGCTGTCGATGTCCAGGCAACCCGCCAGGACCATGGGCTGGTTGGCGACGATGCCGACGGTTCTGCCTTCCATGCGGGCCAGACCGGTGATGATATTGGCCGCGTACTTGGGGGCGATCTCGAAGAAATCGCCCTCGTCGACGATCTTCAGGATCAACTCCTTCATGTCGTAGGGCATGTTGGGGTTGTTCGGGATCAGATTGTCCAGGGACATATCGTAAGCGTCCCAGGCGTGGTCCGTCGGGCGGACCGGCGGCTTCTGCTTGTTGTTGGCGGGCAGGAAGTCCATGAAACGGCGCAGTTGCAACAGAGCGACCACATCGTTTTCGAAGGACAGGTCGGCCACGCCAGATTTGTTGGTATGGGTGATCGCGCCGCCCAGTTCTTCGGCCGTCACTTGCTCGTGGGTGACGGTTTTCACCACGTCCGGGCCGGTGACGAACATGTAAGAGCTGTCTTCGACCATGAAGATGAAGTCGGTCATGGCCGGAGAGTAGACCGCGCCACCGGCGCAGGGACCCATGATCAGGGACACCTGGGGAATGACGCCGGAGGCCAGGACATTGCGTTGGAAGACCTCGGCGTAGCCCGCCAGACTGTCCACGCCTTCCTGGATCCGTGCCCCGCCGGAATCGTTCAGGCCGATGACCGGAGCGCCGACCTTCATGGCCTGATCCATGATCTTGCAGATTTTGGCCGCATGGGTTTCCGACAGGGATCCGCCCAGCACGGTAAAGTCCTGGCTGAACAGGAAGACCAGGCGTCCATTGATGGTGCCATGGCCTGTGACCACTCCATCGCTGGGAATCTTGCTGTCCGCCATGCCGAATTCGACGCAGCGATGTTCCACGAACATGTCCCACTCCTCGAAGGAGCCGGGATCAAGCAACAAATCGATACGCTCGCGCGCGGTGAGCTTTCCCTTCGCGTGCTGGGCGTCGATCCGACGCTGCCCCCCCCCTAGGCGGGCCGCGGCGCGTTTTTCGTCGAGCTGACGGATAATTTCGTGCATACGGGTCTTCCTGTTTTTTTTACATGCCCGAAGGCGCAGCCGGACCCGTTGACCAGAATGGAACGGACGGACGTCGCCTCCCCTCTCTCTTGCTTCATTTGACCGTTACCCCCGGGGACCGGGGGCCGCGTCATTATTTGTCTGATGGCTACTGTCCCGCAAGCGGCGGCCAACGGGGCCAGCGGATGGGACGAACTTGCGCGTCGGATACGAAATAGGACACTTTGGCAACGAGTACCGTTCGATTGTCTCGGACCCTAAATGAATCATTTCGAACAGACGGAAGCGTACGGAGTATAGCGGTCACCCCCCGTAGAAACCAGCCCTTCATACGCGCTTTTTCGCATCTGCTAATAGGATTAGGGACAGCGTTGGTCTTTGGTTCGAAGGATCCAATATCCGGTATCGGCTTCCCTTGCGTCCAAGGGGAGGTCTCCCCTATCATTCCCGACCCGTGTGTTCCTGGAAATCCTTAGGGAAAGAGCGGTTTTTCACCGGCGTCCAGAGTGGTCCGCCGCATCTCCCCCACGATGTCTGGATGGGGGTATCACGTGCCCGGCGCACGCTGAATGGGAGACGGCTACCGTGAGTTCATCGCCTGAAACGCCCCTGCTCGACCGGTTTTCGGACCCATCCGGGACGCGGTCTCTTTCGTTGGTGGAGCTGGAGCAACTGGCCGGAGAGGTCCGGTCAGAGATGATCGATGCG
>NZ_JBLAVB010000012.1:0-120819 GCF_047263945.1 Rhodospirillum sp. A1_3_36 | reverse complement strand
TTGCGACAGAACTATCTCTCGCACCGGGTCTTCGAGGGATACGAGCACATCGTCGATGCCTGTTGCGATGCATGGAACCGCTTCGCGGAACAGCCAAAAGTCCTCAAATCCGTCACAAGTCGACGGTGGGCCGAGGTCATAGCCTAATGCCGTTGGTATTATTTCGTCATGCCCGTGAAAACGGGCATCCAGGGTTGATTTCTCTGGTATTGGCGCTTAGCGCGTCAGGATGCGTCAATCGCCGCCGCTGGTTCTTCCCACCCTGGATTCCTGTGTGGAGCATCTGTGCCATTATGATGGGCGCGAGCGGGAAACCGGTGGATCCCTGGTGAAGGAACACCGTATGCGGGCAAGGTCCCCGCTCGCGTTTGCTCACCAATCCTGAACAGTTGCACGAGGCTGCACCAACAGACCTCGCATCACAGGGACAGGCACCATGTCTATACCCTTTGAATGCATAGGATGCGACATCTCCAAATCGTGGCTGGATCTTTTCGATGATGCCACCGGCGAGGTGACCCGCATCGGGAATTCATCCGATAGCATCGCGCCACTGGTCGAGGCCTGGCGGGGACGAAATCTCCTGGTCGTGTTTGAAGCGACGGGGGTGTACGACCAAACCTTGGCTCGCGCCCTGCACGACGCGGGGATTCGGTACACCAGGGTCAATCCCCAACGCGCCCGGGACTTTGCCCGGGCTTGTGGGCGGATCGCCAAGACCGATGCCTTGGATGCGCGTATGCTCGCGACCTATGGTCGGGCCTTGGAGCTGGAGGAGACAGTTCCCCCTTCGGCGTCCCGCCAAAGGTTGCGAGATGTGGCCACCCGTCGGGATCAACTGGTCGCCATAAGGGCCCAGGAAAAGACCCGTGCCAGTGAAAGCGATGGTTGGACGGCGGAGCATATCGGGCATCATATCGACTTCCTTTCCGACGAAATCGTTGCCCTGGATAAGGAAATCCAGCGAACAGTGAAAGCCGACGACGCGCTTCGAAAGGCCGCGCGACTCCTTCGTTCGGCGCCGGGTATTGGCCCTGTTGCGGCCTGCTTTCTCCTGGCCACGATGCCGGAATTGGGGAGGCTTTCCCCAAAGGCACTCGGCGCCCTTGCCGGGTTGGCGCCGATGAACGTCGATAGCGGTCAGTTCCGTGGGAAACGCATGATCAAGGGCGGGAGAAAGCGCGTGCGGGACGCTCTCTACATGGCCGCCTTGGGCGCTATCAGGTGCAAAAAAGGCAGCCTTTTCAAGGCACTTTACGAACGCCTGCGGTCCAAGGGGAAACCCGCCAAACTCGCCCTTATCGCCGTCGCCCGGAAACTCCTGACCACCTTGAATGCCATGGTGCGCGACGAGAAGGAATACGAGGCGCCCATACCTGAATAAACAGTTGCCCGCGTACACGGGAATGACGATTAAAAACAAAACGTTACGTCCGCGCCACAGTGAACTCGAGAAACGTGAATCCCTTAGCACGCACGCGGGAATCCGGGGTGGGGACAACTGACGGCAGCATTTGCCGCAGTCAGAGCGTGAACCGTCGACGGAATCGAGATCAACCCTGGCCCCCGTTTCACTCTCACTCTAGCAGCACTCATCCTCAAGGCGGCGGAGGAGGGCCAGTCCCACCTCGTCCTCGTGGTCTTCGAAAAGTTCATCCAGGTACGAAACCGAGGCGCAAAGCAGGCAGAGGCCGTCCACGGTCCGTTCTCGCACGGCATCAGCCTGGGACAGGCGCAGTTTGAAGCTCTCCCAAAAGGCATTGGTCTTGGCCGGATCGTTGATGTGCATCAGGATGCGATCAATCAGATCCTTGGAGCCGCCCTCGCAATCGATGTCCTTGAAGCTCAGATAGCGGGCGGGCATGGACGCCGTGGGCTGGTCCTGCATAATGGTCTCTCCCCTAAGAAGAAAAGAATTCGGAAGGGAGGGAGCATGCCCGCGTCGGAAGACAAGGGGGAAGGGGATTCATGAATGGCGGAAGGGGCGCTTAAACGGCGAGCAGGGCGCGTAAACGGCCCACATGCCCCCGGCCCACGGGCACGAGATCTCCATTGTCCATGACCAACTGCCCCCCGTCGCCCCGTTTGCGGAAGGCCTTGGCATGGGACAGGGCGACCACATGGGACCGGTGGACACGCAAAAACTCCTCCGGATCGAGGCGCGTTTCCACATCTGACAAGGACAGGGGGCAAAAGTGGCTTCGGCCTCCGGCTTGGGCACGGCTGTAATGGCCATCGGCCTGGATATGGATCACTGTGGCCAGATCGAGGAAGGACGCCCCCTCCCCATCGTCAACGGGCAGTCGCTTCAGCCGCCCCGTTTTTCCCTGGGTCGGCAGAGCTGACGCTGCCCCCGCCCCCGCCCCCGCCGTCAGCACCAGAGCGAAGGCCGCAATCGATCCGGGGGCCAGGGCGTCGATACGCATCATCACCGGCCCCTGGGGCAGGGCCATCATGAGAGTGGTGGCAGGCGGTCCCTCTCCGGCCCGGGCCGCGTCCACCATCACCCCAACCTTGGGGCGGATGGGCGGCGGGTGGAGCGGGAGGATTGGCTGGCCGAGCAACACTGTCTCCGGCGCCAGCCCCAGCAGACTGAGAACCGAGCCGGAGACCCCGCGCACGGTCAAATTGTCATCCAGCAGGATGACGCCGGTCGCCGCGTGGCGCAAGTGATAGGCGAGATCACTCATGGGCGGTGGGTCCTGCCCCCAACCCCAATCCCCAACCCGCTCCCCAACCCGCTCCCCAACCCGCTCAATGCGCCTCCGCCCAGCTGTCGGCCACGCCCGCCTCGACTTCGAGGGGGACGGTCGTCGCCCCCCTTTCGTCGGTCAGGACAACGGCGTTTTCCATTTCCCGTTTCACCAGGACCAGAGCCGTCTCCACCTCGGCCTCGGGCGCTTCGAAAATCAATTCGTCGTGGACCTGCAACAGCATGGTGGTCTTCAGTCCCGCTCCGGCCAGGGCCTTGGGCATACGGATCATCGCCCGCTTGATAATATCCGCCGCGCCGCCCTGGATGGGGGCGTTGATGGCTTGGCGCTCACCGAAGGCCCGGGTCATGGGGTTCTTGTCGTTGATGCCGGGGATGGGGATCCGGCGGCCCAGGGGGGTGGTGACGAAGCCGTCCTTCCTGGCCTTCTCCTTCACCGCCTCCATGTAGTCCCGGATCTCCGGGAACTGCTTGAAATAGGCGTCGATGAAGGCCGCCGCCTCGCCCCGGGACACGGACAATTGCTGGGCGAGGCCATGGGCACTGATGCCGTAGATGATGCCGAAGTTGATGGCCTTGGCCTGGCGTCGGACCATGGGGTCCATCCCCTCGACCGGCACACCGAACACCTGACTGGCGGTGATGGCATGGATGTCCTTGCCCTCGGCGAAGGCCTGACGGAGGGCTTTGATCCCCGCCTCGTGCGCCACCAGGCGCAGTTCGATCTGGGAATAGTCGGCGCTGATCAGCTTATGCCCCGGCTCGGCAACGAAGGCCTCGCGGATCATCCGACCGGCTTCGCTGCGGATGGGGATATTCTGGAGGTTGGGGTCGTTGGAGGACAGGCGGCCCGTCGTCGTGATGGTCAAGCCGTAGTTGGTATGCACCCGTCCGTCCCGGGGGTCGATTTCCTCCACCAGGGCATCGGTATAGGTGCTCTTCAGCTTGGAATACTGGCGCCATTCCAGAACCTTGACGGGAAGCTCATGGCCTTCGGCGGCCAGGGTGTCGAGGACCTGGGCATCGGTGGACCAGGCGCCGGTCTTTTTGCTCTTCTTACCGCCCTTCAAGCCCAACTTGCCGAACAAAATCTCGCCCAGCTGTTTGGGGCTGCCCACGTTGAACTCCTCCCCGGCGAGTTGGTGGACTTCTTTCTCGAGGTCGGTCATACGCTTGGCGAAATCGCCGGAGAGGGCCTTGAGGCGGAGCGCGTCCACCTTGATGCCCTTGTCCTCCATATCCGCGAGGATTCGAATCATGGGGCGGTCGAGGGTCTCATGAATGCGCACCATCCGCTCTTTGATCAGCCGCTCCCGGAGGAACTGGTAGAGGCGCAGGGTGATATCCGCATCCTCTGCGGCATAGGTGAGCGCCTGATCGAGGGGCACTTGGTCGAAGGTGATCTGGGATTTACCCTTGCCGCAGACCTCCTCGAATTTGACCGTCGTCCGATCCAGGTGGAGTTGAGCCAGTTCGTCCATGCCATGGCCGTGCGACGCACCGTCGAGCACGTAGGACAGCACGATGGAGTCGTCGATGGGCGCAACATCGGTGATCCCCGCGTTGGCCAACACATGCAGGTCATATTTTAGGTTATGGCCGACTTTGAGTACGCTCGGATCGGCCAACAGTCCGGCGAGCAGGGCCAGCGCCTCTTCCCGGGGGATATTCTCCACAGCGTCCGCACCGCCGGTCCCGTCCAGGTCCAAGCCCTCGGGCTTTGAGGAGCGGTGGGCGAAGGGGATATAGCAGGCCTTGCCCGGCGCAATGGCCAGGGAGACGCCAACCAGGGTGGCTGACCGGGCTTTGAGGCTGTCGGTCTCCGTATCGATGGCGACGGTGCCGATGCGGCTGGCCTCGGCGATCCAGCCCTTCAGCGCGTCGATGGTGGTGACCAGGGTATAGTCGTCCTTCGCGCTTGCGGGGCTGAGGGGGGCGCCAGCGGCGAGGGCCGCAGCCTCTCCGGCGATGGCAGAGACCTTGGCGAGGATGGACTTGAAGCCATTTTCGGTCAGGAAAGCGGCCAGGGTCTCGGCATCGGGTTCGGCGACGGCGAAATCGGCCAGGGTTTCGGTCACCTCCACGTCCTCGCGCAGGCGTACAAGCTGGTTCGAGATACGGGCGCCCTCGGCGTGGTCGAGCAGGTTCTGGCGGCGCTTGGGCTGTTTGATCTCTCCGGCCCGGGCGAGCAGAGTCTCCAGGTCGCCATATTCATTGATCAACTGGGCCGCAGTCTTGATGCCGATGCCGGGCACGCCGGGCACGTTGTCGACGCTATCCCCGGCCAGAGATTGGACATCGACCACCTTATTGGGGGGCACACCGAACTTTTCCAGGACCTCCTCGGGGCCGATGGTCTTGTTTTTCATGGGGTCGAACATGGCGACCTTGTCGCGGACCAACTGCATCAGGTCCTTGTCCGAGGAGACAATGGTCACCTGGGCGCCCTCTTCTGCGGCCCGTCTGGCATAGGTGGCGATCAGGTCGTCGGCCTCGAAGCCTTCCCGGTCGATACAGGGGATGTTGAAGGCGCGGACGGCCTCGCGGATCAGGGCGAACTGGGGGATCAGGTCCTCCGGCGGATCCGGGCGGTGGGCCTTGTATTGGGGATAGATCTCGTTGCGGAAGGAGACGCGGGCCTTGTCGAAGATGACGGCCACATGGTCGGCGTCCATATCGGCGAGCAGCTTCATGAGCATGTTCGTGAAGCCATAGACGGCGTTCACGGGCGTCCCGTCGGGCCGGGTCATGGGGGGCAGGCTATGGTAGGCCCGGAAAATATATCCGGACCCGTCGACAAGATAAAGGCGCGCCTGTTCGGCCATCGGGGACTCCTGGTTCCTCGGGGAAGGACCCGGAGGATAGGGGGCGCGGCGGGGAGGGGCAAGGGGAGGCTGGTGGTCTTGCTGTGGTTAGAGCCTCTCCACGGGACGGATCCCGTCTCGCGGATCCGGCCAAAGCCCAATTCGACAAGGGGACGTGTCATTCTCCTCTGCCATTCCAAATGAGTGGCTTAACCCTTGGCTCCCTCCATTGGAGGAGAGTATTCTTCATAATCGGTCAACCCTTACACTGTACCCTCTGTGTTCCCACTCATGATTTGTTCACGGATCATGGCTGTGTCTTCAAAATCAACCCAGGCGGGTTAGGGCTAAGAATGATTCCGCAAACCTCTCCCAAAGCGATCATCAATGAGGAACGAGACGCTTTGGATCAGGCCATTGCCCGTGTTCTGGAGTCCGGGTCCTACATTCTTGGCCCTGAAGTTGAAGGGTTCGAACGGGCCTTCGCCGCCTACATTGGCATCGATGCGGCCGTTGGTGTCGCCAATGGGACCGATGCACTGGAAATCGCGCTTCGTGCTGTTGGCGTTGGGGAAGGGGAAAGGGTCGCTGTCGTATCCATGACAGCCGTCCCGACGGTCACTGCAATCCGTCGCGCAGGCGCGATCCCTGTCTTTATTGACATTGACCCTGACACCTGCCTGATGGACCTGGAGGATCTGGACCGACGAACCTTCGATACTCCAGTCGCAGCCGTCGTTGCCGTTCATTTGTATGGCTCGATGGTTCAGATTGACCGCCTCGCCCTGTGGTGTCAGTCACGGGGCTTGGCCCTGGTCGAGGATTGTGCCCAGGCACATGGTGCCCGGTTGTCCGGTCGCCATGCGGGGACCTTTGGGGATGCTGCCGCCTTCAGCTTTTATCCAACCAAGAATTTGGGGGCCATTGGTGATGCTGGGGTGGTGATCACCAATCGGTCGGCTGTCGCTGAACGGGCGCGGCGTTTACGGCAATATGGCTGGAACGATGAACGGGTGAGCGAAACCGAAGGATTGAACTCCCGTCTCGATCCCATGCAAGCGGCGATTCTTGGCGTGATGTTACCCCGCCTGGACGCTCGGAACGCCCGTCGGCGTGAGATCGCCGCCCGCTACGACCGGGCTTTTCGAGATCTACCGTTCGGGCTCCAATATATTGCTTCGGAGGTTGAGCCCGTTTACCACCAATATGTTTTGCGCACCCCAGAACGGGATCACTTGGCGGGCTATCTGCGAGAAAATGGCGTGGCGACTGCGGTGCATTACCGAACACCTGTTCACCATCATCCCATATACGCCCCATTCGCCAACGCGCCTTTGCCTGGTACCGATCAAACAGCAGCCCAGGTCCTCAGTCTGCCCATGTTCCCTGGCTTGAGTGATGAAGAGGTAGACCATGTCGCCTCCATAGTTCGCTCCTTTTATAGAAAACCATAGGAATATTTCATGCGCATTCGACACTATTGCACTTATTTCGATCATCGATATCTGGACAAAGGCTTGGCGCTGATATCAAGCGTTCAGCGTTTTGGGCCGGGAGCCCGTTTTTACGTTTTGGCTCTCGATGACCGTTGCCGGGATGTTTTGGATGGTTTGGCTGATCCCACTATCGAACCAATATCTTTGGCAGAGCTGGAAGCTTTTGATCCTGAGCTTGTCACTTGCCGACAGGGTCGGACACTTGTGGAATATTACTTTACTTGTACGCCTTGTTTTCCGCTGTTTCTCTTGGATACGCGACCGGGCATCGACTTCCTCACCTATCTTGATGCCGACTTGTGGTTTTTCGATGATCCGGAACTGGTGTTCAAGGAGATTGGGGATGCGTCAATCGCCATTACGCCCCATAGACTGACTCCAAAAATGCAGTATCTGGCCAGATTCGGCAAATACAATGTGGGTTGGGTCTCCTGGCGGAATGATGAAGAAGGGCGCCGCTGTCTACGGGACTATCGGGCCGATTGCCTTGATTGGTGCTTTGATCGCCCAGAAAGCAATCGCTTCGCTGATCAGAAATACTTGGATAAGTGGCCCAGCACTTACGCCAATTTGCGTATACTGGATCACCCCGGGATCAATGCCGCAGAATGGAATGTCGACGTCTACGACCTGATCTTTGATGAAGATAGGGTGAGCCTGTCAGGGCATCCCCTGATTTTCTGGCACTTTCAAGGTGTGAAGAAAAAGGAAGATGGGACGTGGAAGGTGCCTGGCATGGAATTCCAGATCTACACGCCCTACCTCAACGCGCTGGAGGATGCGCGGGATCTGCTGGCAGCGAAATTCGACATCACGGAGTTCGATAAGCGAGACATCCGGCGCGACGCTGATAAGCCCCGCGCCTCTGACCTTTCTGGCATGGGTGACCATCGGCCTGGTGGGGGCAAAGACCTCCCCGGAGGATATCGTCGATTGACAGAGGCTGAGGCAAGGCAGGCTGTCGCCCAGGGAGCGGTGGATGGCTGGCATTGGGAAAAGGTTGCCCAGGCTCAGGCCCAGGCTTACGCCACATTGATCGAGGACATGAAGCGGGGGCGACCGCGCCGGGATCTCGCGACCGCTGCGGAAGTTGTGAAAGCCCTCGGCCTGTCGCGACCCAGTCTGCTGGATGTGGGCTGTGGCAGCGGCTATTACCGATCAGTGTTCGATCATCTGGTGCCCGGTGGCGTCGAATACCAGGGCATCGACTATTCTCCGGCCATGATTGCCTTGGCCCGGGAACAGGATCCCAATGGCGCTTTCACCGTCGCTGACGCGGCTAACCTGCCCTACGCGACCAATTCCTTTGACATCGTTTTTAATGGTGTCTCCTTGATGCATATCCTGGATTTCGAAGCGGCTATTCAGGAAGCGGCAAGGGTGGCGCGTCGATACGTTGTTTTTCACACAGCTGTCCTCCGCCAGGGAGGGGAGGCGATTTTCCTAACAAAAGACGCCTATGGTGGTCCAGTCGTCGAGGTTGTCCTGAGTGAGGCGGAACTCCGACGTTTGCTGAGCGAGGCGGGATTGGCGGTGATTGGCATAGCGCCAAGTATCGAATACGACCTCTCCGCCGTCTTGGGAGAACGAACCGCGACGAAGACCCTGATCTGTGCCCCTGTGGACGCGATGACCCAACGTCGCCCGTCCCTTCTCAATTTGGGCTGTGGCGGTCACTTTCACCCGGCTTGGGTGAACATCGATATTCAAAGTCACCATCCTGGTGTCATGGCCTATGACATTTTGAACGGTTTGCCATTCCCGGATGCCGTCTTCGATATGGTCTACCACTCTCATATGCTGGAACATCTTCCCGGCTGGCAGGCAGAGCCCTTCATGGCGGAATGCGCCCGTGTCCTGAAGCCCGGCGGTATCCTGCGCGTGGCGATCCCCGATTTGGAGACGATTTGCCGCCTGTATCTGGAGTCCCTATCCGGTGCGTTGGACGGGGATCGGGCTGCGGAACATCGGTATGACTGGATGCTCATTGAGCTTATTGATCAGATCTCCCGGGTTGAAAGCGGTGGGGAAATGGCCCGCTATTGGCGCGAGGTACCTCCCGAAGGAGAACGTTTTGTGATCGAGCGGGTCGGTGATATCGCCGCATCCGTGATTGCGGCGGCGAAGGAGGGACGCTTGCCTCCGGCCGCGCCCAGGCGTGTGATCCCGGTTGAGGAGGTTGTCCATTTCCGTAAGCAGGGCGAAGTGCACCAGTGGATGTACGACCGTTTTTCACTGGGACGGTTGATGCGGCGCGTTGGCCTGGAGGACGCCCGGGTGGTCGACGCCACTGAATCCGCCCATCTCGGTTTTGCGCGTTTTCGCTTGGATACGGATCAAAGTGGACAAGTTCGGAAACCGGATTCCCTGTTCATGGAGGCGGTCCGTCGGTGAGCCAATCAAGCGAAACGCCCAAAACCTGTCTTGCTGATCCCCGCCGGACTTTCGAGGGGCGCCGAATCCTGGTCATCGGCGGATTGGGGTTCATCGGATCCAATTTGGCGCATCGCCTTGTTGGTCTAGGCGCCCATGTGACCCTGGTCGACAGTATGAACCCCTTATACGGGGGAAACTTGCAGAATATCGCAGGGTTGGAAGGTCGGGTGACAGTGAATATTTCCGATGTGCGTGACCGGCACAGCTTGTCCTATCTGGTCCGGGACATGGACCATATTTTTAGCCTCGCAGGACAAACCAGCCACATGGACTCCATGGCAGATCCGTTCACGGACTTGGAGATTAATGCGACCGCGCAATTGTCCTTGCTGGAAATCTGCAGGACATACGCTCCGGAAACCCGCTTGGTCTTTGCCTCCACACGCCAGATTTACGGTCGCCCCCAGTACCTGCCTGTGGACGAGAAGCACCCCATCCATCCCGTCGATGTGAACGGCATCAATAAGATGGCTGGTGAGTTTTATTACAGGCTGTACGATGACGTGTACGGCCTTACCTCCAAAGTTCTCCGTTTGACGAATACCTATGGTCCCCGCATGCGCATTAAGGACGCCCGCCAAACTTTTCTGGGGATCTGGTTTCGTCGCGTCTTGGAGGGCGAAACCTTTGAGGTTTGGGGGGGGCAGCAAAAACGGGACTATACCTATGTCGATGATGCGGTCGATGCCTTGCTGGCTGCGGCGGCGGACGATAGCTGCAGGGGTGAGGCCCTCAACATTGGCGGTCACGAGGTTCTTTCCTTGCTGGACAGTGCCCGTATTCTTGAGGAGGTGGCTGGAGCGAAGAATGCATTTGTTGTGCGCTCCTATCCCGAGGATCGAAAGAAAATTGATATCGGAGACTACTATTCCGACTATTCTTCCTTCACTGCGCACACTGGCTGGCGTCCATCTGTGGATTTTGCGGAGGGAGTCCGGCGTACTCTGGCGTATTATGCGGAAAAATTTCCGCTATATCTGTAGAAACAAAAGGGAAGGAAGGCAGGCCCCTTTTTCTTTTCTTTCCAATCCTTTATTTTGACTTTTCCTCCTTTCCTGATTTCAACGATATCAATGGGACTCTGGTGATGCGTGTTTTTCAAATTGAAACGTTCTACACGCGGTATCTGGAGCGGTTTTATGCCAACCCTGAAGCGGCCGGCCTGGGATACAGGGATCAGGTGGATGGCCTGATGCTTGGTGGATTCTCGGCGGGTCATATGATGACGCCCTATCTGCCGGCTCTCGGTCACGAGACCTTCACCTGTATCGCGAATTGCGAGCAAACCCAATTGACCTGGCTGATGGAGAACGCGTCTCAGGAACAGATTGCGGGCTTGCGATCGCAGCGGGATATCGTGACCCTGCAGATTGAAACCTTCCGTCCGGATATCCTCTACGCTACCGATCCCGTCTATTTGGACAGCGCGATGATCAACGCGCTCTCCTGGCGTCCCAAGCTGTGCATCGGTTGGCGTGCGGCGCCGACGCCACTCTCTGCGGATTTTTCCGCCTATGACGTGATGTTGACGAGTGACGATCGATTTCGCTCCATATGCGAAGCCCGAGGCGCTCGGCGAGTGGAGACCTATTACCCGGGCCATCCAGCCTGGATCAATACTGTCCTGGGACCGCCTGTGATCACCCACGATATTGTGTTTTCCGGCCAGGCAGGGGGATTGCATCGCAAACGACGCGACTATTTGGCCCGCATTCTGCCCCTGCTGGAGACGAGAGGGGTGCGGGTGGGGTTGCTTTGTCCGGATCCTTTTCCTGAATATCCTGCCCTGGAAGCCCTTAGAGAGGAACCCGTTTTCGGTCTCGATATGTATCGCACGCTCAGGAATGCGCGGATGACTCTGAACGTTCTGATTGATTCTGCCAGCCCGGATGGGATCAACATGCGTGATTTCGAGGCGACGGGAGTCGGCAGTCTCGTGATCGAAAGCGGAGCTTCCGCAAACCGGATTTTCGACAACGGGACCGAATGCTTTTGTTTTGAAACGGTGGAGGAAACCGTCTCGGGCATCCTCGACCTTCTGAACAAGCCCGATCTGCTGAATGAGACCGCCCAGGCTGGGCACCGCAAATGCATGGGTGAGTACGAAATGAATATGCGCGCCCGCCGGTTCATGGCGATTTGCGAGGACGCTCTGGCGTGAAACTGGATCAGTTTCAGTCTCATTCTATAAGTTTTAGAGTCTCTTCGAGAGGGGCACAGGACACGACAATGTCTCGTCTTTTTGGGCTTGGGGTCTGGGGCCTTTCGGCCCCAGTGGGGGACGGAGCAAAGCCCTGTGACGGGAAAGCACCGACGGCCGTGTACCCTGCCCACTTTTCCGCGCGACACTCTAAAGGGGCCGGTGGTTTTCCGCCTCGCAGAACATTTCGACCTGCCATTCCATGGCTGTTTCCGACAGGGGCCAACCGCCTTCCGCCGTCGGCTCGAGAACGTCGTCGGGGGGGATTTTGGCAAGCTTGATTTGCAGGTGCACCGCAAAATCCGGTGACAAACCGGCTTTCCAGGCCACGGCCACGACGCCTTTCGGACTGCCCGCGTTGACTGCTGCCGCCACCGCAAAAGGCGTGATCCCGGCCATCACGCCCAGGGCTGCGATGGCCGTCGTATCGCCCTCGTGCAACATCATCGTAGCCAGTTCTGTCTCATCCAGGCTGCCCTCCGTCTGTTTGGTCAGACAACTGGTGTAGGCCACCCGCAGGTCGTCGCGCCAACTGGGGCCGAAGTCCACCATGGCGTCCTCGCCGACATTGCCGCCCAGGCGTTTGCGAACCACCTCCGCCACGGCCACCGCTGCTGCGGGCTCCAGATCCTTGCGCAGCAAAAGGGCCTCCAGCAAGTTATCGGCGACGAAGACGGCCAGCCGCCGGGCCGCGTCGGAATGGAGGCGGGGCCGGTGGACGAGAGGATCCTGCCATTCGGGTATGCCCTGGGACCGGTCGATAATGGCGTCCAGAGTCTCCTCGCGGATTTGGGCACCGTGGTTGGTCAGCATGTCGGTGATGGCCGTCAGGTCGTCCGTTGCGGCAATGGCGTCGGTCACCGTCGTGTTCAGGCCGACCCGCTTGGCGATGGCCGACAACCGTCCCGAGCCCGGTTGGTCCCGGATCACCGCCAGAAGGTCCGCGTCCGTTAGCACCGGGCTGAATTCCAAGACCGGGGCGGAGACGGCAACCTCCACATCCCGGGCCAGCTTGCGGATCAGGGCAGGCGGGGCGTTGGCCACATGCTTCAGGGCATCGGACAGGATCGAGCGCACCCGGGGGATCTGGTCCCGGGCCAATCGGGCGAGCGCCTGATAGGTGTGGCGGCGGACCCGGTCCTTTTCGTTGTCGGAAAGCCCCGGTGCCAGAGCAGCGATCTTCTGCGCCAAGGTCAGCCGAACGCCCAAATCGTCATCGTCGGCCAGAATCTCGTCAGCGTGGGAGGGGGCGGCGCTATTGTCGGCGATGGCCCGGCGCACGTCTGGGTCCGGATCCTCCGCAAGATAGTAGAGGATCTCTGGGACCATATCATCCCTTTGGGCCAGGGCGCGGCGCACTTCCACATCCCCGTGATTGGCCAACTCCCGCGCCTCTTCATAGCCAATGGGTGCCGCATCGACGGCAAGAAGACGCTGCAACAGGCTGTTCATGGGGAGGGGCCTCCCTGCCTCGCGGCGGCGGGGGCGACACGAAAGTGACTTTTGCCCCCATGCTTGGCTTCATACATGGCGGCGTCCGCGCGGGCTGTTAAGGCCTCCAGGCTCTCCGGTGTGGCTGGATCGTAGACTGCCAAGCCAATGGACATGGACAGGGGGTGGTCGGGATCCCCATCAAAGCATCGTAAGCGATTGCCAGAATCCAAGAAATCCTGGGCCTTTGTGGCTGCGACAGCCTCATTGGCCCCTTCCAGCCAGACGGCGAATTCGTCGCCGCCCAGGCGGGCCACCATGTCTGTGGGGCGCGTGTGGTTGACCAGGATATCCTTTATCACAAGCAGAGCCTCGTCTCCGCGCAGGTGGCCATGGCTGTCGTTCACCCGTTTGAAGTTGTCCAAGTCCACATAAAGCAGGGCCGAGGGTTGGGGGCTCCGCTCCAGCCGCTTGTGTCGGCGCTCCATGTCATCGAAGAAGGCCCGGCGGTTGAGCAGTCCGGTCAGGCTGTCCGTGCGTGACATGGTGATGATTCGCTCGTGCTGTCCGATCTGCTCGTTGGCGATGCCGATCTGGTTGGCGATGTCCATGATCAACAGTCGATCGTCGTCGGTCCAGTCCCCCCGATCCGTCGACCGCCAAAGCAGGACCGCGCCATTGATCTGGCGGCGATACCGGGCGGCCGCCGCAAGGACACGCCATTTGCCAGCCTCCGTTTCCTGGGGGAGACCGCTGGAGTCCAGGCCGTCCAGGACTTCCAGGGCTTCCTCCTCGCCGCCCCCAAGGCCGAAGCTGCCCCGGCGGACGAACTCGGCTTGGCCGCTCTCTTCTGCAAGATTGGCTCGGTAGATATGGCAGGCTTCTGTCCCCAAACCCCGGGTCAGGGCCTCGGCCGCCACGTTGAGCATGTTTGACGGATCCATTTCGTCGCGGAAGGTCCGGACCACATGGGTCAGGATCCGCTCCCGGTTGCGCGCCCGGTTCAGGGCCTTGTCCCGCTCCCGTTGCTCTGTGACATCATGGCAGACCCCCCTTGCGCCATTCCATTGTCCCTCCTGCCCCATGATGGGCATGGCCGAGGTGACCAGACAGGCCAGCGAGCCGTCCTTGCGGCGGGCCCAGATTTCCGCGTCCTTTACGCGCACGGTCGTCTGAAAAACTTTGGCGCCGGACTGGACCTCCTTGGCGTCCATCATGCTCCAGGGTTCGGCGCCCACCAGTTCCCGGGCTTCGTAACCAAGCGCGCCTGTGGGGGAAACGAAGACGAACCGCCCCTCCGTCCCGGTCTCCCAGGTGAAGTCGCTGGACAGGTCCACAAAGTCCTTATAACGCTGGCGGCTATCGGCCAGGGCCGTTCGCAGGTTCAGCTCCAGCGAGGTATCCCTGCCAATCACCGCGACTCGCCGACCGTCGTTCACGGGAAGAAGGGTCAGGTCCAGGGAACCCACTTGGTTTTCCTGACGAATCTCAACCGCCTTGGTCACCGGTGCGCCGTTTTCCAGCGTCGTGCGGGCAATACCGGAGAGTCCCGTGGAAGAATCCGGGGAAAACAGATCTCTCAGAATTTCGCCCCGACGATTGCAGGTCAAAACCCGACCGTCGGCGTTCAGAATGGCCGCCGGGCCGGGATGAGTGAGAATGATCGCGAGGCCGATGCCGTTGGTCCCGTCGCGATTGGCGTCAAAGTCCATGGATTTAGGCATAGGCGGTTCACCGGATCAAGGCATCGGCCGGAAGAAAATATCCGGCACAGAGGGAGGAAGCATCGTGTCCATATGTTGAGACGGGCACGAAATGACCGATCCAACTACTGTAACCTAAGGGGTGGCCCATCTGGCGTCAACGCGCACGGGGCTGAGGAGGGGCGGAAGGGTGGGGGCGAGGCACCATTTTCGAGCCGCCGGTCTAGGTTGACTTGCCCCACTTCCGGGCTATGGTTGGGCGGTAAAGTGAACCCACCGCCCCGATGCTTGGCCTTTGACCACAATGGGGACAGGGTTTTC
The DNA here is from genome assembly GCF_047263945.1 of Rhodospirillum sp. A1_3_36. Taxonomy (NCBI): domain Bacteria; kingdom Pseudomonadati; phylum Pseudomonadota; class Alphaproteobacteria; order Rhodospirillales; family Rhodospirillaceae; genus Rhodospirillum; species Rhodospirillum sp. A1_3_36. The sequence continues at coordinate 105,715 of NZ_JBLAVB010000012.1, read as the reverse complement.
CTCACTCTCCCCTCACTCAGTCGTACCTGGGTAGGGCCGAACCATAGGGACCGCGTTCGCGCCATGACGACCGAAAGCCTTGAAAAGTCCATCGAAGCCGCCTGGGATAACCGTGAAGGCGTGAGCGCCGCCACCCGGGGAGACGTGCGCGAGGCCGTGGACGCCGCCCTGGCTGGGCTGGATTCCGGAACCTATCGAGTCGCCGAGAAAAAAGACGGTGCCTGGGTGGTGAACCAATGGCTGAAAAAGGCCGTCCTGCTGTCCTTCAGGCTGAACGATATGACGGCAATTGATGGGGGGCCCGGCAACGCCACTTGGTGGGATAAGGTGCCCAGCAAGTTCTCCGGCTGGACAGAGACCGAGTTTCGCGCTGCGGGATTTCGCGCTGTTCCGAACTGTATCGTGCGCAAATCCGCCTATGTCGCTCCGGGCGTGGTGCTGATGCCCAGCTTTGTGAACCTGGGCGCCTATGTGGATAGCGGTACGATGGTCGATACCTGGGTCACCGTCGGATCCTGTGCCCAAATTGGCAAGAATGTGCATCTGTCTGGCGGCGTGGGCATCGGCGGCGTGTTGGAGCCCCTACAGGCCGGTCCGGTAATCATCGAGGATAATTGTTTCATCGGTGCCCGCTCCGAAGTGGTCGAGGGTGTTATTGTCGAGACCGGCGCCGTTCTGTCCATGGGCGTCTACATTGGCGCATCCACCAAGATCATCGACCGGACGACGGGCGAGGTCTTCATGGGCCGCATTCCGGCCTATTCGGTGGTGGTCCCGGGCACTCTGCCTGGCAAACCTCTGCCCGACGGCACCCCGGGTCCGGGCCTGTATTGTGCGGTCATCGTGAAACGGGTGGACGAAAAGACCCGTGCCAAGGTCTCCATCAACGATCTGTTGCGCGATTAAGGGGACGTCCAAACCTTGTCCTCTCCTTCCGTAATCAACGCAGCGGATCTTGCCAATCCACTGCCCCTGGCCCGCGCCCTCATCGGGCGGGAAAGTGTGACGCCCGTGGATGCGGGAGCGCTGGACCTGCTCGCTGGAGCGTTGGAAGCCCTGGGATTCGTCTGCCACCGTCTGACCTTCACAGAAGAGGGGACGGATCCGGTCGACAACCTCTACGCCCGTTTGGGGACAGAGGGTCCCTGTTTCGGCTATGCCGGGCATACGGACGTGGTCCCGCCCGGTGAGGGCTGGAGCAAGGCCAAACCCTTTTCCGGCGATCTGGTCGACGGCGACTTGGTCGGGCGGGGTGCTGCGGATATGAAGGGCGGCATTGCCTGCTTTGTCGCCGCCGTAGCACGATTGCTGACCGAGCGCGGCGCACCGCAGGGCTCCATCGCCTTCCTGATCACCGGAGACGAGGAAGGGCCGGCCGTCAATGGCACCCGCAAGGTGCTCGACTGGATGGACGGGGCGGGAGAGCGCATGGACCTCTGTCTGGTGGGTGAGCCCACCAACCCAGAGGGTCTGGGCGATATGATCAAGATTGGGCGGCGGGGAAGCATCAACGCGACGATCCTGTTGAAGGGGCGTCAGGGCCATGTGGCCTACCCCCATTTGGCTGATAACCCCCTTCACCGGGTGTCGCGGCTGACCGGCCTGTTGCTGGAAAGCCCTCTTGACGCGGGGACAGATCACTTCCAGCCCTCCAGCCTGCAACTGACCAGCATCGATGTGGGCAACAAGGCGGCCAATCTGATTCCGGGGCAGGCGACGGTGAAGCTGAATATTCGCTTCAACGATCTTCATACCGGGGAGGGCTTGGCTAAAATGCTGCGCGACACCTGCCTGAAGGCCTGTGACGGTGATGCAGACCGGTTTGAGCTGACGACGGCGATCAGCGGTGAGGCCTTCCTGACAGCGCCAGGCCAATTATCGGACCTGATTTCCAATGCCTGTGAGGCCGTGACCGGACGCAGGCCGGAGCTGTCCACCTCGGGTGGAACTTCGGATGCCCGGTTCATCAAGGACCATTGTCCCGTGGCCGAGTTCGGTTTGGTGGGTCAGACCATGCATAAGGTGGATGAACGGGTCCCGGTGACGGACCTGGAAGCCCTGACGGGCATCTACCACCGTATTCTGGCGACCTATTTCGGAGAGGCGCAGTCATGACAATCGAACAGGCCGCCCGCGTGCTGCGCGGCCTGGGGTGGTTGCTGCGTTTGAATCCCCTGGGCTTCAAGGAATTCGAGAATACGCCCAGGGAGGCCCTGCGCAGCTTTGGGGCGGCCTTGTTTCTGGCGCCTGTCTTCGTTCTTTACGCCACCATGGATCGGTTGAGCGGTGATGAAGCCAGTGGATCCCTGTTGGCTTTCGCTTTTCTGAAGTTGGCCCACTATATCATCGGTTGGACACTGTTCCCGGTGGTGATGGAGGGGGTTTCTCACCTCTTGGGGCGGCGCCAAGTCTATTTCCGCTGGCTTGCGGCCTACAACTGGCTTCAGGTTCCCTTCATGTTGGCCTATTTGCCGGTGGCCGTGGCCTCGCTGCTTGGCGCTGGCGGACCCGGCGGTCCGGTGGCCTTTTTGGATTTGGCCCTGTTCCTGGGTATGGCAATTTATTTGGGCTTTTTGGCCCGCCATGGCTTGGGTTTGACCCTGTCGTCGGCCGTGGCGGTGGTGATCCTCGATTTAATCCTCACCCAGGCTTCAGCGGCGATCATCCACAGCCTGTTGATGGCCGGGGCGACCACCGTCATGCCCGATATGTAATCGCCGACCCTGCGGAGGCACTAGATCAAATGGTTAGAACATCGCGTGGACCGGAAAACCGATTTCCACTTTTCCGCTCGATGCTCGAAAATTTATAAAATGAGAGTGAAACTGGGCACCGCACACGACAGTGTCTCGTCTTTTGTGGGCGATTGGCCAAGCCCATTTGGGGGCAAATGCCCCTAAACCCCCATTTTTTTATGGCCTGGGGTCTGGGGCCCTTCGGCCCCAGTGGGGGACGGCGCAAAGCCCCGTGAGGGGAAAATACCCCCTATCGTGGCCTCTGGAAACTGGGTCCGTTTCACTCAAAGCAGGGCGCAGAAGCCATGCTGCGGAAACGGTGTTCTTCCTGGGTCAGACCTCCGTACCCGTAGGCCGATGCCCGACAATCGATGATGTGGACATTCGAATGGGGATGGAGGTCACCAATGATCTCCGCGAGCAAGGCGAAGGCGGCCCGGTGATAGTCGGCCTTCTCCGTCTTGGTGTTCGTTTCGTCCGTAATCGTGACCTCCAGGCGGAACGCGTTCCGTCCCATGTCGGCCAGGGATTGTCCGGCGATGAACCATTGGGTGCGGGGGAAGTACCGAATAAAAACCGCGGTCCGGGACCGTTCTTTCTTCAGAACCCGGCAGGTAAGGGCGGAAATCTCTTCGGCGAGACGGTTCGTTAGGGTTTGGTCAGGCTCTCCCGAGACGGTCAGCATGATTCCGGGCATGTTTGGGCTCCTGGGCTCTTGTTCCGATGCGCCGATCATGTCCCTGCAAACTCCATTGGAAAAGCGGGAACATCTGATATCATCCATCGGAAAAACGGGTGGATGAGAAGGAAGGCGCGCCTATGGCCCGGCATTTCGACCTGGATCTTCTGAATACGCTCGTAGCGGTCGCGGACGCAGGCAGCCTTTCGGCGGCCGCGCCGCACCTCTGCCGGTCGCAATCGGCTGTGAGCGAACAAATCCGCAAGCTGGAAGAGGTCTGCGGCTTGCCGCTTCTTGTCCGGAGAAAGAGTGGCGCAACGCCAACTCCGGCAGGGAACCGCCTGCTCGGCCATGCCCGCGAGTTGCTAGCCCTGAGCGACGCTGCCTATCGGGATATGCGGGATTCCCATCTCGTCGGTGACCTGCATCTGGCGATAACGGATTACTTCCGCCCGGGCGCTTTGCCGGGGATTCTGCGGCGGGTACGGGACCGGTTTCCCCGGCTGCATTTACATGTCTCTATTCGCAAGAGTGCGCAGATCGAAAAAGATATGGAGGGGGGGGCGTTTGACCTGGGGATTTCGATGGCAATCCTCGACCGGGACGGGCAGGCGGTTCCCTGCCCCCCAAACCAAATCAGGCTGAGGCGCGAGCCGTTGATGTGGATCTGCGATCCTTCGTTCTCCCCCTCGGAGACCCCATTGGGGGATTCCCGCATGCCGCTTCTTGTTCTTCCCGAAACCTGTTCGCTGCAGCGCTTTGTTGTCAGAATTCTCGACGCCAGCGGTGTCTCCTACGGGATCGCCCATTCAGCATCTGGCGTGGCCGGCTTGCAAATGGCGGTGACCGCAGGGTTGGGCGTGACCTGTCTCAACGCCTCCGCCGTTCCGGATGGGGCGATCCCACCGAAGGGGATTCCCGATCTTCCCGCCTTGCCGGAAGTCGACTTTCTCCTCACTGCCCCGCGCGTAGGGGAATCCGCATTTCTGTCGGACGTTCGTGAGCTGCTGGTTGACTGCCTGCGATAACCGCTATCGGACCCCATCAAAGGGGGAGGGCAAAGGGGGAGGGCAAAGAGGGAAGGCAAAGAGGGAAGGCAAAGAGGGAAGGCAAAGAGGGAAGGCAAAGAGGGAAGGCAAAGAGGGAAGGCAAAGAGGGAAGGCAAAGAGGGAAGGCAAAGAGGGAAGGCAAAGAGGGAAGGAAGGTGTGCTTACTTCCCTCTTTTTTCCTGAGCCATGGCTTCGGCAAGAAGGGAGTCGAGGAGGGTCTGCACCAGAGTGCTTTCTTCTTCCACGGCCCGCACAGACTCCACTGCTCCGTCCATGTCTCCACTGTTGTAACGGCGCACGGCATCGATGCCGGATTGGTGGATCCTTTTGTGGGGATCGGCGAGCCTTGAGAAGGATGGGAGGGTCCGATAGCGGGCCGCCTCTTCACCAAAATACCATTGTCCCAACTGGCAGTTCTCGTGAGAGGACAGCTCCTCAGGACGGAGGCTCTCCCGCCCGGCCAACATGTCGGCAAGGCGCTTTTTCCAGACCGCATGATCGGACTTGGCAAAGCGGATAACTTTGTGCGGGATGTCAGTCTCCGCCAATTTATACAGCTGTTTTTCTACGGTTTTCTCCACCGCATCCATGGAGGTGACCACATCATTGATTTCCGTGACGCTCCGGCTGGCGAGCCGCGCAATGGCCGAGACACCCTCGGACACCTCGCTTGAGGCGAGCGTCTGTTCCTCGAGGATGCGGGCGATCTCGTCCATCCCCGTGGTGACGTCATCGATTCCAGCGGAAATCGTACCGACCTGCTCGGTGACCTCCATCATGGTGGTACGGCCCTCGTCGACCACGGATTTCACCATGTCCATTTCTTGGGTGATGGTGTTTATTTCCGACAGGACGGTGCTGATCCGATTGCGGATATCCTCTGTCGAGCGGGCGGTCTGGTTGGCAAGCGCTTTGACTTCGTTGGCGACCACGGCGAACCCCTTGCCTGCTTCTCCAGCCCGGGCGGCCTCAATGGTGGCATTCAAGGCAAGCAGGTTGGTTTGGCTGGCGATGTCCTCAATGGATCCAATGATTTCCTCGATCCGTTGGGAAGCCTGAGCCAACTCCTCGATCCGCGAGACGGCACCGTTGACCCGCTCCACCACCGCGCCGTTGCCTGTCAATGCGCGTTGGACCGCTGAGAGCCCGACCTGGGCCGCCGTATTGGCATCGCGAGCCTGCCCGACCACCCCTTGGGAGGTATGGCCGATGGTCTGGATGCTGGCCACCAACTCTTCCACCGCAGCCGAGATGCCCTGGGCGCTTTCGTCCATACTCAAGGTCGAGCGCAACATCTCCGCGTTGGCGACGGCCGTTTCATTGACGTGGATGGAAATATCCACCGTCGCATCAATCATCTCCGTGGAGAGGCGGATCGCCGTCTGGCTCCCTTCCGTCGATTCGGAAGAGCCGATGAAGGCGCTTAGAACCAGTTCCAAGTCCATCATCACCAGGGATTGGATCCCATGACGGAGAACAGGATTGTCCCGGCCCAGGAATGCGGATTTGGCAGCGATGTCGAGCAGCCGGGACAGCACGCAGTTGTAGGCGCCACAATACCATAGGGGGGAAATCCCCAGCCGTTCGTGACTCTGACCGATGCGGATGCAGCGGTCTTCGTAGGACTGGTCGAAGGAACAGGAGAAAACCTGGGTCCAGTGGATCTTTTGCTTGTCCCGGGCGGACTGGACTGTTGTTTGATCGGCAAAGAGCCGATCCGCTCCCGGAGTCGCCATGATCTTGGAATAGAAGCTGTCCAGGATCCCGTCGAGACCCCTTTCAAGGGTCGGCCAGAAGGCCCGGACTGCTTGGATGTGTTGATCAGACAAGCCATAGTGGTTCAGGCGAAAATCGAATTCTGCAGACATGGTGGACCCCGGGTTTTTGCTTTTGCAAGAATTTTATACTATAGTATGGGAAAGGTGGAAATGTACATAACCGGATTGATGCATTCTGACGCAATCAGTGCTTTGTCAGCATGTTCAGGCCAACAACTCCGGTAATGATCATACCGATAAACAGTAACTTTAGAACCGTCGCCGGTTCCTTGAACAGAACGATACCGATCAAGGTGATCAGAACCGTCCCCGCACCCGACCAGATGGCATAGGCGATGGAAACATCCAGGCGCTTCAAGGTCAGTGTCAGCAGATAGAAGCTGGCCGCATAGCAAGCCACCAGCGCTACAGAGGGCCACAGGCGGGTAAAGCCGTCCGAAAACTTCATGGCTGTGGTGCCCATAACTTCGAAGACAATGGCGGTGCCAAGGATAAGCCAAGTGGTCATGGGGTCTCTTCCGGATAGCGGGCGGCAAGAAAATAGAGCCCCTGGGGTGGGGCTGTGGGACCGGCTGCGGCTCTGTTCCGGGCGTCGAGCGCCTGTTTTACATCCTCCGCTGTCCAGCGCCCGTCACCCACCATGGCCAGGGTGCCGACAAAATTGCGGATCTGGTGGTGCAGAAAGGACCGGGCCCGGGCAAACAGGCGGATTTCATCCCCCGACCGAGTGACGGTGATTTCCGTGATGCTTTTGACTGGGCTGTCGGATTGGCATTCGGCAGCGCGAAAACTGGTGAAGTCATGTTGCCCCACGAAGACTTGGGCGGCGTCGTGCATGGCTTCGGCGTCCAGTGGCTTGGGGACCCACCAGACGCGGCCCTCCTCCAGCGCCGGATGGGCCGGATGGTTGAGGATTCGGTAGATGTAGGAGCGCTCGATGGCGGAAAAGCGGGCGTGGAAGTCGTCGGAAACCCCCTGGACCGCGCGGATGCTGATGGGCTGGGGGCGCAGGTGGGCGTTGAGGGCCTTGAGCACCGTATCCGCACCGTAATCCTTGGGCAGATCCAGGTGGGCGACCTGTCCCAGGGCGTGGACGCCGCTGTCTGTCCGCCCCGACCCCTGGACCCGGGTCTCTTGTCCGCAGAGCTTGAAGGCGGCCTCCTCCAAGGATTGTTGGATGCTGGGGCCATTGCTTTGTCTTTGCCAGCCCACATAGGGGCCGCCGTCATATTCCACGGTCAGGCGGTAGCGGGGCATGGGCTCAGCTCAATCGTGTGCCGATGGGCAGGGCGTAGCCGCGTAGAAAGTCCTTTGCAGCCAGGGGGCCCTTACCCGGGCGCTGGACAGTCAAAAGGCGGAGCGCCCCTTCGCCACAGGCCACGAGAAGGGAGTCATCCAGCAGGACACCCGGTTCGCCGGATCCGGCTTCCGCTGCGCACATCAGGACCTTGATCCGCTCTCCGCCATGCTCGAACCAAGCGCCAGGGAAGGGAGAGAGGCCCCGGGCATGGCGGTCCAACTCCGCCGCAGGGCGAGCCCAATCCAGGCGGGCTTCGGCCTTGTCGATCTTGGCAGCGTAGGTGATGCCGCCCTCCGGCTGGGGGCGGGGAGGGAGGGAGCCGTCATTCAGGCCCAAGAGGGCGGGCACAATCAGTTTGGCACCCAGGGCGGATAAGGCGTCGTGCAGGGTCGCCGCCGTGGTCTCCGCTGTGATGGGCAGACGCTCCTCCAGGAGCATATCCCCCGTGTCCAGGCCCAGGTCCATTTGCATGATGGTCACGCCGGTTTCACGGTCTCCGGCCATGATAGCCCGCTGGATGGGGGCAGCGCCCCGCCAGCGCGGCAGCAGGGAGGCATGGATGTTCACACAGCCCAGGCGCGGTGCGTCAAGCACTGCCTGGGGCAGGATCAAACCATAGGCGGCGACCACGGCCACATCCGCGCCGAGGGCGGCGAATTTGGCTTGTTCCTCCGGCGCCTTCAGGCGCTCAGGATGGGAAACGGGGATCCCCAGGGTTTCAGCCGTCTGATGGACCGGGGTCGGACGGGGTTTTTTGCCCCGTCCGGCGGCACGGGGGGGTTGGCAATAGACGTGGATGACGTCGAAGGCGGGATGGAGGTACAGAGTCTCGAGAATGGGGGCGGAAAAATCCGGTGTTCCCATAAAGATGGTCTTGAGAGCGGAATGAGGAAAAGTGGGCACCGGTTTTCCGTCCTCATTCCGCGCTGTTTAAAGGAGTATTTTGTCTCACGCGTCGACTCCCGGTTTCTTCATCTTGCGGACCCGCCGGAGGATCATGTTGCGCTTGAGCGAAGACAGGTAGTCCACGAACAGCACACCGTTCAGGTGGTCGATTTCATGTTGCAGGACCACGGCCAGAAGGCCGTCGGTCTCGATCTCCTGGCGCTTGTTCTCGCGGTCCAGGTAACGGACCTTGATCCGATCCGGGCGGACGACCGTGTCGTATTGCTCGGGAACGGAGAGGCACCCCTCCTCATAGGACTTGGTATTCTCGGATTCCCAGATGATTTCCGGGTTGGCCAGACATAGGGGGCTTGGGGGTTCTGCCTCGCGGGCCACGTCCACCACGATGACACGCTTCAGCGCGCCCACCTGGGGGGCGGCCAAACCGATGCCCGGAGCGTCGTACATAGTTTCGAGCATGTCATCCATCAACTGGACGATTTCGGCGTCCACGGCCTCGACGGATTTGCATTTTTGCTTCAGGCGCGGGTCGGGGGCCGTGATAATGGGGAGTAGGGCCATGTCGCCCACCCTCCTTTTCGTAGGTTTCGTGTGGTTTTTGGGAACGCTCTCTTGGCTTCCACATAAGCTGCAGCAACGAAAGCGTCAAGCATCCGAAGGCTTTCCAGAGGGAAGCCCTTCCCTTATGGTGCCGGTTGGTTGGGACTCATGTGGGGGTGGGATCGCATGGAAATCGGGCAAAGCCTTCTGGGCCTTGGGGTATTCCTCTTGTTTTGCTGGGCGATCAGCGAGAGCCGCCGAGAGGTGCCCTGGCGGGCCGTCCTGGTCGGTGTGGTTTTCCAGATCGTGTTGGCTCTGGTGTTGTTGAAGGTCCCGCCGGTCCAGTCCTTTTTTATTCTGTTAAACAACGCGGTTCTAGCCCTGCAAGAGGCGACGAAGGCGGGAACCTCCTTCGTCTTCGGCTATTTGGGTGGCGGCGGCACCCCCTTTGACCTGCCCTATCCGGGGGCGGACTTTATCCTGACTTTCCAGGCCTTGCCGATCCTGATTGTCATGAGCGCACTCTCCTCCCTGCTGTTCTATTGGGGAGTCCTGCCTTTCATCGTCAAACTGGTCTCCAAGGTGTTGGAAAAGACCCTGGGCGTTGGCGGTGCCGTGGGTCTCGGTGCTGCGGCGAACATTTTCGTGGGTATGGTGGAGGCCCCGTTGTTTGTGCGGCCCTACATCAAGACCCTCTCCCGATCCGAACTCTTCGTGGTGATGACCTGTGGCATGGCGACCATCGCCGGGACGGTCATGGTGATCTATGCGACCTTCCTCACCGGGGTTGTCGACAATCCCCTGGGGCAGATCCTCACGGCCTCGCTGATCTCTGCCCCTGCGGCCATTATTGTCGCTCTGATCATGGTCCCCGGTGAGCAGGGCACGGAAGGCACCTTCGAACTGCCTCCGCCGGAAGCCCATGGCTCCATGGAGGCGATCACCATCGGCACCATGGAGGGTGTCCAGTTGTTCATCAATGTGGTGGCCCTGTTGTTGGTCATGGTGGCCCTGGTGGCCCTGGCCAATTCCATGCTGGGGGTCTTGCCGGACATCGCCGGGGCGCCCCTGACCCTGGAACGGATGCTGGGCTGGGTCATGGCTCCGGTCTGCTGGTTGATGGGCATTCCCTGGGCCGAGGCGCAAACAGCGGGAACCCTGATGGGGGTGAAGACCGTATTGAACGAGTTCATCGCCTATCTGAACCTGTCCAAACTGCCGGAAGGGAGCCTCTCCCCCCGCTCGTCCATGATCATGACCTATGCCCTGTGCGGTTTCGCCAACCTGGGCTCCCTGGGGATCATGATCGGGGGCTTGATCGCCATCGCGCCAGAGCGCCGCAAGGAAATCATCGACCTGTCGGGAAAATCCATTCTGTCGGGGACCATCGCCACCTGCATGACGGGGGCCGTTGTCGGCCTCCTCCTCTGGTAGGGGGCGCCAGGCCATGTCCCCAACCCAACTCGAGGCACTGATGGAGCGCCTGTTCTCTCCCGAAGCCGCGCCGCTTCTGGTGGCTCTGTTGGCGGTTCTATTGGGGGTGGTGGCCTTGGTCCTGGTGCTCGCCCGGGGGAGCGGACGGCGAGACCCCCGGCTCGACCAACTGGCCGGGCGGTTGGGCCAGTTGGTGGAGAGTCAGGCGGTGACTGCCAATCTGGTGGGCGAGCGTCTCCAGGACCAGGAACGGCAAGTCACCCGGGTATTGGAGGAGCGCATCGCCGACCTGACCCGCCGTCTCGGGGAGGGGTTGCAAAGGTCCTCTGACCGGCAGGCGGAGACCATGCAGGACCTGCGGGCGCGGCTGGCCACCATCGACGCGGCCCAAAAGACCATCACCGACCTGTCCCAACAGATGGCGGGTTTGGAAGACATTCTGTCCAACAAACAGGCCCGGGGGGCGCTGGGCCAGACCCAGATGGAAGACTTGGTGCGTGATATTCTGCCGCCCCATGCCTACCGCTTCCAGGCCAAGCTGGGGAACGGTCGGATTGCCGATTGCGTGCTGGACCTGCCCAACCCACCGGGGCTGATCGCCGTCGACGCCAAATATCCCCTGGAGTCCTTCCGCGCCCTGCGCAACGCCCGGGACGAGGCGGAGCGGCAAAAGGCGGGCAAGGCTTTCGCTGCGGATGTGCTCAAGCATGTGAAAGACATTGCCGAACGATACATCATCGCCGATGAGACGGCGGATTCGGCCCTGATGTTCCTACCGGCTGAAGCGGTCTACGCCGAACTGCACGCCAGCTTCCCCCAGGTGGTGGACGAGGCTTTCCGGCGGCGGGTGTGGATCGTCTCGCCCACGACCCTGATGGCGACCCTCAACACTGTCCGTGCTATCCTGAAGGATGCCCGGATGACAGAGATGGCGGGGATCATTCGCAAGGAAACGCGCGCCCTGGTCGAAGATGTGGGGCGCCTGGATGAACGTGTGGGCAATCTGGCCCGCCATTTCGGCCAAGCGGTGGAGGATGTGCGTCAAATACAGATCTCCACGGAAAAGATTGTCCGCCGGGGCGATCGCATCGAGGAAGTGGAGTTTGGAGGCGGAGAGGATGCCGATGGGGGGTTACTGCCTCCGGCCTGACCTTTGGGCCTGACTCCTCTAAGAGGGGGCCGACCACATCGCCTGAAACGCCAAGGAGATGGGTGCCCATGACCACCAAGGCGAGGAGAGATCTCCGATGGCAAGACCATCATGCTGGTGCGGCACGCAGCCCTGAAGGACCTCTGTGGACCGCACCTCTTTGGCGAAACCAGGGCCTGAGGCCCCGGACCCCCATTGGGGATCAAAGGGGCCGTGACCCTTTGCGGGTCTGGGCTGGGCCCAGAAACTGCGAAGCAGGTTTTCCGGATTTTCGAGGAAACGGTGTATAGATCACGATGAAATCAGGTCGAGCAGACCTGATTTCATCGTGATCTATGGGTCTGTTCTCGGGACCGGATGGCCTTTGAGTGTTTTCAATGCCATGATTGCTGTGCGGCTTCTCATCGGAGGAGTAGACTGTTCTCCCCCGGCCATTGGAGAGTCCCGTCATGAGTGCATTTGCCATCCTTGTTATCGCCATTTTGGTGTTGGTGATGCTCATCCTGCTGCTGGGGGTGCGCATCGTGCCCCAGGGCTGGGAATGCACCTTGGAGCGGTTTGGGCAATACACCCGAACCCTGACCCCGGGCCTGAATGTCATTGTCCCCTTTGTCGACCAGATCGGCGCCAAGATGAACATGATGGAGCAGGTCCTGGACGTGCCCAGCCAGGAAATCATCACCAAGGACAACGCTATGGTGGAGGTCGACGGGGTTGTCTTTTATCAGGTGCTCGACGCGAAACGCGCCGCCTACGAGGTGCGCCAGCTCGAATTGGCCATCCTTAACCTGACGATGACCAATATCCGGACGGTCATGGGCTCCCTGGACCTGGATGAACTCCTGTCCCAGCGTGACAGGATCAATGCCAGCCTGCTCTGACGGTGGTGGATGATGCGACCGACCCCTGGGGCATCAAGGTCACCCGCATCGAGATCAAAGACATCTCTCCGCCCCGGGATCTGGTGGAAGCCATGGGCCGTCAGATGAAGGCCGAACGGCTGAAGCGCACCCAAATCCTGGAGGCAGAAGGGGCGCGGGCGGCGGAAGTTCTGAAGGCCGAAGGGGCGATACAGGCTGCCATCCTGGAAACCGAAGGGCGTCGGGAAGCGGCCTACCGCGATGCAGAGGCTCGGGAACGGCAAGCCCAAGCCGAAGCCAGCGCCACCAGCATGGTCAGCGCGGCCATTGCGTCGGGCGATGTGCGGGCGATCAATTACTTTGTTGCTCAGACTTATGTGGATGCCCTGAAGGATATGGCCTCGGCCCAGAACCACAAGGTGATCCTCATGCCCCTGGAGGCCTCGGGCGTGATCGGGGCCATCGGTGGTATTGCAGAACTGGCGAAGGAGGCCTTCGGTCCCCAGGCTCCAAGTGGTGTCGGTGGGGGAGTCGCCGCGCCGTCCGCGCGGGCGACATCTGCCGCTTCCTCTTCATCGTCCTCGCCCGCCGCTGCTCCCATATCCGTATCCCTGGCCAATCTGGATGCGACAGCGGACAGCCGTGACGGCGCGTCCCCCTCCTCCGGCCCCTGGGGTTAGGCGGTATGGATATCGATCCAGGATTCCTGCCCACCTTCTGGCATTGGTGGATCTTGGCCGTGGTGCTGCTCGCCCTGGAGCTGATGGCGCCGGGCGTTGTCTTCCTTTGGGTGGGGATCGCTGCGGCAATTGTTGGGGGGGTGATCCTCTTCGCCACCCATTTGGCCTGGGAGGGTCAGGTTCTTCTGTTTGCCGCTCTTTCCCTTGCGGTTACCGCAGGGGGACGGATCTGGTGGAAGTGTCGCAGCGTCGAGGAACGCGATCCGACCTTGAACCGACGGGGGGCCAGCTTGATTGGGACGACCTGTGTCTTGGTAACCGATCTGGTCAATGGGCGGGGTCGGGCGCGGGTCGGCGATTCCACCTGGACAGTCACAGGACCGGACACGCCCAAGGGCACAGCGGTTCGCATCACTGCCGTTGACGGAAGCATTCTTTCCGTGGAACCGGCGGCGTAAAGGGGAGGACCCGTTTAGAGCATGTTGCGTGAATCACATTTCACGCAACATGCTCTAGAAGCCGTTATCCCAACCTTTCAGAAACATGTTCATCCGGCGACGCCGGGAAGACGATCGTCTTGTTCCCGTTCAGGAACACGCGGTTATGGATATGGGCATGAACCGCCCGGGCGAGAACCTGGCTTTCCACGTCCCGCCCCAGGGACACGTAGTCCTCGGCGCTTTGTGCATGGGTGACGCGAATGATGTCCTGCTCGATAATCGGACCCTCGTCCAGGTCGGCGGTCACGTAGTGGGCCGTCGCACCGATCAGCCTTACCCCGCGTTCATAGGCCTGTTTATAGGGATTGGCGCCCTTGAAGGACGGCAGGAAAGAATGGTGGATATTGATGATCCGCCCCGACATCGTCTTGCACATATTATCGGACAAAACTTGCATGTAACGCGCCAGGACAATCAGATCCGCGCCACTTTCCTCGACAATACGCATCTGGGCGGCCTCGGCCTCCAGCTTGTTCTCTTTGGTCACCTTGATGCAATAGAAGGGAATATCGTGATTCACCACCTGCTTCTGGTAGTCGAAGTGGTTGGAAATCACAGCCACGATCTCGATTGGCAGGGCACCAATTCGGGCGCGGTACAGCAAGTCGTTCAAGCAGTGCCCGAACCGGGAGACCATGATCACGACCTTCGCCTTGCGGGATTGATCGTGGAAGGCATAGTCGATGGAGAAATCCTTCGCTATGTCCGTGAACCCATTGGAGAGGTCCTCGCGTCCTTTCCCTTCTTCCGAAATGAAGTTCAGGCGCATGAAGAACTGCCCTGTTACGCGGTCCGTGAACTGACTGCTATCGCGGATGTCACATCCCATATCCGACAGGTAGGTGGATACGGCAGCGACAATCCCGCGTCGCGTGGGACAAGAAACGGTGAGAATTTGAACGGTCATTGCTGTTCCTTTTTTGCTTCTTTTTTCGCAGGTCAGCACTCAGGCAAATTGACCGCGAGCCCCCCTTGTGAGGTTTCCTTGTACTTCAGATTCATGTCCCGCCCTGTCTCGAGCATGACCTTGACGCAGTTATCCAATGGCATGAAATGCACACCATCGCCGCGCAATGCCAAACTGGCTGCGGACACGGCCTTGATGGCCCCCAGGGCGTTGCGCTCAATGCAGGGCACCTGAACCAGGCCCGAGGCCGGGTCACAGGTCAGGCCCAGGTGGTGTTCCAGGGCGATTTCCGCCGCGTTTTCCACCTGCTCGTTGCTCCCCCCCAGGGCAGCGCACAGTCCGGCCGCAGCCATGGCGGCGGCGGACCCCACCTCGCCCTGGCAGCCCACTTCCGCACCGGAAATGGAAGCATTGTGCTTGATCAGCCCACCAACGGCGGCGGCCACCAAAAGCAGGTCCCGTACGCCGTCCCGGGTTGCTCCCGCGCAATGGTCGAAGTAGTAGCGAATGACGGCGGGCAGGACGCCCGCCGCGCCGTTGGTGGGGGCCGTCACGACACGACCACCTGCGGCGTTTTCCTCATTCACCGCCATTGCATAAACGCTCATCCAGTCATTGGCATGGTGGGGGTAGAGAAGATTCCGCGTCCGCTCCGACTGAAGCTGTTCGTAGATCGCCTTGGCCCGTCGCTTGACCTTCAGGCCCCCCGGCAACACACCGTCCAGGGTCAATCCCCGTTGAATACAGGCATTCATGACCTCCCAGATCCGGTCCAATCCGGCATCCAGCTCGGCGCCATGCATGACCTCCTCGTTGGCGCGCTTCATCTGGGCGATCGTCTTGCCCGACGCCAGCCCCATGGCGAGCATTTCCCGGGCGGTTCCAAAGGGATAGGGGAAGCGGTGGGCGAGCTTTTCCGCGCGAAGGTTCAGGTTCTCCGCATCTTTTTCGGCCAGTTCCGCCTCTGTCAGAACGAACCCGCCACCGATCGAATAATAGGTCTCCCGCAGGACGACCTCCCCGGCAGCGTCAAGGGCCGTGAGGACCAGTCCATTGGCATGTCCGGGCAAAGCCGGACCAAAGTCGAAGACAAGATCCGTGTCCGGATTGAAAGCCAAAGCTCCAAATCCTTCGACCAACACGGCGCCATCGCGGCGCACAGCCTCTTCGATCTCCTCTATCCGGTCCAGGTCAAGGGTATCGGGTTGCAATCCACAGAGTCCAAGGATCACGGCACGGTCCGTGCCGTGCCCTTTACCGGTGAAGGCGAGCGACCCATGGAGGCGCGCGCCCAGGCGAACCGGCTTTCCCGCTGCGGGCATCCCATGGGATGTCCTCCGCAGGTCATCGAGAAAGCGAGCCGCCGCCGACATCGGTCCCATGGTATGCGAAGAAGAGGGACCGATGCCGACTTTGAAGAGATCAAAGACCGAGAGGAACATTCATGAGCCGTAGATCGGAAACGCGGCGCAGAGGGATTCCACCTCGGCCAAGACTGCGGCTTCAATCTCGCGGTCTCCCTCGGGATTGGCGGACAGGGCATCCAAGACCCGCAGGATCATGGATCCCACCGCCTTGAATTCCGCCTCGCCGAAACCGCGGGTCGTGCCCGCAGAGGTGCCCAGGCGGATCCCGGACGTCACGAACGGCTTTTCCGGATCGTTGGGAATGGCGTTCTTGTTGCAGGTCAGGCCCGCGCGCTCCAGCGCAATTTCAGCGATCTTTCCAGTTACCCCTTTGGGGCGCAGGTCAACCAGGACCATGTGACTGTCCGTGCCGCCGGAAATAATCCCCAAACCGCCCTCCTTCAATACCTGGGCCAGGGCCCTGGCATTGTCGACCACTTGGCGGGCATAGCCGGAAAACTCGGGCCGCAGAGCCTCGCCAAAAGCCACGGCCTTGGCGGCGATGACATGCATCAGCGGTCCCCCCTGATTTCCGGGAAACACGGCGGAATTCAGCTTCTTGGCCAGGGCTTCGTCATTGGTCAGGATGACACCGCCCCGGGGGCCACGCAGGGTCTTATGGGTCGTCGAGGTGACCACATGGGCATGGGGAACCGGATTGGGATACACCCCGCCGGCGATCAACCCAGCGTAATGGGCCATATCCACCATCAGATAGGCGCCCACTTCGTCGGCGATCTTGCGGAAGCCTTCGAAGTCGATGCTCCGCGGATAGGCGGACGCCCCGGCGACAATCAGTTTCGGCTTGGTTTCCAGGGCCTTCTTGCGCACGGCTTCCATGTCGATCAGGTGGGTCTCGGGATCCACCTCATAGGACACCACGTCGAACCACTTGCCCGACATGGTCACCGGAGATCCATGGGTCAGGTGTCCACCATGGGCCAGGGACAACCCCATGATCCGGTCACCGGGCTGGAGCAGAGCCAGAAACACCGCCTGATTGGCCTGGGCACCGGAATGGGGTTGCACGTTCACATAGGCCGCGTTGAACAACTGCTTCAGCCGCTCGATGGCGACGGCTTCGACCTTGTCGACGTATTCGCAACCGCCATAATACCGCTTTCCGGGGTACCCTTCGGCGTACTTATTGGTCAGGACCGACCCCTGGGCGGCCAGGACATCGGCAGACACGATGTTTTCCGAGGCAATCAGTTCGATCTGGGTCTTCTGGCGGGTCATTTCCTCGGCCAAGGCGGCGGCAACGACTCCGTCCTTCACCTCGACCCGAGGCGCTTGCGTAACCATGAACCTGTTCTCCACATTTTTATTAATTTCAGAGGCTTTCGGCGGCCAGTTCGGCGCAGCCGGTCTTGAGCAAAGCCAACAGATGCGGTGCGAAGCTGTTCCAAACGTCCATGCGGTAGGTATTGGGCGCGTCCCGCCACAGGAGGACGCTCGTCCCGTCAAACAGCGTGCGGCGTCCCTCGCCGGGCGGAATGGCCTCCACATCTCGGGCGCAGCCAATGGTCAGCAGTTCGCTGGCTTGAGTCCCGTCAATCACCAGACTGATTTCCCGACCCGAGATATCGACCAGACTGTGGGGATGGCTGGGATAGATCGCCGCGAAAGCATCGATGAGCCCCGCGACGGCGTCAACGGGTGTGTTCAAGGTCCACTCATCGGGACCCAGGCGGAGAGCCTGGACATCATCCGTTTGGGCACGCTGGCCGATCCGCTCGGGCAAGGCGAATCCCAGGGGCTGGGCGAAGGGGGTCAAGTCCCCCCGGGCCCGCAAGGACAGCCGCCCCCGGGGAGCGGGAAGGGAAACCTGGACGGCAGGGGACGTTGCGAGCACACCGGGAATCCGAGAAGAAAGAGTCGTGGTCATCATCGTCTCCAGGTCAGATCTTGACGCGCGCGTTTTCGGGATCGACGAACACGGTGCTGGTGATCCGCGCCGCGATTGTCCGGTCGGGCATGGGGATGTGAACGATCTCACCCATCCGGTCATGCCCCCCTTCGACCAAAGCCAGAGCGATGGGCCGCCCGACGGCGTCGGAGTGATAGGACGAGGTGACATGTCCGACCATTGTCATCGGGATGGGCTGGTTGGGATCGAAAACGATCTGCGCCCCTTCCTCCAGCTTGCTCCGGTCTTCGGTCAGAAGCCCCACCAATTGCTTTCGTCCAGGAGCCACCAGGTCGGGACGCGCCATGCCGCGCATACCGACAAAGTCCCGTTTCTTTTTGCCGACCGCCCAAGACAATCCCGCGTCGCCCGGTGTGACGGTGCCATCCGTATCCTGACCGACGATGATGTAGCCCTTCTCGGCCCGCAACACGTGCATGGTTTCCGTTCCGTAGGCGGTGATGCCCAGGGGCTGCCCCGCTTTCCACAGGATTTCCCAAAGAGCGCGGCCCTGGTAGGCGGGGACGTTGACCTCGAACCCGATCTCTCCGGTGAAGCTGACGCGGAACAGGCGGGCGGGCATGCCTGCCACGGTGCATTCCACGCAGGACATATGCGGGAAGGCCTCTTCGGTGAGGGTCACCCCCTCCACCAGCGGCGCCAGCAGTTTGGCGGCGTTCGGGCCATTCAAGGCGATGGTCGACCACTGTTCGGTGGTGGAAGTCAGCCAGACGTTCAGGTCAGGCCATTCGGTCTGAAGAAAATCCTCCATCATATTGAGGACCCGAGCCGCCCCACCGGTGGTGGTGGTGACGTGGAATTTGTCTTGGGACATGCGACCAATCACGCCGTCATCGCGGATATATCCGTCATCCCCCAACAGCAGACCGTAACGGCACCGTCCCGGCGCCAGTTTGGTCCAGGGGTTGGTGTACATGCGGTTCATGAATTCCGCCGCATCGGGTCCGACCACCTCGATCTTCCCCAGTGTGGAGGCATCGAAGATCCCCACACTCGCCCGGGTGGCCTGGCATTCGCGCCGCACGGCAGCGTCCATGTCTTCCCCTGACTTGGGGAAGTACCAAGCCCTGCGCCATTGGCTGACCGGTTCAAAGGCCGCGCCGTTTTCCTCGGCCCAGCTGTCGATATTGGTCTTCCGCGTCACCTCGAAATGGCTCCCCCGGTGATACCCGGCGAAAGCACCGAACGTGGTCGGCGAATAGGGGGGACGGAAGGTGGTCAACCCCACCTCCGGTGCCCGTTTTCCAAGGGCCTCGGCAGCGATGTTCAGACCGTTGATGTTCGACATTTTCCCCTGGTCGGTGGCCATGCCGTTGGTGGTATAGCGCTTCACATGCTCGATGGAGCGCATGCCCTCCTTCACCGCCAACCGCAGATCCTTGGCCGTCACGTCGTTCTGGAAGTCGACGAAGGCCTTGTTCTTTCCCAGGTAGCGGTTCGTGGGCAATTCCCTGTGGGACACCCCCGACCCTGGGCGGTCGTTCTCGACAGCCAAATCCGTGACATGGGATGTTCCACCGAGCGCCAGGACGGCCTCCCTCCCCTTTTCGGCGCCATCGGTAACGGCGGCCTGGATGCCCCAAAGCCCTCGACCGGCCCCCGCGACGCCGCAGTTTTCCCGCGTGACATCCGGCAGGAAGGTACTTTGGCCATCGTCCCAGGCCAATGTCCCTTGGGTATGGGAAAACAGGTGCAGAGAGGGGGTCCAGCCGCCGCTCATCAGGACGCAATCGCAGGGATAGGTGGTCTGCTGTCCAACCTTGGTGCCGTCAACCGCAGCAAGGTTAATGGAGATCACCCGAAGACGCCCGGATGTGGCCACCGCCGTATGGGACAGAAGAACGGGGATCGACCGTTTCTTGGCCTCGGTCAAGAGGTGGTCTGACACGGTGGGCCGGGTATCAGCGATCGCCTTGACCCGCGCTCCCGCGTCGGCCAGATCGAAGGCCGCGTACCAGGCGCTGTCATGGCTGGTGAGAACCACCGGCTCACGGCCCACCTTGACGCCATAGCGGTTCAGGTATGTCTGCGCCGCGCCCGCCAGCATCACACCGGGACGGTCGTTGCCATGGAAAACCAGTGGCTTTTCCAGGGCGCCCTGGGCCAGCACCACCCGGCGGGCCCGAACCCGCCAAAGGCGTTCCCGGGGCAGGTTCTTGGGTTGGCTGTCCATGTGGTCGGTCAGCTTCTGGCAGAGACCGACCATGTTCTCGTGGTAATAGCCGATGGCCGTGGTCCGCGTCAGGATCCGGACACCCTTGGCCTTCAAGGCACTGACTTCCCGATCCAGCCAATCCCAGGCCGCCAATCCGTCAATCCGGGCCTGGGGCTCGGACAGCAGGGTGCCGCCTGCCTCGGCATTTTCATCGACAACGACAACCTTCAGACCGGCGTCCGCGCCCACCCGGGCGGCGGCCAGACCGGCGGGGCCGGAACCGACGACCAGCAAATCACAGTGCAGATAGCGCGAGGCATAGCTGTCCGGATCGGGCGTGGTGGGAGAGACGCCCATACCCGCAGCGGCCCGGATGAAGGGCTCGTAGACCTTGTGCCAGAAAGACTTCGGCCACATGAAGGTCTTGTAGTAGAAACCCGCCGAAAACAACATGTAGGCCGCGTCGTTCACCGCGCCCACGTCAAACTTCAGGCTGGGGTATTTGTTCTGGGAGGTGACGGTCAGGCCATTCCACACTTCTTGAACGGTGGCGCGGGTGTTGGGCTCGAAGCGTCCCGCTCCCCGGCTGGTGCCGACAACGGCATTCGGCTCCTCCGACCCGGCGCCAAGAATGCCGCGAGGGCGATGGTATTTAAAGGATCGCCCCACCAGATGGACACCATTGGCCAATAGGGCCGAGGCGATCGTATCGCCTGCGAGCCCCTGATAGTCCTTGCCGTCGAAGGTGAACCGCACGGGCCGGTCGGACCGGACTCGCCCCCGGCCCGCAATACGGAACTGGCTCATTTCTGGTTCTCCGCCTCAATGGGAAGATCAGGGCGGGGCTCTCCCGCCTTGTAGGTGGTCAGGAACTTATCCGTCGTGGTGTGGCGCAGGGCGTTGAAGAAGCGGCCGCACCCATGGACATGGCGCCAGCGTTCGGCCGTAACACCCTTCTCGTTGGCCCGGATATACAGATAGGCTTCCCATTCCTCGTCGGTCTGAGTGGACGGCAGGTCGGGGCGGGCGATATGGGCCTGACCGGCGTGGACAAACTCCACCTCCGGCAGGGTTTCCTCGCAGTAGGGACAATGGATCAGAAGCATATCGATATCCTCAATGCGCCACGGCGGCTGCGGCCGCTTCGTCGATCAGACGACCGGTGCGGAAACGGTCAAGCGTGAAGGGAGCGTTGATCGGGTGCGGTTCGTCCTTGGCGATGGTCCAGGCCAAGGTATGCGCCGCCCCCGGCGTCGCCTTGAAACCACCGGTGCCCCACCCGCAATTGACGTAGAGCCCCGGAACCGGCGTCTTGGAGATGATCGCGGACCGGTCTGGGGTGACATCGACGATGCCGCCCCATTTTCGGAGCATGCGCACCCTGTTGAACATGGGGAAGATCTCGGTAATCGCCGCGACCGTATGTTCGATCAACGGCAGGCCGCCCCGCTGGGAATAGGAGGTGTATTGGTCCGTGCCCGATCCAATCACCAGTTCGCCCTTGTCGGATTGGCTGATATAGGCGTGCACGGCGTTGGACATGACTACACAGGGGAAGATTGGCTTCAAGGGTTCGGACACCAGGGCCTGAAGGGGATAACTCTCCAACGGCAGGCGCACCCCTGCGGTTTCCATGACCACTGAAGTATGACCGGCGACGGAGACGCCGATCTTCTTGCACTTGACGAATCCCTTGGCGGTCTCCACCCCCTCCACGGCTCCCTGGGCATTGCGCCGGATGGCCAAAACCGGGCAGTTCTGGATGATGTCGACTCCCCGGGAGGACGCGCTGCGGGCGTAGCCCCAGGCCACGGCATCATGGCGGGCGGTTCCAGCTCGCTCCTGCAGGGCGCCGCCCACAACCGGATACCGGGCCGTCGGCGAGATATCCAAGGGAGGACAGTATTCCTTGCATTCTTCCTTGGTGAGCCAGCGATTATCCACCCCATTCAGGCGGTTGGCATGGATGTGTCGCTTGAAGCTCTGGACGTCGTGCACCGTATGGGCCAGCATCAGGCATCCCCGGCGGGAATACATGACATTGTAGTTGAGATCCTGACTCAGGTCCTCCCACAAATCGACCGCATGATCGAACAGGCGGGCGCTCTCGTCATAGAGGTAATTGGAGCGGATGATGGTCGTATTCCGCCCCGTATTGCCTCCGCCAAGCCAGCCCTTGTCGATCACCGCCACGTTGGTGATGCCGTGCTCTTTGGCCAAATAGTGGGCGGCGCCCAGACCATGGCCGCCCGCGCCGATAATGACCACGTCGTATTCGGCCTTGAGTTGGCTGTCGGGCCATTGCTCGGTCCAATTCTTGTGGCCGGTCAGGGCGTTCGTCAGAAGGGAAAATGCGTTGAAGCGCGTCATGGTGCATACCGCCAGCTATGGAGGACTAGAGCGGAATGAGGAAAAGTGGGTGCGGTTTTCCGTCTCATTCCGCTCTAAATATATGATTTAGATCACGTTTATGAAATCAGGTCGGACAGACCTGATTTCATCGTGATCTAGAGCATTTTCCGATCGGACGATGTCACTGCGCGATTCCGTCCAACCACGACGTGCTCTAGGAGAGAGGTTAGTTTTCCGTCATGCTCGGTCGGAGGTAACTTTGCGCCAACTCACTTGAAGGTTTGCGTCATGCCCGAAGACAAGACTTCATCCCGGAAGCCGCTTCGTGTCGCCTTCCTGCTGGCGGACCGGTTCACCCTGTCGGCCTTCGCCAATTTCGTCGATGTCCTCAGGCTCGCGGGGGACGATGCGGACAAATCCCGTCCCATCCTCTGCGAATGGTCGGTGCTCTCTGGCGACATGTCGCCCATCCGCTCGAGCTGTGGCGTGCGGGTCCAACCGGACAGGCGGGTCCGAAACGCCGGAAGCTACGATTACATCGTCGTCGTCGGCGGCTTGATCGGGGATCAGAGCGCCCTGGACGCAGAACTGACCGCCTTCCTGAGGGCCCGCGCCCAGGAGGGAACGGCGCTGGTGGGCCTCTGCACCGGGGTGTTCGTGCTGTACGAGGAGGGGCTGTTGCAGGGGTATCGCTGCTGCGTCAGTTGGTTTCACCACCAGGACTTCATCGACCGCTTCGATTCGGAAACCCCGGTCGCCGACCAACTGTTCGTCGTGGACCGAAACCGCCTGACCTGCTCGGGCGGGCATGGAACCTCCCATCTGGCTGCTTTTTTGGTGCAACGACACATCGGTCTGTCGGCGGCAACAAAAAGCCTGAACATCATGATGGTGGACGCGGCGTTCAGCGGGGAGCGACCGCAGCCCGGCCAGCAATTGACGCGGCGGGCCAAGGATCCCGTGGTCAAACGGACCATCCTGCGGATGCAGCAGAATATCGAATTTCCCAAGTCCATCGAGGATTTGGCCGATGACATGGATATTGCCCGTCGCACCCTGGAACGCCGGTTCATGACGGATCTGGGACGCTCCCCCCAAAAGATTTACGTGGAACTGCGCCTCGACCGGGCCATGTTGCGGCTTCGCGAGACGGAGGACTCCATTGCCGAAATCGCCATGGCCTGCGGCTTCTGTGATGCCCCCCATCTCTCCCGAACCATGAAAGCCGAACGGGGCTCCACCCCTGCTCAATATCGCAAGGCTCAGGGCGCGATTGCCTCGGCTCTTACCCCGGAGCCAGCGCCCCTTTCCGAATAAATACGGAGATGCAGGATGCGTGCTTGGAAGACCCTCATCGGCCCACCAAAAACGAGGTTGTCAATCGGAACGAGAGAATGGGCTCGTAGAGGCCAGAAATTTATGTATTGGATATAGGCAGCTCGAATTCAAGCTCACTTTCAAAAAAAAGCAAGACCACTGAAGCAGAAATAACGAACTACGACGCCTACAATTCGTACGGCTGATTCTTCGAAAACCGCCCACCTTGTCATATAATGCAAAAAAATCGAATATATAGCCATTTTCACTTTGATAAACAGAGAATAAAGGAGAAATTACTTTAATAACAAAATAATAAAGGTTACCCAAGCCCTGCGCAAAAAGTAAAAAAATTAGCCAGACGTCGCCAAAATACCGCCCGGTCGTCGCATTGGTTCTGCCTCATGGTGCGAGAACGATCTCTAAATTCTCCATCGGAAAGTGCCGCCCGGTCAAAAACAACACGTGCCGCCCCTAAAAAAGGAACAGGGAGAATTTCGGGTGTTCTTAGAGCCACGATATTCAGCACGGAGCAGAGACCACCGCCCGGAAACGGGCCTTGGGGACGACGTCCTCCCGACTTCGGGGGACCCGTGTCGTGGTCTTGCGCTCCCCGGCCAGAGCCCGGAAGCGGGTTCGTTCTATTCCGACCTTTCGCGTCGGGGATTTACAGGGTGGATTTTTCCTCCTCTCACCTGCCGCAAAGCAATCAGGCCGACCGCCTCCTCTCATAACGGCTCGATAAAGAGTTGTTCTGGATAAGGGTGGTTTCATTCAAAAAGCACATCTAGACACCGAGGTATGCACAAATGCGTTTCTCTACCGATATCGCGAATCTTGTCCAACGTCGCGTGACAGGCCAAAGCCTGGAAGCCCCTTTTTATACCTCCAAGGAGGTCCTTGATCTTGATCTAGAGGTGATTTTTGGCCAACACTGGATCTTTGTTGGTGTTGAACCCCAAATCCCCGAATCCGGTGATTGCTTCACCGTGGACATCGGCAAGGCGTCCGTCCTGCTTCTGCGTGGGGATGACATGCAGATTCGCGCGTTCCACAATGTCTGCCGCCACCGAGGCGCCAAACTGGTCACCGACCCGTCGGCCACCATTGGCAACATCGTCTGCCGGTACCATGGCTGGACCTACAACGAAGACGGTGAACTCATCCTCGCCGAGCACATGGGCAGCGGGTTCAAGAAAAACTGCCACGGCCTGAAAGCGGTCCACATCCGCTCCATTAGCGGTCTGATTTTCATCTGCTTGGCCGAGACCCCTCCCGCCGATATCGAGCAGGTTGCGACGACCGTGGAGCCCTATCTGGCGCCCCATGACTTGGTAAACTGCAAGGTTGCCCATATCACAGACATCATCGAGGAAGGCAACTGGAAGCTTACCATGGAGAACAACCGTGAGTGCTACCACTGCGAAAGCAACCATCCTCAGCTGACGGTCCCTTTGACCGAGTTCGGTTTCGGTTTCTCACCGGATGAATTGGACGAGCGTCGGGCCGAAGACGTCAAAGCCTATGAAAAATCTCTGCGAGAAGCGCATGAGGCCTGGGAAGGATGCGGGCTGCCGTCCAGCGAGCAAGAGCATCTGCGGAATGTCACGGGCTTCCGCGCCATGCGCCTTCCCCTCAAGTGGGAAGGAGAATCCCACACCGTCGATACCAAGGCGGCCTGCAAGAAGCTATTGGGTAACTTGACGGATCCAAAATTGGGCGGTCTGAGCTTATGGACACAGCCGAACTCCTGGCACCACTTCATGGGCGACCACATCGTCTGCTTCTCCGTTCTGCCTGTCTCGGCTGACCGCACCCTGTTGCGGACCATCTGGTTGGTCAACAAGGATGCCATTGAAGGTGAGGACTACCAGCTCGATAACCTGACCCACGTGTGGACACTGACCAACCAGCAAGACGCGGAACTCGTGCGTCTGACCCAGCTTGGCTGCGACCAGCCGGGATACGAGACAGGTCCTTATTCCGAATTCACCGAACCCCACGTGGAAGCGTTCTGTGACTGGTACGTATCCCGTCTGCGCAACCACCTCACCTCAGACAAGATCGAGATGGCGGCCGAATGAGCACCACCCCAAACAAGGAAACCGCGCGCCAGTCCGGCGCGCGGGACACTTCCAAATTCACGGAAGCGACCCGTGTCCCCCTGTGGGATCCAGAAGTCGACGACATCCTCGTCTGCCGTCAAGTGCGGCAGGAAACCCACGATGTGAAGACCTTTGTCTTTTCGGCGCGTGAACCCCGAGCCTTCCGCTTTTATCCTGGTCAGTTCATGACCCTGGAGCTGCCGGTCGAAGGCATGGTGTCACGCTGCTATACCATTTCCGGGTCGGCCGCTCGCCCCTATCGCATCGAAATCACGGTCAAACGGGTCCCCGGTGGCGCCGCCTCAAACTGGCTGCACGATTACATGGTCCCGGGGAAAGAAGTCACCGTGAGTGGCCCGACGGGAGAATTCACAACCGATGCGACTGCGGACCAGAAACTGCTGTTCATTTCTGCGGGCAGTGGCATTACCCCCATGATGTCCATGACACGAACGGCCTGTGACCTGTCCGAACCCACGGATCTGCATTTCATTCACGCCGCTCGCAGCCCTTCGGACATCATCTTTCAGGACGAACTGGCGCTCTTGATCACCCAGAACCCCAGTTTGAAGGTGTCCCTTACCTGCCAGGCCTCCTCTCCCAGCCACGCGTGGAGCGGCTTCACCGGCCGCTTGTCCCTGCCCATGCTGCAGTTGATGAGCCCGGACTTCCTGGATAGGCAGATTTTCTGTTGTGGACCGGGACCCTTCATGGATGGCATCCGAGCCATGCTTGTCGAAGCCGGTTTTGATATGGTCAACTATTACGAAGAAAGCTTCGATTTCGGCGCGGAGACGGCGGGCTCTTTCGACGAACCGGCCATCTCCGCCCCTGAAATCAGCGATCAGACCTTCCGGGTCAGCTTCCCGAAAACAGGCCACATCGTGGAATGCAGTCCCGGCATGACAATCCTTTCTGCGGCGAGGGCAGCGGGACTGCTGCCAATTGCATCCTGTCAGAGAGGAATTTGCGGAACCTGTAAGTCCAAGCTGCTCTCTGGTGAGGTGGATATGCAGCATGGCGGAGGGATCCGTAAACGGGAGATCGATCAAGGCAAGATCTTGATTTGTTGCTCTACCCCAACCTCGGACATCGAGGTGGAGATTTAGCGCCACCAACTCGGGCCGTCGCGGGGTCCTATGGTGATCCCGCGACAACCCAAACAACAAAAAACTCAAAAAGGAGACGGTTCAAGGAAAAGGACCGCCAATTCGGGCCATGTCCGTACGAAACATGTAGGAGGACTACACGTGAGGAACACAAGTGACCCAAGCGCCACCACAGTGGACGAAACGCAAGAACCAATTCTAGAGGGGCAAATAGATACAGAGTACACGATTGGTCAAGACAACATAGAAGGAAGCGTTGGCCCATTTGGTTTTGACATTCATAACCCCGTCTTTGTCATTTCCGCATTGTCCGTCATCGCCTTTGTTGCCTTCACTCTTATTTTCCCCGATGCTGCAACTGCTGTTTTCGGAATGCTGTTCTCGGGCGTCACAAAAGGTTTTGACTGGTTTTTCATCGGGTCAGCGAACATCTTCGTGATCCTGTGCCTTGTCCTGGTCGTCAGTCCCTATGGAAAAGTGCGGCTGGGTGGTCGAGATGCCAAACCCGATTTCGGTTATATCGGCTGGTTTTCCATGCTTTTCGCCGCTGGCATGGGCATCGGCCTCATGTTCTACGGTGTGTCCGAGCCATTGAGTCACTTTTCCTCTTCCCTGGGTGGTGTCTCCATTGGGGAAGACGGGGTGCGCACCGACTGGGCTCCCCTTGGGGCGGCCGCCAGCCCCGAGGAAGCGGTTCGCCTTGGCATGGCCGCATCCATCGGACACTGGGGCCTGCACCCTTGGGCGATTTATGCCATTGTCGGTTTGAGCTTGGCCCTTTTCAGCTACAATAAGGGGCTTCCCCTGACGATTCGCTCGGTTTTTTATCCCATTTTCGGGGAGCGGGTCTGGGGGTGGCCTGGGCATATCATCGACATTCTGGCGGTCTTCGCCACCTTGTTCGGCCTCGCCACCTCCCTTGGCCTTGGCGCGGTGCAGGCCAATGCCGGGTTCCACAAGGTCTTCGGTGTTCCCATTGACCCCACAGTTCAGGTTATTCTGATCATTGGGATCACCTCCATTGCCCTGTTCTCCGTTGTCCGGGGGTTGGAAGCGGGCGTGAAGCTCCTTTCGGAAATCAACATGGGCTTGGCATTCGGCCTGCTCCTGTTTGTCTTCCTCGCTGGCCCGACTCTTTTGTTGATGACGGATCTTGGCGACTTTTTGCTGGCCTACATTCAGTATCTCCCTGCCCTCGCCAATCCCGTCGGCCGTGACGACGTGAACTTCATGCAGGGCTGGACCTCCTTCTATTGGGCTTGGTGGATTTCCTGGTCACCGTTCGTCGGCATGTTCATCGCGCGCGTAAGCCGTGGCCGGACGGTTCGGGAGTTCCTGATCAGCGTTTTGCTCATTCCTTCCATGGTCTGCGTTATCTGGATGTCCGTTTTTGGCGGCACCGCCGTCTCCCAAGTGATTCGGGATGGCTATACAGCCGCCCAGCAGGCCGATCTTCCGCTGCAGTTCTTTGCCATGCTTGACGCACTTCCTTTGGCATCGATCACCTCCTTCATCGGCATCATCCTGGTGATCGTCTTCTTCGTCACCTCCTCTGACTCCGGCTCTCTTGTGATCGACGCCATCACTTCGGGTGGAAAGGTGGATGCTCCAGCCCCGCAACGGGTCTTCTGGTGCGTGTTCGAAGGCATTGTCGCCATTGTCCTTCTGCTGTCCGCGGGAGGGTTGAAGTCCTTACAATCCATGGTGATTTCAACGGGACTACCCTTTACCATCGTTCTGTTGGTCATGTGTGTCGCGATCTGGCGTGGATTGGCGTCCGAGCCGCGGTAAGGGGAACGGTATACGGGGAAGGGCATAAGGCGCGGTGAGCCAAACTCACCGCGCCTTGGTCTGTCCGCATGGGCTGAAACCTATGCGGCTTGGTATCACGAAGCATCGAGCAGCGCCCGCCTCACTTCCTGAGGGGTGCGCTCATACCGTCGACGGAACATGCGGCTCAGGTGCGACGAATCACAAAATCCACAGTCCACGGCGATCTGAGCTATGGACTTATCGGTCGTCTCCACCAAATGGCGGGCGAAGGACAGGCGGATTCGCAGGAAGGCCGCCTGCGGTGAAATTCCCAAGGCCGTACTAAAGTGTCGCTCGATCTGGCGATTGCCGACACCCATTCGCCGCGCGATCTCCTTCACGGGCAGTGGAAAATCCAGGTTTTGCTGCATGATCAACAGAGCCCGTCGGACCAAAGGGTCCTGGGTCTTCAGATCGAGGGTGACACCGGGCTGGGGTTTTTCAGGCAAATGGGCGTCATCGATGATCATGATATGCAGGCTTTTGCTGGCCTGGGCCCGTCCCACGTGCTTTTCCACCAGATAGGCCGCCAGATGGGCGGAACTGGCGCCGCCGGAACAGGTCAGTCGATTGCGATCGACAATGAAAATTTGGTCGGCGACCGGATCCAGACCATCGAATTGCTCTAGAAAGTCCGCATGATGGAACCAGCTCACGCAGCATCGATAGCCATCCATCAGTCCGGCCTGGTGCAGCAGAAAGGCGCCCGTGCACACTCCGACGAGCGGAATTCCCATCTCCGCAGCCTGTCGCAAATATTTGGTATAGGCCGCTCCGAGATTGGGGGTCTCGTCCATCAACCCCCCAATCACCACGATGTAATGGAATTTTCGGGGATCCCCCAAACGTTCCTTGGGTTGGACGGTGATCCCCGAACTTGATGGAACTGCATCCATGGTGTCGGACAGCACGGCCCAGTCGCAAAGAATGGGGCGACTTCGGTCCCCTTCGTCCGCTGCGAGCCGCAGAACATCAACGAAATTCGCGAAGGCGCAGAGTGTAAACCGCTTGGCCAGAATGAAACCGACGGACAACCGTGGCCTCTGAACAGGACCCATACCCTTGTCGGATCGGGGATGTCCACCGTTCCGTCGCTCATCGACACCAGTTGCCATCGCCCTCTCCCTCAGCAATCAACCACCACCTGTCACATTGTCGTTACGATCATCCAAGAGTGACGCAAACGTCCTGTCAATTCCTATCCGCTCTGGCGATGCTGAAACCATGATGCCCGGAGGAGGGAGACCGGAATTTGGTTCGGCCTGTGGACCAGCCTCACCCGCTTCCCCAACCAGTTTCGTAAAGGGTCTGATATGAAGGTCTTGGTCCCCGTCAAAAGGGTGGTCGACTACAACGTGAAAATCCGCGTTAAGGTAGATGGGTCTGGAGTAGACCTTGCGAACGTGAAAATGTCGATGAATCCGTTCGACGAAATCGCCATCGAGGAGGCGGTTCGCCTGAAGGAAGCCGGTAAGGTCACAGAAATCATCGCCCTGTCTGTCGGACCCGCTCAGGCCCAGGAAACGCTGCGAACAGCGCTGGCCATGGGCGCGGACCGGGCGATCCTGATCCGGGTCGACGACCTTGTGGAACCCCTGGCCGTGGCCAAGCTGCTGAAGGGCGTCGTTGACGCCGAAGCTCCGGACTTGGTTCTTCTGGGCAAGCAAGCCATCGACGACGATGCGAACCAGACGGGCCAGATGCTGTCGGCGCTGTTGGGGTGGTCCCAGGGCACCTTCGCCTCCAAGCTGTCGATTGAAGGGGACCGGGCCCTGGTCACCCGCGAGGTCGACGGCGGTCTGCAGACCATCGAGGTTACCCTGCCGACCATTGTCACCGTTGACTTGAGACTGAACGAACCGCGTCACGCCTCCCTGCCCAACATCATGAAGGCGAAGAAGAAGCCCCTGGAGGAGAAGACCCCGGAGGATTTCGGCGTCTCTGTCGTGCCCCGCCTGGAGATCCTGAAAACCGAGGAACCGGGCGCCCGCAAGGCGGGCGTCAAGGTCGCCTCTGTTGCGGACCTCATCGACAAGCTCAAGACCGAAGCCTGCGTTCTTTGATCGAACCGGAGTCCCTTGGATGACCACCCTTCTTTTCGCCGAACACGACAACGTCACCCTGTCCGACCAGACCGCCCGGGCTCTGACCTTGGCCACCCAAATCGGGGGGGATATTGATGTCCTGGTTGCGGGCAAAAACACCGCGACCGTGGCCCAAGCCGCAGCCGCCCTGGAGGGAGTCCGCAAGGTGCTCGTCGCCGAAAGCGAGGCCCTGGAAGAACGCCTGGCCGAGCCGACCGCGGCGCTGCTCCAGTCCCTGAGCTCCGGTTATGAGGTTTTCATCGCGGCGGCCAGCACCACGGGCAAGAATGTCATGCCCCGTCTGGCCGCCTTGCTGGATGTCATGCAACTGTCGGAAGTCATGGAGGTCGTGTCGGCCGATACCTTCAAGCGCCCGATTTACGCGGGGAATGCGGTGCAGACCGTCCGCGTCACCGACCCCAAAACCGTGATCACCGCGCGGACAGCCAGCTTCGATGCCGCCGGTCAGGGGGCCGCCCCGGCTCCCATTGAAGCCGTCGATGCCGAGGTCGCGGCCGCTGGCCTGTCCCGTTTCATCGAGAACATCGTCTCCAAGAGCGACCGGCCGGAGTTGAGCGGCGCCCGCATCATCCTGTCCGGTGGTCGGGCCCTGGGATCCGCCGAAAAGTTCCGCGAGACCATCCTGCCCGTGGCCGACCGGCTGGGTGCTGCGGTCGGGGCGTCACGGGCTGCCGTCGACGCGGGGTACGCCCCCAACGATTGGCAAGTGGGGCAAACCGGCAAGGTCGTCGCTCCTGATCTCTACATCGCTTGCGGAATTTCCGGTGCCATTCAACACTTGGCCGGAATGAAGGATTCCAAGGTTATTGTGGCGATCAACAAGGATGAGGATGCTCCGATCTTCCAGGTCGCCGACTATGGTCTGGTGGCGGATCTGTTCGATGTTCTGCCCGAATTGGAGAGCCTTCTGTAATCGCCCGTCACACCAATCAAAAATACAAAAAGTCAGGGGGATTTCGCATGAATGCGACAATCATCGACGGAAAGGCCCA
This sequence comes from Rhodospirillum sp. A1_3_36, assembly GCF_047263945.1. Classification (NCBI taxonomy): domain Bacteria; kingdom Pseudomonadati; phylum Pseudomonadota; class Alphaproteobacteria; order Rhodospirillales; family Rhodospirillaceae; genus Rhodospirillum; species Rhodospirillum sp. A1_3_36. The sequence goes on along the minus strand of NZ_JBLAVB010000012.1, from coordinate 73,914 downwards.
TGCCAACCGTCTGGGAGAAAAAATCAGCGCCAGCATACCGGCGTTCCGCGAGCAAGCCGGTCGAATCCCCGGCTTGGCCGTCGTTTTGGTGGGAACGGATCCGGCGAGTGAAGTGTACGTGCGCAGCAAGGGGCGCATGGCCCGGAAGCTCGGCATGGAAAGCTTCGAATACGTCCTGCCTGAAAGCACCAGCCAAGCTGACCTGCTGGGGCTGATTGCGACCTTGAATGCGGACGACGCAGTGGACGGCATTCTCGTCCAACTGCCTTTGCCCCACCACCTGGATTCCCTGGCGGTGATCAATGCCATTGATCCGTCCAAGGACGTGGACGGGCTTCATCCGATCAGCGCGGGCAATCTGGTGTCCGGCCTTCCCGGGTTGACCTCCTGCACCCCCCTGGGGTGTCTCCTGTTGCTGAAGTCCGAATTGGGGGACTTGAGCGGCCTGGACGCCATCGTCATTGGTCGTTCGATTCTGGTCGGAAAACCGATGGCCCAATTGCTGCTGGCGGAGAACTGCACCGTTACAATGGCCCACTCGCGAACCCGTGACCTGCCTAGCAAAGTCCGGCAGGCCGACATCGTCGTTGCCGCCGTGGGGCAGGCTGAAATGGTCAAGGGGGACTGGATCAAACCCGGCGCGACGGTCATCGACGTGGGCACAAGCCGCGTCGTTCGGGACGACAGGACGCGTCTGGTCGGCGATGTGGATTTCTCCGGCGCGTCTCAGGTCGCTGGTGCCATTACCCCGGTGCCGGGAGGTGTCGGTCCGATGACCATCATGTGTTTGATGCACAACACGGTGATTGCCGCCCATCGGCGCGGTGACCTGCCCTTGCCGAGCTTCTTATAGAATATTCGGAGATCAAGTTGGAACGCGTCGTGTTGAAAACAAGCCATTCCCGCGACGCAGAGTCACTTGATCTCGGAAGAACCCTGAAATCTCAATAATGAGAGTGAAACTGCGCTAGCTTGATTGAAGGTGATCCCGTTTCATTCCAGATAACGTCCGAAAAAGGTGGAGCGTAATATGTCTGCATTTCCTAAAAAGGCGAAGGTGGTCATCGTCGGTCTCGGCGGCATCGTGGGGGCCTCGGTCGCCCATCACCTGATCGCCCGCGGTTGGGATGACATTGTCGGTATCGACAAGTCCGGCGTTCCGACCGACATCGGATCGACGGCCCATGCTTCGGATTTCTGCTACGCAACCAGCCATGATTTCCTCAGCTGCTGGACCACCCTCTATTCCATGGATTTCTTCGAAAAGATGGGCCACTACGCGCGCATCGGTGGCATCGAGGTTGCCCGTGTCGGCGATGATGCCCGCATGGAAGAATTGAAGCGCAAAGTGGCCTCCGGGAAGGCTTTTGGAACCCGCGCCACGATGATCAGCGCCAAGGAAGCCAAGGAAAAGTTCCCGCTGTTGGAGGAAGATCTGATCCAGGGCGCCCTTTGGGACCCCGACGCCGGTTTGGTCATTCCCCGGTCCCAGACCGTGGCGGGCAAGCTGGTGGATCAGGGCGTCGACAGTGGCAAGCTGACCTCCATCGCCAATTGCTCGGCCCTTTCCCTGGTCATCGAAGACGGGCGAATCACAGGGGTGAACACGACACGCGGCACCATCATGGCCGATCATGTGGTCGTCTGCGCCGGACTCTGGGGGCGGCTCATTGCGGCGATGGCCGGTGAAGACCTGCCGGTGATGCCCGTGGACCATCCGCTGACCTTCTTCGGCCCCTATCAGGAGTGGGCCAACAGCGGCGTGGAAATCGGCCTGCCGCTGATGCGCGATCAAGGCAATTCCGCCTATATGCGGGATACCGGGGATCCCAAGACCGCCGAGGGTGGCCAGATCGAATGGGGTTACTACTATGAGACCAATCCTCGTTTGGTCCACCCCCGGGATATCCTGGAAAAGGAACAGGCCCGCCTCTCGCCCTCTCAACGGGACTTGGCACTGGAGGATGTGCTGGAACCCCTGGAACGCGCCATCGAATTGACACCCATCTTGGGCGAACTGGGTTTCAACGAAAGCCATTCCTTCAACGGCCTGCTGCAGACCTCCACGGACGGAGGTCCCTCCATGGGGGAAAGCCAGAAAGTGCGCGGCCTGTGGTACGCGGTGGGCATTTGGGTCAAGGACGGCCCGGGTATGGGGAAGCTCATCGCTGACTGGATGACCGATGGCCGCACGGCGATCGACCATCACGCCATCGACTTCTCCCGCTTCAACGAGTTTCAGTTGGACGAGACGTTCATTCAGGAGCGTTGTGAGGAAACGGCGGCAAAGATCTACAACCCACCTGTTCACCCCCGCGAACCCTTCGCGGGTGGTCGGGGGATCCGCCGCTCTCCATTTTATGAGCGGGAAAAGGAATTGGGCGGTCATTTCATGGAATTGGGCGGTTGGGAACGGGCCCATGGCTATGCCGCCAACGAGCACCTGCTGGAGAAGTACGGCGATCGCGTTCCGGTGCGGGAAAACGAGTGGGACAACCGCCACTTCTGGCGCGTTTCCAATGCCGAACACCTGGAACTCAGTGAGAACTGCGGCATCATCAACCTGTCCCACTTCCATCTCACGGAGATCGAAGGGCCGGACCACGTCGCCATGCTGGAATGGCTGTGTGCGGCGAAGATTGGTGGGGACAACAACATTGGCAAGGGCATCTACACCCACTTCCTTGACGAAGAGGGTATGGTGCGGGCTGACTTTACCGTGATCCGCTTCGCGGATCGGTGTCGCCTGATCAATGGTGCGGACGCGGGCCCCCGTGACTTTCAGTACATGCGGCGGGTCGCCCAGGACAAGGGCTTCGATGTCACCATCACCGACGTGACGGAAAAATACATCACGATCGGCATCTGGGGGCCAAATGCCCGGGACACCCTATCAAAGGTCGTCGCAGATCCGGACGGCCTGTCGAAGGAAAACTTCCCTTTTGCCGCAATCAAACCCATTGAGATCGCCGGAAAGACGGTGACCGCTTTCCGCCTCTCCTATGTCGGGGAACAAGGCTGGGAACTGCACATGGCCTACGAGGATGGCTTGGCTGTCTGGGACGCCCTGCGGTCCACCGGAGTCACCGCAGTGGGCGTGGAGACCTATGCCAACTCCCGGCGCATGGAAAAATCCCTGCGTTTGCAAAACGCCGACTTGCTGACCGAATACAACCTGCTGGAAGCCGATCTGGCCCGGCCCAAGGTCAAGGAAGCCGACTTCTGCGGGAAGGCGAAGCACCTGGAATACAAGGCCCGGGATCATCAACCCACTATGCTTTGTACTCTGGTCATGACGGACAACTTGGACAGCAAGGGTGTGGCCCGCTATCCCGTTGGGATCATGCCGGTGTTGGATCCGGAGACCGGTGAAACCCTGGTTGACGCGCTTGGCCGTCGGTCCTTCACGACCTCCGTTGCCTATGGTCCCACCATCGGCAAGAATATCGCCCTGGCCTACCTGCCCTGGCCTCAGTGTGAGATTGGGCGGACGTTTAAAGTCGAATATTTCGGTGAAACTTTCCCCGTCGAGGTTGCTGCGGTCGGTTATAAGCCCTTGTACGATCCCGAGAACCTTCTGCCTCGAAGCTAGAGTGAAACTGGATCCGCTTGAGTCAAGCGGATCCAGTTTCACTCTCATTGTATAGATTTTAGAGTGCCTTCGAGGCCAAGCCCACTTGGGGCCTTACGGCCAGTAACTGCCTGGGGTCTGGGGCCTTACGGCCCCAGTGGGGGACGGGGCAAAGCCCCGTAACGAGACACCCCCCCCTGTCCAGGGCATGCCCCGGACAGGGGGGAAGCAGCTTGGCCAAGTCGCCAAGCTGGCCAAACAAGGGAAACCTCCTCTTGATATGATCGGTTCTGTAGAGGACCTTTTGCTCATACTCCATTGACATTCTGCCCTCTTCCGACGTACATCCAGGGCCGTGTTCCAGGCACCGGCCGCTCGCGAGGGAAGACCCTTTGGTGAAGCCCTGGCGATGATCGAAACAGCCCGACCCTCCATGGATTTCCAAAGGGTGGCAATGCGAGCTCCCATTCCCTCCGCCGGAAATCCGTGCTTGAGGAGACCGGGATGTCATCCGACACCGTTTCACCCGCCGTTTCACGACCAACACCCCACAAGGCCAATCCCTATACCCAAGGGGGCCTGGGCCTTCTGTACCTGAAAACCGCCCCACCCGTGATTCTCGTCATGGGGATGGGCGGTCTGCTGACCGTCATCGATGCCCTGTTTCTCGGTGTAACCCTGGGCGCCGATGCCCTGACAGCGGTCACCCTGACCTTTCCCGTTCAAATGCTGCTGAATGGGGTCGCCATGGCGGTGTCCAGCGGCCTGTCCAGCCTGCTCGCCCGCCATTTGGGCGCGGGCCGCATGCACGAGGCCAGGGCCGTCTTCGCCGGTGCCCATGGGCTCTGCCTCGCTTTGGGGGGGGGCTTGATCCTGCTCTTTCTGGCCGTCGCGTTGACCGCTGGGCTGGCCACCGGGGAACAGGCGGGCGCGCTCCTTGCTGGGGAGCCCGGCACCATCGGGGACTGGGCCCAGACCTATCTGACCATCACGATCCTCGGCGCCCCTCTCTTCTTCCTCCTCTCGGCCAATGCGGAGGCCCTGCGGGATGAGGGGCGGGTTCTGGCCATGGCCGGGATGAGCCTCTTTGTTTCCCTGGCCAATATGGCCTTCAACGCCCTGTTGATCCTGGGCGCCGGTTGGGGAGTCGCCGGATCGGCCTTTGGCACCCTGGCCGCCCAAGCCCTGGCCCTCCTGGTGATCCTCCGCCACCGAAACCGAGTGCGAAGCGCCCTCCGCCCGGGGGTGATCCTGGGGCTCCTAAAGGGCCCGGGCTGCACCACGGGCTGGAGTGCCATTCTGGCCCTTGGGGGGCCGCGCGGGTTGAACTTCGTGGGTATCGCCCTGGTCTCTGCGGCCATTCTTGCTGCAATTCGGCTCTTCGGAGGCGATCAGGTGGACGCGACAGTCGCGGCCTATGGGGTGGTCATCCGCGTAACCACGGTCCTGATCCTCCCGCTCTTGGGATTGGCCCAGGCCATGCAATCCATTGTCGGCACCAATAGCGGGGCCGGCGCCTGGGATCGGGCCGATCGCGGGTTGAAGCTCGGCTTGGGACTCGCCTTGGCCTATTGCGCCCTAGGGGAAGCGATCCTGGCCCGCTTCGCCGCACCCATCGGTGCCCTGTTCGTCTCCGACCCGATTGTGGTGGGGGAGATCGCCCGGATTCTTCCGCAGATGACCGCCCTGTTCGTCGTCACCGGTCCTTTGATCCTGGTCGCGACCTATTTCCAGGCTATCGGGGAGGCGAAGCGGGCTGCCCTTCTGAACCTTGCCAAGCCTTACGCCTTCAGCCTCCCCTTGACAGTCCTCATGCCCCGCGTTTTGGGCGAGGCGGGTATCTGGTTGGCCGCGCCCCTGGCGGAAGGTCTCTTGCTGACCTTAACCCTTGTTATTCTCGCCCGGTCGGCGCGGCGAGGCACCCTCCGGTGGGGTCTGTTTCAGGCCCCCTTGCGGGAGGCGAGGCCATGACCAGGACTCCACTGAGTCTCCCCGAGGCCAAGGAACAGGCGAAACGGTTGCGCAGCCGCCTCGCCGCAGGGGGCACCGAAATCAGTCATGGACAGGCCCTGGAGTTGGTCGCCCACCAACATGGTTTCCGGGACTGGAACACCATGCACGCGGCCATTGGCAACCGTCCGCCGGTGCCCTGGGTCGTGGGCGCCAAGGTCCGGGGCAGCTACCTGTCCCAGGCCTTCGAAGCGGAAATCCTCGCCGTCCATCAGGTGCAACCGGGGTGGTTCCGCCTGACCCTGGATCTGGACGAGGCCGTGGACGTCATCACCTTCGAGGGGATGTCCAATTTCCGCAAACGGGTTACGGGAACCGTTGGCCCCGATGGCTGTACCCGCGAGAAGACGTCCAATGGACGGCCCCACCTCGCCTTGGTCATGGCCCCATCGCGATAACACAAAGCGGGGGGCGCGGCCCCCCGTTTTCAAGGAGTCTGCGCTTTTCCTTGCCTTGGCATGTTCGTTGTTGTACCAATAGGTACAATGAATACCAATCGGTACAAAAGGAAGCCAACCCATGTCTCCGTCTCGTCCCCCTGTCCCCCCATTCTCTCTGGAAACCGCGATTCAAAAGGTCCGCGCCGCCGAAGACGGCTGGAATTCCCGCGATCCGGCCCGCGTCGCCTTGGCCTATACCGAGGACAGTCAATGGCGCAATCGTGCCGAATTCCCCCGGGGTCGGGCAGAAATCACCGCCTTCCTTGAGCGCAAATGGCAGAAGGAACTGGACTATCGGCTGATCAAGGAATTATGGGCCTTCGACGATGACCGCATCGCCGTCCGCTTTGCCTATGAATGGCGTAACGAGGCGGGCCAGTGGTTCCGCTCCCACGGCAATGAGAACTGGGAATTCGATGCCGATGGCCTTATGAAACGGCGGTTCGCCTCGATCAACGATCAGCCCATTGCCGTAGGGGACCGGAAATACCACTGGCCCCTGGGGCGACGCCCCGACGACCACCCCGGCCTGTCTGATCTGGGCCTGTAGCCCCCCGCCCGAAAGGAGCCCCCTTCCCCCATGCGCAAGGTTCACGAGAAACGGGATGTCATTGCCCTCATCGCCGAGATCTTCCGCGAGTTGGGATATGAGGGGGCTTCCATGGGGCGGATCACAGCGCGAACGGGCCTCGGCAAGGGTAGTCTCTACCATTTCTTTCCCGACGGGAAAGAGCAGATGGCCCGTGAGGTTCTCGCCCATGTGGACCGGTGGTTCGAGGAGGAGGTCTTCACCCCCCTCCGCGAGGCTCCCCCGGCGGAGGGCATAGACCGGATGTGGCGATCCGTCGCGGAGTACTTTCAATCCGGACGCAGGATCTGTCTGGTCGGCGCCTTCGCCCTTGATGCGACCCGGGATCCCTTCGCCCAGGCGATCCGATCCTATTTTCAGCGGTGGCTTGATGCCCTGACAGAGGCCTTGGTTCGCCTCGGTTGGGACGCCGCCCAGGCCCGTCCTATGGCGGAACAGGTCGTGGGAGGGATTCAGGGGGCGTTGGTGCTGGCCCGGGCCATGGACGATGACGGGGTTTTTACCCGCGTCCTGGCCCAACTGGCCACCCAAACCGCCCTCCCTTCACTCTAAGATCGGGCCTTGGCCCTGCGCGACAAGCTGACAGCTGATATCGCCGATTTGACCGCTCCCCTTGCCCCGCGCCAGACCATGCCACCGTCAAAGCAGCGGAAAAATACTCCGACACACTGCTGGCGGAGCTGGGCAAGAGTCCGGCCTCTTGCCCAGAGGGTTTTCGCGATCCTATTCCACGAACACGGCCATGGGGCGCAGGCGGTGGCCATCAGGGTCCAAAGCCACGAAAGACCGCCCGAAATCCAGGTCTGTTGGCGCCATGGCCAAGGGGATAGCCTTCTCGCTCCAAGTGGCATAAAGGGCATCCACCGCTTCCGGACTGTCCAGGGGAAAGGCCAGTTCGCAGCCACCACCCGTGACGTCGGTTTCCGGGGCCACGGTATGGCAGGACCAAAGCCCCAATTTGTGCCCATGGGGCAGGACGAACAGTGCGAAGGTGCCGGAGGACTCCACCGGTTCTATCTCCAAGAGATCGGTGTAGAAGCGGGCGGAGGTCTGGGGATCGGCCACGTAAAGGATCGTGTAGCTGGGGATGGGCATGGAGAAACTCCCGTGTCGTGTTGGTCGATGGCGGGAGTGTGCCCCAAGGCCCTGTCAGAACCTGTCAGGAGACTGAAGGGCTGGAGTGAAACTGGATCAGCTTGGAACAAGCTGCCCTGGTTTCACTCTGATCTCGAAGGCATTCTAGCGTCAAAAGGCGGCGGGGATGCCTTCTTTCTCGCGCCAGTCGGCCAGGAGGATCCGGCGGCCTCGGGGGTAACGCTCTTCCCGGGGGGTGAACTGGACGATCCGGTCCAGGCGAAAATTCCGAAAATCCTGGCGGGTTTCGCACCAGGCCACGAGCAGCCGGACCTCCGTGAAGAAGCCGAGCGCAAAGGGCCAGACCACCCGTTTTGACTCCCTGTCATCCTTATCCCGATAGGTCAGATCGACTTTGCGCTCTCCGTCGATGGCGGCGCGGATGGGGCCGAGGATTCTTGGATCCAGGGTCTCCCGCTTGGGGCCGGCGACCAGCAGGGGACTCATGCCCAGGGCGTCCCGGGGATCGGTGGGCAAGACAGCGGCGATTTTAGCCAGAGCATCCCGCGCCGCTTCCGCCAAGGCCGGGTCGGTGTGCTCGCTCACCCAACGCGCCCCCAGGGCAAGGGCATCGATCTCGGCGGGGGAAAACATCAGAGGGGGCAGAAGATGTCCGGGACGCAGGATATAGCCGATGCCCGCTTCCCCTTCGATAGGCGCGCCGGTATCCCGCAGGGTGGCAATATCACGGTAGAGGGTGCGGGTACTGACATCCAACTTATCGGCCAGGGCTTGGGCCGTCACGGGGCGGCGGTGGCCGCGCAGAGCCTGCAGAAGGTCGAGCAACCGTTGGGAGCGGGACATGGTTGGCGAATGGTCTTTCGTGAAAATGGGTGTTTTGGGGCTGGCCTTCCGCCCGTGGGGGCATGTTAGCATGCGCCATCGCCATCCCGCCCCTGGCTGTTGTCCCCCGGCGGCTTTTTCGGGATACCTTCGCTTTCGTTTTGGTCTGCCCCCTCCGGCCAGACCCCACTGCCATCACCGAGGAGAGCCACCCATGGCCGAACCGACCCTGGATCCCGCGTCTTTGAAAACCCCCGAGGGGGTGCTGTCCATGATCCAGTCCGATTGGCTGCTCATGCACACTGCCCTGGAAAGCGGCGAACTGGCCGCCGCCGTCGACACGTCGGGCGATACCCTGTTGATCGAAGCCGTGCGCGAAGCCGTGGGGCTTGAGGTGGAAAACGGAGGCGGCAATGCCTTTAACGACACCGCCGTTCGCCTGTTCCACTTGGAACTGACCCTGGGCGATCCGAAAAGCCCCACCTTCCACGGTGTGGGTCTGAAAGCCGAGCCCCTGTCCCAGTACCTGCGGGACTGCTTTGCCGGCAAGGATACGGCCGCCGACCCCGAATTCTTCCTGAAGATGCTGTTTGCGCTGTCGCTGTTGCAGCATGCGGGCAATATCACCGGCGACGTGGAATATTTCCACACCCTGCACGACAAGTGGAAACAGGAACTGGCGCTCTTCCTGATCCTGGCGACCATGTACAAGCTGGAAGGGATGCCGGACGAGCTGGTGACCGCCATCGTTCTGGGGGATGATGCCGATCCCGATGTAGCGGCCAAAATGCTGGAGGCCCTGCAGGCCTGTTTTGACGAGGAGAAGACGGAAATCACCATGCAGGCCGGAGTCATCGGCTTCTTCATGCTGAACTGTCAGGCCATCGAGCGCCCGGCCCTGATGCTGCTGGGCTGCCTGACCGACGATGACTTCAGGGCAATCAAGGAAAGTACCGAGGAGGCCATTGCCGACGGTGTGGGAGACCACCCCCTGTTCACCACCCTGGGTGATCCCCTGGAGGGTGGTCCGGCCCAGTTGCTTTGGGGCCAGATGCTGTCGAGTATTGTTCAGCAGATCCAATCGCAGGAGTAAGAGCAACCGTCTTGGAGGCTCCGCCTCCAAACCTCCGCTGGGAGGCCAAGGCCTCCCAGACCCTCCATGCATAAGAAAAAGAGAGGTTCGGGGACATCGTCCCCGAGCGGGTCTGGGCGGCAGCCCAGATTTATCCCTTCGCCACCTGAACCACACCTTCCTTCATCACCATACGGATGGTGTTCTCGGCATCGGCCCAGGGCGCCACACTGTCGAGCACGTCGCCATCGATGATCAACAGGTCGGCCAACATCCCCTCCTTTACTTGGCCGATGCGGTCGGCCATGCGGAACAGGTTCGCCGCCTCGGTCGTTGCCGAGCGGATGATGTCGATGGGGGCCAGGAACTCGGAGCGCAGGGCGAATTCATTGAGCTGGTGGCGCTGCATCTGGCCCAGCAAATCCGTGCCATAGACCAGTTTGACACCGCCCTTCACCGCCAGCCGCAGGGCATCCCGGCCCGCGTCCAGCACGTCGGAAACCTTGGCGTTCAGCTCCGCAGGCATGCCCGCGTCCACGCCTTCCTCGGCAAGGGCGCGATAGATGGACATGGTGGGGACCAGCCAGCGGTCCAAGCGCAACAGGGTGTCCACGGCGTCCTGGTCGAGCAGGTTGCCATGCTCGATGGAATCCACACCGCATTCCAGGGCGCGAACAACGGCCCGGCTGGTGTAAGCATGGGCCATGACGGGGATGTTGGCGGCCTCGGCCTCTTCACAGGCGGCGCGGATTTCTTCCAGGGCGAACTGGGTGGAATCAATGCGGTCGGTGGGGGAGGCCACGCCGCCCGACACCATCAGCTTCAAATGGGTGGCGCCCCGGCGGATCTCCTCCCGGCAGGCCTTGCGCATTTCCGGAACCCCGTCACAGACCGTTCCCAGTCCCGAACAACAGAGGCATTGATCGAGGTTTTGCTCCCCGGGGCCGCGCATATCCGCATGGCCGCCGGTCTGGGAAAGCGCCCGACCACAATGGAGCAGGCGCGGGCCGAGGATCCGGCCTTCGTTGACGGCCTTGGCCAACCCCCAATCGGCGCCGCCCGCATCACGCACGGTGGTGAATCCCCGCTCGGTCATGCCCTTGAGCAGTTCTGAGGAGCGGACGGAGACATAAGTGGGCGCCGTGCGGCCGAGCATGGCGAAGTCGGCGGTAAAGGCGGTCACATGCACATGGCCGTCGCAGAGCCCGGGCATCAGCACCCGGCCCTTCACATCAATGGTTTCGGCTTCGGCGCTGGCCTGCTGGTGGGCATCCTTGGCGACCGCGACGATCTTGCCGTCGCGCACCAGAACGGACTGGTTGTCCAGATAGACACCAGCGGCGACATCCAGCACGCGGGCATTCCGAAACAGGGTTTCCTTGGTCATTCTGGGGGTCATTCTGGGTCCTCAGGGGGGAAGGGGTCGGGAAAATGGGGAGGCGGTCAATGTTCACCCAGGTACAATTCGGCCATGCGGTCGTCGGCCAGGAGGGTCTCGGCTGCGTCGTTGATCACCACCTTGCCGCTGTCCAGGATATAACCCCGGTCGCTGATGGCCAGGGCTTGGCGGGCCCGCTGTTCCACCAGAAGGACGGAGACGTCCAGGTCCGGCAGGGTCTTGATGGTGTCCAGCACCTGATGGACCAGGGCCGGAGAGAGGGCCGCCGTGGGCTCATCCAGGATCATCAGCTTGGGCTGGGGCATCAGCGCCCGGGCGAAGGCCAGCTGCTGGCGCTCGCCGCCGGACAGGGCCCCCGCCTTGGTGCTGCGCCGCTCGTAGAGGGCGGGGAAGCGGTCGAGCATGACCTTGATGCGGGCGCTCCGGTTGGTAACGCCTTCGACGACCTCCAGGTTTTCCTTGATGGTCAGGCTGGGGAAGACATTGTTGACCTGGGGGACGTAGGAAATGCCCAGGCCGATGCGCTTCTCGCTGGCGACACCCAGCAGGCTGGAGCCCAGGAAATCCATGCGGCCCGATACCCGCTTGAGCAGCCCCATCAGGGCCTTCACCAGGGTGGATTTTCCCGCGCCGTTGGTCCCGGCGATGGTGACGATTTCCAGCGGATCGACCCGTAGGGAAATGTCGGTGATGATATCCACGTCCCCATAACCCGCAGAGAGGCCCGCGACATTCAGGACGGTCTTTTCCGTGGTGGCTCCGCTCATGACGCGGCCCCTCCCATATAGGCCTCGCGGACCCGGGGGTCGGCCAGGACGGTGTCCGGATCGCCCTCGGCCAGCAGAACCCCGTTGTCCAGAACAAACAGGGTCTCCACCAGACGCGAGAGGCCCGGAAGGTTGTGTTCCACGATCAGGAAGCCGATGCCCTTGCTGGACAGCTCCGCTATGCGTTCGGAGATCTCGCCGATGAGCACCGGATTCACCCCGGCGAACGGCTCGTCGAGCAGGATCATGCCCGGCTTGACCATCAGCGCCCGCCCCAACTCCAGCAGCTTCCGTTGACCGCCGGACAGGCCGGACGCGGGTTTGTCCGCGAGATGGCTGAGATTGAGGAAGGAAAGCCAGCCGTCGGCCTCCTCGGCGATGCGGTCTTCTTCTGCGCGGATTTTGCCCGGGCGCAGGAAGATGGAGAGCAGCCCTTCCCCCGTTTGGTTGGGGGCGGCGGCCATCAGGTTTTCCCGGACCGTCAGGGAGCCGAACTCCCGGGGCACCTGGAAGGTCCGCCCCATGCCCAGGCACACCCGCTCCATGGCCGACAGGGCCGTGATATTCTGGCCCTTGAAGTGGATGGAGCCCGCGTTGCCCGGCTGGAAACCGGTGATGATCGAGAACAGGGTGGATTTGCCCGCCCCATTGGGGCCGATCATACCCGACAGACCGGTGGTGGGCGCGGCGAAGGTGACGCCTTCCAGAACCCGAACGCCCCCGAAGGACTTGTGGATGCCCTGGATGGACAACAGGGATTCGGGTGACGCCTTGGTGGATCGGGATGTCATCGTTTGTCTCCTCCCCCCAAAATGCCTTCGGGCCGGAACCGCATGAGCAGGATCAGGGCGAGGCCAACGATGCCCAGGCGTACCGAGGACATTTCCACCTCCGCCACACCGGGTAGAATATCGCGCAGGAAGCGGGAGCCTTCCAGAAAGCCCAGCAGGATGCCCGTGCCGAGCACGGCACCGCCAACCCGCCCCGCCCCGCCAAGGATCATGGCCACCCAGATATAGAAGGTCAGCAGGGAGACGAACTGATCCGGCGCGATATAGGTGATGTAATGGGCGTAAAGGGCACCACCCAACCCGGCAAAGGAACTGGACAGCACGAAGATAGCGACCTTGAAGCGGCCCGGGTTCTTGCCCAGGGCGCGCACCGCGTCCTCGTCATCGCGGATGGCCTGGATCATGCGCCCGAAGGGGCTGCGGACGAGACGACCACTCAGCCAGATGACGCCGACCACGGCAGCCAGGGCGACCAGGAAGGTCAACAGGGTGGAATCGATGGTTCCCTCCAGTCCCAAGCCGCTGGCGAGGGAGGGCAGCCCCGGCAACCCTCGCACGCCACCGGTCAGCCAGCTTTCGCTGGAAATCACCAGACGGATCACCTCCGCATAGCCCAACATGACGATGGCGAAATACTCGATACGCAGACGCAGCGAGAGCAACCCCACGGGCCAGGCCGCCACCGCAGCAGCGAGGGCGGCGAGCGGTAGGGTCAGCACCAGGGGCCAGCCCTGCAAACTCAGAATGCCCGAGGTATAGGCGCCAATGGCGAAAAAACCGACAACGCCGAAGTTGATCAGGCCGGTGAAGCCGAATTGCAGGTTCAGCCCCAGGGTCATCAGGGCGTAGATCAGGGCGACGACGGCGACGGCGAGAAGATAGGCTTCCATGTCTCGTGTCCTCCCTTATCGAACCAAGGCGTTCTTGGAGAACAGCCCTTGCGGTCGGATGAGCAGCGTCAACAGCAGAACCAGGAACCCGACGGCGATCTTATAAGTGAAGCCGACGAAGGGGGTGGACAGCTCCTGGGTCATGCCAATCAGCAGGCCGCCCAGGACCGCGCCGATGGGATTGCCGATGGTTCCCAGGATGGTCGCGGCAAAGGCGGGCAGCAGCAGGTCCCAGCCCATTTCCGGGGAGACCACCGTCTTGATACCCAACAGCGTCCCCGCAAGCCCGGATAACAACCCGGCCATGATCCACATGACCAGGAGGACCCGGTTGGCATTGATGCCTCCAGCCCGGGCGAGGTCGGCATTGTCGGCGACGGCGCGCATGCGCTTGCCGATGGGGGTCAGATGCAGGGTGGCGAAGACGGCGGCCAGGGCCAGGATAGCGGCGCCGATGACCATCAGGTCCGTGGGTTGGACCCGCAGGGGACCGAAGACCATAGCCCGGGTGATGGGCAAGGGATAGACCTGCTGGTCATGGCCCAGGAAGAAGGTCAGGACAGCCCGGACCAGGAAGGCCACGCCGATGGAAGCGATCAGCGAGGACACCGGAGGCTTGCTGGCCAGGGCGCGGAACACCAGGAAATAGGCCGCAACCGAAAGCACCGCCGACAGGGCCATGCCCATCAGGATGATGGCCAGGGATCCGCCCCCGATGGCCGGGGCGAGCAGTCCAGCGAAGGCCCCCGCCGTGGCAAGATCGCCCGTGGCGGCGTTGGGGAAGCGGGCGATGCCGAAGACGAGTGTGATCGACAGGGCGGCCAGGGCGACAATCAGGCCGAGGACCAACCCGTTGAACGCCAGATTGAGCAAATAGGTGGAATCCAATGAAGGACCCTCCGGACGCGGGGAAAAAGGGGGGTCGGGAACTCTCCCTGGGGATTACAGGGGGGAGCAGGGAGAGTCCCCGACCAGGGAGGGGGCGGTCCCCTCCCTATGGGCGTGCGTGATGGCGTGCTAGAGCGGAATGAGGAAAAGTGTGCGCGGTTTTCCGTCTCTTTCCGCTCTAAGTATATGATTTAGATCACGTTTATGAAATTAGGTCGGGCAGACCTGATTTCATCGTGATCTAGTCGCCGAGTTTGATCACCGCTTCACGGTCGATGGCACCGTCCTTGATCACCGACAGGCTGAAGTCGGGAGTCACATCGCCGTATTGGTCGAAGGCGAGTTGGCTGGAGGCCCCTTCGTAGTTGATGGTCTTGCCTGCGGCGAGGGCCGCTTTCCCTTCCGCAAAGGAATAAACCTTCTCACCCTTGGCATCGTCCACGGCACGCAGGCGGGAATTGATGCCTTTCGGCGTCAGGTCGGAACAGTCGGCCTCCATGGCCAGGCCCCAGAGGGTCATCATGTCATGGGTCATAGCCGCATAGACGTTGCTGTTCCCCGGATTGCCCGTGGCCTTCTCATAGGCCTTGGCGAACATCTCATAGGAGGGGGCCTTTTCATTACTGATAGAATCAACGGCGATGATGCCCTCGGTCACTTCGGGGCCCAGGGCCTCGACCAGCTTGTTGTTGGCCGCCCAACCGGGAATGATCCATTTCAGGTCCGGGTTCTCGCCGCTCTGATACCATTCCCGCAGGATGATGGTCGTGTCAGGCAAGTAGGACCCCATGACCACCACGTCCGGCTTGGCGGCGAGAATTTCCTGGAGTTCAGAGCGATAAGAGGGCTGTTTGGGCTCGTAAACCACCTTGGCAACGACATCGCCGCCCATGCCGGTCCAGGCTTCGGTAAACCCTTCGGTATTGCCCAGACCGGACGCATTGTTGAAAGCCATGGTAGCCGGGCGCTTGAAGCCGCGCATCTCGGCGATCTTGGCGAAGGCCTGGCCAAAACGACCATTGGTCGCCTGGAACCGCCAAACCAGATCGTCCTTGTCCTCAGTGGAAATGGCCGGCGCGCCGGAGGTGTTCATCTCCGGGATTCCGGCTGCGGTGGTGATCGGCATGACGGCCAGGGTGATGCCCGAGGACCAGGTGCCCATGATCACCTGGACCTTGTTCACTTCGACCAGCTTCTTGGCGGCCAGGACTGCGGCATCTGGCGAGGTCTGGGTATCTTCGGCAATGACCTCGATGGTCTTGCCGCAGGCGCCGCCCTCGGCGTTGATGCTGTCCGCCTCCGCCAGGATGGCCTTCTGCATGCCCGGGCCATAGGGTCCCCCAGCGCCGGAGACGGGGTTCAGGGCGCCGACCAGGAAGGGTTCTGCAGCCTGCCCCAAGCCCGTGGACAGGGCCAGGGCCATCGCCAGGGTCGAGACACCGGTCAGGGCGCGACGGGAAGAGACGCGGGAGAGTCGGGGAAAGGCCATGAAGATGTTCCTTTGCTCGGGGAGAAAGCCGGACCTCAATTGAGGAATGGCCGGGAGGACTGGGGAATGTCGAGGGCCAGACGGCCGTCAAGGATGGCCGTCAGCATGGTTTTCCAGACACCGCGCAGGGCGTCGTAATAAGCCGGGTCGCTGGGCCGCAGCACGGTTTGCACGCCCATGCCCCGCAGCAGGCAAAGGGTCAGGTTCAGAACCGTGGTCACCTCCCCTTTGCCCAGATGGGCGGCGGGGAAAAACTCCCGCCAGGTTTCGTCCAAGGCTTGGTGGAAACGCTTGACCACCGGGATCATGGCGGCGCGCACCTCATTGTCGGTGCGGGCCACCGTGACGTGCTCGAGGGTCAGGTAGAACAGACGGCCGGAGAAATGCTCGGTCCACAGGTAGTCGACGAAGCTTTCAACGGAGATCTCTTCGTCCCGCACCCGGTGGGCTTGGGCGCGGATATCCTCGGTTGAATTAATCAGCAGGTCTTCGATGGAGGCGACGATCAAGGTGATCTTATTGGGGAAATGGTGAAGCATGGCGCCCCGGGAGACACCGGCCTTGTCGCAGATCCGCTGGGTGGTGAGGTTCTGATACCCCTCCTCCAGCAACACATCGAGGGTGGCGGAGATGAGCTTCGCCCGCGTTTCCTGGGTCCGCTCCTCCTGTGTGCGACGAGGACGGGAAGGGTTTCGGGGGGGACCTGCGCTCCCTGGTGAATTATTTTGCATCCGCGAAGGTCTCCGCTTTCATTGCCTAGAAAACAGACTGAATTCAAAAAAACAAACAGTCAAGACGTATTGTTTTTTTGAATGCGGAATACACCTATTGGATTTTTTCAGATGCAGATGCTATGCAAAATTTAACAAGGTAAAAGTTTGTTTCTTTTTAGGAGATGAATATAAAAACCTTGTAAAGGCATAGTCTTTTTGGAATTGATGAAAGTAATTGGGGTGTATGAAATTCCATTTATTTCTGGACTTCCTCTTTGTTTAAGGGTTGGCTTAGGCTGATGGTTGTGATTTAACCTTCTTATGAAATCGCCGTACAGATCCCTCTTGGGAGACGCGGATAAGGATGTCCTGATCCGGGATCCGGACGCGATTCTCGAATCCCTGGCCCGCTTCTGTGAACGGACCCTGAAAACTCACACCATGAATAATCAAGCGAATCTATGGCACAGGACGCTAGGGCCTCTGCTCATTCTCCTCTAAAAATACCGTGCTCGGAATGACCCTGCGATGGCGGTTTGATCTCGGCTGCGGCTCGTGCTACATGCCCTGGGTCTCGGACGCGCGCGTCCCCACTTCACTAGACTGGATTGGCATGGAAGAGATCGGGTGTCCGATCCACTCCACGCCCCGCTCCAGGCGGATTTGGCCGGGCCATGCCCATATTCTATTTGTATAGAGCGCTGACCACCCTTGGGGGGCCAGTCATCGACGTCTTGTTGCGGCACCGCCAGCGACGTGGCAAGGAAGATGCCGTACGACTGGGGGAACGGCTTGGCTATCCGGGCCTACCCAGGCCGCCGGGGCCCCTTGTCTGGACCCATGGGGCCAGCGTGGGTGAGGCCAAGGCTCTGCTTCCCTTGATCAAATCCATCCTGGATCAACGTCCCGGCCTGTCGGTCTTGTTGACCACGGGTACGGTGACGTCCGCCCGGGTGGTCGCGGAAGCTCTTCCCGAAGGGGCCTTTCATCAATTCCTTCCTGTGGACAAACCCGCTGCTGTTCGACGCTTCCTGGATCACTGGTCGCCGGATCTGACGCTTTGGAGCGAATCCGATTTCTGGCCCAATCTGATGGTGGCTGCGGGCCAGCGGAACAAACCCATGGTGCTGTTGAACGGTCGCATTTCAGACCGGTCCCATGCCTCCTGGAGACGACACAGGGGGCTCGCCAAGCGGATGCTATCGGGGTTTTCCCTTTGCCTTGGACAAACCGACCGCGATGCGAGGCGACTGGCTGAGATGGGTGCGCCCCAGGTGGCTTGTCTGGGCAACTTGAAATGCGCGGCTCCTCCCGACCCTGCCGACCCGGAAAGCCTCACCCAGGCGCGTGCTGCCCTGGGATCCCGTCCCCGCTGGTTGGCCGCGAGTACCCATGCTGGAGAAGAGGCCCTTGCCGGGCGAGTCCATCGGGCGCTGAAAACCCGTTTCCCCAACCTTCTGACGATTATCGTTCCCCGCCATCCGGACCGGGCGGACGGTGTCGCCGAGGAGCTGAGAGGACAAGGGTTGTCCTTGGCCCGGCGGTCTGAGGGCTGGCCGGAGCCCGGAACGGATATCTTTCTGGGCGATAGTATGGGCGAGATGGGGTTGTACTATCGCCTGTCCACCATCGTGGTCATGGGCAAGACCCTGGTCAAGATGGGGGGACAGAACCCCCTGGAGCCGGCCTTGCTCAATTCAGCCCTGCTTTGGGGGGCTGGGATGACAAACTTCACGGATATGGCCCTGCGCCTCCGGGCGGCGGGCGCTGCCCGCGAAGTGGCGGATGAAGCCAAGCTGACCGAAGTTTTGGGCGAGTTGCTGGGGCGACCGGATATGGTCGCTGACATGGCCAAGGCTGGCCGCCTTTGGGCCGAAGGGGAAGGGGCTGTGCTGGGACGGGTGCTGAATGCCCTCTCCCCCTATCTGGACCCGCTGGGTCCCCCCACCCCAGATGCCCATCCTCGCATCGGTCGTTCTGGGACGGACCGAGATGGGTGACACCAGGGTAAGAGCCAGGGTAAGCGATAGATGAAAACCCCCGACTTTTGGCATACGGACGCTTTCCCGGCGCGTCTTCTGGAACCGGTGGGGTTGCTTTACGGTTTGGCGACGCGCCGCCGCTTGGTGAAGGGGGGAGCCGGACTGCGTCTGCCTGTCCCGGTGATCCGTGTGGGCAACCTGACCGCCGGAGGCGCAGGCAAGACTCCCGTTGCGATGACCGTCATGGACATTCTGCGGTCCCGGGGTGTCAACGCCCATTTCCTCTCCCGGGGGCATGGGGGCCGTCTTGCTGGGCCCGTCCGTGTGGATCCTGCCACCCATGGGGCGGAGGATGTGGGGGACGAACCCCTGCTGCTCGCCGCCCGGGCGCCCTGCTGGATCGCACGGGACCGGGCGGCAGGCGCAAGGGCTGCTGTGGCCGCTGGCGCCAAGGCCTTGGTTATGGATGACGGGCACCAGAATCCCGCCTTGGCCGTGGATCTTTCCCTGGTGGTGGTGGATGGAGGTTATGGCTTCGGGAATCGTCGCTTGATCCCCGCGGGTCCCCTGCGCGAACCCATAGCTCCTGGATTGCGTCGGGCCGAGGCCGTGGTCATCCTGGGTGAAGATAGCGCCGATATCGCCCGCTGGATTCCCAAGGGGAAACCAACCCTTGATGCATTTTTGGAGCCGGGTCCCGAGGCTGCCCGTCTGGTTGGGCGGAAAGTGGTTGCTTTCGCTGGCATCGGCCGCCCGGGAAAGTTTTTTGCCACCCTCCGGCAGATCGGCGCTCGGGTTGTTGCTCAGCACCCCTTCGCCGACCACTATCCCTATGCTGCGACGGATATCCAACCCATTTTAGACGAGGCCTATGATCTCGGTGCGTTGCCGGTGACCACGGCCAAGGATGCCATACGCCTTCCCGCTGACCAGCGCCCCCAGGTGGATGTCCTGGGGGTTCACGCCCGTTTCACCGAACCGGATCGGTTGGCGGACTTGGTAGACCATGTCATGGAAGCGGTGGCTCTGGCGGCTCCGGCCCCCCCCTGAAACCACAGAGATTTCCTGTGCCGACAGACTGCTCAGGCGGAATGAGCAAAAGGATGTCGCAGTTTTCCGTCTCGTTTCGCTTTAACCATATAACTTATACCAAGCGGCGCGGGTTGAAACCCACGCCGCTTTTCTTGCGTTCAAACGCCAGGCGGGCTTTTACCCGCCATAAGGCGCGGCGGCCACTTGGCCGCTTCCAAGGTGCGGTGAGGCAAACTCACCGCACCTTGGTATTAGAGTGCTCCAAGATCAGGTTGGGCCAAGACGTGGCCCAACCTGATCTCTGGTCACTTTAAGCGCGGCTGATCATCACCATGAAGGGAATGTCGCCATGGGCCAGTTTCAGAACTCCCACGGCGGTGACCACTCCCAACTCGTGGTTTTTCAGGGCCGTCTGGATCTCGTAGCGGATGTCTTCTTTGGGCAGCTCCACGTGGTCCACGTATTCCATGAAGGCCTCGATCAGGCGCATGCGCGACTGTTCCATGAGGTGGTTCTCAGATTCAAATTCATAGATGTTCTGAGCGCCGGTTTCGGCATCGAACATCACGGCTTTGTATTTGGTCATGGAAATTGGCTCCGCTGATGGTTCGAACCCTTGGTTACGACCCACCGTGTTTTTGATTGGTCAATTTGTCGCGACATATGAGCGGTTTAGGTGCTTGCCTTTGCTCTATACCAAGGGACTCAAATGGATCGTTTGGCTCCCTTGACGTGAGGGGTTGTACAGGCCTCCGCTCTCTCTAAAAAATGTCATTCCCATTCCATTGGTGCAATCGCTGCGGCTGATTGTCATGAAAGCTTCATTGCCCGATTGTGCCGAAAGAGGGAGGGGTTTTATGCAAGGTGCGGGGAATTGGACGCACCGCGCCTTATGGCGCGTCAAAGCCAACCGCGCCTTATGGCGCGTCACAGCCAACCGCGCCTTATGGTGCGTCACAGCCAACCGCGCCTTATGGCGCGTCAAAGTCAGCTTGGCGTTTGAACGCAGGACAAGCGGCGTGGGGTTCAATCCGCGCCGCTCGGGATTTGCTTCATTCTTAAACGCATAAAGCAATTTGAGTGAGCCAAGTCACGGTATACGACAGTGTCCCGTCCTTTTTTGGGCGATTGCCCAACCCTCCATTTTTTATGGCCAGGGGTCTGGGGCCTTTCGGCCCCAGTGGGGGACGGGGCAAAGCCCCGTAACGGGAAAACACCCATTGCCGTGTACCGTGGACCCAAATGTTGCGTAATTTGTTTTGGAGTGCCTTTGAGGCCACGTTGGGCCAAGACGTGGCCCAACGTGATCTCTGAGCACTCTAGCCGGGTGGTAGGACGGGTACGGCTCGGGCCGCGTCGATTTGTTTGGGGGAAAATCCGAAGACTCGGTCCAGGTCCGGATCGTCCAAGGCAAAGGGCAGGGTCGTACGCAGGTGCTTGACGACGCCATTGCGCAATTCCGGTTTGATGGGGGACCAAGTGAAGAACAGGGCCGAGCGGGCTTCGTATTCCCGGGTTTCCGGGGAATCGCAGAGTTCGCGAACGGCCATGGCCATGTCAGGGCAGTGGCCGCAATAAACCCAGAGCCCTTTCACGCCTACGTTCCAGGTGATGAAGACACCCCCCCGTCCCTTCAGCCGGTCTGCCTTGCCATACATCTGAAGAAGACGACCGTACTTCAGCTCACTGTTTCGTTGCCAATAGGGCTCGGCGGGCTTCGCGGCGGCTTTTCCCCCGAAGATGGCCGAAAGAAATGACATGAAAATGAACTCCTGGCACAGTGGAGGAACCGATACTCATCAAACATATGATACACCCCCCTTAAGGCAGGATTAAGGATGGAGACGTTGTTGTGGTCTTGGTGACGAAGGCCCTAACCGGGATCTCGTCGTTTGATTTCGTGCATCGACCCCAACGAAGGCTTCAGCCGGAGTTTGGAAAGTTGACGCATAAACAAAGGTTTAGTGCACTAGACGCTGAATCTTTTGACGGCGTCGGAGCGCTGGAATCTTATACGTGGTGTCTCGCGTAGACCGGAAAACCGGTTGTCCGGTCCGCGTTCCCTTTGGCCCCCATTTTTCCGTTCGATACTCCAATGCATTCCCTCAAAACCTACCCTGGAGCAAAGTACGCTCAATGTCCCCTTGGATGTCGTTCAAGAACTATTGGCAGACAAAGGTCATCAACGCGAAACGGCTGGAACACCTTCCACCTCGTCTCGCTCCCCATTTCGACGGCACGGAAACTGTTCTCGATGTCGGCTGTGCCAATGGTCAAATGGCCCTGGAGCTGACCCGGTACAGGCCCGGCCTGTCGGTTTCCGGTGTGGATATCTTCGTTCCCGACAAGCCGCTGATTCCGTTTACGCGCTACGATGGGATGACCTTACCCTATGGGGACAATGCCTTTGATAGCGTCACGTTACTGGATGTCCTGCATCACGACCGGTCCCCAGAGCGGGTGCTGGGGGAGGCGCTGAGGGTCTCGCGGCGCAAAGTGGTGATCAAGGACCACTTCTGGCGAACACGGCTGGATTTTGTGACTCTGTGCTACTTCGATTACGTGGGAAACCGGCTGAACGGCACGCCCTTGCCCTTCTCCTATCAAAGCATGGATGGGTGGCGGGCGCTCTTCACATCCCTGGGCGCCCGCCTCTTGGTCACCGAGACCTTTCGGATGCATGTCAAGGACCCCTGCAAGCAGGTCATTTTCGTTCTGGAAAAGGCGCCTGAGTCCGCATTGTGACGGCCCTTCCAGCCGAACGAGGACCCTCCCACTCGAGTTGGAAGTTTTGTCTGCCGGTATGGTACAGTCCCTCATGACAGGATTAAGAACGGAGACGTCACCGTGACCATACCGAGGAACGCTCAAGCCGTGATCGACTTGCTGGGGTTGCAACCCCATCCCGAAGAGGGGGGGTGGTTCGCTGAGACGTGGCGGACGGAGGAAACCATTCCTGCGGATGCCCTGGATGGGCGCTATGGTGGGACAGTCAGAAATCATGGAACCGCAATCTATTATTTGGTGACACCGGAGACTTTTTCTGCCCTCCATAAGTTGGAAAGCGACGAAGTATTCCATTTCTACATGGGGGACCCCGTTGAGCAACTTCAGCTCTTTCCCGATGGGACGGGCCAGCTTGTGACTCTGGGGCAGGATCTGGAGAGAGGGCAGCGGCCCCAGGTCATCGTTCCCCGGGGCATCTGGCAGGGGGCCAAGCTGGCCGAAGGGGGATCCTGGGCGCTGATGGGATGCACTGTCGCCCCGGGCTTCGATTTCGCCGACTACGAACACGGCCAGCGCGCTGTCCTGACCGAAGGCTGGCCCGCCCATGCCCATGCCATTGCCGCTTTGACTCCGGGGTAATCATCGGTCCGATGCGCTTCACCTACGATATGCCCCTGTACCGTCCCCCGTCGGAGGGGGACAACCTGATTCTCCAGGCCACCTTGGGATGCGGGCATAATACCTGTGCCTTTTGTTCCATGTACCGAACCAAGACCTATACGGTCCGACCTTTGGACGCGGTTATCGCCGACATGGAGGCTGCTGCTGCTGTCTGGCCCGACGCCCACCGGGTCTTCCTGGCCGACGGAGACGCCCTGCGTCTGCCTGCGAGCCACCTGATGGCTCTGCTCGAGGCTCTGGCACAGCGTTTCCCTCGGTTGGCTCGGGTGAGTTGTTACGCCACGCCCGGCGATATCCTACGCAAGACGGAGGCGGAACTGGAGGCTTTGCGCGCAGCCAAGCTTTCCCTGCTTTACCTGGGCGTGGAAAGCGGCGAGGCCGAGACCCTGAAGCGGATCGCCAAGGGGGCAACGCCAGACTCCATTGCGAGGGCGCTCACCCGGGCGCGGGAGGCTGGGATGAAGGTCTCCGCGACCGTCATCCTCGGCTTGGCCGGGCAGGGGCGTTGGCGGGCCCATGCGGAAGCCACCGCTGCGTTGATCAACAAGGCGCCCCCCACCTACCTGTCGACCCTGCAACTGCACCTGGACCCCCTGCAAAAGGCGCCGTTTCTGAAGCGGCAGGAGGAAGACTTCGCTTTTCAGGACGACCTGGGGGTTCTCTCCGAGCTGGAGGTCCTGCTGGAACGGCTCGCTCCGCCTACCCCTGTGATTTTCCGCTCCAACCATGCCTCCAACGCCCTGGCCTTGGCGGGAAACCTGCCGAAGGATGGGCCGCGATTGCTGAGTCAAGTCCGTGCGGCCCGGGAGGGCCTCGCGGGGCTTAGGCCCCGATGGGAGGGGGGGCTTAGGCCCCAATGGGAGCGGCGGTTGTAAGCGAAACCGGTTCGGCCGCTCCACCGGTCCGCCCGTCTTGAAGGTGCGTGACGGCCATTGGCCCGGGGTATGGAACCTGGGATAGTCTCTTGATCGGAAACGGACGGCCTGTTGGAGTTGAGGGAAAAGGATGACAAAAGGGATTTTGATTACGGGCGCCTCCCGGGGGATCGGGCGGGCCACCGCTATCGGCGCAGCGCGGCGCGGGTGGTCTGTGGCTGTCAACTACCAGGGCGATGTCGGGGCCGCCGAGCAAGTCGTCGCTGCCTGCGAGGCGGAGGGGGTGAAAGCCTTTGCGATCCGAGGGGATGTCTCCCGGGAGGACGAGGTGCTGGCCCTGTTCGATCAGGCCGAATGGGGATTGGGCGCCCTGGATGGTGTGGTGCTCAACGCCGGTGTCGTCGCCCCTACCGCGGCGCTGGCCGACTATACATTGGAGCGGATGGAGCGGGTCTTCGGGATCAACACCCTGGGGGCTTTCCTTTGTGCGCGGGAGGCCGCCCGGCGGCTGAAACCGGGGGGCTCCATCGTCGCGGTATCCTCCGTCGCGGCCCGCCTTGGTTCGCCCCATGAGTATATCGATTATGCCGCTTCCAAGGCTGCCGTGGATTGTCTGGTGCTCGGTTTATCCAAGGAACTGGCGCCGCAGAACATCCGGGTCAATGCCGTGCGTCCAGGATTGGTGGAGACGGAGATTCACGCCAGTGGTGGTCGTCCGGATCGGGTGGCGGCCCTGTCTCACCAAGTTCCCATGGGCCGGGGGGGACTGCCCAGCGAAATCGCTCCGGCAATCCTTTGGCTGCTGTCCGACGAGGCCAGCTATACCACGGGCGCCCTCTTGGACGTCAGCGGTGCCCGGTGAAGGAGGCTTTCGTCTCTCGTCTTTTTTGGGCGATTGCCCAAACCCATTTGGGGGCCGATGCCCCCAAACCCCCATTTCTCTTTTATGAATAAGGACAGGGGGGCTCTGGGGCCTTTCGGCCAGTAAATGCCTGGGCTCTGGGGCCTTTCGGCCCCAGTGGGGGAGGGGGAAAATCCCCCTGTCGTGTCCCTTGGCCAAGACGTGGCCTGACTTGATCTAGGGAAGCCATCGGCAAACGCGGCGCCGCCCCGCACTCCCTCGATGACAAGGCGGTCTCTCCGCGAAAAGACCGCCTTCTATTCCGCAGCGAGGGTATCGGTGCGTCGGAAAAACAGGGCTTGGGCGATGGTCACCTTGACCGTATCCACGGCAAAGGGCTTCGTGACCAAATAGGTGGGTTCCGGACGTTGGCCGGTGAGTAGACGTTCCGGATAGGCGGTGATGAAAACGATGGGAATCTCCCGATCGCCCAGGATGGTCTTCGCGGCCTCGATACCAGAGCCACCCTCGGCCAATTGGATGTCGGCCAGAACCAGACTGGGAGAGGTGCTCCGCGCCAGAGAGATGGCTTCTTCCTGTGTCGCGGCGATACCCACCACCCTGTGGCCCATGCTTTCAACGATATTGGCGATATCCAAGCCGATAATCGGCTCGTCCTCAATCACCAGAACATCCATGGACTCCTGGTGGGCCAAGGTCTGCCGGGCCCGCTCCACCTGGGTGGCGCAGTCCTTTTCGGTTACGCCAAGGATGCCCGCCGCTTCGGTTTGGGTGAACCCCTCCATGACGACCAGCAGCAGGGCTTGACGGTCCTCCGTCGGCAGGGTGCCGACCCGGCTTTGGATATCGGTGGAGGATGGGGAGTCATCCGCCGTCAACCCGCCCGCAGCGCGCCAAACCGTTTGAAAGAGTTCGTACAGACGGACACGGGCCGTTTCCGGATCGGGAATGACCGAGGGGTCGGCGACGACCACTTCCAAAACCTGCTTGACGAAAGCATCCCCCGTTTTCTGGGATCCGCAAAGGGCCCGGGCATACCGGCGCAGATAGGGAAGGTGGTGGACAACGGCTTGGGATTGGGCCGTGGCGGGCATGGGTACCCCCTTGGTGGTTCATCCGATGGGAGGGCGCGGACCAAACGACCGGTCCCGAGTGACATATCGCGATCGGTCCATCCGTCTGGATCTCTCGACCGAAACCCCGGCCAAACCCTGATTGGCCCCGCCCACATTCCTGTTCTAAACACCTGGGGCAGGGGATTGGTTCCCGCAAGCCTGACTTTTTTCTTGCCCCTTCTCCGCAGTGTTCTTCCTGCCTGAAGGGGCAATGTCTTGAATGGGAAGGAGGGGGGCTTGAATGGGGAGGGAGAGGGGCATGAGGGTGGAGCGATTTTTTTCAACATTGGGGGAACTGGCCGGTGGGCCAAGCGTTTTGGACTCAAGCGGATTTGGACGGATGTCTGGCATCGTAGGCGTCCGCTTCCGACGGAAGGTCTTTGCCTATTGGAGAGTGATCCCCAATCTTCCATGGATAGAGCAGCGGGTAAGCCACCGCGACCGCCGCGACCGTGGTCCCTTGAACACCATTTAGCGAGTAAGCCAATGACCCCTTGGAAGGACATATTTTCCCGACGTCCGGTTTGCAAACCGGACAGCGAGTCCGATGGACGGCAAGGCGCCCCGTCCCCGGGCATGCGGGACGGAGGCCTTTCTCAGTCGGCGACTCCTGGCCCTGCGACGCATGGTTTCCGCTCACCCTCCTCGGCTGAGGAGCGGTGGTTGGGAAGTTATTTGCGGCGCGCTTATGACGATGTGGTCGCCGAACCCCTTCCCGAAAGCTTCGGCGATCTGTTACGGCAATTGCAGGAAGACGAGGGGGAGCCCATGGGCGGTTCCTCCGCTTCCTCCTTGACCGGTTCCCGATGAGCGACGTGAAACCAGGAGAGTCTCCCATGGACCACCGCCCTTCGTTGTCGGTTGAGGCCGATGCAATATTGACGGCTGCCCTCTCCCCCCCCGAGGATGACGCTTTGGATGATGCCGCCCTGGAGGGCGGTGTTTTGGGCGATGGCACCCTGTCAGAAGACGCTACCCAGTCAGAAGACGCCACCCTGTCAGAAGACAATGCCTCCGAAACCGCTGTGGCACCTGTCCGGCGGGAAGATCGGAATGCCTTGCCCCGGGCGACCTTCAACCGATTGCTGACCGAAAATCTCTCCCACATGCGGGCCTTTGCCCGATCCTTAACAGATGACCGCGCCATGGCCGATGACTTGGCCCAGGAGGCTGCGACCCGCGCCCTGTCCAGTCGAGGCAGCTATCACGCAGGCACCAACTTCCGTGCCTGGGTTTTTACGATTGTGCGGAACTGCTTTTATTCCGAGCATCGCCGCAAGTGGCGCGGTATGGAAAAGGGCAATGAGGAAGCCATGCTGCGCGCCGGGTCTCCGGAAACCCAAGAAAGTGGCCTGCGGCTGGAGGATTTCAAGCGCGGGTTCGCCATGTTGTCGGAGGAGCAGCGCGAAGCCCTGGTCCTGGTCGGAGCCTGCGGCTTCGACTACCAACAGGCTGCCGAGGTGTCCGGCTGTGCCGTTGGCACCATGAAAAGCCGGGTCTCCCGGGCTCGCACCGAATTGCGGTCCCTGCTGGACGAGGACTCCCTGACCGGCAGCCGCGCGGACTTCGCTGCCGCCTCGGGCGGGGATTTCGAACGGCAAATGGACCGGAGTTTGGAATCGGAGTAGGACGGCTCGTCATGCTGCGGGTTTGGGGTCGGAGGTCCTCTCCTCCTTTCCAGCTTGGACCAAGGGGCCGACAACTCTGTGTCCCTCTTGTGACGCACCCTTTGGGCGCAAGGGAGCCCGCGTGACCAAGATGCAAAGGGAGGGCTCTCCGGATCGGAAGGCCCCAGATGGGAAAGCCACCGTCGCGCAAGACGGCGCCGGACGGGGGACATGGTGGGATCGGTTCGGCCATCTGTTCGGCCGGGGGGCTCCCCTTCGGCGGCAGGTCCTGATTCTGCTCGCCCTGGCTCTATTGCCGGGCGCGGCCTATGCCGGTTTGGTGGCCCATAGCGCCTATCTGGCCGATCAGGAACGGGTCAGAGTGGATTTGCGTCACCGGGCCGAGGCCGCAGCCAGCCGGGAGAGGGATATTGTTCTGGGGGCCGAGCAGGTCGCCAAGGTTCTGGCCCTGACGCCAAACCTTCTGGACGATCCCGCCCTTTGCGCCGAAACCCTGGCGCGGGTGCGCGATGGGTTCTCGGACTATCATGCCGTCCTGGCGTCGGACGCGGCGGGTGGGGTCATTTGCGCCGCGCCTGCGCCGGGTCGGGTTCCGCCGCCGTCCGTTTCCTCAAGGCCTTGGTTCCAATCCCTCATGTCCCAGGGCCGCCCAACCCGTGCGGCGGCTCCCACGCCGCTGGCCGAAGGGGAAGCGGCGATGATCATTGCCGTGCCTATTCCCGGTCCCGAAGGACAATCCATCGGTGCCGTCGCCTTGGTCCCGAAACTGGAAAACGGATTGATCCTGGACGAACAGGAGGCCAGCGCCGAAGGGGCCTATCTTCTGCTCGATTCCAAGGGGGAGGTTTTGCCTGGCACGACCGAGAACGGCCTGTTGCCAGAAGGGGGTGTGCCTGCCGCACCCCGGGCTTTGGGGGGGACCCCCCTGGTTTTTACCGGAACGGGGCAGGACGGAGTGGACCGCATTTATGCCCTGACCACCTTGCCCCGGGGCTCTGTGGGTGTCCTGTTCTCTCAACCGGAGGAGTCGACTCTGGATTGGGTGCGCCGGGATATGGTCAACCGTCTGATCGGTCCCTTCGCCATGCTGCTGTTCACCCTGGCCGTGACCTGGGTGGCCATGGACCGCCTGGTTCTCCACTGGCTGGGTCGCTTGCGTCGGACCGCGCGGGTCTATGCCCGGGGGGCTTTCGATCACCGCCCGGCCCTGGCGGAAGCCCCCCAGGAAATCCAGGAGTTGGGCTCTACCCTAAATCGCATGGCCGACACTATTCAGCATCGGGAACAGGAGCTGGAGGAAAACCTGCACCGCCGGGAAATCCTGCTGAAGGAGATCCACCACCGGGTGAAGAACAATTTACAGGTGGTCTCCAGCCTGCTGTCCCTGCAACACCGGGGGCTGCCGGAAGGGGCGGCCAAGGTGGCGCTGATGCAGGCCCAAACCCGGATCAATGCCCTGGCCACGGTCCACCGGAACCTGTATGTGACCGACGATCCCACCCTGGTCGATCTGGGGGTGTTCAGCCAGGAATTGGCCCAATTGACCCACGATGGTTTGGGTGCGGCCTCGCGCAATATTCGCCTGGAAACCAACATGGAGCCGGATGTGAAGGTCAACGGCGATCAAGCCGTTCCCCTGGCCCTGATCCTCACCGAAACCATGAGCAACTCCATCAAACATGCCTTTCCCCAGGGATCGGTTCCCCCGGTGTCGGGTAACGTGATCCGGATCATTCTGGCCCGTCTGGCCAGGCCGACAGGGGGCCAAGTCGGCCCTCTGTTCACCCATGAATTGATCATGGAAGACAATGGCGTCGGCCTTGTTGGCGAGGGGGAGAGGCCCCCGGAGAGCGGCTTTGGCGGGGTAAGGGGCGCGCGCGGCCTTGGTGCGACCTTGATCCCCAGTCTGGCGCGGCAGGCCGGAGGCAAGGCGGAGACCTCCGCCCGCCCCGGCGGGGGAACCCGGGTGCGGGTTCTGTTTAACGAAGCGACCCAAAGCCCACCGCCCTTCCGCGCCGTGACGGACCCATGAGGGAGAGCCAATCGGGAGGGAGTGAGGGGGCCTCGCCCTGGGTTCCCCTGATCCTGAACCCCCGTGCCGGATCCCTGCTGAACCTGGACGTCGAGGCCTTGGCCCGACGCCTCTCCGCCCGCTTGGAGCGGCAGGGGATCCGGGTGGAGCGCCATCTGGTTTCCGGCAAGGAGGTCCACGGCCTGGCGCGCAAGGCGGTTGCTTCTCCCACTCCGCCCCTGGCCGTGATCGTTGGCGGAGGGGATGGGACGCTGCTGGCGGCGGCGGATGCGTTGATCGGCGGCCCGGTGCCTTTGGGTATTCTCCCCCTGGGCACCCTGAACCTCCTGGCCAGGGATCTGATGCTTCCCCTGGATCCGGATGCTGCGGTGGAGGCCATGATGGGCGGCCTGTCCGGTCGGGTGGATGTGGCGCGGGTCAATGGCCGTCCCTTCCTCAACCTGTCCGTTCTGGGGGTGAAATCGGCGATCACCCGGTTTCGGGAACAGCGCCGGGGCCGTTTGTCGCCCTGGGCCTGGGTTCGGGTCATGGGCCATGCTTTGAAGCTCTACCGCCGGGCGCCCCGCTCCCGCCTGGAGGTGGTGGCCGATGGCGAGGTCTTCCGGGTGCGGGTCCATGCCCTGGGGGTGTCGAACAACCTTTATAACGACACGCCGGGTCCGGCCCTGAGCCGGGACCGGATCAATGGGGGGCGCCTGGGGCTGTACATCGCCGGGCACCGGGGCCATTTGGGGTTATTGAAGCAACTGGCGGGCCTGCTGTTTGGCCGATGGAAGACGGATCGGAACCTGGTGGTGCGCGAGCCGGAAAGTCTGTCCATCCACGGCAAGCGGGCGCGCATTCACCTCACCATTGATGGGGAGCCGATGCTGGAAACCGCGCCCCTGGTCTTCACCCTGGAGCCCTCAGCCCTGCTGGTGCTTGCCGCCTCCGGTGCGGCGGACCGGGTAAGCGACCCTCAGCCCTCACCGTTAAGGACGCGCCCATGACCCGGCCCATGACTCGGCCCGTGACCCGGCCCATGACCAGAATTGCCCACCTCTCCGACCTGCATTTTGGCCGGGTCGATGACCGCGCCGTTGGGGCTCTGGTCGAGGATTTGCGTGCGTTGGCTCCGGATTTGGTGGTGGTGAGTGGCGACCTGACCCAACGGGCACGGCGAAAACAGTTCCGCGAGGCCCGGGCCTTCCTCGATTCCCTGGAGCGGCCCCTTCTGGTGGTTCCGGGAAACCACGATGTGCCCTGGCATATTCTGCCCGGACGCTTCCTCGGCCCCCATGGGCGGTTCCGGCGGATAATCTCGCCCGATACCCGGCCCATCTACCGGGAGGGAGACCTGATCGTCGCCGGTCTCCCGACCTCGCGTGCGGCGGTGGCCCATTGGAACTGGTCCCTGGGCCGGATCTCCACCTCCGGCGCGCAACGGGTGGCGCAGGCCTTCCATCACCACTCGGAGGCCGGTCTGCGCATCCTGGTCACCCATCACCCCCTCGTGCCCATGGAGGGGGTGGGACACCGGCATGTGGCCTTCAACGCCAAACGGGCGCTCGCCATCCTGGGCGCGGCGCGGGTGGATGTGCTGCTGGCGGGGCATGTGCACCGGAGCCAATCGGGTTGCGTCACCCTGCCCGGGGGAGCACAGGGCGATTGGCACTGTGTCACCGCCCAAGCCGCCAGCGCCGTCTCCACCCGCCTGCGGGGGGAGCCCAACGGCTATAACCTCATCGAGGTTGAGGGGACATCGATGGCTGTGCAAACGCGGATTTGGGAGCCGGGCGAGGCGGCGTTTCGGGAGGGGGAAGTGAAGCGGTATCGGCGGGGAAATGGGGGGTGGGGGTGATGTAGAGTTTGGGATGATGGTTTTGGTGGGGAAGCTTGAATGAAAAGCGAGTATAAGATTCCTAATCCTGGGGTCGTGGGTTCGAATGCAGTCGGGGACACCAAATGCAATTTCTCAATCCACGAATCCGCTTCGGTGCTCACCATTGATACGTAGATCTATTTTTTCGACCACTTCATGTCTTGACAAGAAAATCTGAGGGTGAATGCAAACCCTTACTGCCGATAATTCGAAATACCTTAACGTCAGTAAGAGAAATGGGAAAAGAATATGCGTGGAGGACTTGGACGACTCATTGATTTTTTCCATCACCGCATTCGCCCCGAAACGCCGTTGGAGGCCCTTCATGTCGCTGCCTTCGATGGCGATGAAGCGACAATAAAAAATCTCATTCGACATAAAAATGTGGACGTTAACATTGCTATATCGACGATCATGGGAGCCTCTATAAAGAAAACTCCATTATTCCTCGCAGTACAAGAGGGAAACATTTCAGAGGCAAAACTACTTATTGAATTAGGGGCAGACATAGAAGTAGTTAACAGCATCGGCATAACGGTTCTCATGGAAGCAGCGTCCTGTGGAGACCCCGAAGCGGTTGACCTACTGCTGAATTCAGGGGCATCTACAAAATTTGAACGTGCAGATGATGGAGCAACGCCCTTGAGTTTTTGTACCCACGCCGATATCGGCGATCTGGGTATTTCGCAACTCATGGCCAAACTGATTGATGCTGGTGCGAATGTAGAGCAACCAATTCATGCCCCACAAAGTGTTTTGATGCTTGCGGCACGAAAAAATCTACCTTTGGCAATAGAAGTGCTCTTGCGAGCAGGCGCGGATCCCGACCGAAAATGCGCATTGAAATGGGCCAAAAATTGGACTGCTCTGGATCACGCGATCAACGAACGATCAAATGAAGCGGTCGAAATCCTCACCAAAGTTACCCGCACTCCTCCAATAGCGAGACCAGGGTTAGTTTCTTAGAGCCCGACTCAAAACTCTATGAAGGATAGCAATATCTTGCGATCCTCCTGGTAGTAAGGCGGATATGGGCGACATTGAGCCAAGCCTCGGAGGAGAGGGTTGATCTCTCCCAATCCTTGGCGAGGTGTCGGCACCGTCCAAGCCAGGCGAAGGTGCGTTCGACGACCCATCGTCGGGGAAGAACTTCGAAGCCTTTGCTTTATCAGTGCGCTTCACGATTTCCAAGGTCCACTCCCCGAGTTTCTCCAAGGAGCCCCGGAGTTTGGGCCCCGCATAGCCACCATCGGCGAACACGTGACGCAACCAAGGGCGGATCGAGGCGAGCACGGTCGGCTGTCCGTCCCAATCCTGGATGTCGGCTCCGTGGATGTTCAGGCCGACCAACAGCCCCAGCGTGTCGGCGACGATATGGCGCTTGCGGCCCTTGATCTTCTTGCCTGCGTTGTAGCCCGCAATCCCGCCGCTTTCCGTTGTTTTCACGCTCTGGCTATCGATCACGGCGGGGTCGGGCTTGCCTCACGCCCGACCGCCTCTCGTGCCGCCATGACAAGATGATGGTTCACCGTGCGCACCAGTCGTAGAAGTAGCCCCGCACAGTGGACACGGGTGGGAAATCATTCGGCAACATGCGCCATTGGCACCCCGTGGCGGCCATGTCAAGGATCGCGTCGAAGGCGTCCCGCAGATCCGTCGTGCGTGGCTGCCCCACACGCTTTGGTCCCGGCAGTAAAGGCGCAATCAAAGCCTATTCCGCATCAGTAGCATCGCTTGCGTAACGCCGACCCGTCCGTTCATACTTGGTGCGAGTGATTCCAGTCCTCATGTTGTGTCTCCCGGTTGCTTCAATACCAACCAAGGAATCACAAATAGCTGAAATCACTCAACTCTTTTCCAATCAGGCTCTCAGAGTTGGAAAGCCGATGTAAGCAACCATAAAAAGGCAGTGCCACACGACATTGATAAACTCAGTATTTCTGAACTCACGAGGAGTATTGCGTTTTCCCAAGCGAGACTTGTTGTTGCTATTTTAATAACTATTGCAGGAATTTCATATAAAATTGGAACTAGGAAAACATTTTCAGAAATATTACTAGGGTGGCCTCGTAAATAAGATTGTGTGAAATAAATCTCTTGCGTAAATATAGAAATTTTATTTTGTTGATCCGCCGCAGGACGCAGCGTAAGGGTTATTTGGCTGTCCTTGCTTTTGGTCAAATAAAGAAATGGACCATCGTTCAAAGAATGGTAGAGCATTGTTTTGCATAAAGAAAATGGTGTCCCCGGCGGGATTCGAACCCACGGCCCCAGGATTAGGAATCCTGTGCTCTATCCTGCTGAGCTACGGAGACACGCACACCGTTTATACCCATGGTGCTCCCCCGGCGCAACGCCTGACCTGACACTCCTGGAGAGACATCGAAAAGTCCCGGAAAAAACCACGATTTTTTCTTCTGTTTCCAGTCAGGGGGTGGGGCAGCGTCTGCGCGCCAGTCTTGAGGCGGCTGACCAGAGGTTGGTTTTCTCTTGCCTCCCTGGTCGAGCCGAAGGACCCGGATACAGGGGCGGTTCTGGCCGCTGTCCCCGTGCCATCTAATTTAAAGTCTCGCTATTCAAGTGAAAACGTTATTGTCAATCACGCGATTTATTTATAAAGATATATTTTTATATTAGTGACTTTATATTAACGTGCGTCGTTGTGAATTTAAGTTGTTTTTTGGTTTTTTTTGGTTTGTTGGGCTTGTTTGTTGCAGGGCTGATGTATATGTCAATTTTTTTCTTTTCGGAGGGAACGCATGTCTCGATTTGCCCTCTGCTCTAAAAGTGAATTTTCGTAATTTTACGCCTTTAGGTCGTTTGTCAGGCGTCTTGCTTCCATTCTATGGTTATTTACAATCAACTTCATGTGGTTTATCCTTGTTCTTATAAGTTAAAGTGAGGGAGGATATTAATTGTCGTCTAAGAGAATATTAAGAAAAATTTCTCAAGTAAGATTTTATGACAATTCAATCAAGATTATTTTTTTTGAAATGATGATTTTTGCGGTTTTTGGAGGTTTTTTGTTTGAGAGTTGGTACGCGGGATTTGGTATGTTATTTGGATTTTTTTTCGCATTCAATATAAAGCCGTTAAATTTAATCATGTCCGCCTTGTTTTCGTTATTTTGGTCAATAGTTGGCGCCTATTTTGGAGTGGTATTTTCAGGCGGTTCAGTGAACTTCAGGGGGTTGAAGTGGTATCAAGTTTTAATTGAAATTTACTCAAATCCCATATCTCTAATCATTGGAGGGTTGTTGTTTTATTCTATGTTTAGTATGCATTTGAAGGTAATCGAGTGGTTTAAAGACTTGGCAGATGAAGAGGGGAAAGGTCTTGCAGATCAAGAAGATTGAAATATCCAATCTGCGGTGCGTTTCAGGCGTGCGAACTCCACCAGAGGGACAGTATGTCCAGAGAGTAGAAGCCGTGTCTGCGGTCGTCGAAGCATCCGCTCAGAAAAGCTTAATCAAACAGCAGCTTCTGGTAATCTGATATCCCTTTAGTTTCCACTAAGAGGCGGTGCAGATGTAAAGCAGGAGGGGTGATTAACTGTATCGCCTCAGGTTTTTTCTCGTTCGATTGAAAGTATTGATCTGCCCCTATTTAACTTTGGCATGCTGTGAAATAGTGCTTGGATCCGTTGCGGATCTGGGTAAAGCCCATGGTCGGTCGAAATGGTCGGATTCCAAGGAAGCGGAGTGCGCCCCCTGCAAGCCCTAGAAAACCACAGTTTTTTCTACTGTTTCCGGTCAAGGGGGCTGGTTTTTGCCACAATTTCCCGCGAGACTATTCTTATCTCTCTACCCTGGATCTCTCTATCCCGGTTTTCTGGGGAAGGGGAGGGTGGACGTGGACCAGTGAAACAAACGGTGCTTCCCCGTGGTCCAGAATGGATCGACGCAAGGAGCGCCAATAAGGCGGGAGGCTTCCCATGCGACTTGGCGCGCGGCTCATGGCCGAATCTCAGAGTGTCGGAGATAGAACCGGACACCGAATCGGCCAGGGCAAGGACTGCCCCGTCGCACCCATCGAGCCCTCCTGGGGAGTCCCTGTTTCCCTCGCGCCGCTCTTTCTGTTGGCGATGGGGCTGGTGTGCTGGGCTGCGGCCCTGTTGATCGATCCCGTCGGCGCCCAGGCCCAGGCCCCAGGCAAGGCGGGAGAGGAGCTTCGCGCCCTGACCGAACACGCCACCGGCTTCCGGGATGAGGTCCTCTATCGCGTCGAACCCAATTCCGATGAGGTTACCACCCAGGTCGCCGAGTCCCAGCGACAGGCGGACAAAGGCGACTGGTGGGCCGCCATCCGGAGATGGGAGCAGGCCCTGCGGGCCGGACTCAAGACGCCGGACCGCTGGTTGGTGCTCTCTCGCCTTTATGATAACGCCGAAGGGCCGGAACCCCGGGCCGTTCTCGCGGCCTATCTCCACGCCATGGAATCGCCCAAGGCCGCCGCCCGGGCCGAGGGATTGTTGCGCACGGCCGAGTTGGAAATGGCCCTGGGCCAGGATTCTCTTGCCCTCGACCTGTTCAAGCGGGCCAATGCCGCCATTCCCAGCGACGAAGCCGATAACGGCATCAAGGCCCTGACCGGCGAAAGCCTCGCCGTGCGCCGGACCCGGGTGGAAAGCGACCGGGATGTGCCGCGCATCTGCCTGGAGTTGACAGCCGCCCCCGATCCGGCCCGGGCCTCGGATATGGCCGAGTTCGTCACCATCGAGCCCAAGGTCGATATTGCCGTCACCCTCCATGGCAAGGAGCTCTGCGTCGACGGCCCGCCCCATGGCGCTGACGTGACGCTGACCCTGCGCCCCGGTCTGCCTGCGGAGGGGGGAGCAACCCTGGCCCATGCGGTGACCGTGCAGGAGCGGGTGCGCAATCGCCAGCCCCGCGTGGCCTTCCCCGGCAACGCCTATATCCTGCCCGCCCAGGGCAAGCGGGACATCGCCGTCCAAAGCGTCAACGTCGATCAGGTCACCATGACCGTGTTGCGGGTCAATGACCGGGCCATGGCCGCCCAATTGCGCGACGGCGGGTTGTCCTCTTCCATCGGATCTTATGAGGCCGAGAAAATTGCTGACGAGTCCGGAGAACAGGTGTGGAAGGGGACTCTGGAGTTGAACTCCCCCCTGAACCAGGAAGCCACGACGGTGATCCCGCTGGACAGCATTCTGTCCGACCCCCAGCCGGGCCTCTATCTGGTGACGGTGGAGGACGAATTGGGCGGCGCCACCCAGCGGTGGGAATATCCGGCCCAGTGGCTGCTCATCACCGATCTGGGCCTGCAGACTGCCCAGGGGGCGGACGGTCTGTCCGTCTTTACTCGGGGCTTGGCCGATGGTCGGCCCCTCGCGGGCGTCGGTCTGACCCTGCTGGCCCGCAACAACGAGGAACTGGGTACCGCTGTGACCGACCGGAACGGCATGGCCCGCTTCCAGCCGGGGCTGTTGGCCGGGGATCGGGGGCGGACCCCCACTTGGGTTATGGCCTATGGGCGGAACGGTGATTTCGCCTTCCTCGACATCACCGGACCCGCCTTCGATCTGAGCGATCGGGGGGTGGGAGGCCGCGCCGCGCCGGGGCCGCTGGACGCCTACCTCTATACGGAGCGGGGGATCTATCGGCCCGGGGAAACCGTTCACTTGGCCGCCCTGTTGCGCGACACGGGGGCGCGGGCCCTCTCCGGCCTGCCCCTGACGATCAAGGTTCTGCGTCCCGATGGGGTCGAGGTGGACAGCCGCGTCCTCAGCCACGACCAGAGCGGCGGATATGATACGGACATTCCCCTGTTGCGCGACGCGCGGACGGGAACCTGGACCATCACCGCCCATGTGGATCCCGAGGCCCCCCCCGTGGGCCGGGTCTCCTTCGCCGTGGAGGACTTCGTTCCCCAGACCATGGAGCTGTCCCTGACGGCGGACGCACCGGTGATCGATGCCACCCATGGTGACGCCCCGCCGGTGACCGTGTCGGGCGATGCCCAGTACCTCTATGGCGCGCCCGTCGCCGGGCAACTGGTGGAGACGGAAGTTACCCTGCTGCCCGATCCCAATCCCTTCCCGAATTATAAGGACTATGCCTTCGGTCTGGTTCAGGAGTCCTACGAGCCCCGCCGCTTTCCCCTGCCGGAAGGTCGCACCGGGGACAAGGGGGAGCTGTCTGTTCCCGTGACCCTGGACGCCCTGCCCGATACCTCCCACCCCTTGCGGGCCATGACCCGGGTGTCGGTCTTTGACGCCGGGGGCCGGGGCGTGGCGCGGACCATCGTCCTGCCGGTCCGCCATCTTCCCTTGGCCCTGGGGTTGCGTCCGGATTTTGACGGCGACGAGGTGGCCGAAGGCGCCAGCGTTGCCCATGATATTCTCGCCTTGGATGCCCAGGGCGCTCCGGTGCCGGGCCGGGCCGTCGATTGGGTGCTCTATAAGGAGGTCGCCCATTACTCCTGGTACCAGAGCGGCGGATCCTGGAACTACACCCGCACCGTGACCGACGAGACGGCGGCATCGGGCCGGGTCGAGACCGGAGCCGATGGATTGGCCCATGTGGAGGCCCAGGTGGACTGGGGCAATTACCGGATGGAGGTCTCCGACGCGGGCGGCTCGCTCGCCGCGAGCTCCCGCCGGTTCCATGCGGGCTGGTGGGTCTCGGACCTGGAGGGCAAAGACAGCCCCGACACCATGGACGTGACCCTGGAAGGCGAGACCGCCAAGACCGGCGCTACGGCCCGCTTGCATATTGACGCTCCCTTCGCCGGACAGGCTCTGGTCTCCGTGGTGACGGATCGGGTGTTGGACGTCCTCAATGTGACCCTGCCCGAAGACGGCCTGACCGTGGAGCTTCCGGTGACCGAGGCCTGGGGCGTGGGCGCCTATGTGGTGGCCACCGCCTTCCGCCCGGGCGAGACGCCCGCCGGGACGGGAGCCGCAGCCGCAAGCGGACCCGGAACCCGGGGCGGAGCGGCCCAGGGACCCGGCCGGGCCATGGGGGTTGCCTGGGTGCCCGTGGACACCAGCGATCGGACCCTCATGGTGGCCATCGACGCGCCAGAGGTCATCCGGCCCCGCCAGACGGTGCAGGTTCCGGTGACGGTGACCGGCGATCGGGGACCGGTTTATGTGACCCTCGCCGCTGTGGATGAGGGCATACTCAGCCTGACCGATTTTAAATCCCCCGATCCCGTCGACTATTACCATGGCAAGCGGGACCTGGGGTTGGCCTATCGGGACGCCTATGGGCGTCTGCTGCGGGCCGCCGACGGTCGGCCCGGGCGTCTGCGCGAGGGCGGGGACGCCAGCGGGCGCCAGCTTGGCGGGCTGCCCGACAGTTCGGTGAAAACGGTCGCCCTGTTCTCCGGCATCCTGAGGGCTGACGCGGACGGACGGGTCGTCGTGCCCCTGGATATCCCCGACTTCAATGGCCGGTTGCGTTTGATGGCCGTGGCCTTCTCAGCCAATGCCGTGGGTGATGCCGAAGCCGATATGGTTGCCCGGGATCCGGTGGTGGCGCTTGCCAGCCTGCCCCGTTTCCTCGCCCCTGGCGACCGGGGAAGCATGACCGTGACCCTGGATAACGTCGATGGTCCGAACGGGACCTGGACCACCGAGGTTGTCGCCCGTGGCGCGGTGTCGGTGGAGGAGGGGCCGATGGCCCGGTCTTTGGCGCCGGGACAGAAGGCCGTGCAGCGCTTCACCCTGCTGGGGCGGGGTGTCGGGTCCAGTCAGGTGACAATGATCCTACGTGGTCCTGACGGATCGGAGCGGGTGAGCACTTGGTCTCTGGGTGTGCGCCCCGGCGGCCCACGCATGACCTTGGCCCGAAGCATGGATCTGGCGCCCGATGGCTGGGCCCGGTTGGACGGGGGCATTCTTGATGGGTTCGCCCCGGATACGGTGGATGTGGCCCTGACGCTCTCGACCCTGCCCAACCTGGATCCCCTGCGCCATGCCAGCGCCCTGCGCTATTACCCCTATGGCTGTTTGGAACAGACGGTGAGCCGGTCCTGGGTGGGGCTCTATGGCGCGGACCTGGACGCGGACGCGGTCTGGAAGGGGTGGAATGGCCGGGATGTGCTCTCCCTGGATATCGCGCGCATTGTCAACATGCAGCGGGCCGATGGCGGTTTCGCCCTTTGGGACTCCAATGGGGGGGTGCAGCCCTGGTTGTCCGCCTACGCCATGGATTTCCTGCTGCGTGCCCGGGACAACGGGGTTGCCGTTCCCGGTTTCGCCCTGGAACGGGGTTTGGCTTACCTGAACCGTCTGGTCGCCGATGGGGACTTCCGCGATGCCGAATTGCCCGCAGCGGCCTATGCCCATTATGTGTTGGCCCGGGCAGGCGCCATCGACCTGGGGCGGGTGCGCTATTTCAACGATGTCTACCTGTCGCGCATTCCCACCGGCCTGGGTCGGATGCAGACCGCTGCGGCCCTGGCTCTCCTGGGCGATCGGGAGCGGGCGCTGTCCGTTCCCCTGGCGGGATTGGATAGTCTGGACAATCCCATTCGCCCCGTCTCCTTGGATATGAGCAGGGCGCCGAACTCCTGGGATTACGGATCCGAATTGCGGGACCGGGCTGCGGTCTTGACCCTTGGGGTTGAAAGCGGCCTGTTGGATGGGAATATGCTCGGACTGGCTGATACGGTAGCCAACCTTCAGGCTGGCACCCGGCACCCGTCCACCCAGGAGCGGGGATGGCTGCTGATGGCGGCCCATGCCCTGGCCCAGGTGCAGGGGACGGTGCGGGCCTCCGTCGACGGCAGGGATGTCGAGGAGGGGAAGGCGACGGTCTCCTTGCCCGTGGCGTTTGACCAGCTCCAACAGGGGGTGGACCTCACCAACGATGGGGCAGGGTCTCTGCGGGTTGTGGCTGCGGTGGACGGCTTGCCCCTGGCACCGCCTCCGGCGGAAAGCGCGGGGCTGGCGATCAAGGCGACCCTGCATACCCTGGACGGCAAACCCTTGGCCTCGGGCAAGGTGACCCAGAACGATCTGTTGGTGATGGTCATCCAGGGCGAGGCGCGGGATCCCAAGGCGCTGGACGCCGGACGGGGCAATGCCCTGTTGGTGGTCGACCTGTTGCCTGCGGGATTGGAGATCGAAAATCCCCGTCTTGGCGGCGCCGATGCAGAGGCCCTGGGATGGCTGCCGGACCTCTCCCCAACCGACCATGTGGAGGCCCGGGACGACAGATATGTTGCCGCCGTGACGGTTAATCCCGCCGAGCCGCGTTTTACCATTGCCTATGTCGTTCGCGCCGTCAGTCCCGGTCAGTATCTGGCCCCGGGCGTGGCGGTGGAGGACATGTACCGTCCCGAACTGCGGGCCAATGCTGCGGCTGGATCCTTGGTGGTGAACGCGCGCTAGAGTGAGTTTAGAGTGCCTTCGAGATCAAGTTGGGCCGCAAAGCACAGTACAATGTCTCGTCATTTTTGGGCGATTGGCAAAGCCCCGTGACGGGCCTCCCTGTCATGTCCCGTGACCGCAAAGTGCCCCAACTTGATCTCGGAGCACTCTAAGGCTTTGGAGAGGTTTCTTCCTCGAGTCGCTGTGGTCTCAGGTGGTCTCACGGACGCACGCTTTTTCTCTCTTTCAGTCTGGGGGCGAGCGTCGTTCGGGAGGCCACATCGCCGTCAAGGGCCGCCTTCATGCCGAGCCGCACGATTCCCGGGATATCGATATGGACCGTGGAGAGGGGCGGAACCGAATATTTGACCTCGTCCATGTCATCGCACCCGATGACAGAGACCGCTTCTCCAACGAGTTTTCCGAGCGCATGGCAGGCGGATAGGGCGCCCAGCGCAATCAGGTCGCTGAAACAGAGAAAGCAGAGGTCCCCCACCGGATCGTCCATCAGGATCCGGTGTGCGGTTTCATATCCGAACTGTCGCGAGGTCGGTCCGTTGATGACCGTCACGTTCCGAGGCTGGGCTTGTTCCAGGACCTCCAGGGCGCCAAACTGCCGGTCGCGCGCGACACTGGTATGTGATCCTCCACCGATCCAGACAAATCTCCGATGCCCGGAGCGCAGCGCGAGCCGTCCTGCGAGGCGCCCGGCCTCCACCTCGTCCGACGCAACTTGGGGACAGGGAAATCCATCTATGGACCGAAAGAGCAGTGCGGTGGGCAGGCGAGGTTTCCCATCGCGGAGCAACACCTTTGCCAGAATATCGGCGGTGGTGTCATAGGCTGGACACAGCAGCAGGGCCTCCGCGCCCATGCGCAGGGCCTGACGGATAAAGTCGTCCTGCCGCTCGATGTCTTCCCGGCTCACGCCCAACATCATCCGCTTGCCGCGCCGGTCGATCTCCTCTTCCGCGCGGATCAGGATGTCGTTGAAGATCGGGTTCGACAGGTCACCCAGGCAGACGGCAATGGTGTCGCTGCGTGATGTCCGCAGATTGGCCGCCGCCAGGTTTTGCACATAGCCGAGCTCGTCGGCTGCTTCCCGGACTCGTCGGACCGTTTCCGCAGGAACACGCGGATCGGCCCGCAAGGCCAGGGACACCCCCGAGATCGAGAGCCCCACATGGCGGGCGATATCCTTCA
Organism: Rhodospirillum sp. A1_3_36; assembly: GCF_047263945.1. Taxonomy (NCBI): domain Bacteria; kingdom Pseudomonadati; phylum Pseudomonadota; class Alphaproteobacteria; order Rhodospirillales; family Rhodospirillaceae; genus Rhodospirillum; species Rhodospirillum sp. A1_3_36. The sequence continues at coordinate 32,040 of NZ_JBLAVB010000012.1, read as the reverse complement.
GCGTAATTCTCTCTGCCATCGATTTCTCCTCGACATGACCGGGCTTGATCTATGCGTTTTCGGCTTGTCAAACGTTCCACTAAATCCTTTGACAAGTGCATTCATATTGGGCAGGTTTAGAAAAAACCAAAGACGGACCCATAAAAAAAATCTGGGAGGATGTTATGAAAAAACTGATGCTTTGCGCAGTGGCCGCCGCTGTGATCATGGTGGCCGGAGAGGCTTCGGCAGACTGTGACTGGGTGCCAGAGCGGCCGGTTACGGTGATTGTCCCCTGGGGTGCCGGAGGAACGACCGACAGCAATGCGCGGATGATGGCCAATCTTCTGCAGAAGAGGTTCGACGAACCCTTCAACGTGGTCAATCGGACCGGTGGCAATGGCGTGACCGGCCATAGTGCCATTTCACGGGCGAAACCCGATGGGTACACGATCGGGGCTGTCACCGTTGAAATCAACACCATGCACTTCTTCGGTCTGACCGATCTGACCTACAAGGACATTACGCCGATTTCCAAGATGCTGCAGCCTGCGGCCAGCGTTATGGTGGGCAAGGACAGCAAGTTCCAGACCCTCGGCGAATTGCTGGACTATGCTCGCGCCCATCCGGGTGAGTTGAAGGGCTCCGGCACCTCATTGGGCGGGATCTGGCATTTGGCGTTGGCGGGTATGCTCAACGCAGAGGGCATGCCTTCGGACGCGATCCGCTGGATTCCGTCCCAGGGATCGGCGAGCGCCATGCAGGAACTGCTCGCCGGTGGCGTGGATGTGGTGACGCCTTCGCTTGAAGAAGGGAAGGCCTTGATTGACTCCGGAGAGGTGCGCGCGCTTGCGGTCATGAGCAAGACGCCGAACCCGGGCTTCCCGAACGTTCCCACCACCTATGACCTCCTGCCAAGCCATTGGACCATGGCAGCCTACACCACGATCTCCGGTCCAAAGGACCTGCCGGCCTCCATCGCCTGTTCCTATGAGAAGGCGATCAAAGACGTCATGGCCAGCCCGGATTGGGCTGAATTCCAAAAAAGCCGTGGCGGTGCCGTGGATTGGGGATCGGCGGAGGATCTTGAAAAGATCATGGCCGGTTACGAGAAGAGCCTTGGCGATACGATTAAGGCGGCCGGCATGGCCAAGTAGGGGAGGATGCGACAATGCGTCTTTCCAGGGACATGCTGACCGCTCTGCTTCTGCTGATTTCGGGCTTGGTCATGTTCCTTGTCGCGCGGGGGTATCCCACCCCCGCAGGCTTGGAATATGGCGCCGGATTCTTCCCGAAATTGGTTGCTTCCGGTCTGATGCTTTCCGGAGGTCTGGTGCTGTTCAGTCGTCCGCGCCGGGACCGCGCCTGCGCAATCCGGATTGATTGGCCGCTCGCGGGGCGGTGTGGCCAGCTGGTCGGGCTTATCGTCCTCTATGGACTGGTTCTCGACTTTGTTGGGTTCCATTTGGCGACCTTTCCATTGCTGGTTCTGGCTTCCCGATTGTTTGGGGGGCGGTGGGGACCGGCCTGTGCTCTCGCCGCTTTTGCCACGATCGGTTTGCATCTGCTCTTTTATTCCGTCATGAGAGTTACCCTGCCATGGGGCTTTCTTGAGTCCTTCGCTTGGTGAGGACGGTATTATGGACGTAACCACGATCCTTCTGAACTTACTTGATCCCTCCCTATTGGCGACGATTCTCATTTGTACCCTTTACGGGTCCCTGGTCGGCGCCCTACCGGGATTGTCCGCGACCATGGCGGTGGCGCTTCTGGTTCCCTTCACCTTTTTTATGCAGCCCGTTCAGGCCATTACCGCCATTGTCGCAACCACCAGCACGGCAATTTTTGCCGGTGATATCTCCGGAGCCCTTCTGCGCATTCCCGGTACGCCCGCATCAGCGGCCTATGTTGATGACAGCGCGACTCTTGCCCATGGTGGACAAGCCAGGACGGTGCTGTTCACCTCGCTTTTCACCGGATCCATGGGGGGGGTGTTGGGGGTTCTTGTCTTGGCCTTTTTCACCCCCTATCTGGCCCGCTTCGCGACCTCTTTCTCGAGCTATGAAATGTTCTGGCTCGCCGCCCTGGGATTGAGCTGCGCCGTCTTCGTTGCCAATGCCACACCGGCGAAGACCGTGGCCTCCCTGTTCATCGGCCTCGCGATTTCATCGGTGGGGATTGACGTGGCTGTGGGGATCCCGCGTTTCACCTTCGGCTTCTATGACCTGTATGACGGGGTTGATTTTATTTCGGGCATGATCGGTTTCTTTGCCTTGGCCGAGCTGTTTCGCAGTCTGCGTTTGGAAAGCGGTCGGCAGGGTGTGGCTCTGCCGATCATGATGGAGCCGCTCGGTCAGGCCCTTCGCGGTGCAGCGCGGGAAGTTTTCGGTCGCTGGAAAAACATTCTGCGGTCGAGCGCCTTCGGTGTCTTCATCGGCATGCTTCCCGGTGCGGGGGCGGATGTGGCGGCCTGGGTGTCCTACGCGGTATCCCGCCGGATGTCCAAAACACCGGAGCGGTTCGGAAAGGGGCATTTCGAGGGGCTGGTCGACGGTGGGGCCTCGAACAACGCGGCCATTGCAGGCGCCTGGACACCGGCGCTGGTCTTTGGCATCCCCGGCGACAGTGTGACGGCCATCGCCATCGGGGTTTTGATGATGAAGGGGATGGCCCCCGGACCCGATATCTTCCAGCGGAGCGGCGAGATTGTTTACACCCTGTTCGGCGCTTTCGCCCTGTCCAATGTCTTGATGGTCCTGACCGGGGGAGTGGCCATCATGTTGGCGAGCCAGCTTCTGCGGTTGCCCAAATCCGCTCTCATGCCGCTGATCCTGGCTCTTTCGCTCATCGGTGGCTACGCGGTTACAGGGTCGAGCTTTTCGATCTGGATCATTCTGGTTCTCGGACTGCTTGGATATTTCATGGTCCTCGTTGAGATCCCTGTGGGGCCGGCGATCCTTGGGATCGTTCTCGGCAAGGTGCTTGAACAAAATTTCATGACCTCGATGATCAAGTCGGAGGGGCATTTCGCGGCGTTCTTCTCCCGCGATGTGTCCCTGGTTCTCGGGATCATCACCCTTATCGTCTGGGCTGGCTGCCTGTTCCGGATCACCCGGACCATTCTGGCCGCACGCGCCTCTGAAACCCAAGGAATTCCCACATGACGAACACAATCAAGCAACGCCTGCTGAAGGGCGAAACCGTCACGGCCACCTGGCTCGACATGGGGTCGGCGGAAGCCGCCGATATCCTGGTCAATGCCGGATGGGATGTGGTCGTGATCGATTGCGAACACGGTGCCGCCGGGCTTGAGGAGGGGTTGGGCTTGATCCGGGCCGTTCAGGCCGCCGGGGGCGAAGCCGTCCTGCGGGTTCCCGACGGAAGTGACACGACGCTCAAACGGGCCCTGGATCGGGGCGCAAGGTCCATTATTGTGCCCATGGTCAATACGCCAGACCAAGCTCGGTCTATCGTCCAGTCTTGCCGCTATCCCGGTCGGGGTGGTCGCGGTTACGCTGCCCCCATCGTGCGCGCGTCCGGATATGGACGGTGGGCCACCTATGCCCAGGAAGCGCACGACGATCTGCTGCTGATGGTGCAATGTGAGCATATTGAAACGCTGCCGCACCTCCGCGAAATTGGAGCCATCGAGGGGGTCGATATGGTCTTTGTCGGGCCGAACGACCTCGCTGCTTCGATGGGGCTTCTTGAGCAACTCGAACATCCCGATCTCGCACGCGCCAAGGGGGAAATCGAGAGGGTCTGTGGGGAGGCCGGCATTGGGCTCGGTACTATTCTCGGTGGAGGACGGAGCTGGGCAGCGCTGCAGGAGGCAGGCTATCGGTTCATTATCGGCCCGAACGATATCGCGATGCTCTTCGCTGCGGCCCGGACGGCGCGCAACGAAATGCTCCAGGAGCTTGCCCCCAAGACGGCGACTCCCGCCGCCGCCGCGCGCAGCTATTGAAATCCGTGGAAGGAGAGACCCCATGAAAAAGCTTCTCAATGCTCCGGAAAACTATGTCGATGAGATGCTGGAGGGGCTGGTCGCGGCCCATCCGGAGACCTATCGGCTGCATGCCCATCGGGTCGTGGTCCGGGCCGGGGACAAGCGTCCGGGCAAGGTGGGGATCGTCAGCGGTGGTGGGTCCGGTCACTTGCCGGTTTTTACGGGATATGTGGGCCGAGGGCTGCTTGACGGCTGCGCCATCGGCAATGTCTTCGCCTCCCCATCCGCAGACCAGATGGCCGAGACGATCCGCGCCGTCGACGCGGGAGCCGGTGTCCTTTGCCTGTACGGCAACTACGGCGGCGACGTGATGAACTTCGATATGGCCAGTGAAACGGTCGGGTTCGAGGATGATATCCGGACGGCGAGTGTGGTCCTGGCCGATGACGTGGTCTCCGCCCCCGCAGCGGAGCGGGAAAAGCGCCGGGGCGTCGGCGGGATGGTCTATGGTTACAAAATCGCCGGTGCGGCGGCGGAGGCCATGGCGGATCTCGACGAGGTCACGCGCATTGCCCAGAAGGCCGCAGACGCCGTTGTTTCCATCGGTATGGCCATGACTCCCTGTATCATCCCGCAGGTCGGCAAACCCACCTTTACGATTGCCGAAGACGAGATGGAAATGGGCATGGGGATCCATGGCGAGCCGGGCATCCGTCGCGAGAAACTGCGCACCGCCGACGAAATCGCCGACGAGATGTTCGAGACCCTTCAGGCCGACCGCCCCCTCGGGGCGGGTGATCGTGTGTCCGTTCTGGTGAATTCGCTGGGGGCGACGCCGTTGGAGGAACTCTACATCCTCTACCGGCGCTTGGCTCCTAAGGTCGCGGATCTGGGAGCGGAGATCGTGATGCCCCTGGTGGGGCGCTATGCCACCTCCATGGAGATGACCGGTGCGACCGTGAGTATCATTCGATTGGATGACGAACTCGAAACCTTGCTTCGTGCGCCAGCGGACTGCGCATTCTGGAAGGTCTGAGCCATGGACATCACATCGAAGGAGCTGCAGCACGCCTTCACCCGTATCGCCAAGGGCGCAGAAGGCGCAAGGGATGAATTGTGCGCCGCAGATGCCAAGGTCGGTGACGGAGATCTTGGCTTGACCGTTGCCGACGGGTTCGCGGCCTGCGCTGCGCTCTCCCTACCAAGCGACCTCGGGCAGGCGTTTTTCGAGGCATCGAAGGCGTTTCAGCGGGCGTCCCCTTCGTCCTTCGGCACGTTGATCGCGACGGGCTTCATGGCTGCGGCCAAGGCGCTGAAAGGACGCGACAGGATGGCGCTGTCCGAGCTGGCCGGGTTTCTGGCTCTCGCCCGGGATGCCATGCTTCAACGGGGAAAATCCAGTCTCGGGGACAAGACGGTGCTCGACGGTCTCGACGCACAGGTGAAGGCCCTGGAGGAGGTGGGGAGCGATGATCCCCTCGCTCTCGCGATCAAGGCGGTTGAGGACACGCTGGAGCGCTTCAAGGGACAGGAAAACCGGGCGGGGCGCGCCCGGATGTTCGCGGAGAAGACGGTGGGCCAGGATGACCCGGGACAATTGGCCCTGTTGCGGATCACACAAGCCCTGCGCTTCACGGATGCCGCGCCCTGACGGGAGTCTCGTTTTCGACGCAATTCCGTGAAATGCTGGCCGACGATGGAACAGATGTCGGCCAATGGACCCCCGGGAGAAGGGCGGGTGTCCTTCTCCCCTTGGACAGGTCGCGCAGTCAGGACTGCGGGCGTGATCGGGTTCTTGTGCCTGTTGGTTTTGGGCGCGGATTGGCTGTATCCACCGGATTTGGCGCGGTTGACGCCCTCTACCCAGGTGGTGGACCGGGACGGCGTTCTGCTCCGCGCCTTCCTGACCGAAACCGGCGAGGCCTGGCGGTTGCCCACCACGGCTGATGACGTGGATCCGCTCTACCTCTCCTTGCTGATGACCTTCGAGGACCAACGGTTTTTTCAGCACCCCGGGGTCGATCCCTTGGCTGTGCTGCGTGCCGCCGGGCAGGCTGTGGGGGCGGGGCGGATCGTTTCCGGAGCCTCCACCCTGAGCATGCAGGCCGCACGCTTGATCGAGCCCCACCCGGATCGGACCTTTGGGGCCAAGCTGTGGGAGATGGGCCGAGCCCTGCAGTTGACAGCCCACCTGGGGCGGGAGGCTGTCCTGGGCGCCTACCTGACCCTCGCGCCCATGGGGGGCAATCTGGAAGGCGTGCGCGCCGGATCCCTGTCCTGGCTGGGCAAGGAGCCGAAGCGCCTGACCCCGGCGGAGGCGGCCCTGCTGGTGGCTCTGCCCCAATCGCCGGAAACCCTGCGCCCGGACCGCTTCCCCAGACGGGCTCTCGTCGCGCGGAACAAGGTCCTGGACCGGGCTGTGGCGGCGGGTGTGCTCGATCCAAGGCGCGGGGAGGAGGCCAAGGGGGATCCCCTCCCCCAGGTCCGTCGGCCCATGCCCTTCCTCGCGCCCCATCTGACCGGACGTCTTGCCCGGGCCGCGCCGCCGGGAAGTCGCATCCAAACCACCCTGCAAGCCTCGCTGCAACAGGCTATGGAAGATCTCGCCCGGAGCCGGGCCGAAACCTTGGAGCCGGGTCAATCCCTGGCCCTGATCGTTGCCGAGTCCAAAACGGGCGCCATCCGGGCGGAGGTGGGATCCCCCGACCTTCAGGACCAGGACCGGGAGGGTGCCGTGGACATGACCCGGGGGATCCGCTCCCCTGGCTCGGCCTTGAAACCGTTGATTTATGGCATGGCGCTGGAACGCCATCTGATCCACCCGGAAACCCTGGTGATGGATCGACCGGCGCGCTTCGGCTCCTATACGCCGGCCAATTTTGGCGACACCCATTGGGGGGAAGTCTCAGCCCGGCAAGCTCTGGTCCAGTCCTTGAATGTGCCTGCTGTGGCCTTGCTCGATCGGGTCGGGCCGCTGCCCTTCGCCGCGCGGCTGGAGGCGGCTGGAATCCCTCTGCGTCTGCCCCGGGGCGTGACCCGGCCCGGCCTGCCCCTGGCCCTTGGGGGGCTCGGGGTGACCCTGGAGGAAATGACGGGGATCTATGCGGCTATCGACGCAGGGGGCGCCGCCCCGCCCCTGTCTGCGCTGTCGAATGAAGGGCTGGCGCCCCGTCGGATCCTGGAGGCGGGGGCGGCGTGGTATCTGGCGGATATGCTCGCCGATAGCCCACCACCGCCGGGTCGTCCGCCCCGGGCGGCCGAGGCGCCGGGTCAGCGGCAGATTGCCTACAAAACGGGAACTTCCTACGGATTTCGCGACGCTTGGTCTCTCGGGTTCGACGGCGGGACGACCATTGGCGTCTGGGTTGGGCGCCCCGATGGGACCCCCACGCCGGGGGCCATTGGACGGGAGACGGCAGCGCCGATCCTCTTCGACGCCTTCGAGCGTCTGCCGGACAAGCAACCGCCTGCCCGGCCCCGACCCAAGGGGGTTTTTGTCGGGGCCAACGCCGATCTACCCCCGGCCTTGCGTCGTTTGGATGGCGTGGATGATCGCAAGGGGCTGGCGCCCCTGTCCGATCGCAATGGTCTGGCCATCACCTTTCCACCTGACGGGGCAACCTTGGACCTGAGCGGGACCGGGGGCGTTCTGTCCCTGGCGGCCCGGGGCGGGCAAAGACCCCTAACCTGGTTGGTGGACGGGCGCCCCGTTCCCTCCCTGGCCCATGTGCGCTCCACCCATTGGCTGGCCCGGGGAGAGGGCAAGGTTGCGGTGACTGTGGTGGACGCGGAAGGCCACTCCGCCCGCGTGGGGGTCTGGGTGACCGAAGCAGACGGCGCCCCTTCGCCCAAGGAGGGACATTAGCCCCCGCTGCCGAAAGGCGGAAAATGTCTCTTTAGTAAGAGAGCGTTAAACCAAGCGGTGTACCGCTAAGGGAGTTTCGTCCCCTTCCAGTCGGTGCTCCATGGTTCGCTCGTCTCGTTTTCCGACATCCATCCGGTTGGTTCTGGCTCTCTGCCTAGCCCTGGGCGTTCTGACGCCCGCCGGTTCCGGTTGGGCGTGGGCGAACGAGGCCGCTGCGTCCAAGCCCTCTATCGACGAGGACGTGCCCTCCCTTGAGATCACCGCCACCAAGGCGGTGGAGCGGGGCTATCGGGCCATGCGCGCCGGTGCCCTCGGGGAGGCCCTGGAGGCGTATCGGGAGGCCCTTTCGATAGATCCAGCCCGGGTGGAGGCCCAGTTGGGCGCGGGCGCGGCCCTGGAAGGCATGGGGCGGATCCGAGAAGCCGCAGCCGCCTATGACCGGGCCGTCCGTCTGCGCCCCGGAGATGGAGAGATCCGCGCCAAGTTGGTCGATGCCCTGGGCCGTTTGGCGCCGGAGGCCGCCCTGGGTCGCCTGGGCGAACTGGCCGCCCACCACCCCGCCGATCCCGCGATCCCCGAACGCATCGGTTTGCTCCTTCTGCTCCAGAACCGGCCCTTGGCGGCCCTGGGTGCCCTGGAGCGTACCGCCTCTCTGGCCCCCTCTGTCCCGGCCCATTGGCACAATCTCGCCGTCGCCGCAGACCGAGCCGGGCAGGCGGAGAAAGCCGTTGCGGCCTATCGCCGCGCCGTCGCTTTGGCCCGCGCCGAGGGCAAGTCTCCACAGGGTATGGATCTGGCGGCCCTGTCCCGTCGGGCCCGTTGGCTGGAAGTTCAGATGGAGGAGAAAACACAGTGACCTTCACCCCGTCCTCTTTTCTCACCCCCCTTTCCTATCCTCGCCCCCATCCTATTCCGGGGGACCCTTTGTTGGCCCATTGGTCCCTGCGTCACCATCCTTTTCCCGTGGACCCGGGCTTGGATCTGGCCTTTTCGACGGGCACAGACCGCGATCCTGCCCGTCGTCTGCTCGCCCGGATTCATGCGGATCCCCGGCCAGCCTTGGTGGTGGGGGATGCGGGCATGGGGAAGACCTATCTGGCCCGTTGGGTCGCGGCGGTGCTGCGGCGACGGGATCGGGTGATCCGCCTGTCTGCTCGCTCCATGGACGCTGATGGCTTGCTGGCCACCGTTTGCCGTGACCTGGGTTTAGATCCAACCCGATCGATCGCTATGCCCGCACGGGTGCTGGCCGCGCGGTTGCTTGCCTTGGGTCTGGGAGGGCGACGGGTTATTCTGATTGTCGACGACGCGGAAAATCTGGAGGAACAGGACGCCTTGGATCTCTTCCATCTCGATTCCCTGGTGACCAACCGGGGGCGGCTGATTCGCATGGTCCTGCTGGGGCGGCCAGAGATGCGGGCGCGTTTGGCGCTGTGTCCGTCCTTGATGGCGCGTATGGGCGCCATGGTTGGTCTTGAGCCCCTGAGAAGGGAAGATTGCCTGGCCTATTTTGACCAGCGGGTGGAGCAGGCCCGGACTTCGGATCGAGCCCTCTTTACTCCGGCGGCGAAAGACGTGCTGGTCCGGGAAAGCCAAGGCGTGCCGGGAACCCTGGATGCTTTGGCCGCTCGCGCCATGGACTTGGCTTTGGCTGATGGCGCGGTTCAGGTGGACAGGGAACACGCCCGCGTGGCCTTGCGGATTCTGGGCGGGGCTGGGGCCCCCGCACCCGCCCCATCCCGGATGTTTTCGAAGCGAGGACCCATCCAGCAGGATGCCTTGGCAGGGTCTCTGACGCCTTGTACGGCCTTCCTGTCGTCTTGAGCGATCTCTTGGCATCGCTTTTGGGTGGGGGTTTGGGGATCCTGGTCCCCTCTCTGGCTGCCTCCTTGCGGGCGGGTGCGCTTCGGACGGCAAGTCGGGATGGAAGTCGACCCATTACCATCCTTTTGGGACTGGCCTGGGGATGGGGCTGTTCCCAGGCCTTTCCCCCTGACTTGGTTGGTGGCGGGGTGACGGTCCTGGCCACTCTGGCGGGCCTGCCCATGATGGCCATTGCCCTGGTCGACATTCGGGATCGGGTGATCCACGACGGAGCCAGTCTGGGATTGGGTCTGTGTTTGATCGCTTGGCGTTGGGTCCTGGATGGCACCCCCTGGGCGGCTCTGACCGGTGGTGTCCTCGCGTTTCTTGGCGCAGAGGTTTTGCGGCGCTTGTACCGGCGTCTGAGAGCGCGAGAGGGGTTGGGGGCAGGGGACGTGGGGCTGATCGGCATGGCGGGCTTGGCCCTATCGCCTACCACCATGGCGCTCTTTTTGATCGCTGCGGGGGGCTTGGGCTTGCTTTGGGGTGGGATGTCCTCCCTCCTGTCCAAGCGAGGCGGTCTCGCGGAGGAGGGATTTCCCTTCGCGCCTGCCCTGATGGGTGGGGTCGCCCTGGCGATCTTGGGGACCGGTTTTGGTGGTGGTTTTCCCAGTGTTCTTTATTTGTCTTCACCTTAGGTTTTAGAGAGTCGTTTTGCGTGTTCTTTTCGCTCGGGTAGGTTAAAAGAGAGGTGTCTGGGACACCTTTTGTGGCCATGGGCCACCCTGCTTGAGGGATTTAAGTGATTGTGACAGGTCGCATTTTGGCAAGAGCGGTCCTGGAAGGGCTGTTGCTGGGGGGATTGACCCTTGGCGGCTGTGCGCCGTTCGACGAGGCCGGGAGGTTGGAGAAAGACGATTACCGGGCGCTCGTCTCTCGCCGGGCCATACCTGACCCCCGGCTGGCCGAACCTCCGATTCCCTTGCCTCTGGCTCCTGTCCCCCCTCCGGTCACCCTGCCGGAATCCATTCGCCGAGTCACCGTCATTGCCGATCGCCCCACCCCGGTGGCCGACCTTCTGATCGGTCTCTGTCGCTCCGCTGAGGTTGATTTGGAACTGGAACCGGGGGTGACTGGATCGGTTGTTTTTTCCGCAAGGGAGAGACCCTTCGACCAAGTTGTCCGCCGCCTCGCCGCTGTGGCCGGTTTGCGCGTTTCCGTGGCAGACGGTGTCGTTCACGTTGGCCCGGACCTGCCGCGTCCGGCGGTCTATCGCCTGGATGCCTTGAATATGGCGCGGGGGGCGGAGGGGAGCGTTTCCACCAGCACCGACGTGTTCACCAGCGTGGGAGATGGGGCTCCGGGGCAGGGGGGACGGACAAATGCCTCCTCCTCCTCGGTCACTTCCAAATCCACCGCCGATCTGTGGACCGAGGTTGCGGCGGGGCTGTCTCAGATTCTGGGAACCGAAGAGGATGGCCGGGCCAAGACATTCACTCGGGTGCCTTCAGCGTCGACCGTGCTTTCGGAGGAGGGGGCTGGGTCTGCCGGAGCAGATCGTCTTGCCGATACGGCCTCTTCCCCCTTGCCCGCAACCGATTTACCCGGCGCTGAGCCTCCCGTGGAGGTTCGGGGAGCCAGTTTCCACGTCAATCGTCAGGCGGGGCTGATCACCGTTGTTGGCACCCAGTCCCAACAGGAACAGGTGAGCGCCTATCTGGACCAGGTGCGGGAAGCCACGGCCACGCAAGTGTTGATCGAAGCAAAGATCGTTGAGGTCAACCTGAATGACCAGTTTCGCGGGGGTATCGACTGGACGGCCTTGTCTGACGGTGGGGATTTCCTGCTGAATGTCCCGGGGGCATCGGGTGTGGTGACTGCGCCCCTGACCGATACCGTTGCCACTTTCGCCATGGGGGGGACGGCCACCTTTGGTGCGGTGGAGCTGGGGGCCCTGGTGAATTTCATCAAGACCTTTGGCACGGTCAGGACCCTGTCCAGCCCGCGTTTGACGGTCATGAATAATCAGACCGCTGTGCTGAAGGTGGCGGAAAACGAAGTTTATTTCGTCGTGGATGTGGATACGACAACCAGTGACGGGGTCACCCAGACCACCTATTCCAGCGAGATCAACACGGTTCCCATCGGTCTGGTCATGACCGTTCAGCCCAGCGTGGAGCCTGGCGGCGGGCGGGTCACTCTGGGATTACGGCCGACCATCTCGCGCGTGGCCGACCGGGTGTCCGATCCGGCGGTTGCCCTGCAAAGCGATGCGGTGGATTCCCTGATCCCGGTGGTTGAGGTGCGGGAGCTGGATTCTGTCGTCACCATCGACAATGGGGCGGTCGTCGTTATGGGGGGATTGATGCAGGAACGGGTGGCCAATGACGAGGAAGGGTTGCCGGGCTTGCTGGACATTCCCGCCCTGGGGCGGGCGTTCCGCACGGATATCAAGACGACCGAAGTGATCGAACTGGTGGTCCTGTTGCGGGCAACGGTGATCGGTGGCGCCCATAGCCATGCGGAGGACCGGGCGCTCTACCGGACCTACGCGCCTGATCCTCGGGCATTTCCGCTGGCTCCCCCTTCGGCGGGACAGGGGCGATGAAAGGGGCCGCTGCCCATACTCTGGCCTGTCTGCGCGGGGACCCCGCGCCGGTCATGGTGGCGGGGCTGGTGGTTGCAGCGGCCTTGACGGGCTCCTTCCTGGGAAGCACCACCCTGGTGGAGGGGCGGGCCAGTGCTCTGATCCTTGCCGGATCTGGTGCTCGGCTCGCTTTGGTCGGAGGGCTGGCGACCCTGGTGACGACCCACCTGGATCGGCTGCGGCAGGGGCGGGAATTGGAGCGCTTGGCCACGCTTCCTCTGTCTTCGCTGAATCTTCTTGCGGGGCTTTGGCTGGGCTGGCTTCCCCTGGGCCTGGTTCTGGCGTGTCTGGCTGGGGGTGTGGCCCTTTGGTTGGGAGCCTCCGCTCCGGGATTGCTGATCTGGACGGGAAGCTTGGCTGTGGAGGCGGGGGTGGTGATCGCCCTCGCGCTCTTCTCCGGGATCACCCTGCGCCGGGGCGTGGCCCTGGCCGCGACGCTTTGCCTCTATGCTTTTGCCCGGCTTTCGGGACTATTTCTGGCCGTTGCCCACCACCGGGCGGAGGCTGCCGGGCTGTCTTGGGCCGATCCCCTGTTGTCCGGTTTGGCGCTCGTGGTGCCCAGGCTGGACCAGTTCGCCCGGTCGGCTTGGTTGTCCGGTTTGGAGGGAGGGGCGACCCTTCCCGGCTTCTGGACGGGTCTTGGACTATTGGCCCAGGGAGGGGGTGCGGTGATGCTCGCCCTGGTCCTGGGAGCCTGGGACTTGAAGCGGAGTGTGCGGGCATGAGGGGGTGGGACACATCCCTGACTTGGGTTTTGGCCGGATGTCTTCTTCTGGTCCTGGGACAGAGCCTGGGCCGGGAGGCGGTGACAGCGCCGATACTCGCCCCCGCACCCACCCCTCAGGCTGTCTTGGTGGCCTCCCTGGACGATCCCGATGCAGCCTCGGTCCTTCTCGCTCTATCCTTACAAAATCTTGGAGAAGCCCGGGGAGAGGCGCCCTCCCTTCGGACATTTGATTTGGATCGGGTGGTGGGCTGGCTGCGCTTGATCGATGGATTGCGGTCCGGGTCAGAGCTGGCTCCGGCTTTGCTCGCTCTGGAGTTCGCCATTGCGACTTCTCCTCGGGGAGCCCGCCATCTGGCGCGGGTTCTGGCGGACATGAGTGATCGGGATCCACTCCGCCGATGGCCTTGGCGGGTGCATGCTGTCTATTTGGCGGGACGTAAGGGGAATGATCTGGCCCTCGCCCGGGATCTGTCGCGGCCTCTGACGTCCTTGCCTCCGGATCGGGTCCCTCCTTGGGTTCCTGGACTGTTTTCCTCCATTGATCACATCGGGAAGGGTTTGCCATGACTGCATCGAACACCCGCTCTACTCCCTTAAAGCGAGATGCGGTGAAACGGGGACCGGGTCATCGCAGAAAGTCTAAATCAAACAAAAGACTAGAGTGGGTTTCCGATTTCAGCCGAATATATCCTGCTCCCTTGCATCGGCTCGGACGAAGACTTCAGTCGGAGTTTGTAAAGGGAGTGCTTCAGCGAAGACGGCAGGCGCTGACCGATGACGTTTTCAAAAAAGCAAGGGAGCGAGAGGCCAAGCCCTGCGGCGGCGCCCGCCCAGGGTTTACGCTCATCGAAATGTCGATGGTCTTGGTTTTGATCGGCTTGATCCTAGGGGGCGTGCTCAAGGCCCAACAGCTGATCGATAGTACCCGGTTGAAGATGACGATTGGCGAATGGGAATCAACTCGGGCGGCCTTCAGCATTTTCCGCGACCGATACAACGCCCTGCCTGGGGATTTTGACGAGGCCTCCACCTACTTGGCCAATGCAGCCATCCGCAATGGGGATGGTGATGGGGTCATCGGGTCCGCAGACCTGTCCATGGGGTCCAGCTATGACGCGGAATCTTCTCGGGCCTGGGAACATCTGACCTATGGTAACTTCCTGACCGGTGTGAAACTGGATGGGGGGGCAGGCCAGGACCAGAGCGTGCTTCCCGCCAAGCTGTCGGGTTTGAGCCTGGTCGTTATTCATGGAACCTTCGGGGATACGGCGGGAACAGGTCATTGGCTGCGCCTCCAGGACTCGGTGAGCGGCGCGCCCACCCGGAATGCCCTGTCCGGAGCCCAGGCGCGGGAAATCGATACCCGGTATGATGACGGGAACGCTGACACGGGCCATATCGTGATGAGTGATTTCAGCGGGACAGCGACGGGCAGTCCGGATGGGTGCAAAACCGCGCGTGGACAGTACGCCAGTGGGGAAGCGGGGGTCTGTAATCCGGTGTTCTTTCTGGAATAGGGCCGGTGTTCTTTCTGGAATAGGGCCCGTGTTCTTTCTGGAATAGGGTTTGTCGGCGGACCGTTAAGGTGGAATCATGGGGGATCAATGGGGAACGCCTGGGAAGCACCTGTCATGGAGGTCTTTCCCATTGACCTTAAAGCGCGACCACGCCCTTGCACCGGAGCGGGGGCGGTACCTTGAAGGACGAAGACGGCATGGCCGATAATCGCGGCGACGACGAGGACTGGATTCCCGGACAACAGCGAGAAGGTTGGTCCGAGACGGACGAAGAGCTGGACCTGGAGCGGGAGGACGACCTGGAATTCCGCTTTGGGCAATACGCCGACGACGAAACCTGGGATCCCGATGAGGCCCCTTTGCTTCTGGATACGCCGGAAGAGCCTCTGCCGGGGCGGGTTTTGCCACGGGAAGAGGCCGCCCGTCGCGAGACCCTCGCCGCCGTTCTGCAAAAGGAGGTGACCTCTTTTCCCAAGGATCCATGGACCAATGGCGGTTCTCCTGAGCTTCGGGACGTACCAAGGCCCCGGAGCAACGCCACGGGCCAGCGGCGGGCGGCCGGTCCCACACTGGGGCAGGCTCTGGCTGATCACCATCGAGCCAATGCCCCATCCGGGGATAGTGGGACCAATGCCCCGCCCAGGGACGAGAGGGGGCCTGCCCCGCCCAGGGAAGCCGGGGCCGATGGTCCATCCCGGGACGCAGCGGCAAAGCCCTCAGCGGCCCTGGCTGCCCTGACCGCTCTCAAGGCGGAACTCCAAAAGGCGCCACCGAAACCTCCGGCGGAGAGCACCTCATCCCGGAAGCCGAAGTCGGGTTCGAAACCCCTCTCGGGGTCCAAGGATCGCTTGGGAGAGCAGCTCGTGGATGCGGGGCTGATTTCCCGGGACCAGCTTCGGGTGGCGATCACCGAACAGAAGAAAACGGGCGCCATGATGGGTGCGGTTCTGGTGGATTTGGGCTTTATCACCGATGGTGCCCTGGCCGAGGTGATGGCCCATAACAGTGGCCGGGATCGCTTTGATCCCGCCGCGACCGTGCCCGACCCCGCCGCCCTTTCCCCCTTGCCGGAGGCGGAGGCCCGCCGTTTGCGGGTGTTCCCTGTCGGGTTGAAGGGCACGTTGCTGCGCTTGGCCATGGCCGACCCTTTGGATGTGGTTGCCATTGATGCCGTGCGTCGGCGCTACCGCAAGGATATCCGGGTCGAGCCCCTGGCTTCGAGCGAGGGAGAGATCCAAACGGCAATCGATGGCGCCTATGGTCACGAACTCTCCCTGGACGGGGTTTTGCGGGAGCTGGAAGCCCTGGGTGAGGGGGGCGCCGACCCCGAGATGATAGGGGATGCCGCGAGTCATCCTGTGGTCCGCTTGGTCAACGCTCTGTTGCTCAACGCGGTGAAACGCCGAGCTTCGGATATTCACTTTGAACCTGATGGTGCTTTTCTTCGGGTGCGGGAGCGGGTGGACGGTGTCCTGCGTCAATCCCTGACCTTCCACAAGCAATACTGGGCGGCTGTCTGCCAAAGGATCAAAATCCTCGCCGGAATGGATATCGCGGACCGGCTCAACCCCCAGGACGGGCGCTTCTCCATGGCCGTGGCCCACCGCAAAGTGGACTTCCGGGGCTCCGTTGTGCCGACGGTGCATGGGGAAAACATGGTCCTGCGGATCCTTGATCGCTCCGCGACGCCCTTGAGGCTGGAGTCCTTGGGGCTGGACCAACGCATCATGGACAGCCTGTGTTTGATGATCCGACGGCCTGAAGGGATGCTTTTGGTGGTCGGACCGACGGGATCGGGCAAGACCACCACCCTGTATGCCTTGATGGATCATATCAGCGGGCCAGATCTGAACATCGTGACCCTGGAGGATCCGGTGGAATACGATTTGCCCCTGTTGCGTCAGACCCAGGTGCGGGAAGGCGGTCGCATGGGGTTCGCCGATGGCATCCGCGCCATGTTGCGCCAGGACCCCGATGTGATCCTGGTGGGCGAGGTACGGGATCCGGACACGGCCTCCATGGCCCTTCGGGCGGCGATGACCGGCCATCAAGTCTATTCTACCCTGCATGCCAATGACGCCATTTCCGCCCTGTCCCGCTTGTCGGATCTGGGGCTTCGGCAAACCCTGTTGAGTGGATCGCTTATGGGGATCCTGGCCCAGCGGTTGGCGCGCAAGATCTGCGTCAAATGTCGCCAGGAGTATGAGGCCTCCCCTGTCGAATGTCGTATTCTGGGCGTTGAGCCCCAGAATGAGGTCACCATTTACCGAGGTATGGGCTGTGAGTCTTGCGGCCAGACGGGATATCGCGGGCGGGTGCCTCTGACGGAACTGCTGAACGTGACGCCGGATCTGGACGGTCTGCTGGCGGATGGCGCACCGGTTTCAGAGATCCGCGCCCTGGCTGAGCGGCAGGGCTACCGTCCCATGGTATCGAACGGTGCGCGGCTGGTGCTGGAGGGGGTGATCGACGTCGCCGCCCTGATGCGCGCGGTCGATATCACCGGTCGGCTGGCGTGACGCCCATGCCTCTGTTCGCCTACCGAGCGGCCAATGATCAGGGCCGCATTATTCGCGGTCAGGCGGAGGCACCGGGGGTGAGGGACTTGCACCGGGGCCTCAAGTCTGCGGGGTTGCACCTGCTGCAGGCAAAGCCGGCGCGAGCGGGAAGGCGAAGCGTGCTGCCGACCTGGGTCGCTGGGCGCCCCAAGCTGAGGGAGCAGCGGCAGTTGTTTCTGCATCTGGAGCGGGCCTTGGCAGCGGGTGTTCCCCTGCTGGACGTCTTAAAGGATATGCGGGCGGTGACCCAGGATCCCGCCTTACGGGACTTGTTGTGGACGGCCCATGGGGAAGTCGCTGGGGGCACCCCCCTGTCGGCAGCCCTTGGTGAAGGGATCCGTGGTCGGGGGCGCGCCCTTCTCGGTCCCCTGGTCGGCCCCATCTTGCGGGCGGGGGAAACCGGGGGGGATCTCGCCGGAGCCTGTGGGCATCTGTCCCGGCATCTGGCTTGGCGGGAGGACTTGAGCCAGCGGTTGCGCAAGGCGACGCGCTATCCCATGCTGGTCCTGGTGGTGATCACCGGGCTGTTCTTTTTTCTCATGGGCGTGGTGGTGCCTGAACTGACCACCTTCCTGAGCTCCTTGGGGGAGCGGCCTCCCCTCCAGACCCGCGCATTGATCGCTTTGTCCGAGGGCATTTCGGCGGTTGGGTGGTTCTTTCCCTTTGCCCTCGCTTTGGGGGTGGGCTTTCTTTCCCTGGCGAGACGATCCTTTCCCCCGGTTGCCCGGTTCCTGGATGGGGTGAGTCTCCGCCTGCCGATTCTGGGACCCATCCAGCGGCGATTGGCCCTGACCCGCTTCACTCATTTCTTCTCCCTGTTGTTCCGGGCGGGCGTTCCGCTGCCCCAATGCCTGGAGGTCGGACGGGAGGTCCTGGGCAATCGCATTCTGTCTGAAGCCTTGGGCATTTCCGCCCGGGCCGTGTCCGCAGGGCATCCCCTGTCGGAGGCCCTGTCCATGAGTGGCCAGTTCCCACCGCTGGTCACGCGCATGGCTCGGGTGGGAGAGGATGGGGGCGATTTGGCCGGCGCCTTGGAACAGGTGGGGGGCTTCCATGATCAGGACCTGAGGGAGGCCGCGGACCGGCTGTCGACCCTGCTGGAACCCGCTTTGCTTTTGGTGGCGGGCGGCCTGATGGGCTGGATCGTCTGGGCTGTGCTTTTGCCGGTATACGACGGCGTCGTGCTTCTGGCTGGTTGAGGGAAGAGCGGATGACCATCACTCCCTTTCGTGGAACGGCCCGCCGTCTGCTCCTGCTGTCCGAGGACGCGCCACCCCTGGTGCTGGGACCGGGGGTGGCGATGGAAGCCGGAACGCCTGATGTCCCCCTGATCCCCCGGTCGGGGGGACCCGTCGCCTTGATGGTGGAAGGGAGAGGACTGCACTTGGAGACCGAGGAGGTTCCCCGTTTGGCGCCTTGGGACCGGGGACGACTCACGCGCGGGCACCTCTCTGTGGCCTTTCCGGACTCTGCCCTGGTGCGGGGTCGCATCACGCGGGTTCGCGACTCCTCTGGCGCGGGATCAGGGGCGGTGTTGACCATGGCAGGGATGATCGGTTCGGGGGACCAGGGTGTGGAGGCTTGGCGCGCGGGTTTGGCGGCGCGGGGGGTGGCCACCCAGGGCCCCTTCTGTCCGGCCTTGGCGGCTCCCGGGCTGGCCCGTTGGCTGATGGCCTCTCTTCAGGCCGGGGACAAGGCGGACCCCGCCCCCCTGCCAAACTGGTCCCTCGTGGTGGTGCCCGGGCGCTCCGGCACCCGTCTGGTGGCCGCCCGCGATGGTCTGCCCCGTTTGGCGCGTTTGGTGCCACCTGGCTTGGATAGGGCGACCCTGATCGACGAAATCCGGGGAACCCTGGCTTACCTGCGGCGCCGGGGATATGTTGCCGGAACGCCTTGTGCTCTGGTGGTGCTTGCCGGAGCGGATCTGGATCAAGAGTCCTTGCGGGAGAGCCTGTCCCGGGAGTTGGCCGGTGGTCCCCTGTTTCTGCCGGATGCGCAGACCTTGGAGCAGCTTTTTTCTCCCCCGGTGTCGGGTCTGTCCGGGGATGCTTTGTTGGCTTGGGTGGCCCTGTTCGATCCCTTCGCCCGGTCCATGCCTCTGGGACCCTTGACGGCTCCGCCCCAGGTTGGTGGCTGGCGGGCGCTTCGGCCTCTTCCCCTGGCGTTGGCAGGGTTGGGCCTTTGCGGGGTGGCCATGGGGGTGATTAATCTGCGCGCCTTGGAGGTTCTGGAGGCCCGGCGTCCAGTTCTTCAAACGGACCTGGAGGAAGCCCAAGCGGGGCTGGCTCGTGAACGGAAGGCGGTTGCGGCCCTACCCGCCACTCCCGAGGCCCTGCGCGCCTTTGCCGGGATCCGACAGCCCTTCTCGGTTGACCTCCTGCGAGACCTGGAATGGATCGCGGCGAATTTGGGTCCGGGGGAGAGGCCGCGTCAGGTGGATATGGATCTGACGCCCCTGGGGGCAAAGTGGACCCTGACCTTGGATCTGGCGGAGGGAGGCTTGGGCGCCGCGACGCCGGAGGCTATCCGCGATCGTTTCGCCGAGGCCTTCCCCGGCTTCGGCGTCACCCTGCGGCCTGAAGGGGGAGGGGATGGACGGGCTGAGGTGGTTATCGTTATCGAACCGGAGGACCCGTCATGACTGGCGGTTGGAGCGGAGCCAAGGGTCAGGTCTTCCCGACAAAGGGGCTTTCCCTGGGTTGGATTCTGGCTATTTTGGCCTGCCTTGCGTCCCTCGCTTGGGGAGGATGGGTGCATTGGCGGGGAGAACAGGCAAGGGAGCGGGTGGCCCGTATAGAGCGGTCCCTGGAGGAAACCCGTGCAGAGACCGTGGCCTTGAGACGGACCCTTGCCGAGGTGGGACCTTCGGTGGACGCGTGGAATAGGGCCTGGAAGGAGGGGCGGTTTTCCTCTTTGGATCGGCGGGAGCTGATCCAGCGTCCCCCCGAACTTGCGGACAGTTGGCGGGTCACCCTCACGACGCATGACGCGCCCTCTCCTGAGCGAATCGAGTTGGCCAAAGGGCTGGAACGGGTGACCCAGACCGTGCGCCTGTCCGGTTCGGCCTTCCTTGATGGCGATGCCTTGTCCTTCCTGGAGGCCCTCGCCCAGGGGGAGGGGGGCCGGTTAGAGCATCTGTCCCTTCGGCGGCAAGGGGAAATTTCGCGAGCCGAGTTGGAGGCGATCCGGGCAGGGGAATCCTTGGCGCTAATCACCCTGGACGCCACTCTGTCTTGGGAGGGCTGGCGGTGGCGGACCGAACTGGGCCCGCGGGCGAAGCCCCTTCCCGCTCCCCCTGCCGTCCCACCCATGGAGGGCCTGCTTCTGGATTCAACCGAGGAGGTGGAGGCGATTATTGGGGCCTTGAAGGCTGGTCCCTGGGGGCGGGCGCCGGGATGGCGAGATCTGGAGGATTTGACCCTGACGGGACTGGTTTACGCTGGGCCGGATGCCTGGATGATCTGGATCAATGGTCAGCCCGTGGAGGAACAGCAGACTCCTGCGCCCCATGTGGTTATCGATAGGGTCGATGCCGACGGTGTGGCCCTGACCGTGGATCGGGGGCCGGAGGAGAAGGTCACTGTGGTCCTCAAGCCCTCCTGGACCTATCGGGTGTTCGAAAATCGGATGGATCGCGCCCAATGACCTCTGCGTCTTCTCTGTGCGTCGATTTGGCACCCCTTCATTTAGACCATCTTGGGCATGATCTGGGCGGACGGATGGTTCTGCAGGATCTGTCCTTGTCTTTGGCGCCTGGGGAAATCGTCGGGCTGGCCGGACTGAATGGACAGGGAAAAACAACAGTTCTTCGCCTTTGCGCCGGCTTGGCTGGTCCCATGCGAGGGCGTGTATCGGTGTTCGGTCGGGATCCCAGGGAGGCAGAGGCCCGCCGGAACCTCGCCTATTTACCCGAGTCCCACCGGGCCCCGGTCACCATGACCGGTCGGGCCTGGATCAGCGCCCAGTGCCGGGCTTGGAAAAAGAGAGTGGACCGGCGGGAAGTCGAGGCGTTCTGCAGCGCGCTGGACCTGGATCCGGACCTTCTGGATCGACCCCTGGGGCGGTGTTCCAAGGGGACGGAACGCAAGGTGGTCCTGGCGGGCGTTTTATTCGTTGGTACGCCCCTTACCCTGTTGGACGAACCTGCGGACGGGCTGGATCCGCAGGCGAGGGCGGCCTTGAAGGCCCGTCTGCGGGCGGCGCGGGATGCCGGGCGGACGATTCTCCTGTCCAGTCATGTCCTCGCAGAGGTCGAGGATCTCTGTGATCGCCTGTTGGTGTTGAATAATGGGAGCCTGGCCTTTGACGGCCCGCCCGCCCAACTGAGAATGGAAGAGGCGGCGTCTTCTCTGGAGGGGGCGGTCCTTTCACGCGTCCATTGAACTTGTTGACAGACCTGTTCGACCCTGTGGACAATCTGCATGACGTGGATCAGGGTACTCCCCTTCACTGCCTTGTCCTGGGCTGCTTGTCGGCTGACTCTGGACCAATCCGGGTGTGAACCTGGACCTGTTTTGACGAAGGTCTGTTCTGAATGCGTCTGTCCCGGTTTTCCGACTACGCTCTGCGGGCTTGTCTTTATCTGGCTGCCCATGGCGACCGGTTGGTTCCCATCGCAGAAATTGCCCGTGCACACGACCTGTCCCAAAGCAATTTGATGAAGGTTGTGAACCTGTTGGTGGATGGGGGCGTGCTCTCCAGCACCCGGGGACGCCATGGCGGGGTGACCCTGGCCAAGGCGTCCCAGGATATCAAACTGGGCGACGTGGTGCGTTTGATGGAAGGGGAGGGCAGACTGGTGGATTGTTCCGAGTGCCTGCTGGACCGGTCCTGTGGCCTTGTAAAGGTGCTCTTCCAGGCCAAGGAGGCATTTTATGAGGCCTTGAACGGCTATGACTTGTCGGTCGTCTTGAATGCCCATCCCCGGACATTGGAGCTGTTGCTATCCGCCGCCCCCTCTCTCGCCGGGGGAAGAGGGGAGTGTGTCGATTCAGAGGTGTATACCAAGGTGCGGTGAGTTTGCCTCACCGCACCTTGGAAGCGGCCAAGTGGCCGCCGCGCCTTATGGCGCGGTAAAGCCCGCGTGGCGTTTGAACGCAAGAAAAGCGGCCTGGGTTTCAACCCGCGCCGCTTGGTATGAGAGCATGTCGCGTGAATCATATTTCACGCGACATGCTCTAAAAATAATTGCCCCGTGACGGCAAAACACGCCTTGTTGCGTACTGTGAAGTGACAAATCCGGCAAGATATCTGCGCCCTTTTGCGGGCGGTTTCCCGTCATGGGGCACTGGTGAGCCCATTTTCGAACAGGACTTCCCGCCAACGGTCTTCCGATACCATGCCTTGGGCGCTTCCGGCGGCCATGATGGTGGCCAGATCCCTTGTTCGTCCGTCCCGGATTGCGGCGCGGACTGCTGGTGTTGCCCGAAGGATGGACGCTGCGAGGATCCGGCCTCCCCCCCGCTTGGGCAGGAGGCGTTGGTGAATAATGGCGGTCAGGGCATTGGCGAGAACATCCCGCACTCTGTCCCGTTGATCCATTGAAAAGAGGTCAACGACCCGGTCCATGGTTCCCGGTGCGCTCGCCGCATGTAAGGTGGTGAGAACCAGATGCCCGGTTTCTGCGGCGCTCAGGGCCAGCGCCATTGTTTCGGCATCTCGGGTTTCACCGACCAAAAGAACATCGGGATCAGCGCGGAGGGCGGCGTTTAGGGCCTGAGCAAAGCCGGGGGTGTCTACGCCCACTTCCCGCTGCGTGATCGGGCCTGCCAGGGGGGCATGGATGTATTCGACGGGATCCTCGACGGTCAAAACATGACGCCCTCCCAGGCGGTTCACCCGGTCAATGAGGGCTGCGGTCGTCGTGGTTTTGCCTGACCCTGATGATCCGGTGACGAGGATCAGCCCTTCGGTCTGTTCCGCGAGGCTTTCCAATGGACCGGTCAAGCTTGAGGGGAGGGTCAGGTCCGCGAGACTGGGGGGCTGCTCGGGAAGGAGGCGAAGGAACAGGCTCATTCCGGTTCGCGCTTTGCTGGCCCGCAATCGAACACGTCCTCCACCCGAGGTGAAGGTGGCATCGACTTCGCCCACCTGTTCCAGACGGGCTCGAGCTTCGGCGCCAAGCACGGTGTCCAGGATCCATTCCGGGGAGGGAGCCTGATCAAGGGCAACCAATCGGCCTTCCAGGCGGACATGGGCCAAGCGGACAGGTCCAGCGGCTTCTTCACAGAAGCCGTTGGAAAGGTGGATATCGCTGGCTCCGCGCGCGCGCGCCGAGGCAAGGAAAACGGAAAGATCCATGAAGGCCTGACCAAAGGGGCGACGTCGCAAAAGGGGGCTTTAGCGTGTTCCGAGATCAAGTTGACGCTCTTTACGGGCCAACTTGAGTCAAGCTGGCCCGGCTTCTCTGACCCAGGATAGCGGACCTTATTCCGATCGTCGCGGGCTTTTACAACTGGCTGCGTCGAGTGAAATGCAGGATTAGAGAAACGACCAGCATAACCAGGAATAGGAAGAAGAGTATCTGCGCGATTCCAGCGGCCGCACCGGCAATTCCGCCAAATCCAAAAAACGCAGCGACGATGGCGATGACAAAGAAGATGATAGCCCAGGATAACATGGCACGAACTCCTTAGGTTTTTTGCGCGATGTGATGATATTGGAGAAACGACGGAGCATTCGATTCGGTTCCGCGATAGTATGGAGCCGCAGGGCAACCTGGAGAGTCGAGGCTGTGGTGCGAAAAGGGCATGCTGCGCCATTATTTTCCCAGGTGGTGCTTTCGGGCGTAATCTGAGACTCCCGATCACCGGGACCTGGATCCCAAGAGGGCGTTTCCGGGAGACTGCGGTCTTTTAAAGCGATTGATGATTGCTTCCAGGCGGAGGCAGGGCAGAAAAAATTCATCGGGAACAATAGATTGGGGCGGTGTCGAAACGAAGTGGTGTCGCGTTTCGGGAGGAGTCTCTGTATAGACTAATGGATCTATTTCCTTGCCCGCTACGGGATGTAGACGGTACCGATTTTCGACATTAATAAACTACTGTAAGATGTTGTTTTGGAAAAAAATGCGACAAAAACCTTGTAACCGGTTGCTCGATGTCGCAAAAGAATCGATTATGTCAAAGGTCTAGAGCAGGCCGTGCCTTTTGTCGTGTCATTTCCGTTTTTGCGGTGTTCTGTTAATGGGAGCCGGATCGTCGGCCCAGGGGGAATCGGTGTCTCGTACAGTCGTGTCGGAAAAATCCGAGGTGGATCGGCTATCGGCGATGCCCAAAGCGTCGCCGGACCTGCTGGTGACCTCGCTGTTTCTGAATATCTTGTCCCTGGCCCTGCCCATCGCGCTTTTGCAGGTCTATGACCGGATCGTGCCCAACTCCAGCTTTCAAACGCTGGCGCTTCTGGTGATCGGTGTCCTTTCGGCCCTGGCCTTGGAGGCTTTGCTGCGTATTGGGCGGTCCTATGCCACGGGGTGGTCCGGTGCCCAGTTCGAACACCGCATGGGCAATACCGCCTTCGGTCGGTTGTTGGGGGCCGGACTTCTTAATGTCCAGCGCAAGGGGGCCGGTGTTCTGCTGGAACAGATGTCTTCCCTGAAGTCTATTAAGGAATACTATGGGGGTCAGGCTGCGACCTCTCTGCTGGATCTTCCCTTTGTTTTTATCTTCCTCGGGGTCATCTGGTACTTGGGGGGTCTGTTGGTCCTGGTGCCTTTGACGGTGCTGGTCATTTTTGCTGTCGTGGCTTCGCGGACGGGGCTGAAGCTACGAGCGGCGATTGAAGAGCATTCCACGGCCAATGATCGGAAGCTCAATTTTATCATTGAGGTGCTCGGTAACGTTCATGCGGTCAAGTCCATGGCCATGGAAAGCTTGATGATGCGTCGGTTTGAACGTCTGCAGGAAACCAGCGCAGCCTCCAGCTACCAAATGGCCCAACGCAATGCTGTGGCTATCGCCCAAGGTGGCTTTTTCTCCCAACTCACCATGGTCTTGGTGAGTTCCGTGGGGGCCTTGCTTGTCATGGACAATGACCTGACCATTGGCCAGTTGGCAGCTTGTACCCTTTTGGCGGGGCGGGCCATGCAGCCCCTACAGCGGGTCGTGGGTTTGTGGACTCGGTTTCAGAGCATCCAGTTGGGACGCGAACGGGTGGGGGAGATTTTGAATCTGCCGACCACCGACGGGATGAACCTGCCTGGTCTGCCAGATGTTCAGGGGCGTTTGACATTGCGCGATGTTCATTTTCGATATAGCCCTGAAGAAGGGGAGATTCTCAGGGGGATCGATCTGGATGTTGCGCCGGGCCAATGCATCGGGGTGGTGGGCGCGAATGGAAGTGGCAAAACGACCCTTCTGTCTGTGGTCATGGGGGTTCTGCCCCCCAGCCAGGGCCAAGTTTTGGTCGATGGCATGGATTTGATGGATTTCGATTCTTCCAGCTTTAAGCATCAGATCGGCTATCTGCCCCAGGAGGGGGAGCTGTTCAAGGGCACCATCCTGGAAAATATCTCCATGTTCGATCCGGAATACCGGGAAGCTGCTCTGCGCGCCGCAGAGGATCTTGGTTTGACAGAGGTTGTGGCGGCGCTTCCCATGGGGTTTGAGACCGTGGTGGGCGATGGTGCCTATGATACCTTGCCAACGGGCCTGCGCCAGCGGATTTGTATCGCCCGCGCCTTGCTGCACGATCCGCAAATTATCCTGTTCGACGAGGCGAATTCCTCCGTCGACAAAGTCGGGGACACTTATCTGATGGCGGCCTTGGACCGACTGAAGGGAAACCGGACAATGGTCGTCATTTCCCAGCGGCCGTCGCTGTTGCGGATGACAGATCGGGTCTACCAGTTGTCCATGGGGACCCTGGTGGAGCGGTCCGATGACGGTGCGCCGGGGGGGGCGCCCCGGTCGGCGCAGCCCCTGCGCCGATTGATCTAGTTTCGAGGGACGCTCCACATGACCGCAAATCCGGCAAATCAAGTCCAGGGTGGCCACATGGACGACGAAGCGGCCCGCACGGTCCGCGAGTTGCTCACCGCCCAGGGTATTAACGAGGGGCTTGGGTCCGCCACCGAAGAGGATCTCTCCGCACGCTGGGGGGACCCTCAGCGGGAGGAGGGGATCTCCGACGCAGCCATCAGCTCGGGTGCGTTGGGTGGTTTTAAGGCCAAGTCCGACTTGGCGGCCTGTCTATTGCCCCTGTTGCGGGGCCTGAAATGGATGGGCAACCCCCGACAGATCACAGAGGCTCTGCCCCATTTCGCCGACACCCTCGATGTTACTGGTTTGCGGAACACGATGGCCAACCTGGGCTATCGCAGCGACCGTATTCGGATTCGTGCTGCAGAGATTGATGCGCGGCTGATGCCGGTGCTGTTTCTGCCCGACAAGGGGCCCGCCTTTGTCGCCCTTGAGGTGAAGGAGATGGGGGGGCAGCCCGCCATGGTCGTTTATCGGTCCGGGACCGAGAGCTATGCGACGGTCAAGCTGCCAAATGTGGAGGGATGGGCCTATTTCTTCACTTCAATCGATGTGGAGGAAATCGCCCATCGCAACCGCCAGCATGGTTGGTTCCGGGCCACGCTTGGGCGCTTTCGGCCCTTGATCTGGCAGATGATCGGCACATCCTTTTTAAGCAATGCTTTGGCGCTTGCGATGCCGTTGTTTGTCATGGCCGTTTACGACAAGGTGATTGCTACGGGTTCGCGGGAAGCGCTTGCCTATCTCTTGGTGGGTGTGCTGCTGGCCATCGTCTCTGACCAGGTCCTCCGGTCCCTGCGATCCCGGATGATTGCCTATGTGGGGGCGCGGCTGGATAGTATCGTCGGCAATGCCATATTCGAGCGGATCCTGACCCTGGCGCCCGCCTATACGGAACGGGCGACTCTGGGATCCCAGGTGGCACGGATCAAGAATTTCGACACGGTCCGGGAGTTCTTCACCGGTGCCCTGGCCACGGTGACCTTGGAGATGCCCTTCCTGGTCATGTATCTGGTGGTGATCTTCGTCTTGGGTGGGTCTCTCGTCGTTGTGCCTGCACTGGCGGTCATCGCTTTCACTCTGATCGGCCTGGTCCTGTTCTCCCGTATGCGCGAACAGGTGGCATTCGCCGGGCGGATTGAATCCCGGCGCCAGGAATTCATGGTGGAAACCCTCGGCAAAATGCGGACCCTGAAGTACAGCGGAGCGGAGGAAACCTGGCGGGAGCGGTATCGGGAGATGTCTGCGCGGTCGACGATGGCCGGTTTCCGATCGGCTCAGCTTTCCTCCGTGGCCGGGACCTTGGCCCATGTGTCGGTGATCCTCACCGGCTTGGCGACCATGGCCTATGGGGTGACCAAAGTGATCGACGGGGATATGACCGTCGGTGGGTTGATCGCCAGTATGATGCTGATTTGGCGGGTATTGGGGCCCTTGCAGACAGGGTTCCTGGCTATGACCCAGATTGAGCAGGTGCGATCCTCCATCCGGAATATTGACAATCTGATGGCCTTGAAGCCCGAACGGGAACCCCATTCGACCCATACTTCCCTGAGTCGATTCAAGGGAAAGGTGAGTTTTTCTCGTGTGTCTCTGCGGTACTCTAACGATGCGGATCCCGCCGTTGTCGGTGTGACATTCGAGGCCCAACCGGGCGAGGTTGTGGCTGTCGTCGGGCCGAATGGCGCGGGTAAGTCCACCTTGCTGAAGATGATTCTGGGCCTTTACCACCCCCAAGCGGGCAATGTGCGGATCGATGATATTGATATCCGTCAGGTTGACCCGGTAGATCTGCGGCAGTCCATTGGCTATGTGCCGCAGAGTGCGTCGACGTTCCATGGCTCGGTCGCCCAGAACTTGCGCCTCGCCCAACCGACGGCGACGGACGAGGAACTGATTTGGGCTTGCGACCAGGCCGGCTGTCTGAAGGATATCGAAAACCTTCCCGAAGGCTTGAATACGCGGATTGGTGACGGTGCCAAGGAGCGCCTTTCCGCGAGCCTGATTCAGCGGATTTGCTTGGCCCGGGCCTATGTGCAACGGGCGCCGATTATGTTGTTCGATGAGCCGGTTAACGGGCTGGATTTTGCCGGTGACCGGGCCTTCATGAAGGCGGTGGAAGCCATGCGGGGGCATGCTACGGTTTTCCTCGTGACCCACAGGCCGAGCCACCTGCGCTTGGCTGACCAGATCCTGCTGCTCGAGGACGGGTATCTCCGTCTTGCCGGACCGGCCGACCAGATCCGTGATCGCATTCCCCAGGAGATGTTATGAGCACCATGAGTCAGAGTGGCGGTTCCGCTGGGGGCCGCGTCGCCAAGGGCAGCCGTCAGACCCGCTTTCTCGGCCAATCTGTCATGCTGGAGGAGGCGGGGATGTCCCGCTTCGTCCGCCTCGCCATGATTGTTGCTGCCGTGGTGGTGATGGCGTTCCTCGTTTGGGCCTCCCTGACCCGGATTGAGGAGGTGTCCATCGCGTCTGGCAATGTGGTGCCCAGCGGCTCGGTGCGGGTCGTCCAGCATCTGGAGGGCGGTATTGTCGAGGAGATCTTCGTTGACGAAGGGCAGTTGGTGAAGGAAGGGCAGCCCCTGATCCGGATGAAGGCCGACGCGGCGGAATCGGAATTGGAGACCATGAAAGCCCGGTTCGCTGCACTGTCCTTGCAAGCCGAGCGGTTGCGAGCCTTCGGTGCGGGGCGTAAGCCGGACTTCTCCTTTGTTGGCGATGAATATGAGGATCTGAAAAAGGATCAGGAGGAAATTTTCCAGATCCAGATGTCCAATTACAAGACCTCACAGGAGGTTCTGTCCGACCAGATCCATCAGAAGGAGGAAGAGCTTTACCTTCTGGAGGACGAGGCCTCCGCTTTGCGGGAACAGCAGGACCTTGTCAAAGAAGAGCTGGATATGCGCGAGGACCTGATGCGCAAGGGGTTGACCTCCAGGGTTACCTATCTGGATACCAAAAGGGCCGCAGCGACCATCAAGGGGGACATTGCCCAAGCCATTGGCAATCAGCGGGCCGTGCGCGAAGGCATCGCCGAGTTGAATAGTCGCCTGGGGGATCTGGAAGCCAGTCTGCGGCAGGAAGCCCTCAAGGAAATGGGCCAGGTGACATCGGAATTGGCCCAGGTCCGTGAAGCCATGCGTAAATCCGAAGATCGGGTCGCCAGATTGGACGTGCGCGCGCCGGTGTCCGGTTATGTCCAGGACGTGAAGATCAAAACGGTCGGTGCCGTGGTTCCTGCGGGCGGCATCATCCTGAATGTGGTTCCCGTCGACGAAACCCTGCGCGTCGAAGCTCGGATTCAACCAAAGGATATCGGTCACGTGGAAGTCGGGCAGGCGGTGAAGGTGAAGGTGACCAGCTATGACTTCTCCCGGTATGGCCATGTGATGGGAGAGTTGAAATCGATTTCCGCAACCACTCTCGTCGATGAACAGAACAATCCCTACTACAAGGGCTACGTGGAGTTGGACCGGGATTACGTGGGAAAAGATCCGGAACGCAATAAGATCTTGCCGGGCATGACTGTCCAGGCAGACATCATCACCGGCGAAAAGACCTTGCTGCAGTATCTGCTGAAACCGGTCTACAAAAATATTGAAACCGCTTTCCAAGAGCGCTGAGGACCAGCCTCATTCATTCATGACCTTTACTGCCCCGCCCACATGGACGGGGCGGGGCAGGCGGTAGGCATCCGGAAAATCGCGGGCACCGTTGAACCGGTAATAGGTATCGTGGACCAAGGTGTGATTTCGTATGATCGGCCAAATCTCGTCCATAAGAAAAGCTTGGTCCCCAAAGCGATTATCGAAATATTGATTGTTTGCCACGAGAAGGGCCCGGAGATTGGGGAGGACGCCGGCCGCGCCCCCCCACATGCCTGCCAGAATGAGTTCCATGTGGTAAATGTGATCGCGCATCACATGAAATGGCTGTCCCGAGCGCAACCAATCTTCCACGGCGAGCAGTTCCTGGCAATTCAGTCGAGAGTCAGCATCTCTACAGATAAACCAATCGACGTCCGGGTCATCTGAAACCAGGAAACGCCACATAGGCCGAATGCGCATCAGTTCGGGGTCGTCAACCATGACGACCTGTGCCCCTTCGGCCTTAATGTCGCGAATGGCGTCGGACGGGACGCTCGAATCACAATAAAATCGCGCGGTCCAACCAAGGTATATATGTGGCGCGATGCGTGCGTTGATAATGGCTCCTCGGACGTAGATTGGATTGTCTCCCCAAAGGGAGAAGGAAATAATATTTCGCTTTCGGGTTTCGGTACTGAAGGGCGCTCCCATCGGCCCCAATTGGGGGGCAGGAGCGGAGCGCGCACGGAACTGCTCCACGGCTTTGTGGTCTTTGAGCGTGAGGTTGCGTCGTCCTTCCTCGATGGCCTCGTCCAGTCGCCCCGCCTTGTATAGGGACACAACAAGGGTATTGCGCGTTTCTATGTGGTCCTGGACGGCTAAGGCCTGTCGTAATGCTGCGACGGCTTCCTCGAAGCGCCCTGCATTTTTCAATGCGACGCCATAAAGACTCCAGCCGGTGAAATAGGTGGGGTGATCTTTTGTCAAGGATCGAAAGGCTCGATCTGCGGCGTCGGCCAAGCCTGCGTCTTTCAAGCATATCGCGGCCATCAAGGGAGGCAGGGGAGCCTGAGGATTGAGGGTCTTGGCTTTCTGGAAGGTATCAGCGGCCTCCGTGTTTCGCCCTTCCCTGCGGAAGGCCCAAGCCCGAACCATGGTTTTCTCGAAGGATGCGGCTTCTGAGACAGGTGGCAGGCTCTTGGAGGGGGGGAGCTCCGGCGCGCTGTTCGGCGCCGTAGGGCCCCGCTTCTTTGCCGTCCTCCTATCCGTCGATCGGTTCATTTCGACCTCCAAAAAACAGAATATATGCGTCTCGGACAAATCCAGATCGCACGTGCTTATCATCGATTCGCATCAATTTTCAGCCAAAGTCTCCATTTCGATGCTATGGCAAAGGTCATATGACCTGTCGGCGATTTCTTCTAATGTATTGATATCAAACAAAATAAAGTTTCCAAATTGTCGCTGTGCCGGGGTCACTTTGGTCTAGCTGTCTGTGCTCCTCGCTTTTTCATACAGTGAGAAGCGTCCAAGATTCCGTGTGGCGTGGGTTGCGATTGCCCGATTCACCGGATAATTGGTGTCATGCTCCTGTATGTTGGCGCATGTAAGCACGAGACTACGTCGTAACTCCGATATCAAGAGGCAGCTCCATGGCCGACGAAACTCCCAATGCCCCCGAAAACGTCGAAGGGACTGGCCCCGCTGAGAACGAAGACGCGGTCAATTTTGATCTGAACACCGTTCTCAGTGATGTGGAGAGCCAAAAACTTCCAGATGACGATCCGGAGGAATTGGGTAGCACGGCTGCTGCAGACGCCGAAGACCCCATGTTGTACAGCACGTTTCATCAGGGAAGCGCCAAGCTGGATAATGAGGGTATCGAAGGTGGCGCGCTGGGGGGCGCAGCGCTGATCGGTGAGTCGGGAGTTGAAGGCCAAAGCTCCGATGAGGGAGGTCGTGGCAGCGGAGTAGGATTTTCCGATCCATCCATTAGGCGGTTTTCCAATGCCAATGCTTTGGATGCTCCTCCCAACGGGGGTGCTCCGTCGCGAAATTTTTCGGACGAAGATGGGACCGTTGAGTTCAGGCAGGAGCTGAACCCGCAAGGGGGGGCGCGGAACCCAACTGAGGAGAATGGGGCTGATCCCACGAATCAAACAGGCCCTGTGGACCCGACCAATCAAGGCGGCGAGGCTGGTGCTGCGGGGCAGGTGGCTCCGAGTGGCCCGTTAGGCCCGATTGGTCCGGCTGACCCGAGCGGCCCGTCAGATCCGAGTGATCCGTCAGATCCGAGCGATCCGTCAGATCCGAGCGATCCGTCAGATCCGAGCGATCCGTCAGATCCGAGCGATCCGTCAGATCCGAGCGATCCGTCAGATCCGAGCGATCCGTCAGATCCGAGCGATCCGTCAGATCCGAGCG
>NZ_JBLAVB010000011.1:0-149078 GCF_047263945.1 Rhodospirillum sp. A1_3_36 | reverse complement strand
CTTGCGGCGTTCCTCCCCCAGCAACCCGTCCAAAAACCGCTACACGTAAACCGCTACACGGTCCTGGGTGAACAGCGGATGCATCCGCGCCTTCACTGCTCGCAGCGAAGACGCCCAAAGCTCAAGCGTCGCCTTAATCGATGCACCCGTCATCCATGACCTTCGACGCATGGAAACTCATAGAGTCAGATGTCATCAAAGAACGCAACTGTAATGCTAGACGATCAAGAAATAGACCCCGCCGCCTGCGATTATCAGACCCAGGGCGCGGGCAAGGCGGCCATTCAGGGGTTTGGACAGGGCAAGGCCCACGCCGATCCCGATCAGATGGATCATCCCCGTCGCAAGGACAAACCCGATGGCGTAATCCGCCGGGTCTGCGGCACGGGGCAATTCTGCTCCATGGGCGTACCCATGGCAAATGGCGAAGATCGCGATGAGAAAAAGCGCGATCCACTCCTTTGGACGCCAGGCGAGAGCGATCGCCAAACCTAAGGCCAGAATGGACAGCGCGATCCCGGTTTCGATGCCGGGAAGTGGGATGGCGAGGATCCCCATAACACCACCCAGGACCATGATCAGCGGAAAGGTCACCGGCAGGGACCAGACGGCGCGCCCGCCCATCTGCGCCCCCCAAACGCCAACGGCGAACATGGCCAGGAAATGATCCGGTCCGGTCAGTGGATGTTCAAAACCGCTGCCGAACCCGCCCCCACCCATGGTGATGACATGGGCATGGGCTAAGGTGGGGATGAGACCCAGGGCGAGTCCCATCCCCAAATTGCAAGCCGCTGCAGCGAGATGCCGCAGTCCGCGACCAATCGTCGTCATAAGCATGCCTCACCTGCGATCCGATTCTTTTACAGGGGCGATAATAGGACCTCAACGGTGGCGGCAATTTGGTCGACGTCGCGGCGGTGTGGTGTGTTGCGGCGTTATTTCATGATGGCGCCGACAATCTGATCGACGTTATAGCGGAACATCTTGGCGTAGGTTGGCGCCGGACCCGCCGCATCCGACAGGGATTCCACGTAAAGCTCACCGCCGGGCTCGGCTCCGGTTGCATTGGCGATCTGCTTCACGAGGCGAGGATCGTTGGAATTCTCGATGAAGTAGACCTTCACTTGCTCCTCTTTGATTTGATCGATCAATTGGGCCACATCTGCTGCCGAGGCCTCGGTCTCCGTTGAAACACCGAGGGGAGACAGGAACGTCACTCCATATTCATGGCCAAAATAGCCAAAAGCATCATGGCTGGTCAGAACTTTGCGTTTTTCCGGTGGGATCGAGGAAATACTGGATGTTGCGTATCTATCAAGGTCGCGCAGTTTTTTGCTGTACTGCTCCGCATTGGCCTTGAATGTCGCTGCATCCTCCGGGTCTGCCTTGGACAAAGCCTTTTCGATATTGGTGACCCAGATCAGAACATTGGCAGCGCTGTTCCACACATGGGGATCCGTGATGGTTTGTCCGTCTTCCTCAAGGGTCAGGGTTTTGATGCCGTCGGATACGACAACCGGGTCGTCGGCGTAACCAGATGCCTTGGCGAGACGCTCGAACCACCCTTCGAGGCCCAGGCCACTGACAAAGGTGACATCCGCAGACTTCAGGGCCTTGGCATCGTCGGGCGAGGGCTCAAAATCATGGGGATCCCCGTTGACAGGAACAAGGCTTTTCACATGAACGGCGTCGCCGCCAACCTGTTTGACCACATCGGCGAGCACGCTGAAGCTGGCCACCGCCTCCAGCGTTTTGGCTGATGCTATCGAGGTATACAGCGTTGCCGACAGGGCGAGGCCGATGAGGCCCACGATGGGGATTGATCGTTTCACAGAATGTCTCCTTGGTAAAAACTCAGCCCGTCAGGTGGGGACGGGGAAAGAGGCGTCGGCCCGCACCTGCGGGGGCGACGATCAACGACAGGCCATAGAGCAGGCTTGCCGTGAGAATGATGGTTGGCCCTGTGGCGAAACCGAGGTGGTAAGACACGATCAGTCCGACAAAGCCAGACAGGCTCGCTGTTGCCGTGGCAATCAGACACATCACTGGAAGGGTGCGAGCCCAAAGCTGCGCAATGGCGGCGGGGAGCATCATCATGCCAACGGCCATCAACGTGCCGAGGGCCTGGAACCCGGCGACAAGGTTCACCGCGACCAGAAACAGAAAAAGGGTGTGATAGAGGGATCCACGTCCTCCAACGGCCCGCAGGAATCCTGGATCGAAGCATTCTGCGACCAGGGGGCGGTAGACCAAGGCCAGGATGACAAGGGTCAGCGATGCGATACTGCCGACGAGGGTGAGGGCTGGGGCATCAATCGCCAGGATCGTGCCGAACAGAACGTGCAACAGGTCGATGTTGGACCCCCTCAGGGAGACGATCAGAACACCGAGGGCCAAGGAGGCCAGATAAAAGCTGGCGAAACTGGCGTCTTCCTTCAGTGCCGTTGTTCTGCTCACCAGACCGGACAGCAGGGCGACGCTCAATCCGGCGACAAGTCCTCCCAACCCCATGGCCAGAAGGGACAAACCGCCGGAGATGAGGAACCCGATGGCTGCACCCGGGAGGACCGCATGGCTCATGGCATCGCCGACAAGACTCATCCGCCGCAACATCAGAAGAACGCCGACCGGGCCAGAGCCCAACCCCAGCGCGATGGTGGCCACGAGGGCGCGACGCATGAAGCCATACTCGACAAAGGGGTCAATGAGGAGGGTCTGAAGGGTCATGCCGATTGCCGCATGTTTGGAGCGCAAACCTGCGCGTTGTCGTCCCAACTTTCCGCCATGGCCCTGGCTTGAAGGAGGTTGGCCGACGAAAGGGCGGTTTCCGTGTCCCCCCAGGCGATGACTTCGCGGGAGAGGAGCAGGGTTTGCGGAAAGTGGGCCCGCACCTGATCGAAATCGTGCAACACGGCGATTACGGTTCGCCCGTCCTCGTGCCAGCGGTGAACGAGGGTCAAAAGGTCGCGCGTTGTTTTTGCATCAATGGCGGTAAAAGGCTCATCCAGGATGATCACTCCGGCATCCTGGAGTAGAAGTCTGGCGAACAGGACCCGCTGGAACTGCCCGGCGGAGAGTGACCCGATATGGCGTCTTTCAAATCCCTCAAGCCCAACGGAAAGGAGAGCCTTCCGGGCTTGCCGGGCGATGGCCGCAGTCGCCGCGCCGAAGGCGCCGGTCCGTCGCCAAGCGCCCAGCATGACCGTATCGGCCACGGTCAAGGGAAAGCGGCGGTCGATTTCAGCGGCCTGCGGAATGTACCCAATCTCAGTAGAGGAGAGACTGCCCCGGTGGATCCGACCCGTTGCCAGGGGAAGGTCCCCCATCAAGGCTTTGAGCAGGGTGGATTTTCCGGCGCCGTTCGGACCGGCGATAGCCGTGAGACTTCCCGGCGCGAAGGACCCGGAGGCATGGTGGACCGCCGGATGGCGGTCATAGACAAGGGTCACATCCTCAAGGTCGATGGAATCCAAACTCATGGCAAAGCCACCGCCCATAGGATCAGAAGCCAAAGGCTGCAGATCACTATGGCGACGCCTCCAAGGCGCCGAAGAGATCCCAAGGCTATGAGAGATGATAAAAAGGGGTCGCGGTTTGACATGGGGAGTGGGGGCCTCCGAGCAAATGATATGTGATGTTATAACGTATCATTTACCGGGTGGCAAGATTTGTCCCGTGAGGATTGCCTGTCAGAGGAAAGGGCACCAAATGCAGGGCTCTACTTCACCGCCGCCCATTGGGGCCTGGGGCCCCGAATCCCCATTCGTTTTTTTTCCAATGGGATCAAAGGGTCTGTGACCCTTTGCGGGTCTGGGCAGAGCCCAGCAACTGCGAAGCAGGGTTTCCGGATTTTCAAGGACACAGAGTATGACGAGAGCGAAACGGGGCGGCGCTCCTCGGGGGGTCAGTGGATTTGGCGGGTCTTAAAAAAGCTGGCAATTTGGGCGGCTGCCCTGGACGAGGTCAGGGGAAGCGCCAGCGAGGTCACGGCGGCCTCTGCGATCGCGGGCGGAAGAATGGACCGTCGTACGGCAAGAAGGTCGGTCATGAAGGCGGGAGAAAACTCCGGATGGGGCTGGTACGTCAAGGCTTTGGTTCCATAGGCCAGCATGGCGTAAGGACAGAAATCCGAACTGGCCAGGACGCGGGCTTCGGCAGGAGGGACAATCACCTGATCCTGATGCCAGGCGATGATCCGTTCGGCGGGCGCGCCGGACACCAGGTCATACTCGGTTACGCCTACGGACCAACCGCCGACAAATTTCTCGACGGTTCCACCCAGGGCTTGGGCCAGGATCTGATGTCCGAAGCAGATGCCGACGATGGGACGGTCGGCGGCGTAGGCGTCGCGCAGGAAGGTTTCCAAGGGGGCGATCCAGGGGTGATCTTCGTAGACCCCGTGTTTGGATCCGGTGATCAGCCACCCCTCCGCAGCCTCCACGGAGGGGGGGAAATGTCCGTCTACAACGGGATAGGTTTCAAACGTGAACCCCTGTCCGTCCAAAAGCCGGGCGAACATGGTATCATAATCTCCGTGGAGGCTCTGAAGTTCGTCTGGGCATTTTCCCGTTTGGAGTATTCCGATCTTCACGATATGTCCTCATGAGTCTGGTGGGGGAGGCGCCTCCGATCGGATCCGCTCGGTGGAGATTGGAAGCGGTGATCCGGATGTCAATGGATACAATAGCGCTGCCCCCTGTCGCGAGTGGGGTAACGGAGGGGCGCCTTGTCCCGATCCAGGGAAGCGGTGTTTCCCGTCTTCGAGTCCATAAGGTGAAAAAATGAGCACATTGACCATTCCCGAGATTGACATGCCGGAAGGGGCGACGACTCAGGAATACGCGTATGAACGGTTGAGAAACGCGATTATGGTCGGTGCCATCAAGCCCGGAACCGCCCTGACGATCCGCAATCTGGCGGAGAGCCTGGCCTTGAGTCTGACGCCCATCCGCGAGGCCGTGCGTCGCCTGAGTTCGGAGAACGCGATTGAGGTCTTGGGAAATCGGCGCTTGCGGGTGCCAGACATGACCCCTGGCCGTTTTGAGGAGTTGGTGCGCCTGCGCGTGGTTCTGGAAACCTATGCAGCGCAACGATCCCTCCCTTATGTCTCGGACCGTCTGGTTGACAGTCTGGTGGCCTTGGACGAACGGATGGATGCCAGCTACGCGGCGGGCGATTTCGATGAGTTGACCCACCTTAACCGTCGCTTCCATGGTTTACTTTATTGCCTGAACCCCGATCAGGCCGTGATGCCGCTCATTGAATCGGTCTGGCTGCAACTTGGCCCGTTTCAGCGGCAGGTGGTGCGTCATCTTGGCGGCGTTTACGTGGTCGATCACCACAAGAAACTGGTCGAGGCCCTGCGCGCCCGGGATCCTGAGGCGGTTGCTGTCGCCATCGAAGGCGATGTGACCGATGGCCTCGTCCGGTCAGGGCGGGCCCTGTTGACGCAGGATAAATGGGCGGTTCAGGTCGCGTAAGGCACAGGACACGACCGTGTCTCGTGTTTTTTGGGCGATTGCCCAAGCCCATTTGGGGGCAAATGCCCCCAAGCCCCCCTTTTTTCCTGGGGTCTGGGGCCTTTCGGCCAAAAGCAATAGTTTGGGGCCTTTCGGCCAAAAGTAATAGTTTGGGGCCTTTCGGCCCCGGTGGGGGACGGAGCAAAGCCCCTTGACTGAAAAGGACTGACTGTCGTGTACCTTGCACCTAAGGTGTAAAAGTTCAGACGACACTTGGCGGTAGGATACAGGGGCGGATGTTTGCCGTTGGACCTTTGATGGGGACCCTGAAGGCGTGGCAAGGAGAGGACAATGTCTGAAAAACCGGCTGGGGTGGGACCTCGAATTGCGCTGATCCATGCCCTTGAGGACTCCGTCCTTCCGGCCCGGGCCGCCTTCGCCGAGGAGTGGCCGGAGGCCTTCGCCTTTGACCTTCTCGATACCTCCCTGGCCATTGATTTGGCCGAGGTGGGAACTCTGGATACCGCGATGATGGACCGCTTCCAGACCTTGGCGGATTACGCTGTCGGGTTGGACGGCAAGGCCGGACAGACCCAGGCTATTCTTTTTACCTGTTCCGCCTTTGGTCCGGCGATTGATGCGGTGAAGGCGCGTCTCTCTCTGCCCGTTTTGCGGCCCAATGAGTCCGCTTTTGAGGAAGCCCTCGACCGGGGGAGTCGTCTGGCTCTGGTGGTCACCTTTGGTCCGTCCCTGGCGGCGCTCGAAGCGGAGTTGCATGCCATGGCCGCAGCCCGGGGGCGGGAGGTGACGGTGACTCCCATCTTTGTCGAGGGGGCACTGGCGGCCTTGAAGGCCGGGGACGGCGCGACCCATGACCGCCTCGCCAGGGAGGCCTGCCGGGGGGTGGGGGAGGTGGACGCGGTGATCCTCGGCCAGTTTTCCCTGGCCCGGGCGGCTGCTCAGGTCCAAAGCGTGACCTCTGCTCCCGTGCTCACGACTCCGGGCTGCGCCGTGCGCGCCCTGCGAGGGAAAATGTCACCGCGATGACGGGCCGGTCTTCCTGTGTGGACCCGGTTTTCTGGAAAGAGGCAGCAAAACGCGACGGCCTGCCGGGCTATCTGCCTGCCTGCTTTGCCTGGGCTCGCTTCAAGGCCAGCCCGCCGCGGAGCATGATCCAGTCGTGTAGGTCGCAGAGCATGAAATGTCGGTTTGCCGGGTCCTTTAAATGCCTGACCGTGATCGGGTCCCCGTCCAGGTAGCGATGGGCGGAGATCCGGAAAGGCTCGGCCAGAGTCAGATTGAAGGGCGAGGGTTTGACCAACAGGCGGGTCACCTGCTCGAACAGCAGGGCGTAGCGATCATCTTCCGGTTCTTGGTAAAGGTCGCCCAGGTCGTTTCCATAGGTTTGAAACAGGTGGACGTAATCCGCTAAGTCGGGCGTGGTTGTGCTCATCTGCGGGGCTCCGAAAGGGGAGTGTAGGCCGGTTCGGTGGACAGGCGGCTGTCCTCAAGGGCCTTTCCAATGGTGAAGTGGTAAAGGGTGGCCCAGGGTGCGTAGGGCCCCCTGTCCAGTCCCAACAGCCCATGGACCGCATCGTCCAGGAAGCAGCCAATGCCCGTGCCGCGCAACCCCGCTGCTTCTGCTTCCAGGTAAAGCACCTGGCCGATCATCCCGGCCTCCCAATGGAGGCGGCGGTAGGCCCAGTCTCCCTCCTCCTCCAACACAGGGCCCAGGGCGCCGATCATCCCTAGGGAGAAGGCCCCCCGCCCGGCAATTCCCTGGCGGCAGGACAGTTTCGACGTCTCTCGCCGCAGGTCCAGCGGGGTCCGCAGGGCGAAGAGGGGGAGGTCGGTGCCGGGAATTGGGGACCAGGACAGGTCCGGTGCCGAACAGGCTGCACGGAAATCAGTTGCGCGCTTCGGGCAGCGGTCGAGCAGGTACAGGCCGGGCTCCAATCCCTCCACACCATGGACGAACAGCAGCAGATTGAGTGCCGGATTCCAGGGCCAGAGGTCGAAGGGTGCGCTTGCGGTCTGGGGAAGGGTTCGGGACAGGCTGCGTTCGAAGGCTGTCCATTCCATCGGCGTTTTGCCGTCCATGCGCTGGGCGCTGCGCCTTTGACGGATCAATGCCGGACGGGGAGCGAAGGGCGCAAAGGTCGTTGAAGGAGAAACGGTGGGAGTGGCGGGGAGGGTGGTTTCCCCCTTGTCCAGGGCAGAGAGAACGGCCGCCACTTCGGGCCACCGCACCCGCGGGGCGATGGGGCCGTCGGCCTCTCCCCTCCAGTCCGCGAGGCCCTGCGCAATCCGGTCCCAGGGCAGCGGTGTCGCCAGATCCGGCGTGGAGCCCAGCAGAGCGAGGAGGTCGGGCTGTTCTGCTTCGGCTCCGTTTCTGTCCGGGATCCGGTCCAAGCCCAGGCATGCGGAGACAGTGGCGTCTGCGGGGCGAGGATCCAGGCGCATTCGCCAGCCGACGATTCCTGCGGCCACGCCCAGACAGGCCAGTGCATGGCCCAGGTCATGTTGGCAGTAGCGGTAGGCCCGAGAGCCGTATTTCCATTCCTCTCGCCAGACGACAGACGACAGCCCAACGGCACCCCAAGTCCCGGGATGGGCGGCGGTGAGTTCTGCGGCCAGGGCGGTGTCCAGGCTGGCCCGGCGCTCCAACAGATGGTCCTGGGGGGCGTAATGGTAGAGCCCCGGCGGAAGGGCATCGGGCTCGTCCGTCGCCCAAAGCAGCAGATAGCCCTCCGTTGGATGGAGATTGCCGCTGGACGGGTTGGCGCGCAGGGACCAGCGGTCTGGACCCAGGGATTTCCAGGCGGTCAGGCCCAGGGCCAACTCCATCATATGGCCCAGCGCGGCGAGGGTGGGGCGGGTTGGGGCCTCTGTCAGCGTGGTAATCAGCGGCAGGGCAACCACCGGTGCACCCCGGTAGCGGCGGAACGGGGAGGGCTGGGAGTCCCAGTCGAGAAAGCCGGGACTGGGGGCATAGCCCTCCACCCGGTGCTTGCTGGCTTCGTGGTAGGCCCGGGCCGGGGAGAACGCGGTGGAGGGGGAGGCCGTTTCGGACAGGGGGGGCATGGGTGAACAGGTCCTTTCCGTGCTGCTTCCCCCCATCCAAGCAAGGACCGAACCACTTGCCGAACTCCCCGAAGAGACGGGGTTTTGGCGGCTTACACTGGCGAGAGGGGGGGTGAAAGGGGGGGGGCGAAAGGGGGGTGGAGGGGGCGCGCATGTCGCATTTTTTTGTCGCAAATCCGACAAGAGGAGGGGAAAAACGCGGATTTCCAGCCTCTTTCCTTCCCTTCCCCCTGGCGCCGTTCTTGCTAGCTCCCCTGGAGTACCATCACTCTAGGGGGGGAGCGTTTCACCCATGCTGCATTTTCATATGACCCCCGGATCCTGTTCGACCGGCATTCACATCCTGTTGGAGGAACTGGATCTGCTGTTTGCTGTTCATATCGTGAACCTGCCCAAGGGCGATAACACCAAGCCGGACTTCCTGGCGATCAATCCCAAGGGCACCATTCCTGTGCTGGTGAGGGAAGATGGCACAGCGCTGGCCGAGTTTCAGGCTATCGCCTGGTGGTTGGCCCTGACCTACCCCAAGGCGAAACTGTTGCCCGAGGACCCAGGCGGCCAGGCCGATGTTCTGGAGATCATGAGCCATGTGGTTGGCACCATCCACATGCAGGGATACACCCGGATTTTCACCACAGACCGCTATCTGTTCCGGGAAGAGGACCGGCAAGCCATCGAGGACCAGGGCAAGAGGATTGTCCAGACGGGTTTGGGGATCCTCGCCAAGCGGTTGGAGGCCAAGGGCGGCGGACTGCTTTTGGATCACTTCACCATTGCCGACGCCGCATTGTTCTATGTGGAATTCTGGGCTGATCGTATTAATCTGAAGATGCCCGACGCCTGCCGCGCCCATTATGACCTGATGGTTTCCCGCCCCAAGGTGCGTCAGGTTCTTTTGGAGGAGGGCTACAGGGTCTGATCGTCGGTTTGATGGTTGGAGAACACCGACGAGGAACAAAAGGGACGAAATGGTGTTTTCAAGGGGCAATCGGGTACTGGCGCAACATCACCGCTACTATGTGGCCGCAATTGCCGCTTTGGCGCTGGGGCTGCTGATCACCTATGTGGCCCCCCTGTTGACCGGCGTGGACCGAAGCCCTTCGAAGGATCCCATCAAGGTTGGTGTGCTCCACTCCCTCAGCGGGACCATGGCGGTTAGCGAGCGCACGGTCGCCGACGCCACCCTGTTTGCCATCGACCAGTTGAATCAGAACGGCGGGGTCCTCGGGCGACGGGTGGAGCCCATCGTCATCGATGGTCGTTCCGACTGGGCGCTGTTTGCCAAAAAAGCCGAGGAATTGATCGTTCAGGATAAGGTTTCTGCTGTGTTCGGCTGCTGGACCTCGGCCTGCCGGAAGACGGTCAAACCCGTGTTCGAACGGGACAAGGGTGTGCTGTTTTATCCCGTCCAGTACGAGGGCTTGGAGCGTTCGCCCAACATCATCTACACCGGCGCTGCCCCCAATCAACAGATCATCCCGGCCACCAAATGGTCCATCGATAACCTGGGGCGGCGGATTTATCTGGTGGGATCGGACTACGTCTTTCCCCGCACGGCCAATGCGATCATCCGCATTCAGGTCGGTGCCCTGAAGGGTAAGATTGTCGGCGAGGGTTATGTTCCCCTGGGAGGCCGGGATTTCTCCGCCATCATTGAAGAGATCAAGAAGATCCATCCGGACGTGATCTTCAACACGATCAATGGCGACAGCAACATTGCCTTCTACCACCAACTTCGGGCCGCCGGGATCCGCTCTGACGACATCCCGGTCATGTCCTTCAGTCTGGCGGAAGCGGAGGTCCAAGCGATCGGACCTGATCTGGTGGCAGGGGATTATGCATCGCGAAATTATTTCCAGAGCGTCGATTCTCCGGAAAATAAGGCCTTCGTCAAGGCCTTCCGCGCTGCTTATGGACAGAGCTACGTCACCACTGCCCCCATGGAAGCGGCCTATTTCGGTGTTCAGCTTTGGGCCCGGGCAGTGGAGGAAGCGGGCAGTGCCGATTACGCCGATTACCGCGCCTTTCTGATGGGACAGTCCATGCGCGCGCCGAGTGGCATCGTGTACATCGATCCGGCCAGCCAGCACACCTGGCGGACGGTCTTGATTGGACGTATGACGACTGCGGGGG
The DNA here is from genome assembly GCF_047263945.1 of Rhodospirillum sp. A1_3_36. Classification (NCBI taxonomy): domain Bacteria; kingdom Pseudomonadati; phylum Pseudomonadota; class Alphaproteobacteria; order Rhodospirillales; family Rhodospirillaceae; genus Rhodospirillum; species Rhodospirillum sp. A1_3_36. Next base: position 138,402 of record NZ_JBLAVB010000011.1, on the reverse strand, counting down.
ATTTTTCCATCGTGTGGAGCAGTGGTCGGCCGATCCGGCCCGAACCCTTTCCCGGATTCCTGACCGAACCGGAGTGGCTGGTTTTCCTCGACGGTTTGTATAAGGGTTGGAACAACCATTGGGCGGCTCCGTCGCGGAGCGGGTCATGATGGGGGGACGTTTGGGACGAGGCGCGGGCAAGGAGGGCCGGTCCCGGTCTCCGGGGGGGTTAAGCCTCGCCGTTGAAATCGGCATGATCTTCGTTGTTCTGGGTCTCTTGCCCATGGCCATGATTGGCTGGCGATATGTTGATGCGGCCGAGCGCCAGATCTCCGAGGAAATCGTCCAGAATCTGGCGGTCATCGCCGATGGCCGCGCACAGGAGGTGGAGTCCTACGCCCGCGCCCGTTTGCGGGAAGCGCGGATAGCAGCCTCGGCCCCGCTCTTGGCCCAGGCGGTTGGGGTGCTTCAGGGTGCCGGATGGGGGATGGATCATGGCCCTCTCATGTTGCCCCCCAACCCGGGGAGTCCGGAAGAGAATTTCCGGACCTACCTGACCCGGGTGAGGGCCACCATGGACGCTCCGGGCCTCTATTTGATCGCCCCCAATGGCGTGGTGGTCTTCTCCGACGGGGAACCCTTGGGCGCGAAGGGGCGGGAGGCTCTGAGGATTGTTTTTGACAGGGCCTCCACCCTGTTGGAACCCCAGCTCTCCGATTTTGTCGATAATGGGCGAGGTGGGGGTGTGGCCTTTTCTGCGGCGCCCATGCTTCGGGACGGTGCGGTGCAAGGCGTGGTGGCGTTGGCTGTCGGCTTGCAGGACATTGCCGCAGTCCTGAAGGATTACACCGGTTTGGGGGCGACAGGGGAAACCCAGCTTGGGTCGGCGGATTCCGGGGGAGTGCGCCTGTATGGCGGCACCCGTTTCCCTGCCGAAGCACCCTTGACGGGTGTTATCGCCGCGGACGATCCGGCGGCTTGGCCCTTCCAACGGGCCCTGGCGGGCCACCGGGGCCACGGGGCGGCTGTGGACTATCGAGGGCATCAGGTCCTGGCGGCTTGGCGCTACTTGCCCTCCTATGGCTGGGCCATGGTCGTTAAGGCGGACCTGGATGAGCGCAGGGCTCGGGTCGACCGGCTGCGCAATATGGGCTTTGTGGTGCTCGGGACCCTGATCGTTCTGGTCCTCGCCGTGGCTTTGTTCCTTGCCCGGGCCATCAGTGCGCCCATCCTGGAGCTGGAGGGGGCGGCCTCCCTGCTGTCTTCCGGTAAGGTGCGCGAGCTTCACGCCGAATCCGGCCCGCGGGAGGTCAAGGCGCTGGCCAGGACCTTCAACGACATGGCCCATCGGGTCCACGCCTACCAGACCGGTCTCAAGCGCATGGTGGAGGAACGCACCGCCGAACTGCGCATTGCCAAGGAGCAGGCGGAGAATGCCGTCCAGGTCAAGACCGACTTCTTGGCGATGATGAGTCACGAGATCCGCACTCCCTTGAACGGCCTGCTGGGAGTCGCCGAACTGCTGGATGCCCGGGAGCTGGACGATCAATCCCGTGCTCAGGTGCGCACCATCCGTCAGTCCGGCGCGGCCTTGGCCGAACTGCTGAACGATATCCTCGACATCAGCCGGGTAGAGGCGGGCAAGGTCGATTTCCTGCGCAAGGATTTTGATCTGGAGGGGCTGCTTACCGGTATTATCGAACTCATGCGTTCCACCGCCGAACGCAAGGGCATCAGCCTGGACCTGATGGTCGGCGAAGAGGTCCCGGTCGCCTTGCTGGGGGACCCGGCCCGCTTGCGCCAGGTGGTGCTTAATCTGGTGGGCAATGCCATCAAGTTCACCGAAACGGGAGGCGTTATCCTTTCGGTGGCCTTGCGTGGGCAGGACCACGCCCAGGCCCTGATCCGCTTGACCGTGGAGGATACGGGTATCGGCGTGCCCGAGCCCCACAGAGAGGCCCTGTTCCAACCCTTCAACCAGGTCAGTGCCGACCGCTCCACCCGTTATGGCGGAGCCGGTCTGGGGCTGGCGATCTCCCGGCGGCTGGTGGAAGGTATGGGGGGGGTCGTTTTCCACGAGGCCAATCCGGGCGGCGGCTCCCGCTTCCACGTGGATCTGACCTTCGATTTCGGCTCGGCGGATGGCATGGGGTTGCCGCCCCAGTCGGTGGCGCCCTCGCCCCTGCCCAGCCTCTCCATCTTGCTCGTGGAGGACGAACCGGTGAACCGGCAGGTGCTTGAGGGCTTTCTTACCGTCGACGGCCATAGTGTCCACTCGGCCACCACCGGCGCCGAGGCCCTGGAGCTGGTGGAGACGGAACGGTTCGACTTGGTGCTGACGGACTTGCGACTGCCCGGTCTGTCTGGCCTGGACGTGACCCGGAGGGTACGGGAACGGGGTGGGCCGCCGGTTATCGCCGTTACCGCCAACGTCCTGCCCGAGGACCGGGCTGCCTGCTTTGCCGCAGGGGCGGTGGACATCGTGGCCAAACCGATCCTGTCGGCGGACCTGCGCACGGCGATCCAGGCTGCTTGGGAGAACCGGAATGCACCGCCGCCCAACCCGGAGTCCCCCCTTGAGCCGGATCCGAACCCGAGGGGCGGGGATCCTCGAGACGGGACGCCCCTGTTCACGCCCGCCTATTTGGAGGACATGGCCACCGCTTTGCCGCCTGAGGAAGTGGCCCGTCTGGTGGATCTGGCCGAGATCTCGATCCGATCGGCCCTCGGGCGGTTGGACGATGAACCTTCGGTCAACGCCGCTCACCGGTTGTCGGGGGTAGCGGGAACCTATGGCCTGATGCGCCTGCGCGGCCGGGCCAAAGCCCTGGAGGCGGCTCTGTTGCGCGGCGCCGACGCGGACACCGTGGAGACCGACGGACTGGTGGAACTGACCCGCGACAGTTTGGCGGCCCTTCAGGCCTGGAAGGACATGATGGCGGAGGGTGGGGCGGTATAATACCAAGGTGCGGTGAGTTTGCCTCACCGCACCTTGGAAGCGGCCAAGTGGCCGCCGCGCCTTATGGCGGGTAAAAGCCCGCATGGCGTTTGAACGCAAGAAAAGCGGCGTGGGTTTCAACCCGCGCCGCTTGGTATAACGCTCTCGCGAGCGGAATGAGGAAAAAGGGGTACCGGTTTTCCGCCCTCATTCCGCTCTAAAAGTAAAAGCCCGTGGTCTGGGGCCTTTCGGCCCCAGTCTCGCCAAAGAGGGGGGGGCAAAGCCCCGTGACGGGAAAACATCCCCTGTCGTGTACCGTGGGGCGATCCCGATCAAACCCAGGGCGCGGAGTGGTTGCGCAGGGGTGATCAGGAAAAACGGCGATGCGGTGACGGTGTGCGCTCGGATGCCCCTTACTGCCCGCCCCGCGTCGCCCACTTTGTGGAGTGCATTTCAATGCGGTTGAAGATCTCGTACATGACGATGCCCATCACCGCAATCACCATCAGACCGGCGAACACCAACGGCATGTTGAACTTGGAGCTGGCAGACATCATTAGGTAGCCGATGCCTTTGTTGGACGCCACCGTTTCCGACAGCACCGACCCTACGAAGGCCAGGGTGATGGCAATTTTCAAGGAGGCGAAGAAGAAGGGTTGGGCACGGGGAAAACCGACCTTCATCAAAATATCCGTCCGCGTTGCCCCCAGGGAGCGCAATACGTCCCGCAGTTCCGGTTCCAAGGTCGCCAAGCCCGTTGCCACATTGACCACGATGGGGAAGAAGGAAATGAGGAAAGCCGTTAAGATGGCCGGAACCGTACCGATGCCGAACCACATGACCAGGATGGGCACCACGGCCACTTTGGGTACGCTGTTGAAGCCGATCAGCATGGGATTGAGCGCATCGTAAATGGTCTTCGACGAGCCCACCAGCGCCCCTAAAAGAACGCCGAAGACCACTGCAATGACAAAGCCGACCACCGTGGTATAGAGGGTTTGGGCCGCATGGAGCCAGATCGCGTCCCGGTACTGCCATATGGCGGCGAAACTGGCCGAGGGGGTGGGCAGGATGTATTCTGGCACGGAAAAGCCTCGGCAGATGATTTCCCAGAAGACGAACAAGCCGATGGTCGCCACCCAGGGCGCGGCTTTCTTGGTCGCGTCATGTTCGGCCAAGCGACGGCCCATGGGCTTTTTGCGGCGTGCGGGGGGCGCAGGGGGCTGCGGAACGGGAGTTTCAGTGCTCATCAGCTTGCCCTCACGGAACGGATTTCATCGCGCAGTTCATGGACCAGGTCGACGAAGGGCGGCGTAAAACTGGTGTCCTGGGTGCGGGGCCGGGCCAGGTCGTTCTCCCGCCGCACCAGGATGCGTCCGGGGCGCTTGCTCATGACATAGATAGTGTCGGCCAGATAGGCGGCTTCGCGCAGGTCGTGGGTGACCAGGATCACCGTGAACTTATGCTCCATCCACAGGGATTGGAGCGCATCCCACAGTTCCTCGCGGGTGAAGGCATCGAGCGCTCCAAACGGCTCGTCGAGCATCAACAGCCGTGGTCCATGGATTAGCGCCCGGCAGAGGTTGGCCCGCTGCTGCATGCCGCCGGACAGCTCCCAGGGGAATTTGTCCTCGCAGCCACTCAGGCCCACCTCGGCCAGCAGGGTGCGGGCCTTCTCGATGTACTTGGCCTTGTGCTTGCGCAGGCGGGAGCGGTGGGGCTGGACGATCTCCAGCGGCAGCATGATGTTGTCGAGAGTGGTCCGCCAGGGCAGCAGGGTGGAGGCCTGGAAGGCCATGCCGACGATGGAAATGGGGTCGGTGACTTCCTGGCCCGCAACGATGACGTTGCCCTCGGTGGGCGGCATCAGGCCAGTGACCAGTTTCATCAGAGAGGATTTGCCGCAGCCGCTGGGACCAACGACGGCAACAAACTCCCCTTCACGGATGGATAGGGTGGTTTGCTCAAGGGCGAGGGCATCGCCTTCCCGATAACGCAAACGGACCCGGTCCAGTTCGATGAACGCATGGGACATGGACACTCCGGTAGCCTAGGGGATAGGAAGGGAAAGGGCGGGTCCGCAAGACCACGGTTTTTCCGGCTCATTGGAAGAGATCTCTTTTGTCATCCCCGCTGGGGCGGGAATGACGACCTAAAAAAGCCGAAAAACGCGGGGCTTTGCCCCACCCCCCACCGGGGCCTGAGGCCCCGGACCCCCATTTGGGATCAAAGGGTCCGCGACCCTTTGCGGGTCTGGGCAGGGCCCAGAAACTGCGAAGCAGGTTTTCCGGATTTTCGAGGACACAGAGTATAGATAAGAAATCTGCGCACTCTGGCGCCCAAGCGGGAAAGACGACCTTTTCAGGGTATGGTCTCAAAAGAAGAAGGGCGGTCCATAAAGGTGGCGCCCCTCCTCACAAAACCGGTGCTACTGGAGCATCCGCTCCTTGGCGGGGGGCAGGAACTCCGTGGTGAAGACATCGGCCACGGCGGGGGTCTGCTCCAGGCCGAAGGACAGGACCACCTGATCAATGGCGGTCTTCATGCGGGCGTCGTCGATGCCGCCCATGCCATTGGCCTTGACCCAGTCGGTCAGCACATTGTTGTCGATGGCCAATTGCAGGCGGTCCAGCTCCAGGGCGTCATCGATCAGGGGGTCAACCTCCTTGATGGCGGCGATACCCGCCTTGGGATCGGCGACCACGTCCTTCCAGCCCTTAATGACGGCCTTCAGGAAACCGGTGATGGCCTTCGGGTGATCCTTCATCATTTCCGGCGAGGCAATCAGGCCGTTGCCGTACAGGGACAGGCCCTCGTCGGCATATTGCCAGATGTTCAGATCCTCGGCTTTGATGCCCAGGCCCCGCAGGTTCAACAGGCTGGTGAAGTAGAAGCCGGAGATGCCATCCACGTCCCCGCGCATCAGCATGGGTTCACGCAAGGGGGGATCCATGGACTCCCAAGTCACGCTGTCCTTATCCAGGCCGGTGACCGAGGCAAAGGCGGGGAACAGTTTGCGTGGGGCATCGAAAACCGGCGCCCCGAACGTCTTTCCCGCCATTTTTTCGACGGAATCGATGCCGCTTTTCTTCAGGGTGAACAGCGCGAAGGGCGGGGCATCGTAGATGATAAACATGGCCTTCATGGCCTTGTCCGGGTTGTTGGCGTTGAACTCGATCATGGAGTTCAGATCGGCCATGGCAATGTCATAGGCGCCGGAGGCCACCCGGGTCACCGCGCCGGAACTGCCATTGCCCGAATCAACGGTCACATCCAGCCCCTCGGCCTCGAAGTAGCCCTTCTCCTTGGCCAGCAGGAAGGCGGCGGAGGGGCCCTCGAACTTCCAGTCCAGGGAGAACTTGACCGGCAGCAGGTCCTCTGCCTGGGCGGACGCCGTTCCGGCAAGGGTGAGAAGGGCGACGCCCAGGGAGGCAAGGGACTTGCGCGGCGAGGGGAAGCTCATGGTGATCTCTCCAATGAGGAAGGGCCAGTGATTAAGAGGGAAGCGCATTATGGAAACGAAATCGGGGGAGTCAGCGTCATAAGTTGCTTAAAAAATACGCAGACAAATGCCGTGCATTGTTTTTAGCCATAGAAATGAAAATTGTCGACGATTTTTGGCGCCAATGTCTGCAATAATGGGGCGATCAGTTTCAGGAGGTGTCATGGACGGTGGAACGCGCTTCGCTTTGAACGGCCAAATGACCCATGTGGTGGGGGTGCCGCCGGATTGGACCCTGCTCCGTTGGTTGCGCGGGGAGGGGTGGACCGCCAGCAAGGAAGGCTGCGCGGAAGGGGACTGCGGGGCCTGCACGGTTTTGCTGGGCACTCCTCCCTTAGAAGGAGATGGCCTCACGTGGCGGGCGATCAATGCCTGCCTTGTTCTTCTTCCCCAGATCCATGGCGGAGCGGTGATCACCGCAGAAGGCTTGGCCGGAGCCGATGGCACTGCCCACCCGGTACAACGGGCTTTGGCCGACTTCCATGGCACCCAATGTGGATACTGCTCGCCTGGCTTCACCATGGCGCTGGCCGCCCTGTCCCTGGATGCGGACCGGAGCGAGGAGGCGATTCTCGAGTCCATCGCCGGGAACCTCTGCCGTTGCACGGGTTACCGTCCGATTGTCGAGGCCGCCCGGACCCTGCCCAACTGGACCCCCTCCCTTGCTCCCGCCGTGGAAGAGAGCTTGCGCGCCCTTGCCGCCGAGCCTCTGGCTTACACAGCGGAGGGGCAACGGGTTTGCGCTCCCGTGGATTTGGCCGAGGCCCTGGCCTTCCGCGCCGAGCACCCCGACGCCTGGGTTTGGGCGGGGGGAACGGATCTGGGCCTGCGGATCACCAAGTCCCTGGAGCGCCCCACCGAGATCCTCGCCCTGGGCCGAATCCCCGCACTCCGGGGGCTGCGTGAAACCGAGGACTCCCTGGAGATCGGCGCCACCACCCCCTATGCCGAGGCGCTGGCGGCGATGACCACCCTGGCCCCCTCGCTGGGGGCCCTGGTCCGGCGCATCGCTGCGGCGCAGATCCGCAATCTGGGAACCCTCGCTGGGAACCTGGGGACGGCCTCGCCCATCGGCGACAGCTTGCCGCCCCTGATCGCGCTGGGGGCCGAGGTGATCCTGGGCAGCACCCGGGGCGAGCGTGTCCTGCCCGTGGAGGATTTTGTCACCGGCTACCGCAAAACGGCCCTCGCGCCCGATGAGCTGATCCTCTCCATCCGTATTTCCAAGCCCTCCCCAGACCTGCATGTGAGTTGCCACAAAGTGGCCAAGCGGGTGGATCAGGACATTTCCGCCGTTTCCGCCGCCTTCGTTCTGGGCATCGAAAACGGATGCGTCACTACCGCCCGCCTCGCCTATGGCGGGGTGGCCGACCGGCCCAAGCGGGCCGTCGCGGCGGAAGAAGCCTTGCTCGGCCAGCCCTGGACCCGTGCCAGTCTGGAGGCGGCCAAGGTGGCCCTCGCCGAGGACATCGCCCCCATGGACGATGCCCGGGGCACGGCGGCCTATCGCCGATTGGTGGCGGCGAATCTGCTCGAACGGCTCTATCTGGACACCACCGAGACGAGCGCGCCCCTGCGACTGGAGGCCCTGTGAACATGACATCCCCTTCGGTTCCGTCCTCCGCCTCCCCCCCCTCCGCCGTTCATGTCACTGCAGCCCATGACAGCGCCCTGAAGCATACGACCGGCGAGGCCCTCTATATCGATGACATGCCCCTGCCTCGGGGGGCCCTCCATCTGGCTTTGGTCACCAGCCCCTGGGCCCATGCGCGGCTCACCGGCATTGATGTCCGCGCCGCCTTGGCCCTGCCGGGCGTCTTTGCGGTGATCACCGCAAAGGACATCATCGGCCCCAACGACATCGGCGCCATCGTCCCCGGAGAAGTTCTGCTGGCCGAGGATCTGGTCGAATACGTTGGCCATCCCATCGCCGCCGTCTGCGCCCGCGACGAGGACACGGCACGGCGGGCGGCGGCCCTGGTCACGGTCGAGGGCGAGCCGCTTCCGCCGGTCCTCGCCCTGGACGAGGCGATTGCCGCTGAACACCATTTGCTTCCCCCTTCGGTCTTCCTGCGGGGGAACCCGGATCCGGAGCTGGCCCGGGCGCCGCACCGCCTGACGGGCTCTGTGCGGGTGGGGGGCCAGGACCATTTCTATCTGGAGACCCAGGTGGCCTTGGCCATCCCCGGAGAGGACCAGGACATGCTGGTCCATTCGGGCACCCAGCACCCGACCGAGGTTCAACATCTGGTCGCCCGCCTGCTGGGCCTGGATATGAACGCCGTGACCGTGGAGATCCGGCGCATGGGCGGGGGCTTCGGCGGCAAGGAGAGCCAAGCGACGCTCGTTGCGGGCATCGCCGCTGTGGCCGCCCGGGTCACCGGTCGGCCCTGCAAGCTGCGCCTGGACCGGGACACGGATATGGAGGTCACCGGCAAGCGCCATGGCTTTCTTCTGTCCTGGGAGGTGGGCGTGGATGACGAGGGAGGCATTCTCGCCGTCGACATGACCTTGGCCGCCGATTGCGGTTGGTCCGTGGACCTGTCTCCGGGGGTGGTCAGCCGCGCGTTGAGCCACGCCGACAACGCCTATTATTATCCCCATGTCCGGTTGACGGGCCTCTATTGCAAGACGAACCGCCAATCCAACACGGCCTTCCGTGGCTTCGGCGGCCCCCAGGGGATGATGGCGGCAGAGGCCATGCTGGACCACATCGCCCGGGTGCTCCGATTGGACCCCTTGGAGGTGCGGCGCCGCAATTTCTACGGCCCGGGTCGGGACATCACCCCCTATCACCAAACGGTCGAGCATTTTCGCCTGCCTGCCATGCTGGAGACCCTGCTGGCCTCCTCTGATTACGCCGCCCTGCGGGCGTCCGTCGATGCCTTCAACGCCGCCAACCCCACCCTGCGCAAGGGACTGGCTCTCTCGCCGGTTAAATTCGGCGTGTCCTTCAACAAGCCGGAGATGAATCAGGCAGGCGCGTTGGTGCATGTCTATACGGATGGCTCGGTCAGCCTGAATCACGGCGGGACGGAGATGGGGCAGGGGCTGTTCGTCAAGGTCGCCCAGGTGGTCGCCGCCGTCTTCGGTCTGGACCTGGACCGGATCAAGCCCACGGCGACGACGACGGGCAAGGTGCCCAACACCTCGCCCACGGCGGCGTCCTCGGGCACGGACCTCAACGGCATGGCTGCGAAAGTCGCCGCAGAGACCATCCGCGCCCGCATGGCCGACCACGCCGCAGCCCTGTTCGAGGAACCCGTCGAGGCCATCCGCTTCGAGAGCAACCGGGTGTTTGCTGGCAACAAAAGCCTCTCCTTCCCCGAACTGGCCGAAGCCTGTCATGTTGAGCGGATTTCCCTGTCGTCGACGGGGTTCTATCGCACGCCGAAAATCCACTTCGATCGGACGACCAACACGGGCCGTCCTTTCTTGTATTTCGCCCATGGGCTGGCCGTCTCCGAGGTCGCCATCGACACCCTGACCGGTGAATGGAAACCTCTGCGCGTGGACATCCTCCATGACGTGGGCGCGTCGCTCAATCCGGCGGTGGACAAGGGCCAGATCGAGGGCGGCTTCATTCAGGGCATGGGCTGGCTGACCATGGAGGAGCTGGTCTGGGACGGGGAAGGGCGCTTGCGCACCCATGCCCCTTCCACCTACAAGATCCCCACGGCCCGGGATGTGCCCGCCGTCTTTACCGTGGACCTGCTGGCCGACGCTCCGAACGAGGAGGCCACCGTCTTTCGCTCCAAGGCCGTCGGCGAGCCGCCCTTAGTTCTGGCGCTGTCGGTCTGGTTGGCGCTGCGGGATGCGGTCGCCTCGCTTGCTCCGGCGGGATGGGAGCCCACCCTGGCCGCTCCGGCGACGCCGGAAAAAATCCTCATGGCTTGCGAGGAGGCGCGCCGCGCATGATCCCCCCTCTCTCTCTCAACTGGCGCGAGGCCCTGGTCACCCTGGAAAGCGAAGCCCGGCCCCATGTGCTGGTGACCCTGGTGGAAACCCTGGGCTCCACCCCCCGGGGGGCGGGGACCAAGATGGTGGTGACGAGCGATGCCTTCTCCGGCTCCATCGGGGGTGGGGTGCTGGAGAACGAAGCGCTCTCCACCGCCCGCCGTCTCCTGGCCGAGGGGGCGTTTGGCCCGACCCTGGAAAAGGTGATGCTCGGCGCCGACCGGGACCAATGTTGCGGTGGGGCCGTCACCCTGTTGTTCGAGGTCCTTGTGCCCGAAGGGATCACCCTGGCCCTGTTCGGTGCCGGTCACGTCGGAAAAGCCCTGGTCCGCGTGCTGGAGGGGACGGGTGTCCGCATCCTCTGGTTCGACGAGCGCCCCGCGCCCTTTCCCTCAGGAACCTGGGCCAGCACCCGGGAGACGCCCGATCCTGCCGCCGTGGTTCCCGACCTGCCCCCCGGCGCCCGGGTGCTGGTGATGACCCATAGCCACCAGCGGGATTACGAGATCCTCGCCGCCCTGCTGGCACGCACGGACCTGGGTCCCCTGGGGGTGATCGGCTCCAAGACCAAATGGGCGCGTTTTCGGGCGCGCCTGTTGGAAGCGGGCCATGCCCCGGAGCGGATCGACGCCATCGCCTGTCCCATCGGGCTTCCGGGCGTGGGCGGAAAACGCCCCGCCGAAATCGCCATTTCCATTGCCGCCGATATTCTGCGTACAGGAGATCCCTCCCCATGAGTTCCTGCCCAACCCCGGTCCCCCTGTCCCTCGACGCGGTCAACGCCCTGCCGCTTGCCGCGTTTGCCGAGACCCTGGGCGGCGTTTTCGAGCATTCCCCCTGGGTTGCAGAACGGGCCGGGTCCGCCCGACCCTTCGCCAGCCTGAAGGCCCTGCATGCCGCCATGGTCGCCGCCGTTGACAGCGCCAGCGACGCGGAGCAGTTGGCTCTGCTCATGGCCCATCCGGATTTGGCGGGGCGGGCCGCGTTGGCCGGAGAGCTGACCGAGGCCTCGACCGGTGAACAGGCCTCCGCCGGGTTGGACAGCCTGACGCCGGAGGAAATGGCCCGCTTCACCGACCTGAACGCCACCTATAAAAGCCGGTTCGGCTTCCCCTTCATCATGGCCGTGCGGGGTGCGGACAAGGCCCGCATCCTCGCCGGGTTCGAGGGGCGGGTGACCAACAGCCGGGAGGAGGAGATCCGCCGCGCCCTGGCCGAAGTGGCCAAGATCGCCTGGATGCGCCTGCCCGCCCTGGTCCGGCCCGCGCCGACGGGCAAGCTGACCACCCATGTGCTCGATACCGCGCGCGGATGCCCGGCCTCCGGTCTGCCCATCACCCTGTGGCGACTGGAGGGGGAGGGGCGGAGTCTCCTCGGGTCCTTCGTCACCAATGCCGACGGCCGCCTGGATGGCCCCGCGCTGGCTGGCGAGGCCCTTGTGTCCGGCACCTATGAATGGGTCTTCGACTGCGGGGTCTATTTCGCCCGCTCGGGTCAGACCACGGCGGCGCCTCCCTTCCTGGACCGCGTCCCCTTGCGCTTTTCCATCGGCGACCCGGAGGCCCATTACCATGTGCCCCTGCTGGTTTCGCCCTGGTCCTATTCCACCTACCGCGGGAGCTGAAACGATGGGAAGGCGCCGTCCACATCCCCCCTCGTTCTCCCCACCCCTCCCCTCGTTCTCCCCGCTTCTTTCCTCGTCATCCCCGCGAAAGCGGGGATCCAGGGTGGCAACAGAGGACGGAACCGGGAGACGCGACAGGAGCGCATTTCACAGATGATACCGAAATCAACTCTGGGTTCCCGCGTGCGCGGGAATGACAAAAATATGAACACCAAACGACAGATAAGGACGCGTGGATCCCTGAGCGCTTACGGGGGGACGACAACCGTATTTGAGGGAATGACGACCGAGAGGACGCCGTACCACCCCGCTTCCTTCCCCCTGATGACCGAGGCTTAAATGGATCTCGCCCTCATGGAGTGGCTGAATCTGGCCCTCCGTTGGATTCACCTGATCGTCGGCATCGCCTGGATCGGGTCGTCCTTCTATTTCGTCTGGCAGGACAACAGCCTGGAAGCCACGGCAGACGACCCCGAGCGCAAACGCCTGCAAGGGGAGATCTGGATGGTCCACGGCGGCGGGTTTTACCACGCCAAGAAATACAAGGTCGCCCCGTCCGACCTGCCCCAGCATCTGCATTGGTTCAAGTGGGAGGCCTATACGACCTGGATGTCGGGCATGTCCCTGCTGGTGGTCGTTTATTACCTCTCCGGCCCGGCGTTCCTGCTGCCCTTGGGCAGTGAGCTGGGCTACCTGGGCGGGATCGCCGTGGGGCTGGGATCGCTGATCGGCGGCTGGGTGGTCTATGACCTGATCTGCCGGAGCCCGCTGGGCAAGGACGACCGGATCCTTGCCCTGTCGGTCGTCGCCTTCATTGCGGTGCTGACCTATGTCCTGACCCATGTGCTCTCGGGCCGGGCGGCCTTTTTGCACGTGGGGGCGACGTTGGGGACCATCATGGCGGCCAATGTCTTCTTCGTGATCATGCCCAACCAGCGCAAGACCGTCGCGGCCATGCAGGCGGGGCAGACGCCGGATCCAATCTGGGGCCTGAAGGGCAAGCAGCGGAGTGTCCACAACACCTTCGTCACCCTGCCGGTCCTGTTCCTGATGATCTCCAACCACTATCCGGGCCTGACCGAGCACCCCTATTCCTGGTTGGTCCTGCTGGCCGTGGCGGCCATCGGGGCGGCGGTCCGTCTGGCCTTCGTCCTGCGCCATACGGGGCGGATGAAACCCTGGATGCTGCCCGCCTGCCTCGTCGCCTTCCTGGCGGTGATCGGGGCCACGGCGGCGACGCGGGATCTCGGGGGGGCGCCGGTGTCGACTCCTCTGGCTGAGGGGGAAGAGGCCGCACCGGATACCCTGGAGCCGGTGGTTATGGCGATTGTTGCGGCCCGCTGTCAGACCTGCCACTCCCGGAAACCGACCTACGAGGGCTTTGACGAGCCCCCCAAGGGCGTGGTTCTGGAAACCCCGGCGGACCTGCGGCATTGGGCCGGACCGGTTCTGGTCCAGGCGGTGCATGGGGAAACCATGCCGCTGGGCAACCTCACGGAAATTCGACCGGAGGAGCGGGCGCTCCTCGGCCAATGGCTTGAAAACAAGACTGAAGGAAACGAGCAATGAGCGAGACCTACCCCCGGGATCTCATCGGCTATGGCAAGGAAGTCCCCGACGCCGCTTGGCCCGGCGGCGCCCGCATCGCCCTGCAATTCGTCATCAACTACGAAGAGGGCGGCGAGAACTGCGTTCTCCATGGTGACAGCGCGTCGGAAGCCTATTTGCAGGAGGTCCCCGGCCTCGCTCCGATCCCTGGCCAGCGCAATATCCAGGTGGAGAGCATGTATGAATACGGCTCCCGCGCGGGGTTCTGGCGGCTGATGCGGCTGTTCAAGCGCTACGACTGGCCGCTCACCGTGTATGGGGTCGCCATGGCGCTTCAACGCAATCCCGAGGCGGTGGCGGAGATGCTGGCGAACGGCCATGAAATCGCCAGCCACGGGCTGCGCTGGATCGACTACCAGAACCTGCCCGAGGAGGTCGAACGCGCCCATATCCGCGAGGCCCTGGCGATCCACGAAGCGGTCACGGGCTCAAAACCACAAGGCTGGTACACGGGCCGGGTCAGCCCCCGCACCCGCCAGTTGGTCGCCGAGGAAACGGACTGCCTGTACGACGCCGACAGCTACGCCGACGACCTGCCCTATTGGGAGCAAGTCGGGGAGAAGCAGCAATTGATCGTGCCCTATACGCTGGACAACAACGACATGAAGTTCGCCACCCTCCACGGCCTGTCCACCGGCGAGGAGTTCTTCACCTACCTGCGCGACGCCTTTGATGTGTTGTACGAGGAAGGCGCCGACAAACCACGGATGATGTCGGTGGGGCTGCACTGCCGTCTGGCGGGACGGCCCGGACGGACGGCGGGGCTGCGGCGCTTCCTGGACTATGTGGCGGGCCACGAAAAGGTCTGGATCACCCGCCGCGTCGACATCGCCAAGCACTGGCGGGAGCGGTTTCCGCCCGGGTGAGGGGGGAGCGGCGTATGTTGGTGATGTCTGATGTGGGCCGGGAGGGGACGGACGGTTTTGGGACGCGGAAAGCGTGAAGCAGACACCGTTTGGTTAGGTGGCTAGCGACTTATTTCGAGCAAAGAGCGAGTATTTAACTTCCGGCTGTAGTGGTGTCCCGCCAGAAAGACATTCCCGAGGCGACTTACTATGCGTCGCGGAACCAATATGGGGTATATCTAGCTATGTACGTTGCAAACCAAGGCTGTTTTTCGTTGAATGACGACACCCGGCAGAAAATATAGGCCGACGCTGTTCTCGACAAGGAAGCCACAGCTCTGATGATGAGAATATTGATTTCGGCAGTCTCTGTTGTGGCCTTTGGGGGATATGTTTGCGCTCCCAAGTTCCTTTCTCAGGACCTTATAGACCGACTGGACGCGACTGCACTGGGAATATTGGTGCTCGCCGTTTTTCCCTGGCTGGCGCAATTCGTGAAGGAGTTTGAAGCATTTGGAGTGAAAGCCAAAATGCAAGAAGTCGAAAAGAAAGCGGATAGCGCCATTGAAGATGCTCAGGAAGCTAGATCCGCTGCTGCAGAGGCGAGGAAGGCAGCGGAAAATGCCAATTTAGCCGCATCCAACGCATCAGATGCCGCTCAGAGGGCACGTGAATTAGCGGAAGAACTGTTCAACCTGAAAAACAATAGCAACTCGAAGACATTACCGTCAGAGAATCTCTCAAACGAGGCTTTAAAGGACCTCGCGAGCGAGTACATTAAAACACGCAATTCGATGAAACCGGGGACTCTTCGAACTGCGAAGATGACCGAGATATTTTCGCGCATGCAGCAGGCGGCACAGTTGTTAGGAAAGGGGTCCGTTGATGTATCGGAATGGCTTGAAAGCAGTCCTGGCCTACAACTGGCAGCGATATCATATCTTCGCGCCTTTCCAGATGAGATCATTCCAGGTAAGCTTATGTCCGTTATTGATCGTCAGCACCAACCCTTTATTCAGTATTGGGCACTTCGTGCCTTGAATAACTTTGCAGACGCATCCGGTACATTCCCTCCCAACGATATGCGGTGGCTGCGCAGTATCGAGAACCACTTCAAAGTGGGAACGGATCGACACGATCAGGTAAAAAGGATCCTTCGAAAACTGGATGCATAATCCGTAGCTAGAGCGGATTGATCGGCATCTGAATCAAGGGATTCCCTTGGGGTTGGTTTCGTGATTCAAGATGAGGGCTGGAGAAGGAGGCCAGCCCTCATGTCCAAAAGCCATTTCCGTGGATCTCCGTCAACGTGTCGTGGCGGCGGTTGAAGAAGGGGCCTCGTGCCGTGCGGCCGCCAAACGCTTTGGTGTCGGTGCGTCCTCCGCCATCCGGTGGGTATCGCGGGTTAATGCCAGAGGAACCCTTGAGGCCGACAAGCGGGGCGGGAATGTCCGGTCCCACCGGAATGACGCCCATCTGGAGCTGATCTTTGGTTGGATCGCCGAGAAGCCCGACCTCACCCTGGCCGAGGTGGCCGAACGACTTGGTGATGCGGTTGGCTATCGGCCCCTGCCATCCATCGTCTGTCGGTTCTTCAAACGTCATGGCGTGACGCGGAAAAAAAGACTGCTCATGCTGCCGATTCAGGAAAGCATGGAACCATAAACCCGTACACGGAAGACCGGACACTCCCCCCACTTCCTGAAGAAATCGGGTCTTTGGCGTTGCCTGACTAGCCCTTATGACAGTAGACGCTATAACCCTCATTTGAGAGGGAATGTCCGGTTATGGGGGCGCCGTATGTCCAGACAAACGACCAACATGGGCGCTACTCCGTCCGCGCCACCACCCTATTCCGCTGCCTCTCCCGACTGGCGAGATAGGACCGAGCCACCTCCCGTAGCAGACCGTTTGGCACGCGTCCATATACCACTGTCGTCGGTGTTCGATCGGGTACGGGGCGGACGTCCGGGCCGGGCCAAAGGAAGGCATTGGCTTCCGTCGTCACGATCCACGAGGGCGCGTCATCAAGACCCAGGCGGCGCTTGAGCTCCAGCGGAAACGCGACCGCGTCGGTCGCTTCCGTCGGAGGCCTATGCGTGACCGCGAGCACCAAGACCTCCGTGCGTCCGTCCGCTTCCTTGATGGACAGGGCCAGCACGAGCGCCGGGCGGTCCTTCCGGCCCTCTTCCCGCCCACGGGCATTTTCGTCCGCCCAAAGGTAGGAATACCGGATGACCGACCCGCGCTCGGGCGTGGTCCCCGTCAATCGTCCTCACCAGCGGCGAGGGCTTCAATGTCCGCGAGGAAATGGTCCGGAGTATCCGCGGCCATAAAGGCTTGCTGGTCCCGGCTCTTCAGCCGCTCGTATTCCTCGACCGAGATGAGAACATTGCGGGGCCGTCCATTCTTTGTGACGAGAACCGGCTGGGCAAGCGCCACGTCACTGTAATGGGAGAAACGGCGGACAAGGTCACCTGCGGTGGTCACGACACTCTCGAGCATACTCATGGCGCCTCTCGCTCAACAAGACCTATACGTATAATATGTAAAATATACAGTCACGTCCAGCGTTCCGCATTTTCATCGATGGCGGCTTTCCGTGGCAAGGGTCCGTCCACGGAGTGTCCAACGTGGGCGCATGCCTGCCTGAGATGGTGGCATTGGACCCGTAGGGGACTGGTTGCTTGTGGGAGTGGATGTGGAAAAGCCGCCGCTTGGCTTCCGTCCCCATCCCGGTCATTCCGCTCAAGCCTGTCGGGACCCGAAACCTGCCGTATACCAAGCGGTGACTCCTCCGGCGTCGCTATGCCCTAAACGTCCGGCAGGCTTTTACCCGCCATAAGGCCCTGCGGCCCCTTGGTCTTACGCCGGGTCGGTCATGCGGGTGTTGAAGACATCAACGAGCCAGTCGAGGAACGCACGCACCGCTGGATTGCTGCCGCGATTCTCCGGCCATAAAGCGGTGATTTTGGGGTGCTCTACTGCGAAATCGGACAGTACCGGCACCAGCTCTCCGCGCTTCACATAGGGCGCCGCGAGAAAGGTCGCGGTTACGCCGATGCCACCACCTGCCGCAAGTGCCGCCAGTACCGCATCGCTTACATCGGCAATAATCCCAGCCGATGGCACGATTTCCAGCGTGCGATTGCCGACCCGGAATGGCCAACGAAACGGCTGACCCGTACTCTGATAGTGCAGGTTGACGGTGTCGTGTCCCTCCAACTGGTCCGGATGCGTGGGCGTTCCGCGCTCCGCCAGATAGGCCGGTGCCGCGAAGGCGCAGAGCCGACATGGCGCGAGTCGGCGAGACTTCAATCCGGTGTCGGCCAGATCGCCGATACGCACGGCGATATCGATCCCTTGCTCCACAATATCGACGATCCGGTCGCTCACCCGAAGATCGATCGCGACCTTCGGGTAACGTCGGCGAAAGTGGGGAAGGGAGGGGGCGATCACATGCGCCCCGATCGGCAGCGATGTTGTGATACGCAGCGTGCCCGTGGGCTCCGATCGGGCGGCCATTGCGGCCTGCTCTATGTCCTCCGCTTCTCGCAGCAGCCGAAGCGCGCGTGTACGCAAGTCGAGGCCTTCCGGTGTCAACGTCAGGGCCCGTGTCGTGCGGGTAAAGAGCGATACCCCCAAGTCCCGCTCCAGCCGCTTGATGCTTTTGCTCACCGCAGACGGCGAGATGGACAGTGACCGGGCGGCTGCGGTGAAGCTGCCGAGCGATGCGGCGCGCGCAAAGGCGATCAGGCCGGTCAGGCGTTCCAGTGTTATTTGTTCCATCATGGCATCATAGTTGGGCAATGGGCACCCATTATCAACCTGATTGATCTCATTTATCGTCAGAACCCAACGATGGAGATGTCAATGAGCAACATGATGAAAGCGATCCGCCAGCACGCATTCGGTGGACCAGAGGCCTTGCGCTACGAGGATGCACCCCGGCCAGAGCCGCAGCCGGGCGAGGTGCTCGTCCGGGTTCTGGCGATTGGCCTTAATCCGCCGGACTGGTACCTGCGCGAGGGCTATAAATCGCTGCCGCCGGAGTGGCAGCCCGCCATTTCCTTCCCGCTGATCCTGGGAACCGACGTTTCCGGCGTTGTCGAAGCGGTCGGCAGAGACGTCATTGGGTTCTCAGCCGGGGAAGAGGTCTATGCCATGGTCCGCTTTCCGGAAGGCCTTGCCGGGGAAAGCCGGGCCTATGGCGAATATGTCGCCGTCCCGGCATCGCACCTTGCGCACAAGCCTGCGGGTATCGACCATGCCCATGCGGCGGGTGCCCCGATGTCGCTGCTCACCGCTTGGCAATTCCTCGTCGATCTCGGTCATGGCGAGCCGAACCCGCTCCAGCCCGATCAGCACCAACCGGTGCCGCTTGAGGGGCGCACCGTGCTGGTAAACGGGGCCGCTGGCGGTGTCGGGCATTTCGCGGTGCAGTTGGCGAAGCTGAAGGGCGCGCGCGTCATCGCGGTCGCCTCGGGCAAGAATGAGCCGTTTCTACGCGCGCTTGGTGCGGACAGGTTCATCAATTACCAGACAACAACGCCCGAAGACGATGTGAGGGACATCGACCTCGTTGTCGATGCGGTCGGCGGCCTGTCCTCCGCCCGCTTCCTCCGGACGCTGAAGCGCGGGGGAGCGCTGTTCCCGATCTTCCCACTGGGCTTCGGCGGTGCCGAAGAAGCGGTCGAGCGCGGCGTCACTGTATCGGCAACCCAGGTGCGCTCGAATGGCGCTCAGCTGAACGAACTCGGGCCCTTGCTCGATGACGGCAGAATTCGCGTTGCGCTCGACAGCCGCTTTCCGCTGGCCGAGGCGCGTCAAGCGCATGAGCGCGCTGCCAAAGGCCACATTCAGGGGAAGATCGTCCTCACTGTTCCGTAACGGGGAGGTACAAGGCTGTTCAGCAGCTGGCTGGATCTAAGCGAGTGTGCGCAATTCTTTCCTCATAACCGAATGGGATCAAAGGGTCTGCGACCCTTTGCGGGTCTGGGCGGAGCCCAGGGTTTTTCCGGGAGCACCCTCCCGGCCCGTCACCGTCAGCGGTTGCGTCGTTTGCTTTTGGCTGCGGACTTCACCATTTTCCCGAAGGTCTTATCCCGGGCACGGCGTTCGACAATGCTGGTGCTGTTGTGGGCTTCCTCGGAGGCGAGCTTTTGCCAGCGCCGGAAGCGCTCGGGATCGAGGGCGCCGTCGTCCAGTGCGGCGCGGATGGCGCAGCCCGGTTCGCGGTCATGGGCGCAATCGGCGAAGCGGCAGGCCTGGGACAGGGCGACGATGTCCTCGAACACCTGTTCAACACCTTCGGCGGCTTCGGTGAGCTGCAATTCACGGATGCCCGGGGTGTCGAGCAGCCAGCCGCCATGGGGCAGTCGGTGCATGGTCCGTCCGGTCGTGGTGTGCCGACCCTTGGCGTCGTCCTCGCGAATGTCTTGGGTCAGGATGTCTCCGGCCCCGGTCAGGGTGTTGATCAAGGTGGACTTGCCCACACCTGAGGAGCCGACGAAGGCCACGGTTTGGCCCAGGCCGCACCAATCCGTGAGGGGGGCGAGGTTCTGCGGATCATGGGCATTGACCGTCTCGACCAGAAGGCCCGGTTGCAGGGCTGCGGCTTGGGCGGCGTAATCGGCGGGGGCGTCGGCGAGGTCGGCTTTGGTCAGGACGATGACCGGTGTCACGCCCGCCTCGCGGGCCAGCACGAGGTAGCGTTCGAGACGGGCCACGTTGAAGTCAAGGTTGCAGGAGGACACGATGAACAGGGTGTCAACATTGGCGGCGATGAGCTGCAGCCTGCGGCCCGTGCCCGCCGCCCCCCGCTGAAACAGGCTCGTGCGGGATAGTACCCGGTCCGGCTCCATGGTGGCGCGGGTCATCAGGATCCAGTCGCCGACGGTGGCGTAGTCCTGTTCGGATTCCGCGCCCTGCACATAGGAGGTGATAAGGGCGTCAATGCCGTCTCCGGCAACCTGCAGATGGCCGCGATGGGTGGCCATGACACGAACGGGGATTGCGTGCTCCAGATCGTCGGTCGAGATTTGGGAGGCGAAAAACGAGGTCCAGCCGAGTTCGGCCAGGGTGGAGGTCGGTGATGTCACCGTTTGTGATGTCACCGTTTGTGATGTCATTGTTTGTGATGTCATTGTTTGTGATGTCATTGTCATTTACCAGCGAGATTGGGTGTCACACAACTGTGCACAGGCAACCGCGATCCGGCGTTGACGCAACGCAGGGATCGGATGCTGGTACTCCGCCCTTGAGAGTGCATTTGGTCCGGCCCATGCCGAGGCAGCGGGCCATTTCCTCTGGGGAAATGCTGTCCTCTGGGGGAATGCACCGTCAGGCGGTTTGTCCAGCCAAGCTGGAAACAACGACCGTCACAAAGTCCTCCATTCGTTCTGTGTGTGGGACCAAAAATATACGCCGGGCCAAGGACGGCGGCAAGGGAGATGGGGCCGGAAGTCAATACCGGGCAGGGTCCTCAGCGTACCGCCAAGGTTAACCCTTCGGCCAATCGGTCCAAGGCCCGCTCCAGAACCTCTACGGGCTGGGCGTAGCACAGGCGGAGGGAGCCTTCTCCCTCCTCACCGAAAGCGATGCCGGGTGCCAAGCCCACTTGGGCGACGTGCAACAGGGCTTTGGCCGTGGCCAGACTGTTCGTCATCCCTTCAACCTTGAAGAAGCAATAAAATGCGCCATCGGGTTCGATGAAATCAACGCCCGGCAGGACCCGCAGGCGTTTCGAGGTGAGGGTATAGGCTTCGGTCAGGCGGGCGCGGAAGGTGGCGACAGCGCTCTCCCCCCGGTCGAGCATGGCCGCGCCAGCAGCCTGTACGAAGCCGGGCGTACAAGACATATTAAATTCCGTGAGCATGCTGAGTGGGGCGCCCAATTCTTCCGGCGCGTCGATCCAGCCCAGGCGCCAGCCGGTCATGGACCAGGCCTTGGAGAAGCTGTTGATGGAGATCACCCGGTCGCCCTCTTCCGCCAGGGCGCGGAAGGAGGGCGCCACTTGGCCATGTCGGTAAAGGCGGGCATAGACGTCATCGGAAACGATCCAGGTCCCCTGTTTCCGGCAGTGGTCAAGCAGGGTTTTCATGTCCGCTTCTGGCATGACCCAGCCGGTGGGGTTGTGGGGGCTATTGAGCACCACAGCGCGGGTGTCTGGAGTCACGGCAGACAGCAGACGCGCCATGTCCAGGGACCAATGTCCGTCCTTAGGCTCCAGCCCCTCGAAATGAATCTCGGCTCCGGCGATGCGGAAGGTCTCGGCGATATTGGGCCAGGCGGGGCGCAGGGTCACCACCCGGTCGCCGGGCGTGATCAGGGCCTGGGCCACCAGGGCGAGGCCCTGCATGCCCGAGGCCGAGACGGTGATCCGCTCCACCGGCACCGGCTTGCCATGGAGAGCGCCCAAATAGCGGGCAATGGCCGCGCGCAGGGAAGGGGCGCCCCGGTTGGAATGGTAAAAATGGTCGCCCGCTCGCAGGGCCTCGGCCGCAGCGTCGACGGCGATGGGATCGGTGGGCCAGGCGCCCTCGCCGAACCAGAGGGGCAGGACCCCCTCCATTTGCGCGCCCTCTTCGGAGACCTCACGGATTTTGCTGGCCAACAGGGTGTTGGTGCGCAGGGCAAGTCCGGAGGGGAGAGCCGACGGGGTGGGGGACAGGTCGGGAGGAAAGGGATGGGTGGTCATGGTGCGCCTAGAGTATTTCGAGATCAAGTTGGGTCGCTTCGCAACCATGGGATAGGACAGTGTCTCGTCTTTTTGGGCGATTGCCCAAGCCCATTTGGGGGCAAATGCCCCCAAACCCCCCTTTTTTTTAGCCTGGGGTTGGAGGACGGAGCAAAGCCCCGTGACGGGAAAATACCCCCTGTCGTGTACCGTGCATCGTGACCAAGCCTAGCCTCGAAGATACTCTAAAACTTAATAGAATGAGAGTGAAATGGGGCCAGCGTGTTCCAAGCTGATCCCATTTCACTCTAAGACAAAGGGGACGTTTGGGCGCGCAATCGGCGGCTTTCGGGCGGCGGCTTTCGGGCTGCGGATTTCGGGCAAACGAGTTGGCGCGGAGCGCGAGTCCATGAGAAGGGAGACGAATCTGTACCTTACACCCAATCCACCAAGGCGGCGAAGCGGTAACCGTGGCCGCGCACGGTTTCAATCATCCGTTCGCCCCCTTCGGAGCTGTCGCCCAGCTTGCGGCGCAGGCGGCTGATCAGGATATCGACCTTACGGCCCCCCCCTTCGGAGCGTTTTTCGCCGATGCTTTCGGCGATGGTGTCGCGATCCATGAGCTGGTTGGGGTGGTCCACAAGCACGGCCAGAACGTCAAACTCTGCGGGCGTCAGGGCGGCGGGTTCGCCGCTTGCTTCGTCGACGATCTTTCGGTTGTCCTTGTCGATCAGCCAGGTGCCCACGCGCATGACCCGTCCAGCGCCCCCATGGATTCCGCGCGCTTCTCCTGGCGGCGCGGCCCGGTCGAGCACGTTGCGCACGCGGGCGAGCAATTCGCGGGGGAAGAAGGGTTTGGTGATGTAGTCGTCGGCGCCCATTTCCAGGCCCATGGCCCGGTCATTGGGGGTGTCGCGTTCGGAAACGATGATGATGCCCAACGGAGAGCGACGGCGGATCTCGTGGGCGAGCATCATGCCATCGCTGTCGGGCAGGTTTACGTCCAGCAACAACAGGTCTATCCGCCCCGATTGCTTCAAGGTCGCGGCCATGGCCCGGCCACTATCGGCAGAAAGGACGTCAAAACCGGCCGTGCTTAAATAGGCGGCGATCATCTCGCGGGTGGCGGGGTCATCCTCCACAACAAGAATCCGTTTTCGTAACGACATGGTCCGCCGATCTCCCTGTTTGTACTCCTGTTCCCGTAAGGCGAAAGAGTGACTCTCGGGTCAACTCGCGCAAAATCCGACAGCTCCTATTTGGTGCTTGACCTCCTCTAGTGACAAGTAAAGGCGAGGAAAAGACTGCACAATTGTCCCATGAGAGGGTGTGGGGCGCCGCTGCGTGGAGCGGAGAATGGCGGGATCCCACGGACAGCGCAAGACGGATCGTCCCATCGCGATCCTCGAATGCCCAAGGTATCCTGTTTATTTCCCCATTAGCAACATTATGGAAACAAATGGCCTTGGCAGTGCTGGCTCCTTGGGCGGGGCGCGCCATTCGCATGCGCAATATCCGACAGATTTCGTCCAACACTCGACGAAAAGAGGGCGACATTGGGGCGGAACCGGCGGGAAACATGGCTTTTTCATGAAATGGCATGGGGTTTGCCATTGAAGATCCGCCGTCAACCTTCATCCAAGGAAGATCCGAAACATGAAGAAGACTTTCCGAAGCGTTCTCGCCGCAGGCGCATTGGCGCTGACTGCTCAGATGGGAAGCGCCGCGATTGGAACCGCTCAGGCCGCCGACGACACCATCAAGGTGGGTATCCTGCATTCCCTGTCCGGCACCATGGCCATCAGCGAGACCACGCTGAAGGACGCCATGCTGATGCTGATCGACGAGCAGAACAAGAAGGGCGGCCTTCTGGGCAAGCAGCTGGAAGCCGTGGTGGTGGATCCGGCCTCTGACTGGCCGCTGTTCGCCGAAAAGGCGCGCGAGTTGATCTCCGTCAACAAGGTCGACGCGGTCTTCGGCTGTTGGACCTCCGTGTCCCGCAAGTCCGTTCTGCCGGTCTTCGAGGAGCTGAACAGCATTCTCTTCTACCCCGTCCAGTATGAGGGCGAAGAAAGCCAGCGGAACGTCTTCTACACGGGCGCCGCCCCCAACCAGCAGGCCATCCCCGCCGTCGATTACCTGATGAAGGAAGAAGGCGTGGAGCGCTGGGTGCTGGCCGGGACCGATTATGTCTATCCCCGGACCACCAACAAGATCCTGGAAGCCTATCTGAAGGCCAAGGGTGTGGCTGACGAAGATATCATGATCAACTACACCCCCTTCGGTCATAGCGACTGGCAGACCATCGTTGCCGACATCAAGAACTTCGGTTCGGCTGGCAAGAAGACGGCGGTGGTATCCACCATCAACGGGGACGCCAACGTGCCGTTCTACAAGGAACTGGGCAATCAGGGCATCAAGGCCGAGGATATCCCGGTCGTTGCCTTCTCCGTCGGCGAGGAAGAATTGGCCGGTATCGATACCGCGCCGTTGGTCGGCCACCTGGCCGCCTGGAACTACTTCGAGTCCGTGGACAGCCCGGAAAACACCGCGTTCATCGACTCCTGGCATGCCTTCACCAAGGATGACAAACGCGTCACCAATGACCCCATGGAAGCCCACTACATCGGCTTCAACATGTGGGTGAAGGCCGTCGAAAAGGCCGGAACCACCGACCCAGATGCGGTCATTGACGCCATGGTTGGCGTGGCCGTTCCGAACCTGACCGGTGGCTATTCCGCGATGATGCCGAACCATCACATCACCAAGCCCGTGCTGATCGGTGAGATCCAGGACGACGGCCAGTTCGAAGTGGTGTGGGAAACCTCCGGTCTGGTGCCCGGCGATGCCTGGTCCGACTATCTGGAAGGCTCCAAGGACCTGATCTCCGACTGGCGCGAGCCGATGTCCTGCGGCAACTTCAACACGGCCACTGGCAAGTGCGGCGGCGCTGAATAAGGCTCCGCTTTTTGGGGGAGGTCCGGATCCGCTTCGGACCTCCCTTCGTTTTTCGCCCAAGCCGCCGCCGGGATCCTCTCCTTCCTGGATTTTCCGGGGGCTTGGTGCCTTGTCCCTTTGCCGTGTTTTTCGGAAGGGTGTTTCATGCGCCATATCAAGTTGATCCTGCTGGGGCTGGCGGCCATGGTCTGCGTCCTGGCTGCCCTGGGGGCTACCCCGGCCCAGGCGGAAGAGGATCTCGCCCCCCTGGTGGCCAGTCTGGCCGAGGGGGGGCTGTCCGACCGGGCCAAGGCAATCGAGGCCCTGGCCGCCACCGGCGATCCCCGCGCCGTTCCCATCCTGGAAGCCCTGTCCGATGGCGACCTGATGGTGAAGAAGGCCGACGGGACCGTGGTCATCGCCAAGAAGGCGGGGAAGACCCTGGCTTTGACCGATCCCGTAACGGGGGAGGCCATGGGTGAATTGGCCTCGGGCGCTCTGGACAAGATCAAGGTCAACAACCGACTGCGCCGGAGCATCCGGGACGCGGTGGGGGCGCTCACCCTGCGGTCCAAGGACGCCGCGGTCCGCCTGATCGCGGCCAAATCCCTGTTCGACAGCGCCGATCCAGACTCTATCCCGGCCCTGGAAGGGGCCATTGGTGTGGAGAGTGACAGCACCGTGCGTGCCGCCATGGAGCGGGCGCTGGCCGCCTCCATCCTTTCCTCCGACCTGCCCGAGGACCGCAAGCTCGCCGCGATCACCACGATCACCGCGATGGGCGGACGCGATGCCCTGTCGGTGCTGACCCCCCTGGCCAATGGCGAGGGCGTCGTCGCCGCTGCGGCCCAAAAGGCGATGACATCGATCAACAACACGCTCGCCCTGTGGGATGCGGGGCAGGCGGTGTGGTATGGCCTCTCCCTGGGCTCGGTCCTGTTGCTCGCGGCCATTGGCTTGGCCATCACCTTTGGTGTGATGGGGGTGATCAACATGGCCCATGGCGAGATGGTCATGCTGGGCGCCTACACCACCTTCATGGTGCAGGATGTGATCCGCACCTCTCTCCCCGGATTGTTCGAATGGTCCTTGTTGATCGCCCTGCCGCTGGCCTTCCTGGTCACCGGGGCGATTGGGGTTGCGATTGAGCGGGGGATTATCCGTTTCCTCTATGGCCGTCCCCTGGAAACCCTGTTGGCCACCTGGGGCCTGTCTCTGGTGCTGCAACAGGTGGTGCGTTCCATTTTCGGCCCGACCAACCAGGAGGTGGGGACGCCGGAGTGGATGTCCGGTGCCTTCAAGGTCGGCGAGATGACCATTACCTATAACCGCCTGACCATCATCCTCTTCGCCATGGCGGTTCTGTTCTGTTTGATGCTGGTGCTGAAAAAGACCCCCATGGGATTGCAGATGCGCGCCGTCACCCAGAACCGGCGCATGGCCGGGTCCATGGGCATCCGCACCAACTGGGTGGATGCCATGACCTTTGGCTTGGGGTCGGGTATCGCCGGGATCGCCGGGGTGGCGCTCTCCCAGGTGGATAACGTCAGTCCCAACCTGGGTCAGGGGTATATCATCGACAGCTTTATGGTCGTGGTCTTCGGCGGTGTCGGGAATCTTTGGGGCACCTTGGTGGGGGCCATGACGCTCGGCATCGCCAATAAATTCCTCGAGCCCTATGCCGGGGCCGTGCTGGGCAAAATCCTGGTGCTGGTCTTCATCATCCTGTTCATTCAGAAGCGTCCCCGGGGCCTGTTCGCCCTCAAGGGCCGGGCGGTGGAATCATGATAACCAGATTGCTTCTCAACGGTCTGGGGGGGCGGGCCTGGATCGTGCTCGCGCTTCTGCTTGGTCTACCCCTGCTGATCGTCCTCTTGAACCTGGGCTTCCCGGAGGGGTCCGCCCTGCATGTGCCGACCTATGCCATCGCACTGCTCGGCAAGTACCTGTGCTATGCCTTGCTCGCCCTGTCGGTGGACTTGGTCTGGGGGTACTGCGGAATCCTCAGCCTGGGTCATGGGGCGTTCTTCGCGCTCGGTGGGTACGCCATGGGCATGTACCTGATGCGTATGATTGGCGATCGGGGTGTCTATGCCAATCCCCTGCTGCCGGACTTCATGGTCTTCCTCAATTGGACCGAGCTGCCCTGGTACTGGATGGGCTTCGACTTTGCGCCCTTTGCCTTCCTGATGGTGCTGGTGGCGCCGGGGGTTCTGGCTTTCGTCTTCGGCTGGTTTGCCTTCCGCTCCCGGGTCACTGGTGTCTATCTGTCGATTATCACCCAGGCCCTGACTTACGCCCTGTTGCTTGCCTTCTTCCGCAACGACATGGGCTTCGGCGGCAACAACGGCCTGACCGACTTCAAGGAAATCCTGGGCTTCGACATCCAGGCCGATGGCACCCGGGCGGCCCTGTTCATGGCCAGCGCGGTGGCCGTGGCGCTCGGCTATGTCATTTGCCGGGCGGTGGTCGGCTCGCGTCTGGGGAAGGTTCTGATCGCCGTCCGCGACGCCGAAAGCCGGATCCGTTTCCTGGGCTACCGGGTGGAGCGCTTCAAGCTGTTCGTCTGGACCCTTTCGGCTTGCATGGCCGGGGTCGCCGGGGCGCTCTATGTGCCTCAGGTGGGCATCATCAACCCCGGCGAGTTCGCACCGGCCAATAGCATCGAGGCGGTGATCTGGGTTGCCGTCGGCGGTCGGGGGACCCTGGTCGGAGCGATCTTGGGGGCGCTGCTGGTAAACGGAGCCAAGACCTATTTTACGGCGGCCCTGCCCGATGTCTGGCTGTTTGCTCTGGGGGGGCTGTTCATCGCCGTGACCCTGTTCCTGCCCAAGGGGATCATCGGCACCTTTGCGCCCCGGTTCGCGGGCAAGAAGACGGGATCTGACAAAGCGGAGGCCGACAAAGCGGAAGACAGCCCGTCGCCTTCGGATGACGGCGATGTCAAGCCCGCCAATGTCTCGGTCGGGGAGTGAGGACCATGGAAGAAAAAGCGACCTCGATCCTCTATGTCTCCGGCGTGTCGGTCACCTTCGACGGCTTCCGGGCGCTCAACAACCTCTCCCTGGTGATCAAGCCCGGCGAGATGCGCGCCATCATCGGCCCCAATGGGGCGGGCAAAACCACGATGATGGACGTGATCACCGGCAAGACCCGGTGCGATACGGGCGAGGTGTATTTTAACGGCACCACGGACCTGCGGACCATGGACGAGGCGGCCATCGCCCAATTGGGCATCGGTCGTAAATTCCAGAAGCCGACGGTGTTCGAGATGCATACCGTCTTCGACAACCTGATGTTGGCCCTGGCGGGGGACCGGGGGGTGTTCCGCACCCTCTTTGGCGGGTTGACGGCCAAGGGACGGAAGCGCATTGACGAGATCCTGGGGATCATCCGCCTGGGGGATTTGGCCCAGACCGACGCCGGGGGCCTGTCCCATGGACAAAAGCAATGGCTGGAAATCGGTATGCTTCTGGCCCAGAACCCGAAAGTCCTGCTGGTCGACGAACCGGCTGCGGGCATGACGGACGACGAAACCGCAGAGACCGCCAAGCTGTTGAAGGAGATCACCGGCGAACATTCGGTGGTCGTCGTCGAGCACGACATGACCTTCGTCCGCGACCTGGGCGTGAAGGTCACGGTGCTGCACGAGGGCTCGGTCCTGGCCGAGGGCTCGCTGGACCATGTCAGCGCCGATCAACGCGTCATCGAAGTCTACCTGGGGAGATAAGGCGCATGCTATCCGTGGAAGGCATCGACCTGCATTACGGCGCGGCCAAGGCGCTCAAGGAGGTCTCCGTCACCGCCCAGGTCGGGCGGGTCACCTGTGTTCTTGGGCGCAACGGCGTGGGCAAGACCAGCCTGTTGCGCGCTGTCACCGGC
Source organism: Rhodospirillum sp. A1_3_36 (assembly GCF_047263945.1). Lineage (NCBI taxonomy): Bacteria > Pseudomonadati > Pseudomonadota > Alphaproteobacteria > Rhodospirillales > Rhodospirillaceae > Rhodospirillum > Rhodospirillum sp. A1_3_36. Next base: position 109,452 of record NZ_JBLAVB010000011.1, on the reverse strand, counting down.
CAACACCCCATCAGTAAGGGCAAGATTCTGTGGAATGGCGAGGATATCTCCCGCCTGAAGCCCCACGACCGGGCGCGCAGGGGCATCGCCACCGTGCCCCAGGGGCGGGAGATCTTTCCCCTGCTCACCGTGAAGGAAAATCTGGAAACCGGCTACGCCCCCCTGGCTCGCAAGGATCGCATCGTGCCCGAGGAGGTTTTCGCCCTGTTCCCCGTGCTCAAGACCATGATGCATCGCCGGGGCGGAGACCTGTCCGGCGGACAGCAGCAACAGCTCGCCATTGGGCGGGCCATGGTCACGCGGCCCAGCCTGTTGGTGCTCGACGAACCGACCGAGGGGATCCAGCCGTCGATCATCAAGGATATCGGCCGGGCCATTACCTACTTGCGCAATAAGGGAACCATGGCCATCGTGCTGGTCGAGCAGTATTTCGAGTTCGCCCGCGATCTGGCCGACGATTATGTGGTCATGGATCGGGGCGAAGTGGTGCTCTCCGGCGAGGGGGCGACCATGGAGGAGGCGGATGTACGACGGCACCTCACCGTCTGAGGCTGGCGTTTCGGGGCGCGGAATGGCGTCCCCTGGGGGCGGCTTGCGTGACGGGCGGATTGGTCTGCGGCTGCGCGCTGCCGAGGGGCGCACGGGTGGTGTAACGCGTCTGGCCGAGCTGGATCAGGCCGCGCCGTTGCGCTGTCTGTTTCCCACCGTGTCCAAGGCCGAACCCCTGACCGCCTGCCTGACCAATACGGCGGGCGGGTTGGTTGGCGGGGATCGCATGTCCGTCGCCGTGACCGTCGATCCCGGCGCCCGCGTCCTGGTCATGGCTCAGGCGGCGGAAAAACTCTACCGCTCCAAGGGTCCCGATGTGCGGCTGGATGTCTCCCTGTCCGCCGGTGAGGGATCCTGGCTGGAATGGCTGCCTCAGGAGATGATTGTGCACAATCGGGCGCGGCTTCGTCGGGTCACGCGCTTGGATCTGAACCCCGGTGCCACCGTCCTGGCTGGGGAGATGTTGGTCCTGGGACGGACCGCCCATGGGGAGCAGTTGACCGAAGGGCTGATTCATGACGCCTGGCGGGTCCGGGTTGGTGGGCGGCTCGTCTGGGCCGATGCGCTCCACCTGGAGGGGGACCTGGCCGAGGCCATCGCCCATCCCGCAGGCTTCGGCGGGGCGGTGGCGCTTGCCACCCTGGTGGCCCATGCGCCGGACGGTGCTGCGCTCGCTCTGATGGAGGAGATCCGGGAGCGGTTGGCCGCCTCTCCCCAGGTCCGCGCCGGAGCAACGGAGGTCGGGGGGCTGTTGATTACGCGGTTTTTGTCGGAGGATGGGCTGGCGCTTCGCGCTGCTTTCGCCGACATTTGGGGATATTCACGGCAGGCTTTGGGGAGCTACGCGCCCGTGCTCCCCCGGCCTTGGCATGTTTAGGTTCGATTGATGGTATACACTCTGGTTCGCCATTCTCGGGTGCGCGCTAAGGCGCTCATGTTTCTTTACTTTGTGTTTCGCTTTTTTACTTCGTCATTCCCGCGAACGCGGGAATGACGAATGAAAGCAACGTATCATTTAACTTCGGAGCGGGGCAGGGAAACGTGAATTCCTTAGCGCCTGCACGGGGATGACGACAAAATAGACGTTGGTTTTGCAGTTCGATGGCTAGGGAGAGAACGCAATGCATTTGACGCCGCGGGAGAAGGACAAGCTGCTGGTGGCCATGGCCGCCATGGTGGCGCGCCGACGGCTGGAGCGGGGAGTGAAGCTCAACCACCCCGAAGCCATCGCCCTGATCAGCGATTTCGTCGTCGAAGGGGCCCGGGATGGGCGCTCCGTCTCCGAGTTGATGAAGGCCGGAGCCGAGGTCATCACCCGCGATCAGGTCATGGATGGCATCGCCGAAATGATCCACGAGATCCAGGTGGAAGCCACCTTCCCCGATGGCACCAAGCTGGTGACCGTCCATCAGCCCATTCGCTAAGGGAGCCCATTCCATGATTCCCGGAGAACTTTTCCCCGCTGAGGGCACCCTGATCCTGAACGAGGGGCGCGATTTTATCACCCTGTCCGTGGCCAATACGGGTGATCGCCCGGTGCAGGTGGGCAGCCACTACCATTTCGCCGAGACCAATCCGGCCCTGTCCTTTGATCGGGATGCCGCGCGCGGTTATCGCCTGGATATTCCCGCAGGCACGGCGGTGCGCTTCGAGCCGGGCCAGACCCGGGAGGTCACTCTGGTGGCCTATGTGGGCGCCCGGGTGGTGCATGGGTTCAACGGCAAGATCGCCGGTCAGTTGGAGGGTTAAGGGACATGGCATTCGAAATCGAGCGCGGCGCCTATGCCGCCATGTTCGGCCCGACCACCGGCGACCGCCTGCGTCTGGCCGATACCGACCTGATTATCGAAGTGGAGAAGGACTTCACCACCTATGGCGAGGAGGTGAAGTTCGGCGGCGGCAAGGTGATCCGGGACGGCATGGGCCAGTCCCAATACTCCCGCGCCCAAGGGGCCGTGGACACGGTCATCACCAACGCCCTGATCGTCGACCACTGGGGTATTGTGAAGGCCGATGTGGGTTTGAGGGATGGCCGGATCGCCGCCATCGGCAAGGCGGGGAATCCCGACGTTCAGCCCAATGTGGACATCATCATTGGTCCTGGGACCGAGGTCATCGCGGGCGAGGGCCGGATTCTCACCGCAGGCGGCATTGACGCCCATATCCATTGGATTTGCCCCCAGCAGGTGAACGACGCCCTTTATTCCGGAGTTACCACCATGCTGGGTGGCGGCACGGGGCCGGCGGAGGGCACCAACGCCACCACCTGCACCCCCGGCCCCTGGCATCTGGCGCGTATGCTGCAGGCGGCAGAGGGGCTGCCCATGAACCTGGGCTTCTTCGGCAAGGGCAACGCCAGCCTGCCCCAGGCCCTGGAAGAACAGGTGAGCGCGGGCGCCATCGGCCTGAAACTGCATGAGGATTGGGGCACGACCCCCAGCGCGATTGACGCCTGCCTGACCGTGGCCGATCAGTGGGACGTTCAGGTGGCGATCCACACCGACACGCTCAACGAAAGCGGTTTCGTCGAGAACACGGTTGCCGCCTTCAAGGGACGGACCATCCACGCCTTCCATACCGAGGGGGCGGGCGGGGGCCATGCGCCGGATATCATCAAGCTGGCCGGTGTCGCCAATGTCCTGCCCAGTTCCACCAACCCGACGCGGCCCTTCACGGTGAATACGCTGGACGAGCACCTGGACATGCTCATGGTCTGCCACCACCTGGACCCGCGCATTCCGGAAGACGTGGCCTTCGCCGAAAGCCGCATCCGGCGGGAGACCATCGCGGCGGAAGATATCCTCCACGATATGGGCGCCTTCTCCATGATTTCCTCGGACAGCCAAGCGATGGGCCGGGTGGGCGAGGTGGTCATCCGCACTTGGCAGACGGCCCATAAGATGAAGGTCCAGCGCGGCCGCCTGCCCGGAGAGACGGGGGACAACGACAACCTGCGGGTCCGGCGCTATATCGCCAAATACACCATCAACCCGGCCATCACCCATGGGATCTCTGCCCATGTGGGTTCCGTCGAGGTGGGGAAGCTGGCCGATTTGGTCCTGTGGAAGCCCGCCTTCTTCGGGGTCAAGCCGGACATGGTGCTGAAATGCGGGACCATCGCCGCTGCGGCCATGGGCGATCCCAACGCCTCCATCCCCACGCCCCAGCCGGTCCACTACCGGCCCATGTTTGGCGCGTTCGGCAAGTCGCTCACCGCCAGTTCGGTGACCTTCGTGTCCCAGGCGGCGCTGGAAGCCGGTGTTGGCAATAGCCTCGGCTTGGCCCGCACGCTGTTGCCGGTGAAGGGCTGCCGGACCGTGGGCAAGGCTGACATGGTGCTGAACAGTGCCACGCCGGAGATCGCGGTGGACCCGGAGACCTACGAGGTGCGCGCCGATGGGGAACTCCTCACCTGCGAGCCCGCCGAGGTCCTGCCCATGGCCCAGCGCTACCACCTGTTTTAGGGGACCGGTTCAATGCGCAAGGCAACCATCCACCATGCCGCCGGATCTTGGTCCGATGGAGCGGAGGTGGGCCGGGTGACGCTCGCTTTTTCCGACCGTCACCGGCGACGGGTGCTTATGACAGATGACGACGGGGAGGACTTCCTTCTCGACCTGCCCAACGCCGTGCTCTTGCGGGATGGGGATGGGTTGGAACTCGGTGACGCGGCGGGGGTTCTCCGTGTCATCGCCGCCCGGGAGCCGGTGATCGATATCCATTGCCTGGACCCGCAACACTTGGCCCGCATGGCCTGGCACCTGGGCAACCGCCACCTTGCCGTCCAGGTGCGGGACGGGGGGACGTTGCGCATCGCCGAAGACCATGTGATCGAAGCCATGGTGAAAGGCTTGGGCGGGATTACTCGACGGATGACCGCCCCCTTCGAGCCCGAGGGCGGTGCCTACGAAGGTGGCGGGCACCAGGGGCACGGTCATGACCATGACGGGTCCCTGGGGCATTCCCATGACCCGCACTGACGCCTTTTCCTGCCCGGAGGATGGCCTGTTCCGGCTGATGGCTTGGCTCTCGCCCAGTTTTCCCGTGGGCGCCTTCACCTGGAGCCATGGCGTGGAATACGCGGTGGAGGGGGGGCAGGTCACGGACCGGGCGAGCCTGACCGCCTGGGTCTCCTGGATCCTGGAAGCGGGCGCGGGCCGGGTGGATGCGGACCTGCTGCGGGAGGCCATGACCGCCGTTCGCGCCGATGATCTGGAGCGCCTCCTGCTCGTGGCCGAGGAGGGGGACGCCCTTCGCGGCACCCACGAGATGGCGCAGGAATCCGCCGCGCAAGGCGAGGCCTTCCTGCGCGCCATTGGCGATTGCTGGCCGGTGCCGGGGCTGGAGCGCTGGCGGGCCGCGCTTAAGGGGGTGGGGCGGCCTTGTCCCTATCCGGTGGCGGTGGGGCTGGCCTCGGCCCTCCATGGGATTCCGGTGGGACCGGTCTTGTCCGCCTTTCTCCACGCCATGGGGGCGAACCTGATTTCTGCGGGCGTGCGGCTGGTGCCCCTGGGCCAGACGGACGGGCAGAGGGCGCTCGCTTCCCTCGGACCGGTGGTGGCTCGGGCGGCGCGGGCCTCGCTGGAGCGCCCCTGGGAGGACTTGGGCGCGGCGGCGCCCATGGTCGACTGGACGAGCATCCGCCATGAAACCCAATACACAAGGTTGTTCCGATCATGAGTGACGTCTCCCCCAGTAATCCCCTGCGTGTCGGTGTCGGAGGCCCCGTGGGCTCGGGCAAGACGGCCCTGTTGGAAAACCTCTGTCGGGCAATGGCGCCGATTCATGATCTCGCGGCCATCACCAACGACATCTACACCAAGGAAGACCAGCGCATTCTCACCGAGACCGGCGCCTTGGCCGCCGAGCGGATCATGGGCGTGGAGACGGGCGGCTGTCCCCATACGGCCATCCGCGAGGACGCCTCAATGAACCTTGCGGCCATCGACAGCATGCGCGAAAAATTCCCGAACCTGGAGTTGATCTTCGTTGAAAGCGGCGGCGACAATCTGGCGGCCACCTTCAGCCCGGAGCTGGCCGATATCACCCTTTATGTCATCGACGTGGCGGCGGGGGAAAAGATCCCGCGCAAAGGTGGGCCGGGGATCACCCGCTCGGACCTGCTGATCATCAACAAGACCGATCTGGCGCCCTTCGTGGGGGCGAACCTGGAGGTGATGGAAGCGGACACCAAGCGTATGCGCGGTGATCGACCCTATGTGATGACCAACCTCAAGACCGGCGCGGGCCTGGACAAGGTGATTGCCTTCATCAAACACGCGGGCGGATTGGAGACGTCTGAGTAAATCGAACCTGCGAGGTGATCGCCAAGTCGTGCTGTCGTGCCGACACCGTATATGACAGTGTCTTGTCTTTTTTGGGCGATAGCCCAAGCCCATTTGGGGGCAAATGCCCCCAAACCCCCTTTTTTTAGCCTGGGGACTGGGGCCTTTCGGCCCCAGTCTCGCCAAAGAGGGGGGGACGGGGCAAAGCCCCGTGACGGGAAACGCTCCCTGTCGCGTCCCATGGCCACAACTTGATCTAGTTCGCCACCACCGTGCCTTCCATGGCCACCCAGAGAAGCAGGGGGAGGGTTACAAAGCTGACCAGAGTCGACAGGATCACCACGCCCGCCACTTCCTCGGGCCGTTGGTTGAATTTTGCGGCGAACAGATAGTTGAAGACCGCCGCTGGCATGCTTGATTGCACCAGGACCACTCCTCGGGCGATTCCGTGGAGATCCAGCAGGAGCACCGTTGCATATCCCAGGCCGAAGCCTAGGACGATCTTCAATCCTCCCAGGAACAGACTGTGGCCCAGACTGGTGACCTTCAATCGGGCCAGCGAAACCCCCAGAGCGATCAGCATGATGGGGATAGTCATAGCGCCCAGAAGGTGTACCGTATTCTCGATCCACAAGGGGAGAGTAAAGCCACTGAACTTCAGACTCAGGGCTAGAAGCGCCGCCCAGGCCATGGGGTTCTGAACGATGCTGCGCCAGTTCCGCTCGTTGGAGGAAATCAGGGTTGTGCCACTGACTTGCACAACAATCACGATGGTGAAATAGCCGATCGCCAAAGCCAAGCCATCCGCACCAAAGGCGAAAAGGCAAAGGGGCAGGGCCATGTTCCCCGTATTGCCGAAGATCATGCTTGGCAGGAAGGCCTGGATCGGTTGGCCGAGCATTTTCAAGACCACCCAGCCCACCAGCGCAGAACCGACCAAGGATATCACCGCAGCCACGGCCATCTCCCCCATGGCGTCTGGCGAGATGTCCGCGTTCATCAGGACATCCACGACCAGGAAGGGGACTCCCACGGTCAGCACAAGGTTGGTGACTGTCTCCGTGTCGAACGGCCGACCCGCTCGGGCCCAGGTGTAGCCAATGGCCGCAGCAACAAGGACCGGCGCGATGACAGGGAAAATCAGAGCGAACATACCGCAGAGGACCAGTATACAATGGATGGATCCCGTCACTGATACCGCGTTCGGCCTTGCATGGCGAGCGCGCATCCTCCACAAGGAGTGCAGCTCTCTTCCAGTCCTCACAGCAGATGGATGGTTCGCCGATGCCCGCTTCGGGAGTTTCCCCGCTCGTCTACAGTCAGGCCCGCCACGATCGGGTCACCACCGGAACCCTCGACCAGGAGGCCTTGGAGGCACTGGGGCGGAGTTCCCTTGCCCGCTGGTTCCTGCTGTGGCGCGGACGCCCGGCGATCACGGAAGAGGGCACCATTCTTGAGGTGAACGCTGAAATCATAGGGCGTCTCTCCGGCCTGGATCCGCGACCGGACACCGGGCATCCGGCCTTTCACCTGGGTCTCGATGGAGAGGCACCCTTGCACCTTCTCGATCTCTCCGCCCTGCCCGGGCGACCCGATGCCGAAACCGGCAAGGATCTTGGGCCGGACCTGGATCTGCCTGGGGCATCCACCTTCCAGGATCTGCGGGGCATCGCCTATACCCTGGAACCGGCCCGGGTGGCGGCGCTCGCCCATGGCATGGCGTTGGCCGCCTGGCATGGCGCTCACCCCTTCTGCGCCCGCTGTGGAAGTCGGACCCGCCTGGACAAGGGGGGGCGGATGCGGGTCTGCCTGTCTGCCGATTGTGGAACCCAGCATTTCCCCCGGGTCGATCCCGTGGTGATCATGTTGATCGAGGACCCCACGGGAGAGCGTTGTCTGCTTGGTCGACAGGCCCGTTTCGCACCGGGCATGTATTCCGCCCTCGCGGGTTTCGCGGAGCCGGGGGAAACCCTGGAAGCCGCCGTCGCCCGGGAGGCGAAAGAGGAGGCCGGGGTGGATGTCGTCTCCTGTCGCTATGTCGCCAGCCAGCCTTGGCCTTGGCCCACCAATCTGATGGTTGGCTTTATCGCCCGAACCGGGGGCACCGCATTGACCATCGATCGGGAGGAGCTGGAGGATGCCCGTTGGTTCACCCGCGCCGAGGTGGCCGCCATGGGGAACAGCACCGATGGGGAGAACGGGTTCAGGTTGCCCGGCAAGGATGCTATCGCTCGTCATCTGTTGCTCGGTTGGCTAGACCGGACATTATAAGCGGATAATTTGATCTGGCCGGGTGTGGAAAAGTCCGAAAACTCTCCAAAAGCGTCAGTCCCGGAGGCGGAACGCACGCCTTGGGCGTGAAAGTGGGAATGACGACAAAAGAGCTTTCGGACTTTTTCCGCAACCATATGATCTAGAGCATGTCGCGTGAAATGTGATTCCGCAGTACATGATAGTGTCTGGTCTTTTTTGGGCGAGTGCCCAAGCCCATTTGGGGGCGATGCCCCCAAACCCCCATTTTTCTTTTAAAAAGAACGGCCTGGGGTCTGGGGCCTTTCGGCCAGCAACAGCCCGGGGTCTGGGGCCTTTCGGCCCCAGTGGGGGACGGGGCAAAGCCCCGTGACTGGAAAACACCCCCTGTCGTGTACCGTGATGTGATTCACGCGACATGCTCTAAACCTCTGACATTGAAGCAAATCGTCACGCCTACGGCGTGCGTTCCGCCCGTCCCAATCTGTTCCGGATTGCTCGGGATTTGCTTTAGTCCTCTCCGTCCCGCTCGCCCCGCAGGCGATCCAGTTCCTCTGAGGCGGCGCCGGCCTCCTCCAGTCGGGCGAGGGCAGCGTCAAAGAGGAGGATGGCCGTATCCTCGTTTCCTCGGGTTCGCTCCAGGCGGGCGAGCTCCACGGTCAGGAAGCCCTCTTCCAGCGGGTGACCCAGCGCTTCTTCCAGGGTCATGGCCTCGCGGAACAGGTCTTCAGCCGTTTCCAGGTCGCCATTCAGGGTGGCGAGGCGGCCCAGAATGCCCAGAATACGGGCCTCTTCCTTACGGTCACCCAGGGCTGTGGCCAAGGACAGACCGTAGCGCCAATAGGCTTCTGCCCCTTCCGGATCATTCAAATGGGCATGGAGCCGGGCCAGCAGTTCGCAGGTCGCTCCGATACCTCGGCGGTCATTGAGATTCTCATAGAGTTCCAGGGCCGTGAGGTAATGCTCATGGGCGCCATCCTTGTCTTCCATGCGTTCGGACAGGCGGCCCAGAAGGGCATGGGCGCGGCCCAAAGCACCCTGGTCGGCCATTTTGGTGGCGACTTCCAGGGCCCGGGTCAGGGCATCTCCGGCTTCGGGGCGTCTGTTGGAGGAGACGGCCGTGGCGCAGCGGTCCAGGGCAACGGCCATGATTTCCCGCGCTTCTGAAGCGAATCCATCGCTGTCGAGGGTTTCTGCATGTGTCACCCAATCCAGGATAGGCGCCTGCGTGGAGGGTCGAGGGGGGACCTGGGGGCGATGGGGAATCCGGGAGGGGGAGAGGGGCTCCTCCAGTGTCGGTTCTGGATCTGCTGTCGCTTCGGCTTCGGCTTCGGCTTCTGGCTCCGGCGTCGGGTTGGGAGGCAGCGCCAAGGCGTCGTCAGAAATCGGGGCATCAGGGGCGACGACGGGCGGCTTCGGGGAGGAGGCAGGGCCGTCCTGCGTGGCGGCGCGGGGCGTCGTTGCACGAGAATACAGCCAACCAATCAGGGCGCCAAGGGCGGCGGCCAGGGGAATGATCCAGAGACCCAGGGTATTGAGCACGGTGATCCTATGGCAACACGGAAACGGGCGAGCGCAGTCTACGCGCTCGCCCGTCCTGTCGTCTATCCCGCCTGAAAATTAAGCGGGATCTGGAGATCAAATATCGAACTTCACGCCCTGGGCCAGGGGCAGGGCACCGGAATAGTTCACCGTGTTGGTCGCCCGGCGCATGTAGCCCTTCCAGGCGTCGGAGCCGGATTCGCGCCCCCCGCCGGTATCTTTCTCTCCCCCGAAGGCGCCGCCGATTTCCGCCCCGCTGGGGCCGATGTTCACATTGGCGATGCCGCAGTCGCTGCCCACCGCAGACAGGAAGGTCTCTGCCTCACGCAGGTCATTGGTGAAGATGGAGGAGGACAGGCCCTGGGGCACGGCGTTCTGCAGGGCAATGGCCTCGTCCAGGTTGTCCGCCGTCAGGACGTAGAGGATTGGGGCGAAGGTTTCGGTCTCCACGATGGCTGTCTGGGCGGGCATCTCCACCAGGGCCGGAACGGGATAGAACCCGGCCTCGCGTCCGGCCACCTGGGCACGGCCCCCGCCGTGAACGGTGCCACCTTCGGCTTTCGCCTGGGCCAGGGCGGCGTCCATGTCTGCGAAGGCCTTTTCGTGGATCAGCGGACCAACCAAGGTGCCGTCCACCAGGGGGTCACCGGCGCGGATGCTGGCATAGGCGGTCTTCAAGCGCTGCACCAGCTCGTCCCGGATGGCGCTGTGGACGATGATCCGGCGCAGGCTGGTGCAGCGCTGTCCGGCGGTGCCTACGGCGGAGAAGCAGATGCCGCGCACGGCCAGATCCAGGTCGGCGGTGGGGCGGATTATGGCGGCATTGTTGCCGCCCAGTTCCAGAATGCTGCGGCCCAGGCGGGCGGCGACCCGGGGGGCGACGGCCTTGCCCATGCGGGTCGAGCCGGTGGCGCTGATCAGCGGGACCCGGGGATCGTCCACCAGGGCCTCGCCCACGGCGCCGTCGCCGATGAGCAGTTGGATCAGGTCGGCGGGGGCATCCGCGCCTAATTTGTCCATGGCCCGCTTCAGCAGGCTGGTGCAGGCCATCGCGGTCAGGGGCGTGATCTCCGACGGCTTCCAGATCACACTGTCTCCGCAGACCAGGGCCAGGGCGGTGTTCCAGGACCAGACGGCCACGGGGAAGTTGAAGGCGCTGATCACACCCACGGGACCCAGAGGATGCCAGGTCTCGCGCATGGCGTGACCCGGGCGCTCGCTGGCGATGGTCAGGCCATGGAGCTGGCGGGAAAGACCGACGGCGAAATCGCAGATATCGATCATCTCCTGGACCTCGCCCAGGCCCTCTGAAACGATCTTGCCGCATTCGATGGTCACAAGCCGCCCCAGGTCGTCCTTATGGGCGCGCAGTTCTTCGCCCAGCAGGCGGATCAGCTCGCCCCGGCGGGGGCCAGGTACCTGACGCCAAGCTTGGAAGGCGGCCTGGGAGCGGGCGACCAGGGCCGAAACGTCGGAGGCCGCGCTCGGCGTGACGGCGCCGATCTCGGAGCCGTCGATGGGGGAGGTGACGGTGAGTGGGCCACCGGTGACGAGGGAGGCGTCAACGCCCATGCGGGCGAGAAGGTCCTGGGCGGTGGCTGCGAGGGAGGCGGTCATGGACGGGTCTTCTCCGGGTGTTCGAAAGGGAAATGAAAGGGGGGAGTGGGATCAGGAGGCCGCTTTGGCCGCCCTTGCCTTGGCGCGGAGGCCAGACAGGGTGCCTCGGTGGGTCAGGACCTCCGGATCCAGTTTGATGTGGATGAGGCTTGCGGTAGTGGCCTCCAAGGCGGCTTCGAAAGCCGGAACGAAATCTTCGGTCTTCTCGATGGTCCAGGCCAGGGCACCATGGGCCTTGGCCAGGGCGGTGAAATCCGGGTTGTGCAGGTCGGTGGCGATGACGCGATCGGGGTATTCCCGCTCCTGGTGCATGCGGATGGTGCCGTACATGCCGTTGTCGATGACGATCAGGATGGGGGCCAACCCGTGGGCCATGGCGGTGGCCAACTCTTGGCCGTTCATCAGGAAACAGCCGTCCCCGGCGAAGCCAATCACCCGGCGCCCGGGCGCTGCGACACAGGCGGCGATGGCGGCGGGGACGCCATAGCCCATGGAGCCATTGCCCGGCGCCAACTGGCTGGGGAAGGTCCGATAGGGCAGGAAGCGCTGGGACCAGCCGGTGTAGTTGCCGGCCCCATTGGCAAGGATGGCATCCTCGGGCAGGCGCTTGGCGATTTCGCTCATGATTTCGCCCATGTCGACAGGACCGGAACAGGGCGGCGGGATCAGGTTCTCGGCCCGTTCGGCCCGACCTTCGGCCAGCCAATCGGCCCAGCGCTCTCCCCCGTCAATGGAAGGCAGAAGGGCGCAGAAGGGTGCCATGGCCGAGACAATGCCCAGGTCCGGGCGGAAAACGCGACCGATTTCCTCCGGATCGGGGAAGACATGGATCAGGGTTTGCTTGGGTTGAGGGCTTTCAATCAGCGTATAGCCCTGGTTGGGCACCTCGCTCATGCGGTCGCCCACCAGCAGGATCAGGTCTGCAGCTTTGACCCGGGCGTTGATCGCCGGGCTCGCCGAATAGCCGAGCTCTCCCAGATAGACGGGGCTGTCATTGTGAACGACGTCCTGGCGGCGGAAGGAGGCGATGGTGGGCAGGCCCGCCGCCTCGGCCCAGGCGGTGATAGCCCGGGCGGCGTTGGGGGTCCAGGTGCTGCCGCCGACGATCAGCAAGGGGCGCTCGGCGGCCTCCAGCATCTCTTGCAGGCGCTCCATGTCGGCGGCCTGGGGGGCGGGTTCCGGTTGGGCAAAGGGGCGCGGGTCAGCGACAGTGGCCGTTTCGGTCAACATGTCTTCGGGAAGGGCAATGACTGCCGGACCGGGGCGGCCAGAGGTCGCCGCAGCCCAGGCTCGGGCCACGAGCTCGGGCAAACGCTCCGCGGTGTCAGCGGTGGCGGTGAACTTGGCCAGGGGCTTGAAGAAAGCCGCCATGTCCACTTCCTGGAAGGCTTCCCGTCCGAGCATGCCCCGGTCGACCTGACCGACGAACAGCAACATCGGCGTCCCGTCCTGCATGGCGGTGTGGACCCCGACCGTAGCGTTGCAGGCTCCCGGCCCCCGGGTAACGAACAGGATGCCCGGCTCGCCCGTCAGCTTGCCATGGGCATCGGCCATGTAGGCCGCGCCCCCTTCCTGACGACAGGTGATCAGGCGCAGCCGATCGGCCCGGTCGTGGGCGGCGTCGAGGAAGGCCAAATAGCTTTCCCCGGGCACGCAATAGGCTGTGTTCGCTCCCAGGGCGATGAGGGCGTCGGCCAGGATTTCGCCCCCAGTTCGGAGGGCGCGAGCTGTGGATGTCGAATCGGAAGAGGACATGGGAACGGGCATCCAGTTCGAGGATTGAATATTGGATCCAATTTCTCCCATTCCCGGGACTTTAGGTCAAGGGCTCACTGCGGCTGTCGAAGATCCTGCGCTTTTTCCGCGACTTATCGACCCCAGAGAGGGCCAGGGAGAACGGGAATTTGAAGATTTCCCAGGCCACAAGGGCTAGGACGATTCCGGCGAGGGTAAAGACGAGGCTGTCCGGGCTGAGGGGAAGCGCCGGTTCAAATTGATTAAAGGCGGCCTGGGCGATGGCCGGATCCGCATGGCGGAAAAAGGCGAAGGGCCGGGTCCAGGTGTCGGCGGACTGGATGGCCTGATAGCCATTGACCAGCACGTCAATGCGCTCCTGAATGCGTGCGGCAACGGGGGCCAAGGCTTCTGGTGTGGGGCCGCCGATGGGATTGGCGGTCTCCAGCACGGTTTGAAGGCTTACCCGGGCCTCGTCCACATGGCCGCCCAGGCGTTGCAGATATTGATGGATGAAGGCCTGTAGCTGGGACGCGGTCATGCCCGCCGCAGTGGCGCACACTGCGGCGACCAGCATGTCAAGTTTTCTCGTTACCCAGGACATGGGCGCATTGAACGCTTCTTATGAGGCGAGAGCAAGGCGTAATACCGGCGTTCCAGTATTATGGTCTCAGGCCACCGAGTGTATATCCGCCATCAATGGTGATGTCCTGACCGGTCACGAAAGCGGCGGCGTCCTCAAGGGGCGCGGCGCGTCGACCCAGGAGCGCGACCCGGGCTCCCTCTGCCGCGAGCCGTTGGGCGACGGCGAGCCCCATTCCCGGGGGATTCTGCGGGTGACAGCGCCGGTTTCCTTTGGTGCGGAAAAGCTTGTTCCGGCTCTCGGCACCTATCGGGACCGGGCGCCGGATGTGACGTTGGATATTCTTTTGACCGATCGGAGGGTGGATCTGGTCGAGGAGGGGGTCGATGTCGCCTTTCGGATCGGAACGATCGCCGATGGCCCGGTGATCGCCCGACCGCTGTCGCCCTATCGCATGATCATCTGCGCCGCGCCTGCCTATCTGGCTCGGAAGGGGATCCCGCGCCACCCCAAAGACCTTGCCGGACATGAGGCCGTGGGGTTCACGCCTTCGGCTGCCTCGCCTTGGCGGTTGTCCCGGGGGAGGGACGAGGAAGAGGTGGTCACGGTGACACCAGCCATGCCTGTCGTGGTCAACAGCGGCCAAGCGGTGCGCCAAGCGGGGTTGGCCGGATTGGGGGTGATCCTCCAGCCTGCCCTTTTGTTGGAGGCCGACATTCAAGCCGGCTTATTGGTCCCGATTCTGGAGGATTGGTGTCTCCCGTCCCGGCCCATGTCTCTCCTGTATTATCGGGATCGAACGATGACGCCCCGTCTTCGGAGTTTCCTTACCTTTGCGGTGGATGCGTTCGGCGCCCCGTCTTCCTCGAAGACACTCTGATCAACACGGGGTATGGCGGTGGGCCATCAACGCTGCTGTGTCCGCCAGAAGCGTGCGGAGCTCCGGCGGCTCCAGTACCTCCGCCTCGGCGCCGAGGCGGAGGAAGTCGAAGACGGCTTCTTTTGGCGCGGCGGCGGGCAAGGTTGCCTCCCGCCAGCCGTCGGCGTCGGTCTCTTCCGACACCGTCATGCGCGCAACGGCGAAGGGGGCGTGGAGATGGCGGACCAGCTCCAGTCCACGCTCCGACAGGCGGACCCGGACGGAGAGAGGATAGATTTCCGCATCCAAGCGGCGGGTGTTCTCCTGCCAATAGGTTGCGAGGACAAAGTCGCGGGGCGGATCAAAGGGCTTGTCGGTAACCAAGAGGTCCAGTACCCGGGAGATCCGATAGGTGCGCGGCTCGTCTCCGGTCCTGGCGACCATGTACCAGGCCCCCCCTTTGAGAACGAGGCCCAGGGGGTCTACCGTGACGCTCTTTTCCGACCGCCAGGAGCGGTAGCGCATTTCAATCCGCTTTCGCTTCCAAACGGCGTCGGCCAGAGCGCCAAGGTGGGCCGGGTGCTCCCGCTCACCAAACCAACTCAGGGTGTCCAGGTGGAAGCGCTCGCGGATCCGCTCGGCGCTGTGGCGCAGGTCTTCGGGCAGGGCCACGGTGAGCTTTCGCTCGGCGCTGGCCAGCACGGAGCCAAGCCCCAGGTCTGCGGCCTGCTCGGGTAAGCCGGTCAGGAACAGGGCTTCGGCCTCCTGGGTGGACAGACCGTTGAGGCGAACCCGGTAGCCGTCCAGCAGCCGATAGCCGCCCTCCGGCCCACGGTCGCTGTAGACGGGGACACCGGCCTGGGAGAGATGATCCATGTCACGGTAAATGGTGCGGGGCGTGACGCCCATTTCCCGGGCGAGCTCCGGGGCGGTGACGCGGCCCCGGGCTTGGAGGGTGGTCAGGATGTTTAGAAGTCTGCTCGCACGCATCCCCGCCCTCTGATTATTTTTGCAACCCAGGGAGTGAACCTGACAGGTTTTGACAGGTTAGGCGAGGGAGAATGGACCGTCGATCCCGACCCCCTGACCCTTGCATAAGGAAACCGTGAGCCATGACAAGCCAAACGCCTCCGACCCTGTATTACGCGCCCCAAACCCGGGCGTCGGGCAGCCGCATCCTGTTGGAGGAACTTGGGATCCCCTATGCCCTCCATGTGTTGGATCTGTCGAAGGGAGAGAACCGGTCGCCCGAGTTCCTGGCAGTCAATCCCTTGGGCAAGGTGCCGACTCTCCGCCATGGGGAGATCATCGTCACCGAACAGATTGCCATCGCCCTATACCTGGGGGACCTGTATCCGGAAAAGGGATTGGCGCCGGGAGTGACCGATCCGGCCCGGGGGTCCTATCTTCGTTGGATGGTTTATTACGCCTCTTGTTTCGAACCGGCGCTGATGGATAAGGCGAACAAGGCCGATCCCGGCCCGCCTTCCCGGGCGCCCTATGGGGATTACGACAGCATGCTGTCCGTGCTCGAAGGCGCCTTGTCTCAGGGGCCGTACATTTTGGGCGAGCGGATGAGCCTCGCCGACCTGCAATGGGGGGTGGCGCTCCATTGGACCATGATGTTTGGCCTGGTGCCGGAGCGGCCCGTTTTTACAGACTTCGTGGAGCGGATCACCGCCCGGCCATCCTTTCAAAAAGTTTGGGAGGATGACGATCGCCTAGCCGCCGCTCAGGGCGCGACCAGGGGCTGAGGCTCACGGGACACGACAGTCGGTGCTGTCCAGCCACGGGGCTTTGCCCCGTCCCCCCCCCTCTTTGGCGAGGCCGGGGCCGAAAGGCCCCAGACCCCAAGCCATAAAAAAATGGGGGATTAGGGGCATTTGCCCCCAAATGGGTTTGGGCAATCGCCCAAAAAAGACGAGACACTGTCGTATGCAGTGGCTGAGGCTTTTGATTGGAATGTGGGATCCGCCAGATAAACCGGTGGGTCCAGAGGGGGGGCTGGTATTGCGCTGGTCCTGCAGACGATCAGCCGTTGGCCGCCTGTTGCGCGGGGGGCTCGGCTGGGTCGCGCAGCACGTAACCCCGGCCCCAGACGGTTTCGATGTAATTCACTCCGCCGGTGGCTTGGGTCAGCTTTTTGCGGAGTTTGCAGATGAAGACGTCGATGATCTTCAGCTCGGGTTCGTCCATGCCGCCGTAAAGGTGGTTCAGGAACTGCTCCTTGGTCAGGGTCGAGCCCTTGCGCAGGGTCAGGAGTTCCAGAATGCCGTATTCCTTGCCGGTCAGGTGCACCGGGTCTCCCCCCACATCGGCGGTGCGGGCGTCCAGATTAACCGCCAGCTTGCCCACGTGAACCACGGATTGGGAATGGCCCATGGAGCGGCGGACGATCGCCTGCATGCGGGCCACCAGTTCGGATTTGTCGAAGGGTTTGGTCAGGTAGTCGTCGGCGCCTGCGCCCAGACCCTTTACCTTGCGCTCGCTTTCTGTCAGGCCAGACAGGATCAGCACCGGTGTGTTGATGCGCGAGGCCCGCAGGTGGCGGATGACCTCCATCCCGTCCATGTCCGGCAGCATCAGGTCGACGAGGATGATGTCGTATTCATAAAGCTTGCCGATCTCCAGGCCGTCCTCGCCGGAATCGGTGGTGTCGACCACCCAACCTTCCTTCTTCAGGACCACCTCGATGCTCTTGGCCGTGGCTGCATCATCCTCAATCACCAAAACGCGCATGGTACTGCTCCCTTGGGATGGTGGGCCGCTCGCCGCCATTTGGAATCGGTCGGTTGGCCTGAAGCGTTTCGCGGAAAAGGGGACCCTCTTTTTAGGGGGCCTCAGATCGCGCGGCTTTTTTGACTCTCGATCAAACGCACCCCGTTAAATTTGAACTCGATTTAACGGATTTTGATCGGCTGCGTTAACCTTCATTAAGGTAAAAGGATCTCGGAGTCGTGACAAGTGGGAAAATTGATTTTTTGTGCGAAATCGGACATTTGCGATGCTTTCTTTGTTTCTCGGTGGAACTTCTGTGGCTTAATAATGGGACAGGGATTCTAAAGTTTTCAGCCTGAGGGCCGGGTTTTGCCCGATTGGCGGGCCACCGGTCAAGGGAAGGATAGACGGGGGATTTTTAGCTGTCATTAAGAGGAGAGGGCGTATCGTCTCGGCAAATCCCTTTTTTTTGAAGTGGTCCGCCTGCCCATGAGCCAGCTCTTTTCCTCGATCATCAACGACCTCGCCAAGGTGCCTGAGCGGCGCATCCATGGGCGGGTGGTCGGTGTCCAGGGCATGTTGGTGGAAATCGGCGGTGTTCAGACCAGCCTGTCCGTGGGGGACCGCTGCTGGGTTGTGGCCCGGGATAGCCGACGGGTCCCCTGCGAGGTGGTGGGCTTCCGCGCGGGTCGCGCCCTGCTCATGCCGTTCACCGGCCTGGACGGGGTGGGGTTGGGGTGCCGGACCGAGCTGTCCGAGGGTGTCCCCGCCATTCACCCGACGAAGGGATGGTTGGGCCGGGTGATCAACGCCATGGGCGAACCGGTCGATGGCAAGGGACCCCTGCCAACGGCGGAAGCCCGGGTGCCCATTCGCGCCACCCCCCTGAGCGCCCATGACCGCCAACGGGTGGGGGGCAAGCTGGATTTGGGTGTGCGGGCGATCAATACCTTCCTGACCTGTTGCAAGGGCCAACGGATGGGGATCTTCGCCGGGTCGGGCGTCGGTAAGAGCTCGCTGATGTCCATGTTCATCCGCCATACCACAGCCGATGTCATTGTCATGGGGCTGGTCGGCGAGCGCGGTCGCGAGGCCCGGGAATTCATCGAGGATGATTTGGGGGAGGAGGGGCTACGCCGTTCTGTCACCGTGGTCGCCACCAGCGACGAAAGCCCCTTGATGCGCCGACAGGCAGCCCATATGACCTTGGCGGTGGCCGAATACTTCCGGGACCAGGGGTTGGACGTCCTTTGCCTGATGGACAGTGTGACCCGCTTTGCCATGGCCCAGCGGGAGATCAGCCTGTCTGCGGGCGAACCCCCGGCCTCCAAGGGCTATACGCCAACGGTTTTCGCCGAATTGCCCAAGCTGTTGGAGCGGGCCGGACCGGGGCGGGAGGGATCGGGCACCATCACAGGTCTGTTCACTGTGTTGGTGGAGGGGGACGACCACAACGAGCCCATTTCCGATGCCGTGCGGGGCATTTTGGACGGCCATATCGTGTTGGATCGCGCCAT
Organism: Rhodospirillum sp. A1_3_36; assembly: GCF_047263945.1. Taxonomy (NCBI): domain Bacteria; kingdom Pseudomonadati; phylum Pseudomonadota; class Alphaproteobacteria; order Rhodospirillales; family Rhodospirillaceae; genus Rhodospirillum; species Rhodospirillum sp. A1_3_36. The sequence continues at coordinate 90,798 of NZ_JBLAVB010000011.1, read as the reverse complement.
CGGCGAACGGGGGCGCTACCCGGCCATCAACATCCTGCGCAGCGTGTCACGCACCATGCCCGGCTGTAACACGCCTGAACAGAACCTGTTGGTGGGTGAGGCCCGGCGATTGATGTCGTCCTACGAGGACATGGCAGAATTGATCCGCCTTGGCGCCTATCGGATGGGGTCGGACCCCCAGGTGGACATGGCCATCCAGGTCCATGATCCCTTGGAGGCCTTTCTGTCCCAGCGCAAGGACGAGGGGACGGACCTGGATACGGGCTATGCTTGGCTGACCCAGGCGATCATGCCGGCCCTTCAGGCGGCGGCTGCTGCGGAAGAGGAGCGGGAACGGGCCCAACAGTCCGAGGCCAATCGCAATGCCCAGGCTCCGGGGCAGGGCAACCAGGCCAAGGCTTTCCCCGTGCCCCCCCGACGCCAGCGTTAGGACCGTAAGGACCCATGGCCAAGGACCTGAAAGCCCTGATCCGACTGCGCCGTTTCGAGGTGGACGAATGCCAGCGCATGCTGGGCGAGCTCTACCGGGCCGAAGGTGAGTTGAACGCCCGGGAGGCGGATCTGGACGCGGCCATGGGCAAGGAGGAAGCCTTCGCCAGGGAACATCCGGAGCTGGGCTTCACCTTGGGGGCCTACGTGGCCCGCCATTTGGCGGACAAGGAGTCCCTGGCCGAACACCGGCGGCGGTTGGAGGCAGCCCTGAATGACGCCCGTGATAACCTTGCCGAGGCCTATCGGGCCTTGAAGGTGGTGGAGATCTCCCAGGAAAACCGGGAGAAGAAGGAGCGCGAGGAGCGGGACCAAAAGGAACAGAAGGTCTTGGACGAAATTGGCCTCACCCTCCATCGGCGGCGTAGGCCTCCGGAATAACCGCCTCCCGATCCAAGCTTTCCAGAAGATAATCCAGGAAGACCCTGACCTTCGGCGAGAGCAATCGTCGCGAAGGGTAGATGGCGTAAACGGTGATCTCGATCATTGACCAATCCGTTAAAACCGCTTTCAACCGTCCTGCGGCGATGTCCGCTCGCACATAGGTTTCGGGGATCAGGCTCATGCCCGCTCCGGCCAGAAGGGCCTCGCGGATGGCAAGGCTGTTGGTCACCGCATAGCGTCCCCGGGTCGGGATGCTGACTTGGCGCTCTCCTTTCTTGAAGGTCCAACTGTTCGCATGCCCGCTCAGGGAGAAGCGGATCAAATCGTGCCCGGCTAAGGCCTCTGGCTCCCTGGGTTCTCCCTGGGCTGCGAGGTAGGTCGGTGAGGCGCAGACCACATGATTCAGGGTCATCAAGGGGCGGGCGACCAGATCGCTGTCTTCCAAAATCGCCTTGCCCCGGATGGCCAAGTCGAAGCCTTCACCGATGATATCCACCCGGCGGTCATCCAGGCGCAGGTCCAGGGTGATCTCTGGGTAGCGGGACAGGAATCCGGGGATGGTTGGGGATAGGTGGGTGAGTCCCAGGGTCATGGGTGCGCTGACCAGCAGGGACCCCGACGGGCGGTCGCGTTGGGGGTCCAGGGCGCGGTTGGCCTCTTCCAGATCTTCCAGTATCCGGGAAACGCGGCGGTGGTGTTCCTGGCCCGCCTGGGTGGGGCTCATGCGTCGGGTGGTGCGATGGAACAGGCGCACGCCGTGCTCCGCCTCCAGTCCGGCGATCATCTTGCCCACTGCCGCCGGGGTGAGCCCCAAGCGCCGGGCTGCACCGGCAAAACTGCCTTCCTCAACGGTGAGGCAGAAGGCGCGGAGGATCCGAAGGCTATCCATATTCGATCCCCTGAGTTTCGAGTGATGGGAAAAGAGTCAGTATTATCACTTTTCGGTAAGGGGGCTAGGTCTGGGGGAGATGGAAACCGCCATGAAGGAGCTGTTCAATGCTTGAGAGTGCTTCCCGATTTCACCCAAACTCGCCCCCAGAAGGGCGACCTTTGGCCCCGACCTTGTCGCATCCGGCGTGCGGGAGGCGGCCGTGACCAGGATTCGGAGCGTGGATCTCGCGCTGACCGCTTTGGCTCCGGCCATTTGGGGCAGTTCCTATATCGTCGCTACGGAAGGTCTTCCTGCGGGCTATCCCCTGACCATTGCTTGCCTGCGCGCCTTGCCCGCAGGGCTGCTGCTGCTGCTGTTGGTCCGGCGCCTGCCAACGGGGATTTGGTGGGGACGGGCCTTGGTGTTGGGGGCCTTCAACTTTACCTTTTTCTGGGGTCTGCTCTTTTTGGCAGCCTTTCGCTTGCCGGGGGGATTGGCGGCGACCCTGGGGGCCTCCCAGCCTCTGCTGGTGGTCTTGTTGGCATGGCCGCTGCTCGGTACGGCCATTCGCCCCGGAGCCGTGGGAGCGGCCGTTCTGGGCATGGCGGGCGTCGGGCTGCTGGTCCTGGCTCCGGGATTGGTGGTGGATGGCCTGGGGGTGGTGGCGGCCCTGGGAGGGGCGGTCTCCATGGCCTTGGGAACGGTGCTCACTCGGAAATGGGGTGCCAACGTACCCCCACTCACTTTGACCGCTTGGCAGATGGTGGCAGGGGGAGTCTTGCTAGTCCCTGCGGCCTTGCTTCTGGAGCCCGCTTGGCCCGCACCGACGGTGGGACAGGCCCTTTCCCTGGGGTATCTGGGGCTGATTGGGGCGGCGGTGACCTATGTCCTTTGGTTCCGGGGATTGGCTCTGTTGGGACCCGCCCGGGCCTCTGCCCTGGCCTTCCTGAGCCCTCTGTCTGCGGTTCTGCTGGGATGGGGGCTGCTGGATCAGCGGCCCGGGCCGATCCAGGGGGTGGGGATGTTCCTGGTGGTCGCCGGAGTGGTCTGGAGCCAACGGGCGGGAGATGTGCCGCAGCCTAAGGTGAGAGCGGCATAGGTGGCTTGGACAGGGGAGAGGGTATTTTGCGCTTTCCTGCTCCTGGGCCCGCTTCCGGGGCAGATCCGTCTGCGGGTCCGGGCGGTGTCTCTTCGGCGGCGATGGGGCGCAGAAGCTCCAGCGGGACGAAGCCCACCAGCCCTTGGGCCGTCATGGCCCGGGCCCAAATGCCATCGGCGTCCACCTCCAGAACCACAAGGAAAGTCCCACGCTTGGCGAGGGCCGCCGCCTCGTATTGGGTGCCCGGTCCGGTGCGCAGGGCCACGGTGGGGGCGGCCACGGAATGGATCCGTCCCTGGGGTAGGGTCACCGGTGCCACGGGTGTGCTGGCCCGATTAAGGGGTCTCGACGTTCCGACCGGGACGGGCGGCGATGGTGTCTGGGCTGCGGTGGGTACGGGTTGTGTTGAGATCAGGCTGGGTCGGTACCAGGGCAGGGTGATCAGGCCGATCATCAGGGCGATCCCGACCGGTGGTGTCAGTTGCAGCCAAAAGCCGGATCCAGGGCCGCTCCATACATTGCGCAACCGTCGCTCCGGTTCGGCCCCCATGGCGTTGAGCATGCGTTCCGCGTTCAGGCGGTCCTGGCCTGGGTCCGGGGCCAGGGCAAGCGCCTGGTTGGCGAGCCCCTGGGCCAGGGCGCGGTCGCCTCTGGCCAGGAAGGCCCGGGCTTGACGGAGCAGCAATTGACTGTTTTCCCGGGGCGGCTTGAGGCCGCCGCGCAGGTTGACCCAAAGGGCGGCGATTGTCTGGAAGGGGCCAGAGGGAATGGCCCACCAGCCCTTCAGCCAGCAGTGAAGGCTTGCCAGAAATGCATAGCGCTCTGCGCAGCGGCGGCAGAATACACCTGTGATCGGCTCCCGCTTTACCCGCAGGCCCAGTCCGGTGACTTTTTCGAGGATCACGAAGCGCGGCTGGGCGGTGACCTGACCACAGGCAGCGCAGGGCTGGGGGCCGAGGGCGGCTTTCTGGCCCGGCGGCGGCGTCGCATGTGCGTGCCCGGTTTGAGTCCGGTTTGTTTGGGTCCGGTTTGTTTGGGCCTTGTTTGTTTGGGTCCGGTTTGTTTGGGTTCGGTTTGCTTGGGTTCGGTTGGCCTGTGCCCGGTTGGCCTGAGCTTGCGCATGTGCGTAGGCTTGGGCTCCTGGACGGGGGCGTTGGGGTGGGGGATCCCTGGGTGGTGGTGTGGCAGCGAGGGTGTCGTAGGCCCGCCGTGTTTTGGGATCGGCCAAGGTCTGGTGAGCATCGTTCAGCCGCTGGAACTCGGCCACGGCATTGGGGCTTTTGTTGAGGTCCGGATGGAGGATCATCGCCTTGTGGCGATAGGCCTTTTTAATGGCGGCCTCGGTCGCGTCCGGGGACAAGCCCAGAATGCGATAGTACCCTTTCGGATCCGTAGGTGAGGCGGCCATGGTGGTTCTAAGGGGCTCCGGTATCGCCCACGGGCGCGCCACTCCAGTCGGGGCGCCATTGGGGTTGGTGGTCTTCCACAACCACTCGATGATCGAATCCCCCCGGGGATTGGGCGGTGACCCGCACTTGGATCCACCGGGGGACGGCTTCATTGTTTATATCGTCCAGAATGGCCAGGGCCAATTCCTCGGGCCCGGGCCAAAGGGCTCTGGCGATATGTGAGAAATAGGCCGCGACGCTCTCCGGGTCCAGTATTCGTCGGTCGGGAACGTATCGAAGGGAGACGTTCGGTGCGGTCAAACGGGGCTGGGCCAAGCGAATTGCGCCATCCAACCGGGTCAGAACATCGACACGGGTGCCGAGCATGGGACGAACACGCAAGGGGCGCCGTCGGTCTATAGGGTCCATGATTATACGATCGGGGTCCAGGTTGAATCCATTGGAAAGGGAAGGTAACGGAAATGGATTGCGGCGTCACCTCTTCCCATAGCCTGCTTGCGTCAGGAACGACTCTGGTCCTCGACCAGACGAAGCAGATATTGTCCGTAGCTGTTTTTGCCCATTGCCGCGCCCTGTTCAGCCAGGGAGGCCATGGAAATCCAGCCATTCATGAAGGCGATTTCCTCGGGGACCGCGATGCGGGTGTTTTGCAGGGTCTCGACGGTCCTCACGAAGCTGGAGGCTTCCACCAAGCTGTCGTGGGTGCCCGCGTCGAACCAGGCGAAGCCGCGGCCCAGGCGCTCCACGGTTAACGCACCTTCCGTCAGGTAGCGGGCGTTGATGTCGGTAATCTCCAACTCCCCCCGGGGGCTGGGGGTGATGGAGCGGGCGATGTCCACCACCCGGTTGTCGTAAAAGTACAAACCGGTGACCGCCCAACTGGATTTGGGCGCTTGGGGTTTTTCCTCGATGGATGTGGCTTTGCCTTCCCCATCGAAGGCGACGACGCCATAGCGTTCGGGATCGCGCACATTGTAGCCGAAGATGGTTGCGCCGTCCCTTCGTCCGGCTGCGGCGCGCAGTCGGTCGGTTAGTCCCGTCCCGAAGAAAATATTGTCCCCCAAGACCAGGGCGCAGGCGTCTGAACCGATGAAGGTCGCGCCGATCAGGAAGGCCTGGGCGAGACCCTCGGGATGGGGTTGTTCTGCATAGGACAGCTCCACCCCCCATTGGGAGCCATCGCCCAGCAGGCGGCGGAAGTCGGAGGCATCGTGGGGGGTGGTGATGATCAGAATCTCGCGGATTCCCGCCAGCATCAGGGTGCTGATCGGGTAATAGATCATGGGTTTGTCGTAGACGGGCAGAAGCTGTTTGGAAACGGCCCGGGTGATCGGATGCAGGCGTGTGCCCGTCCCTCCGGCGAGGATGATGCCTTTCATGGTGGGGAGCCTTCTCCGGTCTGTTTGGCGCGTTCGGCCAGCATGGCCTCCAGGGCCTCGGTCCAGGGACGGAGGCGGATGCCATGGATCCGTGCGAGTTTGGCCCCGTCCAGAATGGAATTGGCCGGCCGTTTGGCGGGGGTGGGATAAGCGCTGGTGGGGATCGCCTTGATCTTTGGCCCCTGGCCATACCAGGGGCGGGCGAGCTGGAAGAGGGTTCGTGCGAAACCATGCCAACTGGTGGCCCCCTGGCCTGCGCAATGGAAGGTCCCAAAACCCTCGGGTCCAGCGGTTTTCGCCACCAGCCGAGGGGCGAGGTCAAGGATTGCCTGGGCCAGATCGCCGGCGAAGGTGGGGCAGCCCACCTGGTCTTCCACGACGCGGAGCACGTCCTGCTCTCGGCCTAACCGCAGCATGGTATTGACGAAGTTTCTGCCGTGGAGTCCGTGGACCCAGGCGGTGCGCAGGATCGCATGGCGGTCGGTGGTGGCGCGGATGGCCTCCTCCCCTGCCAGCTTGGTCCGGCCATAGGCGCCCAGGGGGGCAACGGGGTCATCCTCCAGGTAGGGGCCGTTTTTGGTGCCATCGAAGACATAGTCTGTGGACAGGTGGATCAGGGGGATGTCGACATCGGCGCATGCCTCGGCCAGGTGGGCTGGACCCTCCCGGTTGATGGCGCCTGCGAGGTCCTCTTCGGACTCGGCCTTGTCCACGGCAGTATGGGCCGCCGCATTGACAACGACTTCGGGGGCGAGGCGGAGGATCATTCGGGCGACGGCGTTTCGGTCGGTGATGTCAAGTGCGGCCCGGTCCAGGGCATGGAGAGTCAGGCCTCGGGCCTTGGCTTTGCGGGCCACCTCCCATCCTACCTGCCCATTGGCGCCGGTCAGCAGAAGGCCGCTCATGGTTCGGGGGGGGCTTCGGTCAGGCCCAGCCGTTGCCCCTGGTATGTTCCGGATCGGATGTCCTCCCACCAGGGGCGGTTGTCCAGGTACCAGCGGACGGTTTTCCGCAGACCGCTTTCGAAGGTATTCTCCGGTCTCCAGCCCAGTTCCGCTGTGATCTTGGTCGTGTCCATGGCGTAGCGGGCATCGTGACCAGGGCGGTCGGTGACGAAGGTGATCAGGGCCGAATGGGCTGTTGCTGCGGGGGCCATTTCGTCGAGCAGGGTGCAGATGGTGTTGACCACCTCCAGATTGGTCCGCTCCGCATTGCCACCGATCGTATAGGTCTCCCCGACCCGGCCCCGGGTCAGCACGGCCCAAAGGGCCCGCGCGTGGTCCTCCACATACAGCCAATCCCGCACGTTCAGACCATCACCATAGACGGGCAGGGGCTTGCCTTCCAACCCGTTCAGGATCATGAGGGGGATCAGTTTTTCCGGAAAGTGGCGGGGACCGTAATTGTTGGAGCAATTGGTGGTCACCACCGGCAAACCATAGGTGTGATGCCAGGCCCGAACAAGATGGTCGGATGCGGCCTTGGAGGCGGAATAGGGGGAATTGGGCTGGTAAGGGGTGGTCTCCGTGAACAGGCCCTCGGCGCCAAGGGAGCCATAGACCTCGTCGGTGGAAACGTGGTGGAAGCGGAAAGCCGAGCGGGCCCCTGCGGGTCGGGTCGACCAATGGGCTCGTGCCGCCTCCAGTAGTGTGTAGGTGCCGGTGATATTGGTGTCGATGAAGGTCGCTGGACCATCGATGGAACGGTCCACATGGCTTTCCGCCGCGAGATGCAGAACCGCGTCGGGGCGTTCTTTGGCGAACAGGTCGGCCAGCAAAGCACCGTCGCGGATGTCGCCCTGGACGAAGCGGTGCATGGGATTGCCCAGGACCGGGGCCAGAGAGGCAAGGTTTCCGGCGTAGGTCAAGGCGTCCAGGGTGATGACGGAGACGCCCAGGTCGCTCACCAGATGACGGACCACGGCGGAGCCGATAAAGCCGGCCCCGCCGGTGACCAGGACCTTGCGCGGTGTGATCATGGGGTCAACCCCGCACCATCGGGACCGAATGTGGGGGCCATATCGGCGTATCGGGGGTTTTTGGTGTCCCTGTCCGACAGGATGGGGGCATTGCCTTCCAGCGGCCAGTCAATGGCGAGATCCGGGTCGTCCCAGGCCAATCCTTTATCATGGGGCGGGGAATAATGAGTCGTGACCTTGTAAAGAACCTCCGTATCGGGCTCCAGGGTCAGGATGCCATGGGCGAAGCCGGAGGGGATGAGAATCTGATTCCCCGTGGTCGCAGACAGCATGACCGAGACCCATCGACCTTTGGTCGGTGATCCTTCGCGCAGGTCCACGGCTACGTCATAGACCGATCCTTGGAGAACCCGGATCAGTTTCGCTTGGGCGAAGGGACCGATTTGGAAATGCAGTCCCCGAAGGGTCCAGGGGGCCTGGGAGAAGGACTGGTTATCCTGGACGAAATCCAGGGAGAAGCCGACCTTCGCCAGGGCTTCCCTATTGTAGACTTCCGAGAAATAGCCCCGGTGATCTCCATGTTTGACGGGACGTATGACCTTCACGTCGGGTATGGCGAGATCGCGGATGAAGTCGGACATGGGGGGGTCCCTGACAACAGCGGTCGGTGGCCGGGAACAGATCACCGGATAGGATGTCGAGGGATACCGCGAACCGGTGGGGGCTGTCACCCCCCACCGGAGCCGTCCGCGCAAGAGGACTGGCGTGAGGTCCAAAAACTCTCCTCATCCCTCAACGAGTCATGACCTGTTCCAAGCACCCGACGGGGTGCCGCGCGGTCAGCGCGCCCCACCGGAGCCGTCCGCGCAAGCGGACTGGCGTGAGGTCCAAAAACTCTCCTCATCCCTCAGCGCGTCATGACCTGTTCCAAGCACCCGACGGGGTGCCGCGCGGTCAGCGCGCCCCACCGGAGCCGTCCGCGCAAGCGGACTGGCGTGAGGTCCAAAAACTCTCCTCATCCCTCAGCGAGGGTGAGGAGCGAGGCGTTGCCTCCGGAAGCGGTGGTGTCGATGGACACGACGCGTTCCACTTGGAAGCGTTCCCAGCCATCGGACAGGGCGATCAGGGGAATCCGTGCGCCGCTGCGGGCGGCGAGCGCTTGGCGCAGGGCGACCGAAGACTTGTAGTCCTCCACCACCACCAGACCCAGGTGTGGCAGGGTGGCGGCCAGGGTCTCCCGGTCCGGCGCATCGATGGCCTGAACCAAGCCCTTTGGCGCCCCGGCAGAGACAAGGGCCGCATCAAGGGGGGCGGCATGGACTGCACCCTTGCCCATCAGGAGCACCGGATTGCCCGCAGCCAAGGCGGCAATCGCCTGGGCGAGGGAGGCGGGCAAGCCATTGGCGCCACTGCCCAGGCAAAGCGTGACACCCCGGCCATGGCGGGACAGGCGGTTGCTCTCTCCCGTGGGGCCGGGCAGGTCCTCCGTGGGCGCGGTCAGTCCCGCCGCCTCCGCCCGGTCGACGGCCCAGCCTGCGGTATCCTGCAGGCCGGTGGGCAGCTGGGTCAGAGCAGCCCGCAGGATCGACAACCGGTCCGGGTGGGCCGACCATCCCTCTGCCAGGGCGAGGGCCGCTTGCGCCGCAGGGATGGGGCTTTCTGTCCGGGCTGTCACATGGATGGGCGCGACGTCAACGGCAGGGGGGGCCAGGGGGGCCTTGGTGGTGGTGAAGCGCGAGAGATAGGCCGGGCCACCCGCCTTGGGGCCGGTGCCGGACAGCCCCTCGCCGCCGAAGGGTTGCACGCCCACGACGGCGCCGATCTGGTTCCGGTTGACGTAGATGTTGCCCACCTTGGCGCGGCGGCAGATGCGTTCCACATGGGCGTCCACCCGGCTGTGCACACCCAGCGTCAGGCCGTATCCGGCGGCATTGATGGTATCGACGACCTTGTCCAGGTCCCGGTTCTTGAAGCGGATGATATGCAGGACCGGGCCGAAGATCTCATGCTTCAGTTCGGCGAAATCGGACAGGTCGAAGGCGGTGGGGGCGACGAAATCTCCGGAGAAAGGCACGCCCTTCATGGGATGGGCGAAGCGCAGCTTGCCCGCCTTGGTCAGGGCCGTGCAGTGGTCGCCGATGGTGGTTCGGGCTTCGGCATCGATGACCGGACCGACATCCACGGCCGGATCCCAGGGATCGCCCACCTTCAGCTCCTTCACCGCTCCCTCCAGCATATGCAGCAGGGAGTCGGCAATGTCGTCCTGGATGAACAGGGCGCGCAGGGCGGAACAGCGTTGACCGGCGCTTTGGAAGGCACCGTTGACGATATCGCGCACGGCATGTTCGGGCAGGGCTGTGGAATCGACGATCATGGCATTCAGGCCACCGGTTTCGGCAACCAGCGGGGCCGCGCCGTTTCCGGCTTTGGCCTGGGCCCGGTCGATGAGAATGGCCGTCTCCGTCGATCCGGTGAAGCAGACGCCCGCGCTTCGGGGATCGCCGGTCAGGGCGGCGCCGACGGTGGCGCCGTCACCGGGCAGCAGGGAGAGAACCGCATCGGGTAATCCGGCCTCGCGCATCAACAGAACGGCGGCGTGGGCGATCAGCGGGGTCTGTTCGGCGGGCTTGGCGACCACGGTGTTGCCGGCGGCCAGGGCCGCAGCGATCTGTCCGGTAAAGATGGCCAACGGGAAGTTCCAGGGGCTGATGCAGACGAAGGGACCTCGGCCCAGGCGGCCGCCATCGGCCAGAGTCTTCCGGGCCTGCGCCGCGTAGTAGCGCAGGAAATCGACGGCCTCGCGCACTTCCAAAACACCGTCCAGGCGTGTCTTGCCCGCCTCCCGGGTCAGAATGGCACAGAGTTCGGCGGTCTTGGCTTCGTATAGGTCGGCGATCCGATCCAGGATTGCGGTCCGGTCGGCGACGGGGGTGTCGCGCCAGGCCGGAAAAGCGTCCACTGCTTGGGAAAGGGCCTTATCCGCGTCTCCGGCGGTCGCCCAGGTCACATGGCCGACGACCTCCCGGCGATCGGCGGGATTGGTCAGGGCCTCCCCACCCGCAGCGGCAGGGGCGGCGCCAATCAGGGGACCCGCGGTCCAGGTGGCCTCCCGATAGGGGGTCATGGCCCTGTCCAGCGCCTCGGCCATGGCCGGAGTGTTCAGGTTCCAGCCCTTGGAATTGCCCCGCTCTGCGCCAAACAGGGCCGGGGGCAGGGGGATGCCCGGGTGGGGCAGGCAGGGCAGGGCACGGGCCAGCTCCACAGGGTCCCGGCCCAGGTCGGCGGGGGGGACGGTTTCGTCCATCACCCGGTTGACGAAGCTGCTGTTGGCTCCGTTTTCCAGCAAGCGGCGCACCAGATAGGCCAGCAGATCCTTGTGCACGCCCACGGGGGCATAGATGCGGCAGGGTTTGCCCGCGTCCTTGCGCAACAGTTCATGCAGGCCATCGCCCATGCCATGCAGACGTTGGAACTCGAAGCGGGCCTCGGGGGCCGCCACCTCCAGGATGGCCGCCGTGGTCTGGGCGTTATGGCTGGCAAACATGGGGTAGACCCGGTCTCCCCCATCCAGCAGACGGCGGGCACAGGCCATGTAAGAAACGTCGGTGAGAACCTTGCGGGTGAAGACGGGATAGGTGGGTTGACCCAGGATCTGGGCGTTCTTGATTTCCGCATCCCAATAGGCGCCTTTGACCAACCGCACGGCAATTCGACGATCCAGGTCTTCGGCCAGGGCGACGATCCAGTCTATGACCGGCAAGGCGGTCTTGGCGTAGGCCTGGACAACGATCCCGAAGCCGTCCCAATTGGCCAGATTCGGGTTCCGCAAGACGGCTTCCATGACCGACAGGGAGAGGTCCAGGCGGTCGGCTTCTTCGGCGTCCACGGTCAGACCGATGTTCTGGGCTGCTGCCATTTCCGCCAGGGCCGACAGGCGGGGCACGAGCTCCGCCAGGACACGTTTGGCGTTCACAGTCTCGTAACGCGGATGCAGGGCCGAGAGCTTCACGGAAATGCCGGGGTTGGCATGGGGGTCGAGGTGCTTGGCCCGGGCACCGATGGCGGCGATGGCCTGGGCGTAGGAGCGGAAATGGCGGGTCCCGTCTTCCGAGGTCTTGGCGCCCTCGCCCAACATGTCGAAGGAATAGCTGTAGCCCTTCGCCATCATGTCCTCGCCCCGCTTCAGGGCTTCTTCGATGGTGCGGCCCAGGACAAATTGCGCGCCCATGATCTTCATGCATTGGGCGACGGAGGCACGCACCACCGGCTCGCCCACCCGGCGGACCATGCGCCGAACCGATCCGAGCAGGGAGTCCTCCGCCCAGCTTTCGTCGTAGAGCTCGCCGGTCAGCATGAGCCCCCAGGTCGACGCGTTGACCAGCATGGATCCGCTTTCCCCAGCGTGTTCGGCCCAGTCGCGCCCGCCGATTTTGTCCTTGATCAGGGCATCGATGGTCAGCGCATCGGGCACCCGTAGATAGGCCTCCGCCAGGCACATCAACGAGACGCCTTCCTCGGTGGACAGGCCGTATTCGGCGAGCATGGACTCCATCATATTGACCGCTCCGGCGGCGCGCATGCGCTCAACCAACGAGACGGCGCGGGCGGATATGGCCGCCCGGGTCTTCGCGTCGACGTCTGCCGCTTCGATGCGGTCCAGGGCGACCTGCGCCTCGTCGGCAAAGGGGATGGTGCGGATGGTTTCGCGATGGGCCGCAAGGGAGGACGCAGGGGGATGGACGATCATGGGGCACTGATCCTTGAGTGTTTTCGTCGGGTATGGACGATCAACCCGTAGTCTCGCCCAGAATTCGTAGGAATTGGCTCCAATTTCTCGCTCTAAACAGGTAATATTCCTGCTGATATGGCTAGGTTTCGGAAAAAGGACTGGTGCGATGGAAATGGATCGGATCGACCGTCGGATTCTGGCGGAACTGCAGGCAAATGGCCGGTTGTCCATCGTTGAGCTGGCGCGCCGGGTGAACCTGACCAAGACCCCTTGTGCCGAAAGGGTTCGTCGCCTGGAGCGGGAAGGGGTGATTGAGGGCTATCAGGCGCGTTTGAATCCGCAGGTGTTGGGCGCCGATCATGTGGCCTTTGTCCAGGTGTCCATGACCAGTACGACGGAAGACGCCTTGGAGCGCTTCAATATGGCGGTGCGCCGTCTACCGGAGGTTCAGTCTTGCCATATGATTGCGGGTGGCTTCGACTATCTGCTGAAAGTACGGACGGCTGATATAACTGAATACCGCCATGTGTTGGGGGAGAAAATATCCCAACTTCCCGGTGTTCAGCAGACCCACACTTACGTGGTTATGGAAAATGTGAAGGACAAAACCAGTCTTCCTGTGCTGGATGTGTAGTATAAGCCATGTGATTTTTGTTGTGGAAGAGGGTGTGTTCGCTGATTTGTTCAAAAAAGAATAATATTTTTATTATTTCGTCGGACTTATTATTTCTGGTTTTGTGGTGCGACCCGTTTTGTGGAGAGAAAGGTCTTTCTGGCCATGCTCTCTAGTGAGCAGGTGCGGTATCAAAGGACCGCAATTTTACTGAATGGCCATTGATATCTCAGCACGTATATGGCACCATTATCAGGTAAATCGCTTAAAATTAGCGTGAAACACGAATGGGTAGAATTGGGTGAAAAATGGAACCTTTTCTTGGGCAGATTAGCATTTTTCCATGGGCTTACGCGCCACCAGGGTGGGCGCTCTGTGATGGCACTATGTTACCGATAACTGACAATGCAGCGCTCTACTCCCTGATCGGAACGTATTTTGGTGGTGATGGGGTAACTAGTTTCGCTTTGCCGGATCTGCGCGGTCGGGTGCCGATTTGCGCTGTTTACGACCCTCAGGGGGGTGGCAATATGGCGGAGAAGGGGGGGGAGGAAATCGTGACTTTAAGCGACTATCAAATGCCGCCTCATACTCATGAAATTCGGGTAACGAGCGACCCTGGAACGGCTGTTACGGGTGGCGATGCGTACTTCGCAGCTCTCTCACACGCAGGGAACGTTCTATACAGACAGCCGACACCTCCCGCAAATCATGTCTCTATGAATGAAATGGTAGTCCAAGCCACCGGTGGTGGTTTGCCGCATACGAATATCCAGCCTTCTCTGGTTCTGAATTTTTGCATCGCGACCAAAGGGATGTACCCGCAGCGCCCCTGATTTATCGTGAAGACCAGGGTTTAGGCAAATCATTGGAGGTATAATGATGGCTGAATGTTTTGTTGGCGAAATTCGCATATTTGCGGGACCCCGCTTGATTAGAAACTGGGCTTATTGCGAGGGGCAGTTGTTGCCTATTGCTGGCAATGAGAAGCTTTATTCTGTTATTGGAACAACCTATGGGGGTAACGGTATCAGTGAATTCGCCCTGCCCGATTTACGCGGACGAGTTCCCATGCACATGGGAAACGGACTGGGGCTGACGCCGCGTACGTTAGGGCAATCCTTTGGAAGTGATTTTGTTACGCTGGCCGAAGAACAAATGCCTGCACACAAGCATGTGGTGACGGCCAGCTCTTTAGGGGCGACGCTGGACAGTCCGGAAGAGGCCGTGTTCGCTACCCTTCCTACGGGGGGGAGGTTTTATGGAAAGGAACTTCTGCAGAGTTACCCCATGAAGGAGGATATCCTCGCGGAGAGCGGGGAAAGTCAGCAGCACTTCAACCGTATGCCTAGCATGGCTCTGAACTATATTATTGCCTTGGACGGAGAATATCCGCGCCGCAGTTAGAAAGAAGAGGTTGTTATGTCAGATCCGTTAATTGGAGAAATCCGTCTTTTCCCAATAGTATGGGCTCCTCGTCCCTGGCTACCTTGCGATGGTAGGTTGTTGCCGATTAATCAGTATCAAATGTTATTCGCCGTAATCAATACTATCTATGGCGGTAACGGAAGTGTAACTTTTGGGCTTCCGCTGTTGAGCTACTCTGATCAGGGTTCGAATCAGTGTTTGGCAGTTACGGGCATAAGTACAGACTCGACTATGGACCATTTGGGCAGAACGTCGGGAGTGAATCAGATAGCCTTGTCTGAATCGGACTTACCAAAGCACACTCATGAGATGACTGCAGGGTTGGCGACCGGGCCAAACATGGTGGCAGAGGCAAAGGATAATTTCTTTACTCGCTATATTTCTGGCTCATTCGACTATGCTTATACGCAAGGAGATGCAAACACCACGATGTCGAAATCAGCTCTGAGCTCCGCTGGAGGTGGGCAGAAGCATGAAAACAGACAACCGTATCTAGCGTTGGGATATTATATTGCTTACGATGGGGTCTTTCCTGCGTTTGAGTAGTGCAATGGAACCGTGGAAAGATGAATGTGTTCGGAGGTGTTTGTTTTGAGGGATGCCCAAAGGCGCCGCATAGTCCCCGGACGTATCGGACCTGTGGGGGTGCGGGCGAGATAATCGTCTTTTTCTCGACGCTGTCTCGTGGCGGTCCGTGTTGGGGTCCTCCCTGCGGATAAAGCCTTTGACAGCGACGGATTCCGCAAACCTCTCAAGGACGGTGGGTGCCGAGGTCGGTATCCTATCCAAACGGAATCAGCTTGAATCAAGCTGATTCCGTTTTCCTCTCATTCTATGAGTTTTAGACGCAAATTCCGAACAATCTGGAACGGATTGCGACGGGCAGAATGCACGTCGTAGGCGTGACGATTGGCTTCAGTGTCAGAGGCTTAGATCACGATGAAATCAGGTCTGTCCGACCTGATTTCATAAACGTGATCTAAATCATATATTTAGAGCGGAATGAGACGGAAAACCGCACACACTTTTCCTCATTCCGCTCTAGAGTATCTCGCGTGAATCACATGTCACTCTTATAGCAAGGTGCGGTGAGTTTGACTCACCGCACCTTATGGCGCGGTAAAGCCCGCGTGGCGTTTGAACGCAAGAAAAGCGGCGTGGGTTTCAACCCGCGCCGCTTGGTCTTACGGACCCAGTGGGGGGGAGGGCGGGACCAAGCCCCGTGACGGGAAAACATCCACTGTTGTGTGCCGTGTTCCCGGGTACGATTTTTTCCATAAAACCATTGATTAATCTAATCTCAAGTGAAACTGTGAATAAAATGTGCGCTTAACATGTGAAAAGTGTCAATTAGTAGAATTGGATGCGAAATGGAACCATTTCTTGGTCAGATCAGTATTTTTCCAAGCCATTTCATTCCGAAGGGCTGGGCAGCCTGTGATGGGCAACTGCTGTCGGTTGATGAAAATCAGTGGCTGTATGCCTTGCTCGGCAATAGATTCGGCGGCACTGAGGGGAGTACTTTCGCGTTACCGGATCTGAGAGGGCGGGTGCCGATTGGTAGTAGTGACTGGCAGCAGAGCGGTCAGATGGTGGGACAAGAAATGGTGGTGTTGAGTGAACAAACCACTCCAAAGCATAATCACCTTGTTCGCGCGACCACGTCCGTCGGCGATAGTCCCACGCCACAAGGGGGGCTGATTGGGGCTCTTCCCGATAATGATCCTGTCGTTCTCTACGGCAAGGCAAATGCGCATGCGCAAGTCCAATTGCATGAGAGTACGATTGGTGAGACTGGTTATGGGGAAATGTTCACGAATATTCAACCCTCTCTGGTCTTGAATTTTTGTATCGCGATTGAGGGAGCGATTCCGTTTTTTTGGTAGGTCATGAATAGTAGCTTTGGGTGATATTTGGAGATTTAGGAATGGTTGAGACTTACCTTGGAGAAATTCGCATATTTGCGGGGGAACGTCTTCCTCGTGGCTGGGATTTTTGCCGCGGGCAGTTAAAGACGATCGCTGGGCATGAGGCGCTTTTTGCCATTCTTGGCACCACCTATGGTGGCGACGGCACGGCCAATTTTGCTCTGCCTGATTTGCGAGGGAGGCTTCCCATGCATAAGGGAACTGGAGAAGGATTGACGCCACGGACTTTAGGGCAAAAAATTGGAGTAGATGAGGTTACGCTGACCGCAGCCAATCTACCGGCGCATAGCCACGCTATGGTTGCATCAAGTTCCGATGCGACTGAAAAGAGCCCTAAAGGCGCTGTCTTTGCGGCCATACCTTCTGATCAGGGTGAACGGGCGGGGCGTTTTTACGCGACGGAACCTATGCCGGGTCTTCCGCAGCAGGCTTTAAGGGATATGAGCATTGAGTACGCTGGTGATGGCAAGCCATTGCCCAATCGCATGCCCACCACAACAATGAATTTCATCATTTCATTGTTCGGAGCGTTTCCGACTTAAAATGAGAGCAAATCCCGAGCAATCTGGAACAGATTGCGACGGGCAGAATGCACGCCATAGGCGTGACGATTTGCTTCAATGTCAAAGGTTTAGAGCATATTGCGTGAATCACATTTCACGCAATATGCTCTAGAAAAGGGAGGCCATCATGTCTATGCCGTATATAGGAGAGGTTCGTCTTTTACCTTATCCACGACTGGCGCCTAGAGGTTGGTTTCCGTGCAACGGAGGCCTAATTTCCATTGCTGCCCACGTTGAGTTGTTTTCTGTTATTGGGACTACCTATGGGGGTGACGGTCGGATCACATTTGGTTTGCCCAACTTGACGGGGAACGTTTCGGTTCTCGGAGCTGGACCAAATGATCCGCTGGGTCAAATGTCTGGGACGCCGTCGGTTACAGTGAGCAAGGATCACCTTCCTCCCCACAACCATAGTGCTCATGGGGTGATGGCGTCTGGTCCAAATACGGTGGCGGAGCCGGAGAACAATAGGTTGAGCCGGTACATTTCGACTGAAGTCCTGAATGTTTATTCTCAGTCGGGGTCTTCGGATTGTACGATGGCACCTGAAACCCTGCTTCCTTATGGTTATTGGGGCGAGGGGGCGTTGGAGAACAGGCAACCGAGTCTCGCGCTTAACTTTTTCATTGCTTACGAGGGTGCGTATCCTGCTTCAGGATAGGGGGCTGAAACTGTGCCTCATAAACAGTCCGTTCGCCATGCAACGCCCGCACGGCGCCCGCGACTTTCTTGGCGCGGATTGCTTCTTCATTGAGTATGCCGATGGACAGATAGGGCGTCTCGCGGTGGAAATCGATGAGGTATCTGTACTGATGCGCTGCCAGCTCAGCTGAGCGGTAGGGGGAGCCCGAGGTGTTCGGCTGCTTATGGCGCGGACATCACGGGAACGACATTCCGGCGGAGGTCTGGTCGCCGACGGGATGTCGTTCTGATGTCCTTCCTTTACGGGCGATGGGGCGGCAAGAACAGTCTCCACTGAATTCACGCAGAGCGCACTTCCTTCAGGAAGGCCTCGATCCGCGACCTGAGATCCCCTGCTTTCTCGTTCACTTCCATGGCTGCGGCATTGACATCCTCTGCGGCACCATCGGATTCCCCGGCGGCTCGGGTGACCTCTAAAATGTTGGATGTCACCGCCCGGGTTCCGGAGGAGGCTTGCTCGACGTTACGGGCGATTTCCTGGGTCGCGGCTTGCTGCTCCTCCACCGCAGATGCGATGGCCGAGGCGATTGTGTTGCTTTCGTTGATCGTTGAGCCGATGGATTTTATGGCCGCAACGGCTTTTTCGGTTTCGGCCTGGATGGCGGTGATCTGATTGCTGATGTCTTCGGTTGCCTTGCCGGTTTGATTGGCAAGACTTTTGACTTCGCTGGCCACGACGGCGAAGCCCTTCCCTGCATCTCCGGCCCGGGCGGCTTCGATGGTGGCGTTCAGGGCCAACAGATTGGTTTGATCGGCGATATCGGAAATCAGGTTGATTACTTCGCCAATCCGGGTGGCGGATTCCGCCAACCCCTGGACCTGCCTGTCGGTCTGATCCGCTTCGTCCACTGCACGGTGGGACACCGTCGAGGACTGGGCAACCTGACGGGAGATTTCCTGTATGGAGGAGGCCAATTCCTCCGTTGCCGCAGCGACCGTTTCCACGTTGGCGGAGGCTTGTTCCGCAGCCGTGGCCACGCTCGTCGCTCTGTGCTTCGTATCGTCTGCAATCTTCGACATGCTGGTTGCGGTGTGTTGCATCCCATTGGCCGACTGGCTTACTGCTTTTAGAAGCTGGGAGACACTGACGTCGAAGTCCTGGGTAAGGGTCTCGATTTGCTTGGCCCTGACTGCGTGCACCCTGGCTTCCTCGGCCTCCTTATGGGCCATCTGTTCGGTTTTTAGCATGCTGTCTTTGAACACAACGACCGCTGCGGCCATTTTTCCCACTTCATCGGCCCGGTCCACACCGGGAATTTCTGCAGACTTGTCGCCGCTTGCCAAGCGACCCATGACGGCGGTCATGGCCTCAATGGGCTTGGCGATACTGTCACCGATCAGCACCCCGCATCCACCGCCCAAGATCAATGCCGCGACAATGCCGCCAATAATCAAGGAGGAGGTGGTGCTTTCAGTGTCGAGGTTCTGCTGCTTGCGAATCTTCATGAGCCCGGCTTCCTCGCTCACGAAGTCTGTCATGATGCCTCGGAATTTGTCCATGAAGGCCTTTCCCTTGGACTGTCCCACCAAGGATGAGATGTCATTCATGGTTGTTGTGTCGCCAACTTTTCGGCGCAAGGCAATGGCTTCTTCAGCTACGGTTTTACGCCAATCATTCAATACCCCCTCTGCTTCCGTCAGGCGCGACACCTGTTGGGGGTTATCCGAAACCGTGGCTTTGAGGTCTGCGATTTGCGTTTTGAAGGTCTTCTGTCCTTGCACATAGGGGGCAAGGAAGTCGTCCTTTCCTGTCAGGAGGAAACCCCGCATGCCCGTTTCCATATCCACGGCAGAGGCAACGACCGTGTTCGCTTGACCAATGACGATATTGGTGTGGTCGACCCAGTTTGCGGTGTCCACGATTTTACCGATGCTCGACAAAGACAGGATCCCCAAAAAAACCATTAGGACCGTTGGGAGGGCGATTCCCAGCAGGATTTTTGGCTTCGTCTTTAGGGATGACCATTTCATGGGAGACTCCTGTCTTTGAATTATTCGTAACTTGGATCGAGAGCGGACATAAGAAAGGGCCCGCTATCCACTGCGGTCGTCTTGGGAGGGGCGAAAAAACGAAGGTACTAACCTACCATTTAGTCAAAGGGAGGGCGATTGCGTCTCTTTTATAATACATCTTATATTTTAATGGGGTCATCATAAAAATAAATTTTATCGCGTTGATTGCTGATTACGTATGGCGGAGTTGTCATGAGTAGTAGTGATCGTTTAATGACTCTTGTTTGGACTATAGGCGTTTAGCCTTTGTTCGGAAATACACTTTGGATTTTGCATGTAAATTCATTTGTATTTAGTGACTTGGCGGGGTAGCCATGATCTGAAAGCGTGTGGATCTGAATGCAGGGTGAGTTGAATTGAACGTTCTATCATTTAGAATCGGTCTAAAGTGAGTGTGATGTGCGGCTGTGATTGAGTCGTACATTTCCATGTCCCGGATTTGAACTGGTCGATCTTGGAGTAAAACTGGATCAACTTGAGTCAAGCTGGCCCAGTTTCACACTGATAATCCACTAGGGTATCTTCGATGCCAAGTTGGGCGGCAAGGTGGTCGAACTTGATCTCGAAGATACTCTCGGATCGTTTTGAAAGATGTTATTTGATTAAGAGCCCAACCCGAAATGACTCTCATTCTTTCAATCACTTGGTCGTCCTTCCTGCGCACGCGGGAATCCAGGGTGGGAGCAGGCAAGGGAAGCAAGTCCCGCGGCGCCAGTGCATTTGAGCACCGGCACCGAAATCAACCCTGGATGCCCGTTTTCACGGGCATGACGGAAACCTTTAATTTTACGGCATGCCTTTTGGGTTGGGCTCTTATACCAAGCGGCGCGGGTTGAAAGCCACGCCGCTTTTCTTGCGTTCAAACGCCAGGCGGGCTTTTACGCGCCATAAGGCGCGGCGGACACTTGGCCGCTTTCAAGGTGCGGTGGGGCAAACTCACCGCACCTGGGTATAAGATTCGACGGCCAAATGATCCGGACTTTTGACGGCGATCACTCCCCGTCTCCTGCGATGAGGCGCGCGGCCACTGTCCTCAGTCCAAGCTGGTAGCCCAAGGGGCCACAGCCCGCAATCACGCCGTCCGCCCTGAGGGAGACGTAGCTGTGATGGCGAAAGGCTTCCCGTTTGTGAACGTTGGAAATGTGAACTTCGATCACCGGTCCCTCGAAGGTGTTGAGTGCATCCAGGATCGCCACCGAGGTGTGGGTGAAAGCGGCAGGGTTGATGACAATGCCTTGAGCCTTTTCCCGGGCTTCGTGAATCCAGTCGATGATCTGGTGCTCGGCGTTGCTTTGGTGGAAAACGATGTCCACCCCCAACTCTCCGGCAAGGACTTGGCAATCGGCCTCCACGTCGGCCAGGGTTTCGGACCCATAGATCTCCGGCTGGCGCTTGCCCAGCAGGTTCAGATTGGGGCCGTTCAGGATGTAAACGCATTTGGTCATGGGGATGCTTCGCCTTCCTTGGGTTCGTGAGACATCGTTATTTCAGGACATAGCGGAGAACCATTTCCTCCACCTCCTGGCGCAGGTCGCTGCGGCGGTCGGGCGCATAGAGGCTGTCGCCGAAGATGAGGGAGAAGGTTGCCCGGTTGGAGACGCTGAAAAAACTGAGCGCACTGATCTGCCAATGGAGTTGCAGGGCCGTTAGCCCGGTGCGGAACAGGCCTGCTTTTCGGCCGCGGCCATAAATGTCTTCCAGATTCTCGATGGCCGCGCTGTTCAGCTCTTTGATGATGGGGGAATCCGCCAAATGGTCCCCGTGGTGGATGTTCTCGATCATCACCAGGCGAATGAACTCCGGATTGTCCCGGTGGTGGTCGAAGGTATGGCCAACCAGTTTGCGCAGGGCGTCAATGGGCGGAAGGTCCGCCAGGTCGAGGGAGGCCTCCCTGCTGCGGACGGAGCGGTAGGCCTCTTCCAGCACTTGGCGGTAGAGGCCGTTCTTGTCTCCGAAATAGTAGTAGATCATCCGCTTGGAGGTGCGGGTCCGCGCTGCGATATGGTCTATCCGCGCCCCCGACAGGCCGTGAGCTGCGAATTCTTCCCGGGCGACCCGAAGAATGTCGGTTTTTACCGCCTCTGGGTCCTGCTTCCAGGATCCCCGCGCCAACGCAGTCCGGCCCTCCGTTTCCCCGGCACCCATGCGAGACGCCTCCATTCCCATCCGTTTTAGTCATTCAGGATAGTCTATCCAATTTAACCGTAACGAACAAAATGTTTGACACTTTTAACCGTAGCGAACATTTTGATCTTCGACAGGGGTGACGCGTCGCCTGTCTAGGGAAGAACGGCACGCCCATGGGAGAGCGCAGGACCGATGCAAAAGATCCTCCACATTGCCCCGCACGGGGCGGCGAGCACCGAAGTGGCCCGTCCCTCCGTGCTCGTTGGCTTGCTGGGTCAGGGTATCCAGAAGTCCCGGACGCCGGCCATGCACGAAGCCGAGGGGATCCACCATGGCCTGCGTTACATCTATCGCCTGTTCGATACCGACTGCATGGGTGACCGCCATCCCACTGCGGCTGATGTTTTGCGGGCGGCTGAACTCTGCGGCTTCGCCGGGTTGAACGTGACCTTCCCCTATAAGCGCGAGGTCATGGGCCTCATGGATGAGCTGTCGGACGCGGCTCGGGCCGTGGGCGCTGTGAACACCGTGGTGCTGCGGGATGGTAAGCGGGTCGGTCACAACACCGACTGGTGGGGCTTTGCAGAAAGCTTGCGTCGGGGGCTCCCCGAGGCTCCCCGGAATCGGGTTTTGTTGATCGGCGCCGGAGGGGCCGGAGGGGCCGTCGCCCAGGCCTTGGTGGATAGTGGTGTCGCCCACTTGGAGATTTTCGACACTCAGGCCGATCGATCCGCTGGGCTGGCCCAGTGGCTGATGGCACGCAATCCGAAGATCCAATCGGTCACTGCCCTGGAGAGCCTGGATCAATTGCCGGACCGGGCTGTGGTTCGGCCCTTGGACGGCGTGGTCAATGCTACCCCCATCGGCATGGCCAAACTGCCGGGCACACCCTTGCCGAACCGGTTTCTGGAGACGCGTCCCTGGGTGGCGGATATCGTCTATTTTCCTTTGGAAACCGAGCTATTGCGTGAGGCCCGCGCTGTGGGGTGTCAGGTTCTGCCGGGCTCGGGCATGGCGGTCTTCCAGGCGGTGAAAGCCTTTGAACTGTTTACCGGCCAAATACCGGACGCCGACCGCATGGCCGCAACCTTCAGTGCCTTTTCCGATCCCAGCGAAGGGGCCGCATAACAGAAGGTCCCGCAAAATCGATGGATGGGATCTGAAAACAAGACAACAAACCGGCCTGAAACCAAGGGCCACATACCGGGAGGATGACCATGACTTTTTCCATTCGCGGCTTTTCCAGCCGATCCCTGGTCAAGGGGGGCGCTACAGTCAGCTTGATTCTTGGCCTCACGGCGGGAATGGCTTCGGCGGAGACCACCATTCGCTTCGGACATGTGGATCCGGCGGAGTGGCAGACCTCCAAGAAGGGCGCCGCAGCCCAGATCTTCAAGAATATCGTCGAGGGGCAAAGCGATATGACCGTGGAGATCTTCCCGGCCGGCGCCCTCGGCAATGAAAGCGAACTGGTCCAGCAGGCCCAAGAGGGGATCACGCCCGTGGTCATGGTCTCTGGTGCGATGTCGAAGATTTGCCCGGTCGCTCAGGTCTTGGATATTCCCTATACCTTTGCATCAGCCACCCAGGCCTGGGCCGTGCTGGACGGCCCCTTCGGCCAGGAATTGGGCGACTATTGCCTGGAGAAGACCGGCCTGCGGACCTTGGCCTATGGGGAAACGGGCTTCCGGAACTTTACCAACAACAGCCACCCCATCAAGACTCCTGAGGACATGAAGGGGTTGAAGTTCCGCGTTCAGCCGATTCCGCTCTATGTGGAAATGGTCAAGGGCCTGGGCGGCGAGCCCACGCCCATTGCCTGGACCGAACTGCCCACTGCGCTGTCCACCGGGGTGGTTGATGGCCAGGAAAACCCCGTTGGCGTCATCTACAACAACAACCTGCACAAGCTGCAAAAGTACCTGACGCTGGACGGCCATGTGTATGCCGCAGACTTCCTGCTGATCAATGACGAGTTCTTTCAGTCCTTGTCGCCGGAAAACCAAGCGGTGATTGCCCGCGCCGCCAAGGTCGCCGGGACGATGGGCCGCGCCATCCAACAGTTCAACACGGCCGAAGGCGTTACCAAGGTCGCCGCCGAGGGAATGGAGGTCTACACCCCCACGGCGGAGGATCTGGCGAAGTTCCGCGACGCTGCCCAACCTGCGGTGAAGACCTGGCTGGCCGGCGAATTGGGCAGCGATGCCGCTTGGATTGAAAAGCTCGATGCTGCCGTGGCCAAGGCCAGCAACTAAGGGCGTGACGGGCGGACCGGGTTTTTCAAACCGGTTCGCTCGGCCAAGCGGATGGGTGCGGTCTCTGCTGCCCCTCGGTGTGGTCCCATGGGGGCAGGGTGCGTTCTCCCTGTCTTTGTCCTGCCCCTCTTTTCTTTTGTCATCGGGGCGCGCGCAGCCCGCGCTCCCCCAGTGATCCAAGGAGCCGCCACTATGTCGGGGCTTCGCCGTCTTATCGGCCTGTACACCACGCTTTGTGCCTTCGGCGCCGGAACGATGATGGTCATCGTCTTCGCCGTTATCTTCTTTAACTCCCTTGGTCGGTACCTCTTTGGGGGATCCCTGCCCTGGGGCGAAGAGGCACCGGTATACCTGACCATTTATGGCGTCATGTTCGGCGTCACTCTGGGATATCTGCAAGATCGGCATATCGCCTTTACCGTGGTGACCGACCTTTTTTCCAGACGCAGCCAGCGGGTTCTCGGGCGGCTGGTTGACCTGGCCACGCTCTGCACGGGCAGTGCGTTCGCCGTTTCCGGGGTCATGTTCGCCATGAAGCGCGGCGGGATCCAGGCTTCGGGCCTGATTTCCTCGGCGCGGGATTTGGCCGAGGCCACCGGCATTCCGGGGCTCGAGGGGCTTGGGTTCATGGGGACTTGGCAGGCGGCCATGCCGCTTGGCGGGATCCTCCTGGCCGTCGCGGCCCTGTTGAAGCTCCTGTCCGCCCTTGAAGAGCGGCCCTGGGCGCGGGAGGCCTGAAACCATGGCAATCCTTCTCTTTTTCGTCCTGGTTCTTCTGGGCATGCCCCTGGCCTTCGCCATCCTGGCGGCCATGGCCGTCTTCATGGGCATGGGGGACTTCCCCTATCACCTGCGGATCGTTGCCACGGAGACCTTCAAGGGATTGAACTCCTATCCTCTGCTGGCTATTCCCCTGTTTATCCTGGCCGGGGAGTTGATGAACGAAAGCGGGATCACCACCCGCATTATTGCCTTCGCCAATGTGTTGGTCGGGCGTTTGCGGGCCGGGTTGGCCTTGGTGAACATCTGGGCCTCCGTCATCTTCGCCGGTCTGTCCGGCTCGGCCATCGCCGACACCTCCGCCCTGGGCCGGGTTTTCATCCCGGAAATGGAGCGCCATGGGTACCGCCGAGACTTCGCCGCAGCCTTGACCGCAGCCTCGAGCATCATCGGCCCCATCATCCCGCCCTCGATCCCGGTCATCATCTACGCCTTGACCGTCACGGGCGTTTCGGTTCCCGCCCTGTTCCTCGCGGGTGTGGTGCCGGGCGTGCTTCTCGCTTTGTTCCTGTCGGCCTATGTCTTGACCTGGGTCAAGGTCGATAGTCCCGATCACGCCAACGAGACCGAGGCCCTGTCCGGTGGTCAGACGGCGGCTCAAGCCCTGCGGGGGGGGATCTTGCCCTTGATGATGCCGCTCTTTGTCGTGGGATCCATTCTGCTGGGCGTTGTCACCCCGACCGAAGCGGCCAGCTTCGCCGTGGGCTATGCCCTGTTCATCGGTCTCGTCGTCTACCGCAATATCCGGCTGTCGGCCTTGCCCCGGATCTTCTCCGCAGCCATGCGGGACAGTGCGGTGATTATGATCATTATCGCTGCCGTCGCCGCAGCCAATTGGGTCCTGACCTACAACCGGGTGCCCAACATGCTGACGGATTGGGTGCTGGGGGCTGTGGATAGCCAGACCTCCTTCTTGCTGGCGGTCATGGTGCTTTTGTTGGTCGTCGGTCTGTTTCTGGAGGGCATCGCCGCCATGCTGGTTCTGGCGCCCATCCTGGCCCCCATCGCCGTGAGCCTGGGCATTGACCCGGTTCACTTTGGCATCGTGGTTATCTTCAACCTGATGATTGGCTTGATCACCCCGCCGCTCGGTCTCTGTCTGTTCGTGGCGGAGGGGATCGCCAATGTCGGCATCGGGCGGCTGACCCGGCAAATATTCCCCTTGTTTCTGGTGGAGGTGGCTGTGTTGGCGGTCATCACCTTCCTGCCGGATACGGTGACCTTCCTGCCCCGCCTGTTTGGCTACTGACCGAGAGGGATCCCCCCGATGAAAACCGCGCCCCTGAAGACCTCCATCGCGACCGTCTCCATCGCGGGGACCCTGCGGGAGAAGTTCGCAGCCATCGCCGCGGCGGGTTTCGATGGAATTGAGATCTTCGAGAATGACTTCCTGGCCTTCGATGGCTCCCCCCGGGAGGTGGGCGCCATGGCACGGGACCATGGGCTGGCGATCACCCTGTTCCAGCCCTTCCGCGATTTCGAGGGCATGCCCGAACCCCATCGGACCCGGGCTTTCGACCGGGCCGAACGCAAGTTCGACCTGATGGAGGCTCTGGGGACGGATTTGGTGCTCGTCTGTTCCAGCGTATCCCCCATTGCCTTGGGCGGGATTGACCGGATCGCTGCGGATTTCTACGCCTTGGGAGAGCGGGCAGCCAAGCGGGGGTTGCGGGTTGGGTATGAGGCGCTGGCCTGGGGCCGCCATGTCAATGACCATCGGGACGCCTGGGAGGTGGTGCGCCGGGCCGATCATCCCAATGTCGGTCTGATCTTGGACAGCTTCCACAGCCTGTCACGCAAGATCGAGTCCGATACCATCCGCGCCATTCCCGGAGACAAGATCTTTTTTCTGCAATTGGCTGACGCCCCTTTGATCGACATGGATCTGCTCTATTGGAGCCGCCATTTCCGGACCATGCCCGGCGAGGGAGACCTTCCGGTGGTGGACTTCATGCGAGCCGTCGCCGCCACGGGGTACTCCGGACCCCTGTCCCTGGAAATCTTCAACGATCAGTTTCGGGGGGGCTCCCCCCAGGCCATTTCCGTGGACGGCCACCGCTCCTTGATGTGGCTGATGGACAGGGTGCGGCGGGAGGAACCGGACATCCGGATCGAGGTCCCCCCCATGCCTGGCCCCAGGAGGCTGGAAGCCGTGGAATTCGTGGAGTTCGCCACGGATGAGCAGGGGGAGAAGGATCTGGAGAAGGATCTGTTTCGCTTCGGGTTCACTAAGACAGCCCTCCATCGCTCCAAGGCGGTGACGCTCTGGCACCAGGGGGAGATCTCCATCCTGGTGAACCGGGAAACGACCGGCCATGCCCGAGCCGCCTTCGAGGCCCATGGCACAACGGTTTGCGACATCGGTTTGCGGGTGGATGATGCCCGAGCCACCTTTGAGCGGGCCGTCGCTTTGGGCGCCCTGGGGGCCGACAAACCCGCCGGTCCCGGGGAACTGGCGATTCCGGCCATCCGCGGTTTGCGGGGCGGTTTGATCCACTTTCTGGACAAGTCAGAGGAGCTTTCCCGGTTCCGGGAGATCGATTTCCTCCCCCTCGACCCACCCGCACCGCAGCCTCGACCCGTGGGGTTGTCGCGGGTGGATCACTTGGCCCAGACCATGGCGGCAGAAGATATGCCGGGGTGGGTCCTGTTCTACACCACTCTGTTTCAGACCCGAAAAACACCCGTACAGGACGTGGTCGATCCGGCGGGACTGATTCGCAGTCAGGTGATCGAAAGCTTGGACGGCGGCCCCCGAATCACCCTGAACGGCGCAGAGAACCGGCGGACTCTCGCAGGACGGTTTCTGGTGGAAGGGCCTGGGTGCTCGATTCAGCATCTGGCCTTTCAGACAAAGGATATGTTCGCGAGCGCCGAAGCCCTGCGGCAAAACG
Organism: Rhodospirillum sp. A1_3_36; assembly: GCF_047263945.1. Taxonomy (NCBI): domain Bacteria; kingdom Pseudomonadati; phylum Pseudomonadota; class Alphaproteobacteria; order Rhodospirillales; family Rhodospirillaceae; genus Rhodospirillum; species Rhodospirillum sp. A1_3_36. The sequence goes on along the minus strand of NZ_JBLAVB010000011.1, from coordinate 63,217 downwards.
GGTTCCAACCCTTGGAGATTTCCCGGAACTACTACGATGACCTGGAGGCCCGTCTGGGGCTTGACCCAGCCCTGACCGATCGCCTGAGAGAGGAGCATATCCTGCAGGATCAGAGCGGCGAGGGCGCCTATCTTCAGCTCTATGGCCGAACCTGGGGGGATGGGTTCTTTTTCGAGATCGTGGAACGGTCAGGGGGGTATGACGGCTACGGCGCGCCCAATGCCTCCTTCCGGATCGCCGCCCAAAATCGGCAGGCTCGGACTTCGCTTGGAAAGAGTGGGTAAGCTTTACCCTTCGGATCCGACAGCCTGGCGGAGAGGTATGGCCTCTTCACCGCCTTCGCTGGTGTCATCCCTGTCGGATGGCTCCTGGTTCTCTGGATCTCTTTCATCCGGTTCTTCGGCTTCTGCGGCTCCGCCCAGGTCTGGAGTTTTGGGTTTGGTCTTTTTGGCTTCCTTGGGGGCTGTCTTCAATGCATCCTTCACGGTCCCCCCTTTGACGGTGTTGACAGCCTCACCTTGAAGCGCGCCCTGGTAGTCTGTCACCCCCTGTAGAAGGGCCCAGCAGGCGAGGCGGACGGCTTTGGGAATGGTCACATTTTCGCCGTCCCGTTCTCCCTTTTCGTAGTACTGCACCACGCGCCGCTTCAGGCCCAGGACCTCCGCCGCTTCTTTTTGGGATAATCCGAGGCGTTTGCGCCAATTCTTGAAGGCGTTGGGAGTCATGGCAATGGTCCTTCCTACAAACCCAAACGTCATCGGAATGTCGCGTCGGTGGCGTTTCACACGGGACGCATTTCTACATGGAGGATTCACCAAAACAGTGCGCAAAAGAGGGGCAATCGATCGGATGAATCGCCTGTTTATAGACTCTTCGTCATGAAAACGCAAAGGAAGAGCGCACCGGGTGCGTTGTCTCGATGGGGTGATTTCTCCTTACAGGGCAATGGGTTCGTAGTCAGTTTGATCCGGTGCCGCCTTGGCGAAATAGAACTGGGGTTTGGCGTCTGTCCGGTTTATGGACGGTAAGGCGACCAGGGCGGAGCTGACTGTACCGAAACCTGTTTCCGTCAGGAAACACATGGCCGAGGAGGGACCTTTGTCAACATCGTGGGTTCGGCTCGCCAAAAGGGTCGTCCAGGGGCGCCAGCTCTCAATGCCCGCCTCAGGATCGGGCCGTTTTGCGGCCTGGAAGCGTGGCAGAAACGCCCGGATGCGCGGGTCGGTGCAGTCGTTCCGGTCCATGGCTGTCAGGATCGACAGGCCTTCGGGGAGGGCCTGGACCTCAACGGCATCGACCCCTTCCCGGTTCGCGTGGCGGATCCAATAGGCGTCCCGGTTGTCGGCTACGATCAAGTTGAAGGGGCGGTAGGCCAGGGGATCCACATCGGCCAGGCATTCTGCGGCGTCCCGGGCATCGGCCACGTCCAGGGCGTCAAGGACCAACTCCCCACGGCTGCGCGCTCCGGGCAGGGGGCCCAAGGTGCCTTTGCGGTTCAGAATACAGGCCACGACGCCCCAGTCGTTGATACCCAGCCAACTTCCACCGGCCAGTTCGTCCAGCCCGGCTACGACTTCGGGGCGGGAGGGCCAATGGCGGCCCGGCGGAAGCCAGGGCCGATCCCCCATTTCATCTCGATTGGCGGCCAGAAGAAGCGGCCAAGTTTCCCCCGGCCTCCGGTCAATAACAACGGTACACATGCGACATCATGCCCCTTCCCTCACGAGGACTCTGTTTCCTTCGGTTGTGGCTGCGAAGTTTGGGGGTACACGCGCTTGGGGGCAAGCGGTATAACCAGGGTCTGATCCGGACGGGCGTGGGCTGTCTGGAGGAAAGTTTCGGTTTGAGCCCTTTCGAAATGGTTGGAAGGGGTGCCGTCAACACAAGGTTTTCAGGGGATCAAACGGATATGAGCGACGCCTTTGAGGAACGGGAACAGGGGTTCGAGGCCAAGTACCATCTGGACGAGGAGCGGACCTTTCGCATTACTGCGAAACGCGACAAGCTCTTCGGACTCTGGGCGGCTAAGGAAATGGCCTTGGATGACAGTGCAGCGGAGGCCTATGCCCTTGCTTTGGTGGAATCCGAACTGACCAGCCATGGGGACGATGAGATTGTTGCCAGGGTTCTGCAAGATCTGACCGCCAAGGGAGTCGACATCACCGAAGGGCGCTTGGTCATTAAGCTGCAAAAATTTCGCGACGAGGCCGACCGCATTATCCGTGGCGTGGAAAAAAGCTAGAGTATCGATTGGACAACTGGGCAGTCATTTTCCGGTCCATGGGATACTCTGCATATATGATTTCAGATCACATTCACCGCCTTAAATCGATTCTGATTTAAGGCGGTTGCGGTACAGGATTGGGGGGTTGTACAGTCACGGGGCTTTGCCATGTCCCCCACTGGGGCCGAAAGGCCCCAGACCCCCAGCATTTACTGGCCGAAAGGCCCCAGACCCCAGGCTCTTATTTTTAGAAGAGAAATGGGAGTTTGGGGGCATTTGCCCTAGAATAGGTTTGGGCTATCGCCTAAAAAGCACGAAACACTGTCGTGTGCCATCACTGGTTTTCCCCATTCCGCTCTCATCATATGATCTCGAAGATACTCTAGAGTGAAAGTTGCTGGTCTTTGCGATGGGCTTTATCGGTCCCTGAACCGGTCGCTTCGACGGAGGTAAAGCCATTCCCCCCCGGCCAGGGCCACAAGCAAGCCACAGAGGACCCCAAACCCCCAAGAGGAGGCCGAACCGGGAATGCCCCCCAGGTTCACCCCTAGAAGCCCCGTGATGAAGGTCAGGGGAAGGAAGACACCCGCCAACAGACTCATGCGATAGACCGCACGGTTCATGCGTTCCTGGGCGCGTTGCTGGATTCGATCCCGTAGCAGGGCGGCTTGGTCCCTGAGCGAATCCAGGTCCTCCAGATGCCGGGTATGGGCGTTCAGAGCGATGCCGAGGGTCTCCCGATTGGCCTGGGTGAAAACCGGATGGACGCTGCTGTGCAGGCGGTTCAAAGCGGCCTGTTGGGGCGCAAGATAGCGCCGTAAACCGACGATATCCAAGCGGGCTTGGTGCAACTCTTCCTCCAAATCCCGGTCCCCGTCCGGGGTTTCGTTGCCCAGGATCTCGTCCCGCTCATCCAGGTCGTAGATGGAATCAGACAGTTCCAGCAGGAAGGGCTGCATGCGGTCGGCCAGGGCCAAGGCGAGGGTTCCAGTGATCCCCCCCGCATCCAAGGGACCATAGCCGTGCTTTAGTTGAGCGCGGATGTCTTGTACGGCCTTGACTGGTCTGGCGCGGGCAGAGACGACCAGTCTGGGCGTGACCCAAAGGCGCAGAGCCACCATATCCTCGGGTTCCGCGCCGGGATTGAGGTTTACGCCGCGCAGGTTGACCAATACCCCATCCCCCAGGGCCACGGAGTCTGGGCGGGTATCACCGGCGAGCAGGTCCCGCCGGGCGGTTCGCGGCGCCTTGATGGACTTCAGCCAAGCGTTCGCCCCTTCCCATTCTCGGTGGAGATGGACCCAAAGAGGACCCGTCTCTCCATTGGCCGCAGCCAGATGGTCGGCCAGGGCGTCGGGTTCCGGGTTGATGAAATCCTCGGCCCCCCCTTTGCCATCCAGGGAAACGGCCCACAGGATGGCGGGGGAGGCCGAGGCTTTGCGCGAGGCGTCAGGATTCGCCAAAGACGCGTTGGAAGATGGTGTCGACATGTTTGGTATGGTAGCCGAGGTCGAACACCTCTTCCAACTGTTCCAGGCTCAGGCGGTCGGTGACATCGGTATCGGCCTTGAGCAGGTCAAGGAGCTGCCCTTTGCCGTTCCACACTTCCATGGCGTTGCGTTGGACGATGCGGTAGCTGTCCTCCCGCGACACACCCGCCTGGGTCAGGGCCAGCAGGACGCGCTGGCTGAAGACCAACCCACCCATCTGGTTCAAGGTGCGGTCGATGGCGTCGGGATAGACGACCAGTTTGGCCATGACAGAGGTCAAACGGGCCAGGGCGAAATCCAGAGTTACCGTGGCGTCGGGGCCGATCATCCGCTCAACCGAGGAATGGGAGATGTCCCGCTCGTGCCACAGGGCCACATTCTCCATGGCCGGCAGGGCATAGGACCGCACCATACGGGCCAGACCCGTCAAGTTTTCGGTCAGCACCGGATTGCGCTTATGGGGCATGGCCGAGCTGCCCTTCTGACCCTTGGAGAAGAATTCCTCCACCTCGCGCACTTCGGTGCGCTGCAGGTGCCGGATCTCGATGGCGGCGCGCTCGACCGAAGAGGCGATGACGCCCAGGACGGCAAAGAACTGGGCGTGGCGGTCCCGGGGGATCACCTGAGTGGACAGGGGCTCGGGCTTCAGGCCGAGCTTGGCGGCCACATGCTCCTCCACCCGGGGATCGATATTGGCGAAGGTGCCTACAGCACCGGAGATGGCGCAGGTGGCGATATCCTCCCGAGCGGCGATCAGACGGGCGCGGGCGCGTTGGAATTCGGCGTGGAATCCAGCGAACTTCAGGCCCATGGTCACCGGTTCGGCGTGGATGCCATGGCTGCGGCCCATGCAGACGGTCATCTTGTGTTCGAAGGCCCGCTCCTTCAGTGCGGCCAAGAGACCATCCAGGTCCTCCAATAGAAGGTCTGCGGCCTGGGTGAGCTGCACGGCCAGGCAGGTGTCCAACACGTCTGAGCTGGTCATGCCCTGGTGGATGAAGCGGGAGGGTTCGCCCACATGTTCCGCCAGTTCGGTGAGGAAGGCGATGACGTCGTGTTTGACTTCGGCTTCGATGGCATCGATGCGGGCGACCCGTTCGGCGGTATAGGGCAGGTTCCCCTTTTCCCAGACGGTCGTTGCGGCATCCTTGGGGATCACACCGATCTCGGCCAGGGCGTCGCAGGCATGGGCCTCGATCTCGAACCAGATGCGGAATTTGTTTTCTGGCGCCCAAATGGCGGCCATGCGCTCGCGGCTATAGCGGGGAATCATCGGTCTCGCGCACTCCAAAGCAAAAGAGGTGGTCGTTGGATGACGCCCTTATAGACCCAGAGACGGGTGGGACCAAGGGGTGATGGGTTTGTGACCCACCGCCGCCAGGGACAGCCATCACAGACCTGCGTTCTCAGACACCCAGCGCAGCAGGTCGGGCAGGGGCAGGGCGCCGCTCATCCGGGCGACTTCCTGCCCCCGGTCGAAGAGCAGCAAAGTGGGGATGGAGCGGATGCCCAGGCGGGTCGCCGCAGCCTGTTCCTCTTCCGTGTTCAGTTTGCCGAGGCGGATCCGGGGACGCAACTCGGCCGCTGCCCGCTCGAACGTGGGGGCGAAGCTTCGGCAGGGGCCGCACCAGGGTGCCCAACAGTCCACGAGCAGGGGGATATGGTCGCTTTCCACCGCATGGAACAGGGCTTTTCCCGTCAGGACCATGGGGGTCTGGGGAAAAAGGCCCTCCTTGCATTTGCCGCACCGCCCCATTTCGGCAGGACGGGTGGCGGGCAGGCGGTTGACGGCTCCGCAGGCCGGGCATGACACCATTCTCTCATTGTTTGGCATGGCTGTCTCCTCCTTATGGGATCCCATCTTACACCATAGGACAGGTGCCGCCGCATTGACCTTTGTTCGCCCAATCTCAAACGCAGGTCCTAGAGTGCTCCGAGATCAAGCGAGAGGAGGGCGATTTCTTAACGCCATTCATGTCGTAATAGAAATAATTGTTTCCTTCGACAGCGGAATGCGTGACACTTGCGGGGTAATGGGAAACCGAGGATCGAACATGTGCGGCGATAGATTTTTCACGCGCCTGAGTTCGCTTGGACGCTGGACCGGCTCAAAGCCTCTGGCAGTGGTGTCCCTGGGGGTTGCTCTGGTCTTGGGCATGCCCTTCGGTCTTTTGGCGGGGGCAGGGGGGGAGGGAACGGCCCTGGCCCAATCAACCCGATCGGACTTGACCCAACCGGTGACTCTGACCACCTTGTATTGGCCCCCCTTCACAGGCCAGGATTTACCTGATGGCGGAACGTCGACGGGGATCGTGAGGCGCTCGCTGGAAATTGAGGGACTAGATACGGCGGTGACCTTCCTGCCCTGGCGTCGAGCGGTGGATATGACGACGATGGGATATGTGGATGCCGTGTTTCCGGTCTACGGGGCCAGGGATCGGAACTGCGTTCTCTCTCACCCCTTCCAAGCCAGTGTCCTGGGGTTCGTGGAGCGGGTCGACGCACCGGTTTCCTGGAAAACCCTGGATGACCTCGCCGATCGCCCCATTGGTGTCGTCAAGGGCTATATCAACGGGGAGACCTTCGATAGGGCCGTGGAGAAAGGAACATTAACCGTGGAGTCGGTCGTGACCGACGTCATGAACCTGCGGAAGGTCGAGGCAGGACGCTTGGATCTGGCGGTTATTGACCGGGATCTCCTGACCTTCCTGTTGACTGAAAATCCGGAGACCCTGGATCTCGCCGGGCGACTTCAGTTCAACGCAAGGGCCTTGGACGTGAAAAGCCTGTACGCCTGTTTTCACAACTCTAAACGGGGAGATCTTCTCCGTCGCGCTTTCAACGAAGGCTTGGCCGTTGTCATGGTCCAAGCCGCCGCAGCTAAGGAGAAAGAGTGACGACGGTTCATTGACGTCACTCCTTTGGGGCTTTGCTCCTGGGGCGTCGCTCTTGGGGGTGCCTTATCGGTCTACTCGGCGGCGCCGACGATTTCCTTGCTCTCTGCCTCTGCTTGGGCCTTGCGAGCGGCTTCTGCGGCCTCGATTTCGGCGGCCTTCTGTTCCACCAGCCCGACCAAGTGATCCACCATCTTATCGTTGTTGATGGTGTGGTCCGGTAGGCCGGCGATATAGACCTTGTTTGCGCCATCCTTGGCCAGATTACCGCCACCGGTCAGTCCGATGTCCGTCTCCCGGGCCTCACCGGGGCCGTTCACCACGCAGCCGATGATCGAAAGGGTGATCGGGGTCCGGATATGGGATAGGCGGTTTTCCAGGATTTCCACAGTTTTGATGACATCGAAGCCCTGACGGGCGCAGGAGGGGCAGGACACCACTCGGACACCGCGATGGCGCAGGTTCAGGGACTTCAGGATCTCGAAGCCAACCTTCACCTCCTCCTCGGGCACTGCAGAGAGCGAGACGCGCAGGGTGTCGCCAATCCCGGCCCAAAGCATGTTGCCGATGCCGATGGCGGATTTTACGGTGCCGCCGCGCAGGCCACCGGCTTCGGTGATGCCCAGATGCAGGGGGTAATCGCAGGCCTCGGCCAGCCCCATGTAGGCGGCGACGGCCAGGAAAGCGTCACTGGCCTTCACGCTGATTTTGAATTCGGTGAAATCGTTGTCTTCGAGGATGCGCGCGTGGTCCAGGGCGCTTTCCACCATGGCCTCGGGGCAGGGCTCGCCATATTTCTCCAGCAGGTGCTTTTCCAGGGATCCGGCGTTCACGCCAATCCGCATGGAACAGCCATGGTCCTTGGCGGCCTTGACCACATCCCGCACCCGGTCGGCCGAGCCGATATTGCCGGGATTGATGCGCAGACAGGCGGCGCCTGCCTCGGCGGCTTCGATGGCGCGCTTATAGTGGAAGTGGATATCGGCGACGATGGGAACGGAAACCTGCTTGATGATGTCCTTCAGGGCAGCCGTGCTTTCCTCGTCGGGGCAGGAGACGCGGACGATATCAGCACCTGCCTCTTCGGCCCGGCGGATCTGGGCCACGGTCGCAGCCACGTCGGTGGTCAACGTGTTGGTCATGGTTTGCACGCTGATCGGCGCGTCCCCGCCCACAAAGACCGATCCCACACGGATTTTACGGGACACGCGGCGGGAAATATCGCGATAGGGACGGACAGACATGGAAGACCCCCTTGGGTGGCCAGTGGTTCAATTGGACACATGCTGGGCCATTCGGCCCGCTTCGATGAAAACATCTCGGACCCTTGGGCCCGACCCTCAGGCTCGAGCACGTGGAAACGAGAGGCGTCTTTTGGTCCGCGCCAGTGGACGGACGTGAAGACTTTCGGTTCACTTTCCGCCTGGACCTGGAGTGCTCCGAGATCAAGTTGGGCCACTTTGCGGTCCAGCTTGGCCTCGAAGGCACTCTCATACTTGATCTGGGAACGGGTCGGGCACCTCATCCTATCAGAGGTGTCAGGGATCCCTTCGACTCAACCGAATGACCTGGAGGGCTTTTGGGCACCCCGTTCTCGCGCCTTACATAGCGTCATCACCGACCAGATTTCAACCGGTTCGCCGATAGGGGTATATTGTTCCGAACCGCGCCCGCTGGACCCAGGGACGGTGCACGCTTGCCATCCACGTAGACTTCCAGTGCGCCAGCATTGGTCACATTCAGGCTCAGCCCATCAATCAAGGGGACAGCATAAATGTCACCGGCCCGGAGCAGTCGTCGTACGATCAAGTCGCCTCCTTTGCGCACCTGGATCCAGGAGTCGTTGGTGGCCCGCAAGACCGTGCGCGACCCTTGACTTTTGGCCGTTACGGCAGCTGGGGCGTCTTGGCCCACGAAGGATTCGATGCGGGCTGTCTCCTCTACCTCGGCTGTGGAAGGGGGAGGAGGGGCGGTTCCCGCGTTGACATCCGGCTCGGGTGCTGGCGGCGGAGCAGGTTCAGGCTTCGGAGCAGGATCGTCTTTTGGGGCCGGTTCGGGGGCCGGTTCGGGGGGCGTTTCGGTTGCTGGCTTCGGTTCGGTTTCCGCTGTGGGTGTCGGTTCCGGTTTGGGTGCTGTGTCTGGCTTTCGTTCGCCAACAGGTTCGGGCGACGCCTCTAGCGGAACGGCCTCACCTGCGGGACTTTCGGACTCGGGTGTCGGCTTCTTTTGTGGCAGTGGTGTGGCCGTTTCGCCCACCGCAGGTGCCGCTTGGGTGGATTGTGGTTCGGCGAGGTCAGCTGTGTCTGGTTGGCCGTCATCTGGCTCTGTGCCGGGACCGTTGGCGGCCCGGGTCCCCAAGTCATTGCTCAGGGGGGCCATGGGGTCGTTTTCGGTAACAGCGCTATCGGACGCCTTGGTCCCTGTCTCGCCCCCCACTTGGGGGGCTGTGGCCACTGACGGTTCCGGCGCGGTCTCCTCTACCGGTTCCGACTGGGGCTCGGGCCGAGCCAGCTCCGGTTGAACGACGTCTTTAGCGTCTTCGTCTTTGGCTTCATCCCCACTGACCATTGAGGCCAGACGTTCTGGAATGTCAGGGATGAGTTCCGCAACGGGTTTGTCGGAAGTGGACACCCAGTACCAAGCGCCATAGGCTCCGATTGCCAGAACCAGAGCGAAGGCCACCATGGCTCCTGCGGGCAATCCCCCTTCGTTGGTTGGAGAGGGAAAGTCAAGGGCATTGGAGACAGCCTGGCTTTGGCTTTCTTCCTTGAACCGGCGGACCACTTCCTCGGCATGCAAGCCAAGGTGGTCGGCATAGGCCCTTACAAATCCGATCGCATAGGCCACACCGGGCAGGTCGCCATAGCGACCCTCTTCGATGGCGAGCAGATAGGATTGCCTGATTCGTAGGGTTTCAGCAGCGCTTTCCAGCGGTTCACCCAGTCGTTGCCGGGCAGCCCTCAAAATGGCGCCCACCTGTCCCGAAGAATTCTGTTTTTCGCCAGCAACACCGTGGCCGGAGGAAATATCCACGTTACCCTCATTCCAGCGTGGTTCATTGTTCCACGCGATTTTCATTAAGACGTCTGGCCTGCCTCCCGTGTCGGCAGGCGTTTTCGGCACGCTTCCAAGAGTTCTCTCCGGGGCGGAGCCGCAAAGCAACAAATCAGATACAAACTAACCAAAAAGACCGGGGTGCACAACGCTCGTATAAAAGTACCATAAAACTCGTGTCGAAAGTGATATAACGTTCCTTTCCAGGGCTTTCCGGCCGTTCGTTGAGCCTTTCCGATCACGGGAATGGTCTATTGGGGTGGGAGCGGGAAGTATAGGTTTTGGTCAGCTACAAATTATCGGTGGAGATCTGTAGGCAGTGCTTTTCCGGAAGGATGTTGGTCGGTATCCTCTTGTCTGAACCTGCCCTTTCAGAAGGGGGCTCCCCCTGCCATTCACAGACGCGAGGCGCCGCCCTTGTCCGACAGGTCTTTCACACTGCGGGTTGCCACCCTGCCTCCTGGTCCCCCGTTTCTTGATACTCTCGCCCGGGGCATCCTCGCCTCCCTTGGGGACAGGGCGGAGGACCCTTTGGCTGCGACTCGGGTCACTGTCCTGCTGCCCACCCGGCGGGCCTGCCGGGGCTTGCACGAGGCCTTTTTGCGGGTTCAGGGGGGTGCTGCAGCCCTCCTGCCGCGCATCCTGCCCCTGGGTGACCTGGAGGAGGATGAGGCGGCCGCAATGGACATGCTGGGTCCTGCCGTGGGGAGTGTGCTCGATTTGCCTCCTGCCTTGCCGGGCCTGACCCGGCAGATCTTGCTGACCCGTCTTATTTTGGCCCGGGACAGTGACATGACCCCGGCTCAGGCGGCACGGCTCGCTCTGGATCTGGGACGTTTGCTTGACCAAGCCCAGACAGAGCGGGTCGGTTTGGAGACACTGGGCGCCCTGGTGCCGGAGGATTCTCCCCTGGCGGAGCATTGGCGCCAGACCTTGACCTTTCTTGGCCTCCTGACACAGGCTTGGCCTTTGATCCTGGAGGAAATGGGGCATCTGGACCCCGCAGAACACCGCGACCGGGTCTTGGCTGCCCAAGCCCGGGCCTGGGAGCGTCATGCCCCACCCGGTCCGGTCATTGCGGCGGGGTCCACGGGCTCCATTCCTGCGACCCGGGAGCTGTTGGCCGTCATCGCCAGCTTGCCCGAGGGGCAGGTGGTCTTGCCTGGGCTGGACCGGACCATGGACGATGCGTCCTGGGAGGCCATCGAGGATACCCACCCCCAGGCGGGGATGAAGCGTCTGCTGGACCGCCTGGGGCTCGATCGGACCGAAGTCGCCGACTTCCATGGCGCGCGGACCATCCTGACAGACAGTCAGTCCGCCCGGGCGCTGCTGGTGGCCGAAGCCATGCGGCCGGCAGCAACCACGGATAACTGGCGGGAGTTGGTGACCCGTCGAGAGGCCTTTGCCGGGGCCCTCGACGGGGTGACCCTGATCGACGCCCCGGGTCCCCGGGATGAGGCCGCAGCCATCGCCTTGATCCTGCGTGAGGCTCTGGAGACCGATGGGCGCACCGCCGCCCTTGTGACGCCGGACCGGGCCTTGGCGCGGCGCGTGGTTGCCGCCTTGGGGCGCTGGGGGGTGGAGGTCGACGACAGCGCCGGGCGTCCGCTTGCCCAGACCCCCGTGGGGGCTTTTTTGCGCTTGGCCGCGGAAGCCGTGGCCGATCAAATGGGACCAATCGCCCTGTTGTCCCTGCTCCAACACCCCCTGGCCGCTGGGGGAGAGGAGGTGGGGGCCTTCCGCGCCAAATTGCGCTTGCTGGACCGGGAGGTGCTGCGCGGCCCCAGACCCGATTCGGGCTTCTCTGGTTTGCGCGCGGCCATCGCCGGGCGGGACAAGCTACGGCAGGAAAGGGGCGAAGCGGCGCCCGGAGAACGGAGTCTGGCCGAGCGCCTCGGCCCCTGGCTCGACGGGCTGGAGGCCCTGGCCGCCCCCTTCCTCGAGGTGATGACCGGAGAGGCCAGGCCCTTCGCTGAACTCCTGGAACCCCATATGCGCTTTTGCGAGGGGTTGGCGGCCTCGGCGGAATTCGGCCAACCGATTCCCGGGGCCAGTCGCTTGTGGGCTGGCGACGCGGGGGAGGCTGCCGCCCACCTCGCCGCTGATCTGACCGAAGCCGCAATCCACCTGGGTCCCATCGAGCCCCGCCACTACCCGGCCCTATTGGACGCCCTGATGGGCGGGCTGCCCGTGCGGCCCCGCCGGGATCTTCATTCCCGCTTGTTCATTTGGGGTCCCCTGGAAGCCCGCCTGCAACGGGCCGATGTCACCGTGCTGGGGGGGCTGAACGAGGGCACCTGGCCCGCTCAAGTGGACACCGGCCCCTGGATGAGCCGCCCCATGCTCCAACAGGTCGGGCTCCCCCAACCGGAGCGGCGGGTGGGTCTTGCCGCCCATGACGTGGCCCAGGCTCTGCATGCGCCGGAAGTGATCCTCTCCCGCTCGGGCAAGGTGGATGGTGCCCCGACGGTGCCCTCGCGCTGGATCACCCGGCTAGATGCGGTGGTGGAAGCCGCCGGACTCCGCGATGAGTGGGAGGACGCCAAGGTTCGGGGCACTCATCTGCTGACCTGGGCGCGGGCCTTGGAACAGCCGGAGGGGCCACCGCAGCGGGGCGCCCGCCCGCATCCGACGCCACCGCTCGCCGACCGTCCCCGCCGCCTGTCGGTGACCCGCATCGAAACCTGGATGCGCGACCCCTATGCACTTTACGCCGAATTCATCCTGGGTCTGAAGGAGCTGGACCCCTTGGAGGCTGACCCCGGAGCCGCCGATTACGGCAACTTGGTGCACGAGACCCTGGAGCGCTTCGCCAAGGACTATCCGCGTGGCCTGCCCGGCGATCCGGAGGAGATCCTGGACCAATTGGGCCGGGAGGTTTTCGCCGAGCAGATGGCCCGCCCCGGCGTCCGGGCCTTTTGGTGGCCCCGGTTCCAACGGGTGGCCAAATGGTTCGCCGACCAGGAACGTGCCCGCCGGGACCGTATCGTCGAGGTCCATGCCGAGCTGAAAGGGGTCCTCACCCTGGAGGGGCCTGGCGGGCCCTTCACCCTGAGTGCCACTGCTGATCGCATTGACGTGCTGACCGACGGCACCCTGGCCGTGCTCGACTACAAGACGGGTACGCCGCCAGCTCGCAGGGAAGTGGATGCCGGTCTGGCACCCCAGTTGCCCCTGGAGGCCGCCTTGGCCACAGCGGGTGCCTTCCCCGGTGTGCCCCCCCATCCGGTGAGCGAACTGGCCTTCTGGAAGCTGCGGGGCGACAAGAAGGGCGGGGAGATCCGTCCGGCCACCGACGATCCCGCCGGAGCCGCCAAGACGGCGCTGGAGGGGCTGTCCAACCTGATCGCCGCGTTCGATCATCCGGAGACGCCCTATTTGGCCCGACCCCATCCGGACCATGCCCCCCGCTTCAACCCCTATCAACATCTGGCCCGGGTCAAGGAATGGGCCGACGGGGAGGACGGCGAATGAACCAAGTTCTTGATCCTGGCCGCATGCAACGGCGCGCCGCCGACCCCAAGGCCTCCGCCTGGGTGGCGGCCAGCGCGGGCACGGGCAAGACCAAGGTCCTCACCGACCGGGTGCTTCGCCTGCTGCTTGATGGGACCCGGCCCGAGCGATTGCTTTGCCTGACCTTCACCAAGGCCGCCGCCGCAGAAATGGCCAACCGGGTCTCCCATGTGCTCGCCGGATGGGCGACCATGGCGGATGAGGCCCTGCAGGACAAACTGACCACCCTGATGGGCGAGGACTTTCCCGCCGACCTCCGGGACGCCGAGATCCTGTCGGCTCGCGCCCGGCGCCTGTTTGCCAGCGTGCTGGACTGCCCGGGCGGGCTGAAGGTCCAGACCATCCACGGCTTTTGCCAATCCCTGCTCCGCCGCTTTCCCCTGGAGGCGGGCATCGCCCCCCATTTCGAGATCCTCGACGACCGGGAGGCCCAGGCCCTGCAACTGGCCGCCCGGGAAACCATCCTGTTGCGCGCCCGGGAGGGGGAAAGCGGCTACGGCGATCCGACCCTCGCGCTGGCCCTGGCGGAGGTCACCTCCCACCTGAACGAACTGCGTTTCAACGAGGTGATGGCCACCCTGGCGGGAAAGCGGGGCCGCCTGCTGGACGCCTTGCGTGCCCAGGGCGGCCCGGAAGCTCTGGGGCGCTCCGTCCGTGCCCTGCTCGGTATCGGGCCGGAGGATACGGAAGACAGCCTGCTTCGGGCCTGTTGCGACGAAGCCAATTATGACGTCGAAGCCCTGCGCTCCTGCGCGGGCGCCCTGATGGAGGGGAGCAAGACGGACCAGGAGCGGGGCATCGCCCTGGCCGCTTTCCTGGCCGAAGCCGACCTTGAGGCCCGAATGGCCCTCCATCCCGTCTATGAAACTGCCTTCCTCACCCAGAAAGGCGAGATGACCAAGAAGCCGTTGGCCACCAAGAGGGTGGAGACCGCCCGCCCGGGGACTCTGGACATCCTGAAAAAGGAACAGATCCGTGTCTTCCGAACCCGGGAGCGGTTGTGCTCTGTCGCCACCGCCCAGGCCACGGAAGCTCTGATGACCCTGGTTGATGCGATGCTCGGCGAGTACCAGCGGCGCAAGCGGTCCGCCGGTCGCATGGACTATGAGGACCTGATCCTCGCTGCCCGCCGCCTGCTGGAGGGGGGAACCGCAGCGGCCTGGGTATTGTACAAACTGGATGGCGGTATCGACCACCTGCTGATCGACGAAGCCCAGGACACCAGCCCCGATCAATGGGCCATCGCCAAGGCCCTGGCTGGGGAGTTCTTCTCCGACGCCGCCCAATGGCCCCAGGACCGACCCCGCACGGTTTTTGCCGTGGGTGACCGCAAGCAATCGATCTATGGCTTCCAGGGGGCCGACCCCCGGTCCTTCGAAGCCTCCCGCCAGCATTTTTCCGGACAGGTAGGGGGCGTTGGCGGACGGTTCGCCGAAGTGCCGCTCAATACCTCCTTCCGGTCCACTGCGGCGGTTCTGGACGTGGTCAATGCCGTCTTCGATACGGACCCGGCCCGGGATGGCGTGGTCCTGCCCGGGGAGGATTTCACCCATATCGCCTTCCGCCAGGGGGAGGGGGGGCTGGTGGAACTTTGGCCGCCGGTGAAAGCCACCACCAAGGTCACCGTCGAACCCTGGAAGCCGCCGGTGGAGCGTATCGACCTGGAAAGTGCCCGGGTCAAGCTGGCCAAGCTGATGGCCCGGCGCATCAAACATATGACGGCTGGAACGGAGATACTGGAAAGCCAGGGGCGCCCCATCGGCCCCGGCGATATCATGGTTCTGGTGCGGCGCAGGGGCGGGTTCGAGACAGATCTGGTCTCCGCCCTCAAGGACGAGGGCGTGGCCGTGGCCGGAGTGGACCGCATGACGTTGGCCGACCAACTCGCGGTCATGGACTTGCTCGCGCTCGGCAAGGCCCTGCTGTTGCCCGAAGATGACCTGACGCTCGCCAGTGTGCTCAAGGGGCCGTTGGTGGGCCTGTCGGAGGACGACCTGTTCACCCTGGCCCGGGCGAGGCGAAAAGGGGAGCGCCTCTGGCATCGACTCAAGGCGCAAGAGGGGGCCGACAATGCGTTCGGCCGGGCCTATGGCGTGATCGAACCCCTGCGTGATCTGGCCGGGCGTCTGGCGCCCCATGAGTTTTATGCCCATGTGCTCGACGGGCCGGATAATGGGAGGAAACGGTTGTTGTCCCGCCTGGGGCCGGAGGCGGAGGACCCCATCGACGAATTCCTTGCGCTCACCCTGTCCCACGAAGGGGTCATGCCGCCCTCTCTTCAGGCCTTCGTCCATTGGCTGGAGCAGGGGGATATCCAGATCAAGCGCGACTTGGACCAGGGAACGCCCCAGGCCGTGCGGATCATGACCGTCCATGGGTCGAAGGGGCTGCAAGCGCCGATCGTCTTCCTGCCTGACACCATGGCCAAGCCGAAGGGAACGGATCTGCTGCTGTGGCATACCGACGCCGATGGCAAAGAACTGCCCCTCTGGAGTCCGCCGGCTGCGGACAAGGATGAGACGGTGACCATGCTGTTCGACAGGGCCAAGGCCGACCAGGACCAGGAATACCGGCGTTTGCTTTACGTGGCCATGACCCGGGCCGCAGACCGGCTGTACGTTTGTGGCTGGGAAACCCTGCGTGCCCCGCCAGAGGATTGCTGGTATCGATTCATCGAAGGGGCCATGGCCCGGATTGCCAAGCCCGAGACCGCCGCTTTCCTCGAAGACGCGGGTGTTACCGAGGAAACGGAAGTTCTGCGTTACCGTTTGCCCCAAGCCAAAGCGGTGGAGGTCAAGAAAAGCCGGGCTCGGACCGAAGCACCGCCGCTTCTTCCCGAATGGGCCGCCTTGCCCGCCTTGCCAGAACCAACGCCCTCCCGCCCCCTGGCCCCGTCCCATGCGGGAGAGGAGCCCCCGGCCCGCTCGCCCCTGGAGGGCGGTTCGGACCCGCGCCGGTTCCAGCGGGGGCGGTTGATCCACCGATTGCTCCAACTCCTGCCCGATCTGGCACCGGGCGAGCGCGCCCTGGCGGCCCGACGCTACCTCGCCCGTCCAGCCTGGGCCTTGACGGAGGAGGAGATCGACGCCCTGGCGGGGGAAACTTTGGCCGTGCTGGACGATCCGTCCTTTGCGTCGGTCTTCGCACCGGGGTCCCGGGCGGAGGTACCCTTGGTGGGGTTGGTGGGGCGTCATGCGGTCAGCGGTCAGGTGGACCGGCTGGCGGTGACGGCGGAAGCCGTGCTGGTCGTCGACTTCAAGACCAACCGGCCCCCACCGCGCACCATCGACGGCGTGGAGCGGGTTTATATGATCCAGATGGCCGCCTATCGGGCTTTGTTGAAAACCCTCTTTCCGGATCGGTCTATTCGGTGTCTGCTGCTTTGGACCGATGGTCCCTTTGCCTTGGAACTGCCCGGAGAGCAATTGGAGGAAGAGGCAGTCCGTCTTGGCTCGTAAAAAAAGCCCGGGGTCTTGGGTGAAGAATGGCTGTCCCGCGCCCCGGGATCTGACCCATATCTTGCCCCTATCTTGACGAAGCCGGAGTCGGACCCCTACATTCTGGAACGACGATCCGGCTGGGGTTGGACCGACGACAGGTGATCTCGCCCTAGCGCTAGAAAGGAAGAATGAGATGAAGCAGGTTTCCGACGCCTCTTTCGACGAGGATGTCCTAAAGGCTGACGGCGCCGTCCTGGTCGATTTCTGGGCGGAGTGGTGTGGCCCCTGCCGCCAGATCGCCCCGATTTTGGAAGAACTGTCCACCTCCTTGGCCGAAAAGGTCACCGTGGCCAAGATCAATATCGACGAAAACCCCCAGACTCCGTCCAAATACGGTGTCCGCGGTATTCCGACCCTGATGATTTTCAAGAACGGTCAGGTTGCCGCGACCAAAATCGGCGCACTGCCCCGCACCAAGTTGATCGAGTGGGTGGAAGGTTCCGTTTAACGGCCCTTCCTCTTCCTACCGAAAATGAAACAGCCCCATCTTTGGATGGGGCTGTTTCATTTCAGAAACCAGGAACACACGAACCTTTGGGGCCAATCCCCGGTTGCTGGGCCAAAGGGCCGTGAACTGGCCCCAATCCCGGACGGACTCCCCAAGCACCACCTGCAACCGCCCATCCTCCAGGGCGTCTCGCGCGAGGAAGTCGGGCATATATACCAGGGTGCGGTGAGTTTGACTCACCGCGCCTTGGAAGCGACCAAGTGGCCGCCGCGCCTTATGGCGCGTAAAAGCCCGCCTGGCGATGGGGGATCTGGTTGGCGCGGGAGCGGCTTTGTCCTCGGTTTCCGGAGCAACCTAGGTCACGGTTTACGAAACGGCTTTCTCCCAGCTTGTTTTCGGGCTGGCGGGAGTGACGGTCGTCCTTGCGGGAGGTGTTCTGGGGACTCTGGGGAGCCGTTCTGGAACACGTTGAGCATCAAGGCCAAGTGGGGTCCCATCTTGGCCAGGGTACACGACACTGTTTCGTATTCATTGGGCGATTGCCCAAGCCCATTTGGGGTCTGGGGCCTTTCGGCCCCAGTGGGGGACGGGGCAAAGCCCCGTATCGACTCCCCCTGCTTGACTCAAGCTGATCTAGATTCAATAAGTTGAGCATCGAGTGGACCGGAAAACCGGTTCCCACTTTTCCGCTCGATGCTCTAAGGTGTTGAAATACTGAAAGTCATTTCGGGTCGGGCTTGAAAAACCTCTAATCCGGTCCGTTGGCCATCAACCGTTTGGCCTGGGCGGCATCTTCGGCGATCTGGGTCTTGAGAGACTCAAGTCCATCGAAGGTGCGCTCCGGCCGGAGGAAATGGTGGAACCGCACCCGCAAATGCTTGCCATACAGATCCTCGTTTGTGTCGAACAGGTGGACCTCAAGCAGGTGATCTTGCTTATCGAAGGTGGGGCGTTTGCCGAAATTGGCCACCCCAGGGCGGAAGTGGGTGACGATCCCCTCGTCCACCCCGGCGGTTATGGCATAGACCCCGGTCAAGGGGTGTTGGTAGGGACCAAGGCGGATATTGGCCGTAGGGAAGCCGATGGTGCGCCCCCGCTTGTCGCCATGTTCCACTCGGCCCTCGATCTCCCAGGGGTGGCCCAGGATGGCCCGGGCCTCTGCCAATTCCCCCTTGGACAGACAGTCCCGCACCCGGGTGGAGGAATAAATCATCCCCCCCTCATCCTTGACCGGCGCCACAGCCGTGACGCCGAAACCCAGGTCCTGGGCCATGGCCTGCAGCAGGGTCACATTGCCCCCTCGCTTATGGCCGAAGGCATAATCCTGCCCGACCACCACATGGGATACACCGAGACCGGCCACCAGAACCTCCTCGACGAACCATTCCGCCGATCCCCTCGACAGGGCCTTGTCGAAGGCCTGCACATAGAGAAAATCGGTCCCCAGTTCGGCGATGAGATGGGTTTTCAGCCGGAAGGGCGTGAGGGTAAAGGGCGGGAGGTCGGGTTGGAAGTAGCGTCTGGGATGGGGTTCGAAGGTCATGACGCCCAGGGGGACATTATGCATGTCCGCCAGGGCTCCTGCGGCGCGGATGACCTCCTGATGACCCAGGTGGACACCGTCGAAATTGCCCAGGGCTATGCTGCCGCCGCGTAGGGGATCGGGAAGTTCGGTATAATGGCGTAAAAGACGCATGGGCGTTCGGACTATCCGTCCCATTGGGTGAAGCATATCCTCCAAGGAGGATATTTCGGGTGAAGCATATCCTCCAAGGAGGATATTTCGGGTGAAGCATATCCTCCAAGGAGGATATTTCGGGTGAACCATATCCTCCAAGGAGGACAGATCAAGTGAACAACGCCCTAGAAGTAGGACATTAAAAGGGGCGGCGCAACGGGCGCCACCCGTCTTGCCGGAAACAAATCCGGGGCTTACGCAGGGCGGGCGTTGACCATCACCGTGGCCTCGCCGTCCACCACGGGTTTGCCACCCACGGTGCAGAGGGTGCGCAGGGTGACAAATTTCTTGGCCGGAACCAGAGCGGTGACCTCCACCTTGGCCGTCACGGTGTCGCCAATGCGCACCGGCGCCTTGAACTTCAAGGTCTGGCCCACGTAGATGGCGCCAGGGCCGGGCAGCTTGGTGCCGAGAACGGCGGAGATAAAGCCAGCGGCCAACATGCCATGGGCAATTCGCCCCTTGAACATGGTCTGGCTGGCGTATTCTTCGTTCAGGTGGGCCGGGTTGGTATCCATGGACACACCTGCGAAGGTGTAAATGTCGGACTCGGTTACGGTCTTGGCCAAGCTGGCACTCATGCCCTCCTTCAGGTCTTCGAAATAGTACAGGATCAAATCGTCGCTCATGGCGAACTCCCTTCGCGGAATGAACAGGAAAGGCCGCCTTCGCACCGACCTTCTAAACTCCGGCTCACTATAGGTCTCTCACAGACGCCAAAAAAGGGACGGGACGATGACGGAGGCCTGTCTTGGCCAGACACGCAATTATTGATCTCGGTTTCGGATTAAGTCTCGGGCGTCATGGGCAAAGACCGGAAGAAACCGATGTCCGCCTCCAGGGCGGCGGCATGGGAGAGCAGCGCGGCCTCGCCACCGGGACGGCCCACCAGTTGCAGACCCACGGGCAGCCCCTCGGGTGTCAAGCCTGCGGGAAGAGACAGGGCTGGGCATCCGGTTACCGTGATGGCAAAGGTGATGGCCAGCCAGTCCACATAGGTGGCGAGGGTTTGGCCTTCGACCTCCTCAACGTAGCGGTGCTCCAGGGGGAAGGGGGGGACGCAGGTGGTCGGTGTGGCCAGGACATCGACGGTTTCGAACAGGCGGGCCATGCGCTGGACGATGCGCGCCCGGGTTCTGTTGGCCCGGGCCACCTCGTCGACGGACAGGGCCAGTCCTTTCTCGATGTTCCAAACGACTTCGGGTTTCAGCCGATCCCTGTGCTTTTCCAAAAGGGGGGCCATGGCGGTGGCGAATTGTACGGCCCGCAGGGTTTGAAAGCAGGCCATGGCGTCGGAAAGATCCAATCTTGCCTCTACCAGGTCGGCGCCCAGACCCCCGAAGCGGCGGGTGGCGGCCTCGGCGACCTCCCTTTGGACCGCCGCCATGGGGGTTACGTTCAGATCGGCGGACCAGGCCACCCGGCGGGGCAGGCTCTGCCTTTGGGCGGCGCTCAGGAAGGAGTGGGCGGGGGCGTCCCGCGACAGGGGATCAAGCGGATCCCGCCCGGCCATGGCGTCGAGCATCAGGGCGCAATCGGCGAGGCTTCGGCCCATGGGGCCTTCCATGGAAAGGGGGGAGAAGGGGTCTGCCAGGGGACCCTGGGCTACCCGGCCGGGAGAAGGGCGAAGGCCGACCACCCCATTGAAGGCCGCAGGGATGCGCAGGGATCCGCCAAGGTCGGAGCCGGTGGCCAGCCAAGCCATGCCGGTGGCCAGCGCCACCGCCGATCCACCGGACGACCCGCCACAGGATTTGCTGAGATCCCAGGGGTTCTTCGTGGCACCGAAGACGTCGTTGAAGGTATGGGCGCCGGCGGCGAATTCCGGCGTGTTGGACTTGGCCGAGACCAGTGCCCCATGGCGTTCCAGGGTTGAGACCATCACATCGGACCGGGTCGGCACATGGTTGGCGTAAATGGGCGAGCCAAAGGTGGTTCGCACGCCGGCAACCGGGTTCATGTCCTTGACGGCGATGGGCAAGCCAGCGAGCCAACCGGGAGAGGTGGGATCCAGGTTCCCGGCTCGGGCCATGAGGGCTTTCGCCCGCTTCCTTGCCCGATCGAAACAGCGGGTGGGCAGGGCATTGACGGCACCGTCCACTGCGGCGATCCGCTTTTCCTGGGCGTCGAGCAGGTCGAGGGGCGAGACCTCACCCGTTTTGAGGGCCGCGACGGCATCGACGGCGGACAGGTGGATCAAGTCCTCGGACATGGGGAAGGCTCCTTTGTGTTGGAGCATCGAGCGGAAAAGTGGGCACCGGTTTTCCGGTCCACTCGATGCTCAACCTGTTGACCTAAGGGGGCGGGTGACTGTTGCCCCCCAATCATGATACCCAGAGGGTCCCTCTCGTTTCAGCCCTTCTCTTTATAGAAACGGATTTTGCGTCATGTCTTCTTTCCGTCTGTCTGCTGTCGCCGTCTTGCCCCTGACTTTGGTGCTGGTCGCCTGCGGATCCTCAGATCCCAATTGGCGGAACGCCGGGGGCGCCGATGATGGCCGCTTGCGTGCAGATTATGCCTACTGCAAGCGGTACGCAGACGACGAGGCCATGCGCAAATCCGGTGCCATTCATGGGGAGGATGTGAGCGGTATCAACTCCTCCGTCAGCCCCACCGCCCAGATGGCGGCCTATGACGCCAAGCGTATCTACAAACGGGCGCTGAACTCCTGCATGACCGGTCGGGGCTACAGCCAAGGCAAGTCCGCCACCAGTGGTGTCGACAACGCCGTGGAAGGGGTGCGGGAAAAGCTCAGGTGGTAGATCCTTGTGGGATCATAGGACACGACAGTGTCTCGTCTTTTTGGGCGATTGCCCAAGCCCATTTGGGGGCCAATGCCCCCAAACCCCCATTTTTTTCCTGGGGTCTGGGGCCTTTCGGCCAATAAATGCCCGGGGTCTGGGGCCTTTCGGCCCCAGTCTCACCAAAGAGGGGGGGGACGGAGCAAAGCCCCGTGACGGCCTGTTGCCGGGTCCGGCCGGCAAGGTTTTCAAAAGCCGGGCCACCCTTATGCCAGTAAAGTCGCCAGGGCCGATCCCACAGCCAGGGTTGCCTTGCGCAGGTCCTCCAGGACCAGTTTCTCATCGGCCCGGTGACCGTTGGCCTCCAGGAGCGAATGGGGGCCGGCACCATAGAGCACGGTGGGAATCCCGGCTTCGGAATAGTGGCGGGCATCGGTGTACAGCGGCACGCCCACCGTCGGAACGGGCTCGCCCATGGCCGCTTCCGCGGCGGTCTGGAAGGCTTCGGCCAGTCGGTCGGAGCCGGGAACCGGACCAAAGGGAACGGCCAGCATGATCCGTCGTATGTCCAGGGTGATGCCCTCCATCCCCTTGGCGGTTTCGGTCAAGAGGGTTTCGATCTCGGCCTGGACCTCTGCCGCGTTCTCTTCCGGGATCATGCGGCGGTCCAGGCGGAAGGTCACCTTGTCCGGAACCACATTGGTGTTGATGCCGCCGGAGATCAGGCCGATCACCAGGGTGGGGGTGTCGATGCCCGTGACCTGGGATTTGGTCTGCGACAGTGTGTCCCGCAGGCCATAGAGGGCGCCCATCAGGGTGGTTGCCGCCTCCAGGGCGTCATGTCCCGTGTCGGGGCGGGCAGCATGGGCCGATTTGCCCGACACCGTGATCTCCAGGTGGAGACATCCGTTATGAGCCGTCACCACCTGATAGGAAAAGCCCGCAGAGACCGCGTAATCGGGCTTGCTGATACCCTCGTCCAGCAGCCATTTTGGGCCGATGGAGCCGCCGGCCTCCTCGTCGTAGGTCAGGTGGAGTTCCACGGTACCCTTAAGGGTCGCGCCCGCCTGTTTGAGGGCCAGCAAGGCATAGGCGTAGGTGGCAAAGTCGGATTTGGAGACGGCCACACCCCGGCCATACATCACGCCATCGACGATGTCTGCCCCATAGGGGGCATGGGTCCACCCGTCGCCGGGGGCGACCACGTCGCCATGGGCGTTCAGGGCCACCACCGGTCCCTCGCCGAAGCGCTCGCGGATCACAAGGTTGGTGGCGGAGATCATGCCATTGGCCTGCACCAGCGCGTCCGGTACGGGGTGCCGTTCCACGGTGAAGCCCAGGGCTTCCAGCAGCACCGCAGCCCGGTCCGCATGGGGCAGGCAGTCGCCGGGCGGGTTGTCCGAGGGCACCTTGACCAGTTCCCCCAGGAACCGGACCTGATCGGCGTGCAGGGAGTCGACCGCAGCCGCGAGGGAGGCCCCAAGGGAAGAGCTGGGGGCGGTGGGATCAAAGGTCATCGGGAAAAATCCTCGGCGAGCAAAAGAAGGGTGTCATGGAGCACTTTGGCGGCGAGCCCGGCATCCCCGGCGGTGATGCGCTCCTTGGGATTATGGGAAATGCCGCCCGCGCAGCGGACGAAGAGCATGGCGACTGCCACCAGATCGGTGAAGGCCATGGCGTCGTGACCCGCGCCACTCATCAGCTGGTGAACCGGCTGGCCGACTCCCTCCAGGGCATGGGCCAAGGTCGCCATCAGGTGGGGAGAGCAGGGGGTCGCGTTGTTTTCATGGAGGGGCTCCATGCAGAGCATCAGGTTGCGACGGCGGGCGAGGGACTCCAGCCGTTTGTCCAAATCAGCAAGAGCCCTTGCCCGTGCCCCATCGTCTGCGGCCCTCAGGTCGAGGGTGAAGCGGGCGGCCCCGGGGATGACATTGACGGCGCCGGGCAGGGACTCCACCTGGCCCACGGTGGCCACGACACCATGGTCTCGACCGACGGCCTCCACGGCCAGGATGGCCTCCGCCGCGCCGACGAGGGCGTCGCGGCGAGCCTCCATGGGGACCGTCCCGGAATGCCCGGCCATGCCGACCAGCCGATAACTCCGCCGGGTTGCTCCGGCAATGGCCGTGACGACACCCAGGGGCAGCCCCAAGCTTTCCAACAGGGGCCCCTGCTCGATATGGACTTCCAAATAGGCCAGGAGGGATCCGGAGGGGCGGGCGGCCTCCGTCCAGCGGGAGGCATCCAGGCCGAAGGCGTTCAAGGCTTCGAACAGGCTGATACCATCCCGATCCAGGGCGTCCAAGGTGCCCGGGTCCAGGGTTCCGGCTTGCCCTCGGCTGCCGATCAGGGTCGCGCCGAAGCGGACCCCTTCTTCGTCACCGAAACCGGAGACCTCGATGGGGAAGGGGAGGCGCTTGCCTGCCCGATGCAGGGCGTCCACGGCCTCAATGCCGGTGACAACGCCGAGCATGCCGTCGTAGCGCCCGGCATCACGCACCGTGTCCAGGTGACTGCCGATCAGGACCGCAGGAGCGTCAGGGTCCGTGCCTTCGTAGCGGCCAATGATGTTGCCCAGGGCATCCACCCGGTGGGTCATGCCCGATTCGCCCATCCACAGGCCAACCTGAGCGTTGGCCTGGGCATGTTCGGGGGTCAGATAGAGGCGGGTCAAGGCCGTGGCGCCCTCTTGGCTCAGGGCGGCCAGAGCGTCGCAGCGGGCCATGAGACGGCGCCCCGCGGTGTCGCAGTCGATCATGGGCTGTCCTTGAGGATGTCTGAGAAAACCCGCTTCAAGTCCACGCCGTCCTCCCGGTGGGAGGTAAGGTCAAGGCTATCGGCGATTTCGTCCATATGATCGGCCATGGATGCGGCGGCGCCATCCACGTCACGGGCGATCAGGCGCTCCAGCAGGGCGTCATGGCCGTGGTGGGAGCAATCGGTGGCGCCGGGGCGTTCGTAAACGGCGATGACCAGGGAGGACCGGGAGACCAGTTCCCTGAGGAAGTCCATCAGCACGTCATTGCCCGCGATCTCCGCGAGCAGGAGATGGAAATCCCCCGATAGGCGGATCACCGCGTGGCGATCCCGGCGGAGATGGGCGTCGGCCTCTGCGGCCATATGGGCTTCCAACCGGGCGCGGGCGGGGTCGGTCATTTTCGCGGCGGCGGCGCGGACAATGCCATCTTCGATCAATCGCCGGGCCTCGAAGACCTGCTTGGCTTCTTCCACCGAAGGCGAGGCCACCCGGGCGCCCCGGTTGGGCTCAACGGTGACCATTTTTTCGTGGGCCAAACGGGTCAGCGCGGAGCGCACCCGGGCTCGGCTGACGGAAAAGATGCCCGCCAGATTTTGTTCCACCAGCTTTGTGCCCGGGGGCAGACGGCGGTCGATGATGGCCTCGGCGATGTGGCGGTGCACGTCGTCCTCGGTCATGTCTTCGCCCGTGTGAAGGGGGGCCGGTTGAAGGGTGGCTACGGTCAGGCGCGACATGTCCTTGGCGTCCAAAGCTTGATTGTCGACAGTCATGTTGACGATTGCCGTTGTTATACCATGTTCCGGGTGTATGGAACGGTTTTCTTCTATCCCAGCTCGAAGGTGGTGATGCCCCAAAGACGGTCAAGATCCAGGGGGGCAGGGGAGGCGCCGCGAACCATCCGGGCACATTCGAAGGCCGTTTCTGCGGCGAGTTCCCGGGCCAGGGTGGCACCCAGCGGATTGATCTCCGGGATATCCAGGATGAGTTCCCTTGCCCCTGCTGCTTCGGAAAGGGCGGCGAGCAGGTGAAGGGCGCCCTCCAGGTCCGGGGCGATGAGGGGACCGACCTTGTGGCCCTGATGGCAGGCACGGATAACCCCGCAGCCCACCAGGGTTCCGTCCCGAACGAGCCCTCGGGCCATGGATCCGGGCTGAGTATACCATCGGGACAGGAAGGTCTGTCGGCTGGCGGGGTAGGCCGTGGTCTGGTCAAGGGCCAGCAGATCGGGCCCCGGCGGTCCGGCGAGGTCGATCAGGCCTTCGGATTTGGTTGGGGGCAGAGCGTCGGCGGAGAAGGAAAAACGGTGGCTGGTGAAAGAGAGGGAGAAGCCGGATTTGGCGTAATTGGCCTGTTGGGCGGGAACCCCGTCAAGGCCGACCGTGTCGGCGGTGCAGTTCTGTAGGGCCGCGTTCCAGGTGGCCAATCCCACGCCCTTGCCCCGCCAATCGGGCTGAACAATGTAGAGCCCCAGGAAGGCGAAGCTCCGGTCATCGGAATGGACCAGGGAGAGGCCGCCGATGGCTTCTCCCCCCAGGGTTTCGGCCAGCCACCAGCCCTTGGGGTCGGCGGCGTGGAAGGTGGCCGCGTCGGTTGGGGCCGGGTTCCACCCCTCTGCCCTGGCCCAATCGATCAGTTGGGCGGCGGCTTCGGGTTCACTGGCTTGGCGGACGGTGAAGGCTTGGGGCATGGCTACTCCGGCGCGTATTTGGCGAAAGCCCCAGTATAGGTCTTCGAACGCGGTGGCGCATAGGGGCCGACTTTGCTGGTCCGCAGCCCCAGGCCCGCCAACCCCTCCAGCAGGCGCACGCCTGCGGCCACGCCGTCGATGACGGGAACGCCGCAACGCGCGGCCAGTCGAGAGGGAAGGTCGGCCATGCCCGCACAACCGAGCACAATGGCTTCGGCCTTGTCATCCCGGATGGCGTATTGGATTTCCTCGACGATGCGATCTTCCGCCGCGCAGCCCGGTTTGTCCAGGTCGAGGACAGGGATGTCACTTGCCCGGATGGCGCAGCGCTCGGTGACGCCATAGCGGTGGGCCAGGTGCTCGATGGTGGGCACGGAGCGCGACAAGGTGGTGACAACGGCGAAGCGATTGGCGATCAGCGGCGCCAGGCGCATGCCGGCCTCGCAGGTGCCGACGACGGGGGCGTTGGCGAGGCTTCGGGCAGCGTCGAGGCCCGGGTCATCGAAACAGGCGATCAGATGGCCATCCACCCCTTCCCCCTCCGCCCGGGCGATTTCCTCCAACAGGCCGGGCAGGCAGAAAGCCTCGTCGTACCACCCTTCGACACTGACCGGACCCATGGCCGGGTTGCGGGCGATGATCTCCGTGCCCGGCGAGGCGGCAGCCTGGGCCGCCGCGCCGATTTTGGCGGTCATGCTTTCGGTGGTGTTGGGATTGACGACCAAAAGGCGGGGCATGATTACAGAACTCCCTTGCCTGCATCGGAGCCCTGGCGGAGCCGACGTCGGCGGGTGAGGGTGACGGCGGCCAGACAGACGCCGATCACCGTGAAGGAAAAGACCGTGGTGACGGTTCCCAGAGCATAAAGAACCGGCGTGGTGACGTTGGTGGTCATGCCATAGATCTCCAGCGGCAGGGTATTGTTGACACCGGAGGTCATGAGGGTTCGGGCGAATTCGTCATAAGACAAGGTGAAGCCGAACATGGCCACCCCAATCAAACTGGGGGCGATGATCGGCAGGATCACATGGCGGATGGTCTGCCAGGGTGTGGCGCCCAGGTCGCGGGCGGCTTCTTCATAGGAGGGGCTGAAGCGGTTGAACACGGCAAACATGATCAGCAGGCCAAAGGGAAGCGTCCAGGTCAGATGGGCGCCGAGGGCCGAGCTCCACCAATTCGGTTGCCAGCCGAGCACCCGGAACATCAGGCCAATGCCCAGGCTGACCAGGATCGAGGGCACGATCAGGCTGGTGACGGTCAGATAAAACAGTGTGGTCGATCCCTTGAAGCGCCGCCGGAAGGCGAGGCCCGCGCTGACGGAGATGACCACCGTCAGCACCATGACGACCAAGGCCAAGGTCAGGGAGCGCTGGAGGGATCCGCCGAAGTCTCCCACCATCTGGGGCTCGAACAGATTGGCAAACCAATGGAGGGAGACACCCCGCATGGGGAAGGTCAGCCCCCCTTCCGGCCCCTGGAAGGACAGGGTGAAAATGGCAATCATCGGCCCGTAGAGGAACAGGACGAAGAGCGCAAAGAAGGCGGCCAGATAGGGAAAGGCCTTGGATCGGGCTTCGGACTGCATGGCGTATGTCTCCCCTTTTTTAGAGCATCGAGCGGAAAAGTGGGAACCGGTTTTCCGGTCCACGCGATGCTCTAACCATATGATTTTAGATCAAATTATCCGCCCTGAATCGATTCCGATTTAGGGCGGTTTGATCTAGAGTTCGCGCCGGATGTCGACGGCTTTGAGCATGCCGAAGACCATCAGCAGGACCACGGCCAGCAGAACCACGGCGTCGGCGGCGGCTGCGGGGTATTGCAACAGGGAAATCTCGTTGTTCATCATCACCCCGACCGAGGCTCCTTGGCCGCCGCTCATCAGGCGCACGGTGATGAAGTCGCCCATGACCAGGGTCACGACGAAAATGGACCCGATAACGATCCCCGGACGGCAGAGGGGCACGATGACGGACCACAGGGTCTGCCAGGCGCTCGCCCCCTGGTCCGCAGCGGCCTCCAACAGGGAGCGGTCGATGCGCATCATGGAATTGAAAATCGGCACCACCATGAACAGGGTATACAGGTGCACGAAGGCCAGGATGACCGCAAAGTCCGAGAACAGCAGGAACTCCAGCGGATGGTCGATGATCCCCACCCCCATGAGTCCCTGGTTGACCAGCCCATTCCGCCCGAGCACCGGGATCCAGGAAATCATGCGGATGACGTTGGATGTCCAGAAGGGAATGGTGCAGACCATGAACAGGACGATCTGCCAGGTGAGCGTGCGGACGTGGAAGGCCAGGAAATAGGCCACGGTGAAGCCGATCAGCAGGGTCAAAATCCACGAAGCCGCCGCATAGCCCAGGGTCGACAGGAAGATCGACCAAGTGACCGGAGAGCTCAGCAGATAGGTGTAATTGTCGAGGATCAGATCCGGGATCAGGGCATATTCGCTATAATCCCAGAAACTGACGATGACGATGGTCACGATGGGGAAAATCAGGAACAGCGCCAGGACCAGGGTCAGGGGGGCGGCCTGTAACCAGGAGAGGGTGTTGGTTCCAAGGCGCGCCAGGCCCTTGGGTCCCTCGGCGGACTGGACGGCTTCGGAGGCGGACATAGTGGGTCTCCTGGTTTGTTGGCACCAAGCGGGGCTCTGCCCCGCCCCCCGCCGGGGCCTGAGGCCCCGGACCCCCATGCATAGAAAAAATGGGGGTTTGGGGGCATTGGCCCCCAAACGGGTCTGGGCGGCAGCCCAGTTGTTCGGACGTTTATCCGTTTACGCCGCGATGAACTCGTTCCACTTACGGATCATGTATTTGTTCTCATCCATGACCGAGTTCCAGCAGGCCACCCGGCCCATGCGCTCCAGGAAGGAGCCGCCGTCGCGGATGGCGCCGGGCTCTTCCATGACCTTGCCATCGGGGGCTTTGATCTCGCCTTCGGCGGGCTTGCCGTCCATCCAGTATCCCCATTCGTCGGCGGTCATGAACTCCTTGGCGGTGGTCGGGCAGGCGGAGTAGTAGCCCTGGCGCAGCAGGTAGGCGCCGACCCAACCGGACAGGTACCAATTCAGGTATTCATAGGCGGCGTCGCGTTCCAGGCCGGTCAGGTGCTTGGCCATGCCGATGCCGCCACCCCAGGCGCGGTAGCCTTCCTTCAGGGGCTGGTACTTGCAGGGGATGCCCTTGGACCGCACGGCGGCCACGGCCGGGGACCACATGGATTGGATCACCACCTCGCCCGAGGCCATCAAGTTCACGCTTTCGTCGAAGGACTTCCAGAAGGCGCGGAACTGGCCGTCCTTCTTGGCCTTGATCATCAGTGCGATGGTCTTGTCGATCTCTTCCTTGGTCATATTGCCCTTATCGGCGTAGGAGACCTCACCGAGGGCCTCCGAGACCATGGCGGCGTCCATGATGCCGATCGAGGGAATGTTGAGGATCGAAGCCTTGCCCTTGTAGGCCGGATCCAGCAAGTCTCCCCAGGAGGAGACCTCCTTGGTCAGATCCGGGCGGATGCCCAGGGTGTCGGCGTTGTAGATGGTCGGGATCATGGTCATCCAGCCGGTGGGGGCGTCCGCGAAGGTGGTGGAGTCCTCCCCTTCCACGAAGCCCACCGTGTGGGGGGCGGTGCCCTGGGCGATGACGCTCTCCGGGGTCAGCTTGCCGGTGATGAACAGCTTGGCGATCTTGTCGTAGTTCTTGATCTTGGAGACATCCATGGGCTGCATGACACCCGATGGGAAGACCTTCTTGCAGATCCAGTATTCGATATCGGCAATGTCGTAGGACTGGGGCTGGGTCACCGCCCGCTGGGCCACGGCGTCGGAATCCAGGGCCGTCAGTTCCAAATTGAAACCCAGATCTTCTTTCACCTTCTCGGCAATGGCGTTCTGGTTGGACACGCCCGTGCCGAACTGGCGCAGGGTGACGTTTTTAATGTTCTGGGCCCAAATGGTGGGAAAGCCGGTCAAGGCACCAGACCCGGCGGCCAGGCCGGCCACAGCCGCAGCTCCTTTCAGCAGGCCACGCCGGGACAGGCCCGCCTCGCGGATGCCGGACGCGTCTTTTTTGGCGGGGACGGAGCCTTTGGTCGTCGTCACGTCACTCATCTATGCTCTCCTGGAATGAACCCATGGGTTTCAAATGAGCCCTTGGGAAGAATGCCCGTCGGGCAGGGGGGATAGTGGGCGGAAAAGGAAACGGTCTGTGCAGGGACAAGCGGGCGGATCGGTTGCCCGGATCTTATCGGTCGTCCAAAAGGTGGGAGGCCTCTGGCGCCCAACTGGCCAGGACGGTCGCCCCGTCCTCGATCGGGTCGGCGTGGAAGGTGGCTTCGTCCATCAGGACAACGAAGTCCTCCAATCCCTCGGCCGCAAGGCTCAGGCGGACGGTTTGGCCGTTGTATTCGGCCCCCACCGCCCGGGCGGTCAGTCGGTTGGGGGTGAGGAGTCCGGCGGCGGATCCGGCATCCGGCCGGGTCAGGGTGACCCGGTCGCCCCGGACCGCAAAAGACACCGATCCGCCCGCCTTGGGTGCGGGTCGGGATCCCAGGGGGAGGGTGAATTGGCCAGCGCCAGGGCCCGACAGGTGGACCATCCCCGCGTCCAGGCCCTCAACCTTGGCCGGGACCACATTGTGGCCGCCGATGAATTGGGCGATGAAGGGCGTGCGGGGGTGATTGAAAACCTCCCGGGGGGAGCCCGCCTGACGGATATGCCCGTCCTCCATGACCACAACCATATCGGCCAGGGCCAGCGCCTCTTCCTGGGAGTGGGTGACATGGATGAAGGTGATCCCGAGCTCCCGTTGCAGGCGGCGCAGTTCGGCGCGCATTTTCACCCGCAGGAAGGGATCCAGGGCGGACAGGGGCTCGTCGAGCAGTAGGACATGGGGGTTGGTCAAGAGGGCCCGGGCCAGGGCTATCCGCTGCTGTTGCCCACCGGACAGCTGGGCGGGCATGCGTTGGGCATAGGCGTCCATGTGAACCAGGGCCAGCATGTCCCGGGCCTTCGCCCGGCGTTCCGCCTTTCCGACACCGCGCATTCGCAGACTGAAGGCGACGTTGTCCGTGCAATCCAAGTGGGGGAACAGGGCATAATCCTGAAACATCATGGCCGTGCCCCGCTTGGCCGGAGGCTGGTCCCCGATGTTCTGGCCGTCGACGATCAAATCGCCGTCGCTGATGCTTTCATGTCCGGCGATCATGCGCAGGGTCGAGGACTTGCCGCAGCCCGAGGGACCGAGCAGACAGCAGTAACCACCCGCAGGAATCTTCAGGGTGATGGCATCGACCGCCGTCGTGTTCCCATAGCGCTTGCTCACGGAGACCAATTCCACGGCGCCCCGTTTGGACCGGGGTCCTTCCGGTGTTGCCGTCAGCTTGTTGGGTGTTGCCCCATCTGCCATCGTCCCATCTGTCTTCGCCCCGCCTGCCATAGCCCCACCAGCCATAGACTGTCTCCCTCAGTGTTGACAGAATTGTCGACAATCCTGTTGGCAATCAAAGCAAGGGTTATGCCAGTCAGATGAATGCTGGTTTATCATGTGGTTAGCTGAAAGGAAAAGAATGGACATGCCCATAATTTGGGCGACGCGTGATTGAATGACCAATAAAGGTGCTGCGAAAAGAGCAAGATGTGATCAATGCCGCAACACCATGGCCCCTCCGTGGCCCCACAGATTCCCACCACTTCCTTTTGTCGCCCGAGGGGGCGCTGTGACGGCTCGTTGGCGGTCGGTGCGAGGTGGCACAAACACTCAAAGGCACAAACCCCCTAGAGTGAAACGGGGCCAGCTTGAGTCAAGTTGGCCCCGTTTCACTCTAGCTATATAGATTTTAGAGTGCCTTCGAGATCAAGTTTGGCCAAAGAAGTGGCCCAACTTGATCTCGGAGCACTCTAATGGGAGTTTGTGCCTTTGATTTTGCTTCGCTTCGTCTTACGGTGTTTTTACAGATAGTTAAGGAGTGAGAGATTGCTGATCCGCGAAAAAGCGGCATAGGCCGTTTCCAGGACTTTGGACTCATCGGACAGGCGGACCAGAACCTCGTTCTTATCAACGTTTTCCGTGTCCGAGATCCGGTTTTCCAGGAAGACCTGGAAGTTCTCCTGTTGGGTGATTGTGGCATCCAAGGTCTTGGCGTTAAGGCCAATTGTTTGCGCGACGGTGTTTAGATCGCTTGCCTCTTCTGTTGTATTGTCGGGGGAATGTTCCATGGCGTCGGCAATGAGGGTCAGGGCTTCCTGCACCCGTTGCGGATTGTTGGCCAGATCGCCTTGGGCGATAATCCCCATGGCGCGAATTGCCTTTTCGAACGCTGGATCCTTGCCGGTCACACCCACTTCTATGGTGCGGCTGTCATCCATGCGATGTTCGTAGGCAAGCCCGTCTCCCTTGTAATAGGTCTGGGGTTGGACCGTGACTCCGGCGACACCTGCGACGGCTGCCGATGGGGGAGGCTCCACGGTCAAGGTTTGGCCGTCGGCGGAGATGTCGGTAACCTTGTAGGTGCCAAAGTTGGCGCCTGCGTCGGTTACCTGGACTTGACCGGGCGAGAAGGCCGGGACGCTGACGGTCCAGGCGCCTGCGTTTGTGGCGATGCCGGCGGTGGCGAGGTCTGGCTCGGCCTTGAAGGTCAGGCCTGCGCCCCCAGCGTCGATGGTTTCAATTGTCGCGAAGGCATGGCTGCCGCCAACCTCCACCCGGACAAGATCGCCAACGGATAGATTGGAGTAAGGCGTGCCGACTGTGGCGGTAATGGATTGTCCCGTCACCGTGATGCCCGTTCCGGTCGCACTTGATGCATTAAAAGCCCCTGTGGCGTCCGTTATTGTTCCGGTTGGCGCAGCGGGCGGGACGACGGGATTAATGGCGAAGTCCATGGTTCCGGTGACCTTGGTATCGTCCAAAGCAGCCGTACGCGATTGGGGGTAGCGCAGGTTCACCCCATCGTAAACGTCCTGAAAGTCTTTGAGATTGCCAAAGGGAAGGGAAATGGGGGGGGTGTCCGTTTTGCCTCCAGCGAACAAATACCGTCCATCGTAATCCGTGTTCAAGAAGGCTTCCATGTCCTTCATGGCGGCGAAAGCCCGGTCTTGGATGTTGTTCAGCTTCGTCAGGGTGGAGCTGTCCAAGGGGGGCGTCAGAGTGGATTGGGCAAAGAGGGACAGGCTGCTCTTGAAGGAACGCATGCTGGTGTCCATGGCCTCCATCGAGGCGTTCATCACTTCAAGTCGAGATTTGGCGATCCCGTTCGTCTTCTGAAATTGAGCCAGACGGGATGCTTGATTTTCCATGTTGACCAAGCGATAGGCGTCCGAATGGATGCCGCTATAGGTCTGTGATTTTTTCCCCGTGTTCACTTGCGTTTGAGTATCGGTCAAACGCTTATTGAGGGTCATCAACTGACTGACGAGATAGCTATGCTGGCTGTAACTGCCCACACGGTCGGAGTTTATGGCCATGGTTCTGGTCTCCCTACCTTAGCGGATAATGCTATTGAGAACGTCAAGCATGTCCGCCACCGTGGAAATCACTTTGGCTGACGCGTTATACATTTGTTGCCAAGTTAGCAGATCTGCCAATTCCTCATCCATATTCACTGAACTGATTTCTGCCGACTTTAAATCAAGACTGTTAACCAGGGTTTTTTGGTAATCCCGCTCCGTGCTGATCGTAGCGGCCTCGTCGGCATTCTGGTTGAGGGACAAAGCGGCGTAGTCTGAAAGGGAGCGCTGTCCTGTGGTCAACCCGCCCGCAGCATCGAAGGATTGGGGGGTCTGGAAGGCTTTGGCCATTTCTTTGGCCGTTGTATTGTCGCTTGTACTGAGCTTGTATTGCCCCGTGTCCGAATCGTAAAGCACCGTGCCCGAGGACAGGCGCGCGGGGTCGTCGACCAGGGTATCGCTGAGCGCCAGAGTGCCCGAGATGCCCGCGTTCGATGTCTTCATGCCCAACTGGCTGATCAATCCGGTCCCGCCAGCCTGGGTGATTTCCATGTCATCGCCCGCAAGGTTCTTGATCCGCAGTCGATACCCCTCGCCATCCTGCACGACCTCGGCCTCCAATGTGGTGCTGAGGGTCGAATTGCTGTTGATGGAGTCGGCGATGTCCGAAAGGGTCCAATTCGACTGGACGTTCAAGGTTCCAAGGGATGTCGTCGTTGCTGTGGTGGCGCCCGCAATGGAAAATTGCAACGTTCCGTTAACGTTGGGCGTCCAGTTGGCCGATTTTACCCCGCTGTCGTGGATCGCTCGGCTTTCGTCGGACGCGATCACATCGTTCAGACCGAAGAAGTTGGAAAAGCCCGAAACGGTCTCGTCTGCGGTACCGTCGCCGTCCCGATCATAGGCGATGCTCACGTCCTTGGCCGTTGATCCAGCCGTTGATCCGACTTGGTCCCGGAAGGCCAGGGAGTAGTCGTTGCTGTTCAGGTTGATGTCGTAGGTGCCGGTGGTGGTGTCGTAGTTGAATGTTGCGCTGCTCAGGCCGGCTCCGGCGGGAGAGGCGGTGGTCAACCAACTCTGCACGCCCGCTGCGACGGCCTCCACCGTGAACGGGCCAGTTCCGCCCATCACGGTTTGGAGGGTGGTCGTGGCGGCCTGAGCCCCTTCTGTGTCGAAAATGCTGATCTGCACGTCGCCGCTGGTCAATTCCATGGTCTGCTTGCCGGGGGCGATGAACTTCGTGCTGCCGTCATAGGTGTTGGCCAACGTGGGATAACTGGTCCCCCGGTTGTTGACCTCATTCATTGTGTCTTTCAGCTTGGCCGCCAGTTCGTCCATCTGGGACTGGTAACTGGGGATGGTCTTGTCGCGCAACTCGATCAAGGCTGCCAGTTTACCTCCCCCGATCTCCGTGGTGATATCCTGGCCATTGGACGAGATGGCGCTGAAATCCGATCCCCCGTAGCTGTCCACGGCGGTGACAGAGGTCGATGCGGAGTGCGTCAATGTGACCGGATCGGTGTCCAGCAGAGTACCTCCGCCGCTCGCGTATATGACGAGCGCTCCGCCAGCCCGTTCGAAGCTGGTCACATCCATCAAACTTTCCAACCCTTTTAATTCTTGGTCCCGCTTATCCTGCAGGTCCGTGACATCGCCGGAGGTGGCGATACCCTGGGTGATTTGATCGTTGAGGGTGTCGATATTCTTGAGATGGGCGTTCACCTCTGCGACAGCCGCAGCGATATCCTGATCGGCATCACGCCGCATCTGCTGCAGTTGTTCACTGGTTCGATTGAACTTACCGGTCAAATCCTGGATCGTGCGAGTCACCGATAGGTGCTGCGTGGATTTGTCCGGTTCCAGGGTGAATGTTTCATATTGCTGCGCCAAGTCATTGATCTGGTGACTGATCGAAGAATTTTCGCCAGGGCTGCCGAACAGGTCCTGCATGCGCTGGAAATAGGTGTATTGGGTCTCCAGCTTGGTATAGCGACCCAGTTCCATGCGCAGTTGAGAGTTTAGGCCCGTGTCGACCCGTCGGATGATGCCGCCGGTCTGCACCCCCACGCCCGCGCCGTTGAGCACCCTGCTTTCCGGATTGAAGATTTTCCGGGTGTACCCAACCGTATTGACGTTTGCCAGGTTGTGACCAACCAGATCCAACCCTTTCTGGGATGTCTGGAGGCCGCTAATACCAGCGGAAAGTGCGAGATTAAGGCTCATGGTCCGGGTTCCTCCCGTTGCGCCCTGGTGGCGCCGATTCCTGCATTAAGGTGTTTAAGCACGCTTTGATTAAAGGGTCTCGTTGAATGTGACAGCCTTGCGATAGGCTTGGGACGGATCAGCCTCCACCTCTCCGTCCCGCGAATAGGTCGTTGCCTTTTCTCTCGCCTGTTCGTTCACCGCGTTCATCACCGCCTTCATCAGGTGATTGCTCGCTTCGATATTGGCCTTCAACTTTCGGCCATTCAGTTGGGCGATGGCATCCAGGGTTTTGGCCGCGCCGCGCATGACCTCCCGCTGTTCTTCGTTGAGGTCTAGCAGCAGGCGCGGATTGCCATGTACGGCCAGCATCTGCTCCTGATAATACCGCGTCTTGAGGACTTTGCTTTCCATCAAGGTACGCACATGATCGGTGTCATGTTGATCCAGAGCATCGTTTTCCTCGGCGAGAACGGACACCAGTTGGGTCATGGCAAATAACAAAGCTTTGACCTTGGGTTCCACCGTGCCAGGGATCTCTTTGGGCATGGCCGGTGGCGGCGTCTTGGGGCGATCACGGCGAGGTGCCGCCGCGCGGCGTTTGCCCGCAGGCGCGGCCTGGGCCTCAGTTTTGGTGGTCCGAGCCCCAGGGGGGGCCTTGGTGGCCTGATCCCCGGGGGCGGCCGCAGGCTGTGCACCCATGCGTCCCGCCAGACGGGACGGCGCAGGGGAGGCGTTTTCAGCCTGAGAGGGGCCGCCTTTTGTGGGCTCCTCGGAGGGGGGCGGGGCGGACGTGGGCGCCGCAACTCGATTGGCGAAGGGCGAGGCGCGACCGCCCCTGGTCCCAGGGGTTCCCGTGGGCGCGTTGGGTTTGGCCACCGACACAGGGGAGTCGGCAAGGGGCTCCTTCGGGGCAGCAGCTGATGGCGCATCGGCAGTGCTCGGAGGGGTCGTTACAGGACCCCGGGCGAAGGGAGAGGCGCGGCGGGAGCTGGTGTCGTTGGTGCTCATGGGTCAGGCCTCCTGGTTCGCAAGCATCACTTTCATGACGGAATCGGCAACTCCGATTCCCCCATTCTTAGCGACCATTTTACCGTATTCTTGAACCATCATCGACCGCCAAGTTTTTTCGGCACTTCCGCCGCCAAACGGACCGCCGGTATCGATGGTCTCGAACATGGGTTCCAGCATTTGGGAGAGGAACATCGCCTCGAAATCCTCCGCCTTTTCGCGGGCGGCCTCCAGATCCTGGTTCTGCCCCTTGCCGGACGCAGCTTGGGCGGCCAAGGTCCTGACCTTCCCTGCCATGGCGTTGGAGAGGGCATTCAAACCCGTATTTGTCAGGCTGTCGGAGGTCATCACAACACCTCGATTTCTGCTTGAAGGGCGCCCGCGGCTTTGATTGCCTGTAGGATGGAGATCATATCGCGTGGTCCTACGCCCAGCGCATTCAGACTGTTAACCAAATCCTGCAGGTTCACGCCGCCATTGACTACGGTCAATTTCTTGTCCTTGTCCTCGTTCACCTGAATATCGGTACGGGGAACCTCGACGGTCTGCCCCACCTGGGCAAAGGGGGAGGGTTGGGAAACCTGGGGTGTCTCGGTGACACGGATGGTCAAGTTCCCCTGGGCGATGGCTACGGTGTTGATGCGGACGTTCTCGCCAATCACGATGGTCCCCGTTGCTTCGTCTATAACAACCCGGGCAACGACGTCAGGTTCCACCATCAATTGCTCGATATCGGTCATAAGGGGAACGACATTTCCCTCATAGGGACCCGATACGCGCACCAGCACCGTGCCCGGGTCAAGGGTGCGGGCCTGTTCAGAGCCAAGGAAGGCGTTGATCGCCTGTGTCACCCGGCGGGCCGTGGTGAAGTCCGGATTGCGCAGGGCGACCTTGATACTTTCCATACTGCCCAGATCGAACGGAACTTCCAATTCGATCAGGGCACCGCTGGGAATGCGACCACTGGTGGGCACGCCCTTCTGCACGGTTGCGGCGGCGCCTTGGACCTTGAAGCCGCCCACCTGCACCTGTCCCTGTGCGACGGCGTAAACCTCGCCATCCGCGCCGATCAGCGGCGTGACGGCCAGGAAGCCGCCCTGCAGGCTGGTGGCTGTGCCCAACGCGCTGATGGTCACGTCGATGCGCGACCCCTGGCGGGCGAAGGGGGGCAGGGTGGCCGTCACCATCACGGCGGCCACGTTATCAGGCTTAAGGTCACCTTCGCGGGTGTTGACGCCCATGCGTTCGAGCATGCCGATGAGCGACTCCTTGGTAAAGGTGACGTCGTCAAGGTTGTCTCCGGTGCCATTCAGGCCCGCCACAAGTCCATAGCCAACCAGGATGTTGTCTCTGACGCCTTCAAAATCGGCGATATCCTTGATGCGCGAGGCCGCTTGGGCCCCAGGGACAGGCAGCAGGGCGAGTGCCGCGACAACAGTCAGGAGCTTGGCCATCAGTCGCCCGGCCTGTGCGACTCGCAGGACCATAGCCGTCTGCCGACCCGTTTTCAGGGTTCGGTGGGGGGGGCGATCCGCCTTCGTGGTTTTGATCCAGGACAGCATGGCCGTCTTCCGTTTACAGGTTTGTGTGATCCGCGTTTCTGCACGGCGCCTTAGGGCGCTCTGATACGCCGGACGGACCGACGCGGTTCCCTTCATGCGAACCGCGTGCCAAGGCGCCGATATCGAAAACCTGCGGGTTCAAGCCGGTTTCTTGTGAAAGTGTGGCGCAGAATTGTGGTGAAACTGGGCAGAAACTGCCGGGCAGGGGGGCGGATTTTCCCCTTTCGCGGCCTTTCTGTGGCTCCTACAGTAAGACCCGGCTAAGACCCGAGGTATTTATGAAGGTCGCTCCATGCGGGCGGCCAGGGCTGGAAGGACCCGCGCTCCCATGAAAATTGGTGGTATACGCACAGGCGAGACTCGGTCCACGAAGAAATCCGACAAGGGGGGGAAGGCAGAAAAAGGGGCCTTCGACCGCGAGCTACGCGGGCTTCTGGACGGTGACGGGGCCGCCCCCCTGGAGGGAGCCGGTCCCTTGTCGGGGATCGATGGCTTGCTGGCTCTTCAGGAAACCGGTGGCGTTGGCGTGGTGGGCGACCGGGAAGGACGCCAACGGCAAGCCCGGCGCGGATCCCTGATGCTCGATCAGTTGGAAAAGGTCCGCCTGGGATTGGTCGATGGGGTCATTCCCAAGGCTGAATTGGTGTCTTTGGCTCGGACCCTTCGGGAGGGGCGGGAGAGCAATATGGATCCCGATCTGGCATCGGTCATGGGGGAGATTGAGTTGCGCGTTGAGGTTGAATTGGCCAAATTGACCCGTCGATGACGTGGGCTTGGGTGCTGTTCTGAGGGAATTTCGGTAGGACAATGGAATGATTTGAAAAGTTCCTTCTCTTCGCCTCCGGTCAAGGGGCTTGCAGCGCGGAGGCGATCCCCCTATATTCCCGCCGCATCCGAAAGGGTGTCTTTAGTTTTTAGACTCAGCCGTGGGGGGGTATCTGGGATGGCCGTGACACTTCCGCCGGACTATAAGCCGTCCGACGACGAGCCGTTCATGAACGAAACGCATCGGGAATACTTTCGATTGAAGCTGTTGCGTTGGAAGAGTGAATTGCTACGTGAAGCAGAGGGAACTCTGGAGAACCTCCAAGAGGGGGGAGTGCAGGAGGCCGATATCGCTGACCGGGCCTCGACCGAGGTGGATCGTGCCTTGGAACTGCGGACCCGGGATCGGGCGCGCAAACTGATCGCCAAAATTGATGCGGCTATTGGCCGGATCGTGGATGGATCCTACGGTTATTGCGAGGAAACGGGTGAACCCATTGGGTTGCGCCGCCTTGAGGCCCGACCGATCGCGACCATGAGCCTGGAAGCCCAAGAGCGTCACGAGCGCATGGAGAGGACGCATCGTCAGGATTGAGTAATGCCTGGAGCGGTGGATTTCTCGAAGCCCAACCCGAAATGACTCCCATTCTTCAATAGATTCGTCATTTCGATGGAGTCGTCGTCCTTCCTGTGCAGGCGAGACTCCAGGCTGGGAACGGGTAACGGAGGCAGAATCCGCGACACCAGTGCGTTTGAGCGCTGACATCAACCCCGGGTTCCCGTTTTCACGGGTATGACGGGAACCTTTGAGGTCTCGTCATGAAGTTTGGGTTGGGCAATCAGATATGAAAACGGCGCAGGGTCTAATCCTTGCGCCGTTTTCATATCCAGATTGTTCGGGACTTGCTCTAGAGTATTCCGGGATCACGTTGAACCTCTTTGCGGTCACGGTCCATGACAAGTGGTGTTTTCCCGACAGGGGGCTTTGCCCTGCGTTTTTCGGCTTTTGAAAGAGACAGAGTATAAAAGAAAAATGGGGGTTTGGGGGCATTTGCCCCCAAATGGGTTTGGACTATTGCCCAAAAAAAGCACGAGACACTGTTGTGTATCGTGCTTTGCGGCCCAACTTGGCCTCGAAGGTACTCTAAGCTCTAAATAATTAGAGTGAAAGGGGGCCAGCTTGTTCCAAGCTGATCCCCTTTCACTCTAGCCTGTCGGGTTACTGTTGCCTTTCGGCCCGCTCCTTTCCTTCCAGCAGTCCTTCGGCGATTTGCAGGTTGGTGTGGATCAGCGATTCCACGCTATCGGTGGCGAATCCATCCCGCATTTCAAAGGTCTTTTGGGCCGCGTAATGGCTCAGTTGGATCAGATTGTCTTTCACCTCTTTAGGGAGTTTGTTTTCCTCCTTAGAAACGAGAGTCCGAATGGCCACCCATAGGTGCAGGTTCCGGTCCAGAGCATCGGCGAGCGCTCTGTCGTCTTTCTTTTCCAGCGCTTGGGACATGGCCACGGCCGCCTCTGTCAGGGCGTAGGCGTCATCCTCAAGCATTTTGGTAGGGCTGGTACCATCGACCGACATTCTAAACCTCCCTCCGCGCCGGAAGAGCTTCCAGGTGGAAAAGGGAAGCGTCCATTCGGCTGTTCATTGAAGAAATTGGGAAACAGAAACCGGTCTGCCATTTTCTGCCATTTATTGTCTCGACCGGTAAAAGCACATCAAATCTACCATAGTCTGGCCTGAAGCGAAATCCCCGAAAGGTGGTATATGAAGGTGACAATTACCCAAGGGGTTCGGGTCGGCAAAATCGAGCTGCGACTTTGTGCGACATGAAGGGCAAAAAAATGGGGGATTGCCAGGCAACCCCCCATAAGGTGCTTCCCGAGATGGGGCGTGGTTACCCATACCCCATCTCGGGAAGTCGGATCAGAACGGAAAGAGAATGTCGTAAATTTGTTGGCCGTAGCGCGGTTCAACCATATCGGACACAGAGCCTCGGCCGCCGTAGCTGATCCGGGCTTCGGCAATCTGATGCCAGAAGATGGTGTTGTCTGACCGGATGTCTTCTGGCCGGATCACACCGGTTACAGTCAGCTCACGGAGCTCGCCATTGACGCGGACTTCCTGTTTGCCCGCGATAACGAGATTGCCGTTAGGCAAAATTTGCAGCACGACAGCAGCAAGACGCATGCTGACGCTTTCTGAGCGGGTGATGCCGCCTTTTGCCGTATGCGAGCCTCCGCTACCGAAGGAGGTCAGGCTGGAGGGATCGATGCCATCAGGCAAAAGATTGGCGAGCTGAGACTCGTAGCCTAGAAAAGCGGTGAGATTGGCGTTTTCATTGTTATCCCGGGTGCGGGAGATATCGCTGTCGAAGGTTGCGCCTTCGTTGGAGATGGCCACGATCACCGTCAGAATATCCCCCACTTCTCCGGCCCGCTGGTCCTTGAAGAAGGCACGGGCTCCGGGCCGCCAAAGGCTGTTCGGATTGGGTTGGGCGACCACCGGCGCAGGCATGGGCATGCTCACGGGACGGTAATCTTTCTTGAGGGTGGGATTCTCCGTCTCGCTCAAACGCGGAGGCTGTCCGATCTCGGAGAGCCGTTTGAACGTGGTACAGGCGCCCAGGGAGCCCAGGGCGGCGACTAGGAAGACTGCTTTGGCGAAGGCCTTGACTGTTGTGCTGTTGACCATTGATCCGATCCTTTTTTCGTGTCCCAGTCCGACTTTTCGCTCGTTTTCGGGTCTCAGTCGGTTGATCTGGGAGGCCCGTTTTCGGGCTTTTGGGTTATCCGTCATCCACCGCCCGTTTTGGGTCTTGTGGGGGATAGTTTGCCGCCGATTTATCGGCTGGCCGTTTGGGGATTCCCGACGCTGGGAATATGGACAATGACTCGGTTGGGGCCGGCGACGGTGGCGAGAACCACTTGGTTCGACGCGGTGTTGGACACGCGCAGGGTTTCCCCCTGTCCAGCGGCCTCCATGGCCCGCCCCTGGGTGGTCAATGCGATGCCTGGCATGCGCAGTTCCATGGTGACCAAGGCCCCTTTCTCGACGACGATGGGGTTGATGACGCTGGATATGCGCACCGGTTCGCCATCGCGCAGGAAAGTACGGGGAGACTGGCCAATCAGGTTTTCTGCATCAACAATGACGTCCTTGGGCAGTCGGTCCACGCGCATCCGGATGTATTCCAGGTCGTGGGCATCGATCACCTCGGTTCGGGATATGCGGCGCAGGGGGACGGGGATCTCGCGGGTATCGATGATACGACCTGACAGGCGCAGCTGTTCAGCATCGGGAGACCCGGCGAGGGCCTCGACCACGGCGGAGAAGCGGCCGGTGGAGGGGTCGTACTGGTCCTCAGAGACACTAATGTTCATTGGGGAGCCGCTGGGAATGGTCAGGGCCCTTTGGGCCGTCGATAGGGTGATTTCCCCGTTTTCGGGGGCCCCGTGGCGTTTCAGGGTATGGCGCAGGGCGGACAGAATGTCTTCGGTGGGGACGGTCGTTCCTGGGCGGGTTACAACAGCCTGAACGAAGGACCCCTGGGGATGCCAATCCAGATCGTTGGCCTGGGCCGTGCGGTTCAGCCAGTCCGCGTCCAGGATGGCAGTGCGACCGGCCTGGGGCGATCGGGCAACGGGGATGGTGGCTCGATCACCCACACCTGTGAAGAGATCGCCAAGGGTAATATACGGGCCTTCAACGTCCGAGGCCTGGATCAAATTGATTGGCTGACCGGGAATGGGTAGCGCCTGATTGAAGTTGCCCATTGGCATATCCGCCGAGGGAACCTCGTTGGCCAAACTGGGGGAGACGAGACCTGCAGCGATCGGCCCCAGGACGACTGTCAGGCCAATCATGGCCAGACGAACCAGTCTGAAACCAGAGAGGCGACGGGAAAGATGGAGGGAACGGGGGCTGGTCATTTGAAGGGTCTCCCTACCGCAGGTGGCTTTAGAGTATTCCGGGATCAAGTTGGGTCGCTTCGCGACCAAACTTGGCCTCGAAGATACTCTAAAACTTATAGAATGAGAGTGAAACGGGGCCAGCTTGACTCAAGCTGATCCCGTTTCACTCTAGGACTTCAGCCGCGAGACGGTGGACATCATTTCGTCGGAAGTGGAAATTACCTTGGAGTTCATCTCATAGGCCCGTTGAGCGCTGATCAGCTCAGTGATTTCCGAGACGACGTTGACGTTGGAGGTCTCCAGGAAACCTTGCAGCACCGTTCCGTAGCCCGCCGATCCGGGAGTTCCGGTGGTGGCCTGGCCGGAGGCTGCGGTCTCGAGTAAGTAGTTGTCGCCGATGGCGTTCAGTCCGGCCTCGTTGGCGAAGATCGCTGTGTTGAGCTGACCGGCCGAGGTCATGGTCGTTGTGCCGTCCAGTTTGTAGAGCACCTCG
Organism: Rhodospirillum sp. A1_3_36; assembly: GCF_047263945.1. Classification (NCBI taxonomy): domain Bacteria; kingdom Pseudomonadati; phylum Pseudomonadota; class Alphaproteobacteria; order Rhodospirillales; family Rhodospirillaceae; genus Rhodospirillum; species Rhodospirillum sp. A1_3_36. Next base: position 19,769 of record NZ_JBLAVB010000011.1, on the reverse strand, counting down.
CCAGAGGTGTTGACGGTGATGGAGACCGCATTGGCGGGAATGGCGCTGATCCCGGAAACCCGGTATCCGTCGTGGGTCACCACCTCGCCGTCGGCAGACAGCTGGAAGGACCCGTCTCTGGTATAACCGGTTTCGCCCGATGGCAGGTCGATTTGGAAATACCCGGGACCTTGCAAGGCCAGATCCAGAGAGTTGTCGGTGCTGAGCAGGCTACCCTGTTCGGTGATGCGATAGACCGCTGCGGTTTTTACACCCAGTCCCAGCTGTACACCTGTGGGGACGATGGTGCCCGTATCAGAGGAGTTGGAGCCCGCCCGCCGCAGGTTTTGGTACAGCAGATCATGGAATTCCGCCCGCCGCCGTGTATAGGCGGTGGTGTTCATATTGGCGATGTTGTTGGAGATGACTTCGACGTTGGTCTGCTGAGCCAACATGCCGGTCGCGCCGATGTTCAAGGATCGCATGGTTTTCTTCCCTCTTTTGCGTCGCGGCCTGGGTTTGTCTAATTGGTACCGGCAAGCACACCGTAGGCTTTGCCTTGCCGGTCGTACTCGGTTTCGATCAAATTGTTGGAAGCCTCGTAGGCCCGCTGAACCTGGATCATATGGGTCATTTCCACGATCGGGTTCACGTTCGATTTCTCGATCATGCCCTGCTGCACTCTGAACTCGGTGGCTGCCTGGGGCTGCATATCACCCGGATCGAGAAGGCCGCCACCGACCCGTTCCATTTTGTTGGGGTCATCGAAGGTCGCTAGGCGAATCTTGCCGACCTGACCGTTTTCCGTGGAGACGGTGCCGTCAGACCCGATGGAAATCTCGGTTTCATTCGGTGCCAGGATCAGGGGCGTGCCCCCTTCGGTCATCAGGGGAAGGCCTTCTGCGGTCACCACTTGGCCATCTGGGTTCAAAGTGAACCGGCCAGCCCGGGTATACATGGGACCCACCTGGTCCTGGACCTCGAAATAGGCATCGCCCTCAATCGCGAGATCCAGGGGGTTACCCGTGTGCTCCAAGGCCCCGGGGCGCAGATCCCGGTAGGATCCCTGGTCCTGGGTGAAGGCCAGTTTCTCTGGCAGCCGGAAGTCACTGTCCCGGGTTTGGATCAAATACTCGGAAAACATCGGCTGTTCGCTCTGATATCCCGTCGTATTCATGTTGGCCAGGTTGTTGGAGACCATGTCCAGTTCCCGCCATAATGCGGTTTGACGCGATAACGCGATATAGGATGTGTTTTCCATCGTTCGATCCGATCCGTCCTAATACCATGTCCCGGAAATCTTTTTTTCCCATCAAAATCATCGGCTTTTGGCCAGGGAAGTGGAAATCCAGAACTTGGGCGGTTGTGATGCATTGATTGTGCCAATTTGGTAAAATATTGTTTTATAAGGAATTATAGTAAGGGTCTTGGGGGTGAGGCGGGGGGTGAGAGGGTGGTTGCTGCCGGGTGAGGGCGGCAAAAAACTCCCACCGGCTGTTTTTCCTCAACATCTTCTTAACGAAGGAGACCTAGGGTAAGCTCAGGCATTGGCAGAGAAAGGCTCGCCCGAGGGGCTGGAACCGGGCCAGGATTCTTTTCAGGACCGCGAGGACGGAACAGGCGCATGGCCGAAGACGATCTGGAAGACGAGTACGAGGACGACGCCGAAGATGAAGGCGCGGAGGAGCGTGGCAAAGGGGGTGGCAACAAGAAGAAACTGCTGTTGCTCATTCTGTTGCCTTTGCTGTTGGTCATTGGTGGCGTGGCCGGGGCCTACTTTGCGGGTTTGATGGATCCCGTTCTGGCCATGTTCAGCGGAGCAGACAGCACGACGCCTCCGGCGGAGGGCGACGCTCCCACAGAAGGGGGCGGAGATGGAACTCCCGGTCCCAATGGCGCCATATTCTATGATCTGGATCAGATCGTTGTGGATTTGAACTCCAGTGGGCGTAAGCGGTCCTATCTGCAGATGCGGTTGAGTCTTCAGTTGGAAAGCCAGCAGGATGTCCTGCGTGTGGAGGAGGCGATGCCTCGGATCATGGACAATTTCATCAGTTTCCTGCGGGAGCTGCGGCTGGAAGACCTTCAGGGGACTGCAGGGATGTACCGCATTCAGGAAGAGCTCTTGATCCGGGTAAACACCGCTGCTGCTCCCGCCCGGGTGAAGGACGTTCTGTTTAAGGAAATGATGATCCAATAAATGTCATCTGACTGGGTCAATGTGAGGTTTCTGGTTCGTATATGAACCATAATGTGAGGTTTCTGGTTCGTATAAGAACCATAAGGAGTTGCGATGGTTCCGGCAGACGAGGATCCCGATAAGGAAGTCAGCCCTGAAGACGAGCAAGCCATGATGGCCGAATGGGAAGCCATGATGGGGGACGAGGGGGATGATGGCGCCGATGCCGATGGCGGAGGGGACGGTGATGCCGTCGCTTCCGAATGGGAATCCATGCTCGGTTCGGATGGCGGAGACGACGGCGGTGGCCCCGCCGTGGAGGGGACCTCCGCCCGGGTGTTGAACCAGGAGGAAATCGACAGCCTGCTTGGTTTCAACGAGTCGGAGGAGGCTTCCGCCGACAAATCTGGAATCCAGGCCATCATTTCTACGGCGCTGGTTTCCTATGAGCGGTTGCCCATGCTGGAGGTGGTCTTCGACCGTCTGGTGCGCATGATGTCAACCTCTCTTCGGAATTTCACCAGCGACAACGTGGAAGTCTCCCTGGACAATATCCAATCCTACCGATTCGGTGATTACCTGAATTCCATTCCCTTGCCTGCCATGCTCTCGGTTTTCAAGGCAGAGGAATGGGACAACTATGGTCTGTTGACCATCGATTCTTCCATGATCTATTCCATCGTCGATGTGTTGCTGGGAGGGCGACGGGGAACGGCGGCCATGCGAATCGAAGGGCGGCCCTATACAACGATCGAACGCAATCTGGTGGAACGGCTGGTGCATGTGGTGCTTGCGGACCTTTCGGCAGCCTTTGACCCCCTGTCGCCGGTGACTTTTCGGTTTGATCGACTGGAAACGAACCCCAGATTCGCGACGATTTCCCGGCCTTCTAACGCTGCGATCGTCGCCAAGCTGCGCATTGACATGGAAGACCGCGGTGGTCGGCTGGATATGTTGATTCCCTACGCGACCCTGGAGCCTGTTCGTGAGTTGCTGCTGCAGATGTTCATGGGCGAGAAGTTCGGTCGTGATAGCATCTGGGAAACCCACTTGGCCGAGGAAATGTGGTCGACCGAAGTGTCGATGGAGGCCATTCTGGACGAAGTGCATATGCCCCTCTCCAAGATCCTGAACCTTCGGGTCGGGTCCCAGGTTATGTTCAACGCAACACCAGAGTCGACTGTGCAGCTTCGCTGTGGTGATGTGCCCATGTTCGAGGGAAAGATGGGGCGACAGGGCCAGAACATTGCCATTCGGGTTGACAATAAACATCAGCGGGGGAAGTCGTGACCATGCCCTGGCAGCTCATACTGGACATCACCGTCGCCATTCTCCTCTTGGTTTTCATTGCCTACGCTGTTGCCCTTTCGCGCCAACTTAAGGAGTTGCGCAAAAGTCGGGATCAGATGGAGCGGGTTATCAAGACCTTCAACGAGGCTACAGCGCGAGCCGAAGCGGGGATTCCCCGTCTGCGCAAAACTGCCGAAGAGGCCGGTCGTGCCCTGGATGAACGTGTGGCCAAGGCCCGGACCCTGCGGGATGATCTGGCCTATATGGTGGAGCGGGCGGACGGTATGGCTGCCCGCCTGGAAGGCTCTGTGCGCTTTGCACGGGGCGAATCGAAACCCTCGGCCAAGGATGGTCGTGTTGCTGAAGGACGGAATGGTGAAGGGAAGGGGAGCGAGGCCAGAGGTGTTGAACCGCGAGGGGTCGAGCCCCGGGGCTTGGAGCCGCCGCAGGGGGGCGAAGCCCGAGGTGGGGCGGGCGCTGCTGGTGTTGAGGCTTGGGCCCGCAGCGCAGGCGCCGATCAGGATGCCCGTTTGACAGCCGCTCGCCCCCGTCCCCGTGTTCGCGCTGATTCGGGAGACCGCGCGATATCCACTGCGGTTGATGGTGGTCGCGGGCCTCTGGGTGGCACGCGCCCTCTCGGCGGTCTAGGCGTCGAGAGACCCAAGTCAGCGACCGGGGAAGCCGGGATGGACGACGAACGGTCCGAGGCGGAACGGGAGCTCTTACGCGCCCTTCAGTCTGCCCGTTGACCGAGAAAGGGACGGAAAATGTCCGGTTTGCCGAAATTGCGCTTGTTGCCCGTGCTGATTTTCATGGCGGTTTTGACCCTGTCTGTTCGGATCGGCGTGGTTTGGAACGGTGTTGAGGAATGGCGTGTGGGCCAGTCCGAAGCCATGGCCCAAGCGAATGTGCCTGCCAAACCCGCACCATCCGCCGCATCGAATCCCGCCGCACAGCAAGTCGCCCAGGCTTCCCCTCCCGCCGGAGGGGCGGATCCGGCTGCCGTGCCACCCGATGGACAAACGCCTGCAGACGGTCAGCCTCAGGCTGCACCGGACATGCCGCCGTCGGAAGTGGGAGGTCTGGACCGGGAAAACGCTTCGGCCTTTACCCAATCGGAAATCGATCTCCTGCAACGCTTGTCCGAGCGGCGTCAGCAATTGGAAGATCGGTCGCGAAGTCTGGACCAACGAGAAGCCATGATGCGCGCTGCGGAAGGGCGAATCGACCGCAAAATCGCTGAAATGAAGACACTGGAAGATTCTATCCAGAGTCTGTTGAAGAAGCATGACGAGCAGGAAAAGCAGCGGCTTGATCGGCTGGTGAATATTTACAAAGTCATGAAGCCCAAGGATGCTGCACGGATTTTCGACGATATGGAGTTGCCACTGATCGTCGATATCTTCATGCTTATGTCTGAACGGAGCACGGCCCCGATTCTGGCTCAAATGACGCCGGACAAGGCGCGGGCTGTGACACAGGAGCTTGCCCACAAACAAGCCCTTCCCGAACCGGGGGTGCCTGTGAAGGGGTAAGGCGATTCGAGAGGCGTTGGGGATGACCCTTAGGCTTTGGCCCTGGTTTTGGGACCCCCAGGGTTTGATCTTGGTGGTGCGAATGCCTTCAATGCGGTTGTCTACCGGCTAAGAAAGTGGATCGTTCAATTTGGTGGGGCCTAATCGCTAGGTCCAAAGGAATGTATCTCTGGACGAAAGGTGAATTCTGTAGCACTCTGGGGATCACTTGTATCCAAGGTTTTCAAGGCTCGTCGGTAGATTCGAGCCGTGCTTGCTGCTTTGTCCCCTTTGCCATACTGGAAGAATTGGGGTATCTAAGGGACAAGCTTTTCCGTTGAAGTCTGTCACAAGCGCTTCACACGAAACGACGACCGGCTCCGGTTCAGGAGGCGGAGGTAGAGCCAACTAGGGGTGACGCATGGCCGTAGATAAAAATATGAAGATCCTGATCGTCGATGACTACAAGACGATGCTGCGCATTATTCGCAATTTGTTGCGCCAGCTCGGCTTCAATAACATCGACGAGGCCATGGATGGGAGCGCTGCGCTGCAGATGTTGCGCACCAACGGAGGATACGGATTGGTGATTTCTGACTGGAATATGGAGCCGATGACCGGCCTTCAACTCCTGAGGGAAGTGCGCGCAGACGCGAAGCTGAAGGCCATGCCTTTCATCATGGTTACAGCGGAATCCAAGTCGGAGAACGTGATCGCTGCGAAGGAAGCCGGTGTATCCAACTACATCGTCAAGCCGTTCAACGCGGAAACTTTGAAGATGAAGATGCAGAGTGTTATTGGCGAATTCTAAGGCGGAATGACCTGGGTCCAGGGCCCGGTTTCAGGCTAAGCGTCACCGAAACCGGGTCCAGTCGTATTGTGGTTTCCGAGCGTGTTTCGGCTAATCCACCTCGAACCCTGTTCCAGGCTTCTCAGGATGTGAGCCTGCAGATGATCTGTCAGGCTCTGATTCCCCTGATGGGGATGACCAGGATAGACCCCGCTATAACTTGTGGGGCGGGGAAGGGGTGTATGACCAAGGACACGGAGAAGAGCCCTCCCAAGGGCGGAGCAAAGGTCATTGTCGAAGCAGCGGATCCCAAGCAGACCCTGGATCAAATTCTAGAGCATTTAAAACACAACGAGACCGTCGGGGACCTGACCGATTTGCTCTGTGTTCTGCGCGACTCTCTGAGCGGTGGAGCCGGTGGGCAGGAGCATATTATTGAGGAAATCCGCGCCCTGTCCGGTTTCATTGATGCTGCACGAGAAGATCTCGCCGCCCTGAGACCCAGAGATATCCAAGAGCGGTTCATTCCAACGGCCTCCGACGAATTGGATGCCATTGTCCAAGCCACAGAAACAGCGACCCACGATATCATGGATGCGGTGGAAGGCTTGGAGGATTTGGCCGCAGGTCTTACAGAAGAGCAGTCCGATGTCCTGAGCCAGGCAACCATGCGCATCTATGAGGCTTGTACCTTCCAGGACATCACCGGACAGCGGATCACGAAAGTGGTCAAAACCCTGAAGTCAATCGAAGAGCGGGTCGATGCCTTGCTCGACACCTTTGGTGGTGTTGATGTGAACCTCTCCGGTGACCTGGAGCAGGGCGGTCCCGCACAAGTGGATCGGCATCGCCGGAATGTCTCGGCAGAAGGGGACAAACCAGAAGATGCGGCCCTGCTCAATGGGCCCGGCATGGCGGGAGAGGCCATGAACCAGGACGATATTGATGCCCTGTTGAAGGGCATTCAATGAGAGGTTTTCTAGGAAAAAGTGAGTTCATGCTCAACCCAGAGGAAAATTCAACCTCACTAGGTTTTCGTCATCCGGAAAAATAAGTTAGATTAATCTTCCGTTTAGCCAGTGCCGGTACCCTTCGGAAGGACACCTGCCCGACTGACGGGTGGTGCGAAAGAATGAGGTTGGGTATTTCGTGACGCGACAATTCTGTATTTTTTGGCTTTTCGACCCTGTCCCATCTCCGAAAAGGGGACGCAGGTGAACATGGACGGGATGCATCGGGATGGTGAAGAGCAGGCGGGGCTTGGCGGGTCACGCTCCCTGTTCCTGTCGTTATATCTGGTGCTCCTCGCCTTTTTTATTGCCCTGATTAGTGTATCGACCTTCGAGGAAAATCGGACCCGTGCCGTGGTCGATAGTCTTTGGTCCACCTTTTCCGGTCCCAAGGGAATCCCCCAGGACCTTGTTTTTCCCAGCCAATCGGGCCTACTTTTGGGAGCGGCTCGCCAGTTTTTCACCGAGTTGGGCAGTCTTTTTCAAGCGGCCATCCCTGCTGCGAAGATTCAAGAAATGACCGGTGGGTCCGTTTTGGAAGTCACCTTACGGGGAGACGCCCTGTTCCGAGAGAACAGCGCGGACTTTCGACTCGGCCAGTTTTCTTTCGTGGATCGACTTGTCGCAGCCCTGTCGAGTGCGCCCGCAGGGGTGCGCCGCCATATGGACGTGTCCCTGAGCACCGGTGGTGCGAGCAATGCGATGTTGCCCGGACCGACCAGCCTGGAACAACGTCGGGCGGCGGCCTTGGGCGCCCTGTTTATGGGGCGAGGGGCGCCTCCGGACGCCCTGGGCATCGGCTTGGTGCCGGGACCTATCGGTCTGATTGTCCTGTCCTTTCGGGTTTTGCCTGAGGGCGAGGGGCAGACCGGAGAGGACTGGCGGGATGAGAGGAAAGCCTTGGAAGAGGGGAAGGGTGGACGATGATTGATCCGGACACCCGTTTGGCTGATATCCAAGCCGTGACCGCGGGAACCGCCTCCTCCCGGGATTCGGCCATGGGGATATGGCTGGTCACTTTCGCGGACTTGGTGCTTTTGCTTCTGGCCTTTTTCGTGATGCTGTTCTCCATGTCGTCCCTTGACCGGGATTTGGTGGAAAAGGTGGCCGCAATCCTTCCCACCCGCGCGGAGATGCCCTTGGACAGGCAGAAGGAAACGGCCCGGGCGACACATAATATCGCCGGGTTTGAACCGGGGCGCGGGGCGCCTGCCGAGTATTTGGCGGCGGTGTTGCGCGATGGGTTGGACCGGGTGAAACCTCTGCGGGATGTGACCGTGACTCTCCATGGGGACAATGTGTTTTTGACGCCACCGGATTCCCTGTTCACGGACAAGGGGGACAAAGAAGGGTTGGCCGCACTTGCCATGTTCATGGACCGTTTGGACAACCGGGTGTTGATGGTTGCACAGCGGGACCCCAGTGCTCTGACCAAAGGGAGCGCGGCCTGGGCTGAGGCTTTGGCACAAGCGAGCGCTGCGGCGGATCGTCTCCGCCAGGCCGGATTCAGCCGAACCATGGTTGCCCAAGTGAGACCGGCCCTAAAGCCCGCCGACAAGGGATTGGTCCTGTTGGTGACCGGCGAGGCCACAAGCCAATGACGCGCACCATCCGCCATTCACCGGTCTATTTGGCTGTGATCTTTTGCCTTTTTCTGGGCGTTGGTCTTCTCCCGATGCGCACCGCTGGGGCGCAGGAAGTGCGAGCGGGCCAGCACGACGGATATGGGCGGTTGGTTTTCGACTTTCCCGGCCCCGTCACCTATACCGCCGATATCCTGGGCGGCGCGTTGATGGTCCAATTCGACCGCCCCATGAACGCTGACTTGAGTAACGTGCCCCAAGCCCTGGACCGCTATCTCTCCGGTGCCCGGGTCAGTTCCAACCGGATGGTTGCAACCTTTCCGTTAAAGGGTGACTATCGCTTGCGTGCCATGACGATCGGGGACGATGTGGTTCTTGATCTGTTGGATCCACCGGGAGCGGCGATCACCCAAAGCACTCTGCCCAAGCCCAAGCCCTCAGCCTCCTCGCCCAGGGTTGGCGTTCGCAGTGGCGAGCATGACGGGTATTTTCGGGTGGTCTTCGACTGGCCAAGGGAAGTCCCCTATACGGTGGATGGGGGGCGGGACAAGGTTGGAATTCGCTTTAAGGCTCCGGGACGCATCAACCTTGGTCCATTGAATGCCGATCTGCCCGATGGCATGAAAGGGGCTGCGGCGAAATCGAGTGCCAATGGCCTTGTGGTGACCTTACCGGTGCCGCCGGGGGGATCCTTCCGCCATTTCCGCAGCGGAAACAGCGTTGCCGTAGATTTGGTCTACCCGACTGATAGAGGTGCGGCGCAGACCGTGGCACGTCCTGAGGCACCCGCCAAGACGGGCTCCAAAGCGACGGCAGAAGCCAAACAATCCGCCCCTCCGGTTCCTCCTCCCCCACCGTCCCGCAGCGGACCACCGCTCCCGGTGGAGCCTGATGTTCCCGGAGCGCAGCGACCCGCAGAAACAGCGGCGCAGCGACCCGCAGAAACAGCGGCGCAGCGACCGACGGACACCGGGACTCTGGCCCAAGACGAACAGGGGGCCGTTCCCTTGCCTCCCCCGCGTCGCGCGGCCGAGCCGAGGGAACCGTCAGCCTCCGCTGATCCGCCGCCGCCCCAGGAGGCCGTCCCTGCACCCCTTCAGGCGACCCGCGATGGTGAAACCGGAACGGGGGTTCCACCTGCGAGCCCGCGACCGAGCCCGCAAGCCAAGCCACCTTCGGTTATCGGCGCCGGCGAGACCAAAGCTCAAAGCCCCGTGCCTGGCGTGGAGATGCTGATGGATGCCCGGGCGCGGGAGGGTGCCACGGTTCCCCTGCCGCCGGACGAGGCTCTTTATACGCTGTCATTTTCCTGGGATCGGCCCACTGCGGCGGCGGCTTTCCGTCGTGCGGGCTACCTCTGGGTGGTTTTTGACCGGTACCAGGAAGCGGATATTCGGGCCCTGCGGGTGACCGGTGGCGATGCCGTGAAATTCGCCGAACAGGTGGACATTGGCCCCGGCGCCACGGCGGTTCGGTTTATCGTCGATCCCGCTTTCAATCCCAGTTTCCGCCGGGAAGGATTGCTGTGGATCATGGATCTACAGCGACAACCCTTGCGTCCGAAGATCCCCATCAATGTCACTCCCCAGCCGCGGTCTCCCATAGGCCCGCGCCTGTACCTGCCCGTGGCGGAAGGGGGGAGTGTGGTCACGTTCCGGGATCCGGAAGTGGGGGATACGCTGATTGTCGTGCCCGTCATTCCCTTGGGCATGGGCATTTATCCCACCCGGTCTTACCCGGATGTGAACCTGCCGGTGACGGCCCAGGGCGTGGTGGTGGAACCGCTGAGCGAGGGGGTCACCGTGCGCTCCAGCCGCCAGGGTGTGGAGATCACGGCCGAAGGCGGACTGCGCCTGTCCCGGGATGCCCAGGGCATGGAAGCCCTGGCCCGCCTGGGCGATGGGGAGTTGTCCTCCATCTTCGATATCGCCAGTTGGAAGGGGGATCCGAATATACCCTTCTCTGAGCGTCGGGACCAGATGATGGAGGCGGTGACTCTGGCGCCAACCAGTCGGCGCAACGACGCCCGCCTTGGATTGGCTCGGTTCCTCTTCGCCAACGGCTATGCGGCCGAAGCTTTGGGCGTGCTGCGCACCATTCTCTATTCCGGTGCGACGGAATACGAGAACCGTCCCACGTTCCGGGCTATTCGGGGCGGATCGAACATGTTGATGGGGCGCTATACCGAAGCCGTGAACGACCTGTCCCATCCCAGCCTGTCCGACGTGGACGAGGCCGCCTTCTGGCGGGCCGCAGCCCAGGCCCAATTGGGGAGTCCGGAGGTTCAGGCCGGAGTACTGGAGGCCGCAGGTGGCATCATAAATGACTATCCGGACAGTCTGCGGGTGCCCCTGGCTCTGATTGGGGCAGAGGCGGCGATCGCCGCAGCCAATGACCTCTCTGCCCATAATTTCCTCGAAGCGGCCACTCTGCCCAGCAACACCATTCACCAAAAGGCGGAATTAGCCTATCTGGAGGGCAAGCTGCGGGAATCCACCGGTGCCTATGATGATGCACTGGAAGCCTACAATACGGCCGAATCCTTCAATTCTATCAAATGGACCCCCTTCGCCAAGCGGGCTCGGCTGGAGTTGGAATACCAACTCGACCGGCTGCCCTTGGATGGCCTGATCAACGGGTTGGAGCGCCTGCGCTTCTCCTGGCGGGGGGATGATTTTGAATTCTCCCTGTTGCGACGTTTGGCTCAATTGTACCTGGATGCGAAGGACTACGGTGCGTCCCTGCGGATGCTCAAATTGGCCGCGACTTATTTCGAAAATCGACCGGAAGTGGCCGAGGTCACCGACGAGATGTATCGGATTTTCGAGGACCTCTATCTGAATGGGAAAGCCGACGAGCTGTCGCCGATCACGGCCATCGCCCTGTACGACGAATTCCGTGAACTGACACCGGCTGGCGAGAAGGGTGACGAGATGATTCGCAAGCTGGCCGACCGGCTGGCCAAAGTGGACCTTCTGGAGCAGGCTGCCACCCTATTGGACCGCCAGATCGAGACCCGCTTGACTGATGTGGGCGAGGAACGGTCCCGGGTAGGGGCCCGGTTGGGTTTGGTGCGATTGCTGAATGGACAGCCGGAACTGGCCTTGAAGGCCCTTCAAGCAACCAGCGCCGACGATCTGCCCAAGGAGCTTCAACGCCATCGAGACCACTTGGAGGCTCGGGCATTGGCAGATTTGAACAAACCCAACGAGGCCATCTCGAAGCTGGAAGGCGACGACAGCAAGGATGCGCGGATTCTGCGGGCGGAAATCTATTGGAAGGCCCAGAACTGGCCCATGGCGGCCAGTGCGATCAGCGAATTGGTTGATCCGCCAGAGCGGGGGCAAACCCTGTCCAACGAGAGTGCGTCACGCGTTCTGGACTGGGCCACGGCTTTGACCCTGGCCGGGGACGACGCCCAGGCCGCCTTGTTACGCCGCCGCTACCTGGACGGCATGAAGGGAACCGATGTCTACGAAGCCTTCGATCTGATTACCTCTCCCGGAGAGCGGGGTGTTCCCGATTACCGCAAGGTCAATGAAAAGGTGGCTCAAGCCGATAGCTTCCGCTCGTTCCTGTCCAGCTATCGGGATCGGTTGAAAAGTGAAGGCCTGAGCACGCTGAACTGATTGGAGCGGCATGGTCTCCAGGAGACCATGCCCGAAGGCACTCTAAAATCACTAGAATGAGAGCGCAAAGGGACCAGCTTGACTCAAGCGGGTCCCGTTGCGCTCCCGTCGCCGTCACAATAACCTGATTGAATTTGTCTGTTTTTACCGCTCGGATCGGCTTGAATCCCTGGCGTCCGCCCTCTAGTCTCTTTCTCAATGATAAAAAAAATTTCTGGAGAGACGTCTTCCCTCTTGGTAAGGGTATAGACAAATGGATGGTATCGATTCCATGATTGGCGACCTGGGCGCACCCTTTTCACCCCTCAGTTCCCGCGAGTCGTCTCACCACGAAAGGGGAGGGGAAGATTTGTCACGGGGCATTTCGGCGTCCCTTGCACATACCGGACACCTGCTGCGCTTTGCCAAGACCCAGGGGGAGAGCCAGGATAGCCTGATGCAGGAGATCGATGCCCGCTCGGCCAATTTGCGGGCTGGCTTGGTGGAGACCCAGCGGAACATCGAGACCAGCACCCGGACAGCAAGCGAGATTCAGGAGGCCACTCGCGCTTCTGTGGAAGCCAAGACCGAGTCTATCCGCATTAATCTGGAGCGGATCAATGCTGAGCTGCAGGCCAAAGCCGAAGGGGCGGTCAAGGTTTTGGGCGCGATCGAGGACATCGGGAAGGGGATCAAGCTCCTCGCTCTGAATGCTGCCATCGAGGCTGCCCGCGCTGGAGAGCATGGGCGAGGATTCGCCGTCGTCGCCAAGGAAGTTGGCGCCTTGGCCCAAAGCACTATGCGGCGGACCACCGAGGCGGTGGATTTGATCGACCTGTCTGGCGTCACCCGTGCTCTGCTCGACACAATTGGGACGGTCGGCACCGACCTCGACACCTTGGGACGTGATATTGAAGGCTCGCTGGGAGCCCTGCAAACCCGGTTTTCCCAGATGTCGGACCACCTGGAAAGCCTTGGTAACCATAACAAGGTGGTATTCGAACTGCTCGACGCCAGCAAGGGGGCGTCATCACGGACCAGTGAAAAGGTCATTCGGGCTCTGAATGTCACCCGCTCTGTGGAAGATTGCCTCAAGAGCGAGACAGCCTCCGAGGCGCGGCTGGGGCAGTTTCTCCGGGCCAACCATATCCATGACGATCCTGCTTATGACCGGCTGGCCGCGATCAAGGCCCGGGGCAAGATCCGGGTTGCGGTAGAACCGGCCTTCACCGGGTTATCTTTCCGCTTAAAGCCGGGAGATCCCCTGCGCGGTCTCGACGCCGATTACGCCCGGGCTTTTGCTAACTGGCTGGGGGTGGAATGCGAATTTGTGGAGTACTCCTGGGACCTTCTGACGGAGTTGCTGTTTGTCGGACGGAAACCGGGGGAGCCGACAGCCGACATCGTCTGGAGCGGTTTGCCGCCCAGTTCCTTCTTCCAAGGAATTGCCTATTCGGAAACGTATACCTACCTGGATTTTTCCCTCTGTCGCCGGGCTGGAAATACGGCCATTCGGCGCCTTGCGGACTTGGATGGCAAGGTTTTGGGGATTATCAACGACCCGGCGGCCTTCACCGTGTTGGAAGCCCAAGGACTCCGTTGGGTCGGCAATGAGAACAAACCCGGAGGGGTGGCCCGTGTGGCGAATTTGATCGCGTTCAGCGATCAGACCCGGCTCCATGATGCTTTGGCCGATGGCGCCGTGGACGCTTTTGCAGTGGATCGGCCCATCTTCCATTGGGCCGCAACCAACCCGGAAAGCCCCTGGTACAAGCGGTTGGAGGTGGTTGGTGGCCTGTTGCCCCACCCCTACTATTATGCGGCGGCGGTGGCCGCCGAAGCGTCGTCCTGGAGCCTGTTGCGGGCGGTGAACCAGTTTATCACCGCTTTCCGGACGACCCCGGAACGCCAAGCCATTGAACGGTTGTGGCAGGGAGAAGTCCTTTCCCACACTCTGACCTATCGCGACGAACCAGGGAACCTGATCGGAGAGCGGGAGCTTGCACCCATCTACGCCGCGCACTGCCGGAAGTTCAACTTGCCCCAAGCGGATACCCTTTCAGTCTAGAGTGCTCCGAGATCAAGTTGGGTCCCTTCTTGGCCATGGTACAACGACAGTGTCTCGTCTTTTTTGGGCGATTGCCCAAGCCCATTTGGGGGCCAATGCCCCCAAACCCCCCTTTTTTTAGCGCGGGGTCTGGGGCCTTTCGGCCAATACATGCCCGGGGTCTGGGCCCCAGTGGGGGATGGGGCAAAGCCTCGTGACTGGACATACCCACTGCTGTGCACTGTGCTTCTTGACCCAACTTGGCCTTGGAATACTTCAGGCAATATCTCCATCATCTCAAGGCGCGGTTCCGGTGGTCGGCCAAGGTGCCGGGCAAGATTGGGGACAAATTCGATCGCGGCATTGCTCCGGAGAGGAACAGGCGGATACAGTATTCCTGGTGGGCAATCCGCTCGGCATGGCTTTCTTCGTGGTCCGGCGAACCCGGTCTTAGCGGTGGGGCGCCGAACATCATGTCCATCAGCATCCGTGCTGCCCCTGCGGTGTTTTCCACATGAAGCCGACCTCTGGCGCGTTGGTCGACCATCCAATCCGCCAGGAGACGTCGGGCTTCGCCGATACCGTGGCGGTGAAGGGCCTCGCCGATTTCCGGATGGCGGGGAGACTCCGTCATGGTGATGCGAACAAAGGCCATGCGGCGGCGTTCCTCCTCCGCATCGATATCCAGACGGAAAATGACGGCCAGGGCTTCATCAAGTGGAAGGTCCTCCTGATTTTGCTCCATCGGCAAGGCGAGCATGGTGCGTCGATGGTCGGCTACGAGCGCGGAAAAGAGATCAGCTTTGCTGGAGAAGAGACGGTATATGGTCCGCTTGGACATTCCGCAGGCATCTGCGACCCGGTCGGTGGTGGTGCCCGCGTACCCTCGGTCGAGGAATATCTCCCTGGCTTTGGCCAGGATCGCCGCCCGCCTTGTGGCATCGCTCAGGGCCTTGGGCCGTCCCCGTTTGGCACGCTCAGGAGGATCGTTTACGGTACCAGATGTGGTCTTTGGACGAAAACCGTCGGGTGCATTCCGTTGATCCATGGGGCATCTCCAATCATGACGCTGTTGTAATTGGTCGCCAATTGACAGACCTGTCTCTTCCAAAGATGTTGAAACTCATTGGTTTCCAAAACAAGTCAAAAGGCACGATGATGGGTGGATTTAATCGCTCTGCGGTATCAGGAGTGGAGGCCGGAAAGGGTGTCATGACGAAGAAGAGAGCCCTTTTGGGATCGGCGATCGCGGTGATGCTGCTCGCGGGCTGTGCCGTAGGACCCGAGTATGAAACGCCCCAGGTGAGCATTCCCAGTCTTTGGGCCAATGACCAAAATGCCCCGGCACCTGTTCATTCGGTGTCCGACGCGTCTGCAACGATTGCTCGGGAGGCTTTGGCTGTCTGGTGGACTCGCATGGGGGATCCCCTGTTGGACGATCTGGTGAGTCAGGCAGTGGAGGGAAATCTGGACGTAGCCTTGGCCAAGGCTCGGATTCGCGAGGCTCGGGCGGCACGGGACAAGGCCGTTGGCGGACTTTGGCCCTCCGGTGGAGGGACAGGGGGGCTTTCCAAGGCCAAAACGGGTACTGCGCCGTCGACGACCAGCTTTTCCCTGGGGCTTCAAAGCAGTTGGGAATTGGACCTTTTCGGGGCCAACCGCCGCGCGGTGGAGGGCGCAGATCGCACGGCTGAAGCGGCAGAGTGGGACCTGCGCGCCACTTTGTTGACCTTGATTGGTGACGTGGTGCAATCTTATGTGGATGCCCGGGAAGCCCAGGCCCGACTGGCCCTCTCGCGGGACACTTCGGTGGCACAGGGTCGGACTGCGGATCTGACGCGGATCCTGGTTCAGGCGGGGTCCTCGACTGCTGTGGATCTGCGCAAGGCGGAGGCGGCGGCGATTAGCGCCGAGGCCGATGCCTTGGCCCACGAAACGGATTTCGCCAAGGCGGCACACCGCTTGGCGGTTCTGTTGGGCAAGGACCCCGAAGCCTTGATTGTGACCCTGACCGAACCCCGGCCCATTCCCATGCCCAAGGAGCCATTGCCAGCGGGCATTCCCGCCGAGGTCCTGTCCGTCCACCCCACGGTTCAGAAGGCGGAGCGGGAATTGGCCAAGGCAACGGCAGCAATCGGCGCTGCGGAAGCGGGCCGCTACCCCAGCGTCAGTCTGACGGGCAATCTTTCGACTTCCGCTGTCCGGGCGGGGGATTTGTTTTCTGCGTCTTCCCTCAGTTGGGCTATTGGCCCTTCCATCAGTCTGCCCCTGTTCAATCAGGGGGCGTTGGCGGCGGCGGTGACAGAGGCGGAAGCCCAGCGCGACCAAGCCTTGGTCGCCTATCGACAGGCCGTTCTGACGGCTCTGGAGGACGTGGAAAACGCCCTTGTCGCCCTGTCCCGGGAAACCTCCCGCCTTGAAAGCCTGCGACAGGTTGCGGCGGCCTATGGGGATTCCGCAATTCTGTCCCGGGAGCTTTATCAGGCGGGAACGGCGAGTTTTCTGGACGTGCTTGATGCCGAACGCTCCTTGTATTCGGCGCAGGACGCGGTTCTTCAGTCCGAGGCGGCCATTGCTGCGGATCATATCGCTCTGGCCAAGGCCCTGGGCGGAGGCTGGGATGGGGTTGTTGAGGCCGCTAGACCAGAAGTGGTGGACGAAAAGACGGGGCCTCGCTTTGCCTTCCCGCTGTAGTGTGGTTGGCTGCAGAATACGACACCGCACAGTGCAGACCCACCATCCGAGATGCTGAACCGGCGTCCGGACCAAATGCATGGGGCAGGGTGCGTCAGGGTAAGGTATTTGTTTTGAACGGAAGGCAGAACCGGAGAGTGGGAGGCCAAAATTAGGCGCCTCCGGTTCCACAAGGGTGTGATCCGGACCTCGGAGAGCACGCCTACCTTGCCTGTCTGAAGCACCAAGTGGCGGTGAGCGCCTGCCTTCAGAGAGGGAAAATTGTGGAGGGGATCGGACACCGTCCGAACCCGAGACAAGCGGCCGACCGGCCGCCGGGCGAAGCCCGCCCCATCGGAGGCGGTCGCGAAGCGACCTGCCGCGAGATATGGAAAATGGTGGACTGGGACGGAGATGATGTGAACGCTCTGTTGGCGGTTTTGGAGGACTGGGATTTGATCCTCCGGGCGGAGGGATTGGACCGTCATCCGCTGATCCGGGGGCCTCGGCCATGACCCGCACGAGCCACCCGGTGCGGGAGAAGACGACGCCATTCACCATCCGCTTGACGGGCGAGGAACGCTCAAGCCTGGAACGCCGGGCCGGAAGCGTGGCGCTCGGCACCTATATCAAGGGCGTGCTGTTTCAGGATGCCGGGGAGCGCAAACGCCGTGCGCTCCGATCTCCGCTCAAGGATCAAACGGCCCTGGCCGAAGTGCTGGCGACTCTCGGCTCCAGTGGCATTGCCGAGCATCTGGCCTCCCTGGCCCATGATCTGCGGCATGGTGTGTCTCCCGATCAGGACGCAGCCGATAGGATGGATGCGGCTTGCCGGGATGTTCTGGTGATGCGCTTGCTTCTCCTGCAAGCGCTTGGCGTTCAGGTGGAGGGGATCGGGGAAGACGACTCCCTTGCCGCCCGCTTTAACCGGAGCTCCGGGAGCGAATCATGATCCTCAAGGGCTCCCAACGCAGCGGCGCCAAGCAATTGGCGCTGCATCTGCTTAATGAGCGGGACAACGATCATGTCACCGTGCATGAGGTGCGGGGCTTTGTCGCAAACGATCTGCTCGGCGCCCTGACCGAGGCCCATGCGATTGCCAAGGGCACCAAGTGCAAACAGTTTCTGTTTTCGCTGAGCCTGAACCCGCCCAAAGAGGTGATAGCGGGCGAAGAGGATTTCCGCAAAGCGGCGGATCGAGCTGAACAGAAACTTGGCCTCACAAACCAGCCCCGTGTTCTGGTCTTTCACGAGAAGGAAGGACGGCGCCATGCGCATGTCGTCTGGTCCAGAATTGATCCCGCCACCATGACGGCGATCAACCTGTCCTTCTTCAAGGAGGAGCTGACCAGTCTGTCCCGTGATCTGTATCTGGAGCATGACTGGACCTTGCCCGATGGTCTCCGCCGGGATGGGGGTAAGAGCCCGTTGAACTTCTCGCTGGCCGAATGGCAACAGGCCAAACGGCTCAAGCTCGATCCCCGGGAGATCAAGCAGAGCTTTATCGAGGCATGGCAACGCTCGGACGATGCCAAGTCCTTTGCAACGGCCCTGCTGGACCGGGGGTACTTTCTGGCCCGTGGGGATCGGCGGGGCGTGGTCACCCTCAATATTCATGGCGAGGTGTTCGCCATTCCCCGATGGACGGGCCTACGGACCAAGGAGGTCCGGGCACGGATCGGTGATTCGGAATCTCTGCCCTCGGTCCATGAGACACGGGAGCGGATCAAGGGATTGGTCACGGACAAGCTCCACCACTTCATGAACGAGGCGGACCAACATCATGCCGCCCAGCAACGCCCGCTCACCGATGAGCGGGCTGCCATGATACGCCGTCATCGTGAAGAGCGAGCCACCCTCACGCAGGATCAGGCGACACGGTGGCAAGAGGAGCAACAGGTCCGGGCCAACCGCTTCCGCAAAGGGCTGCGGGGTCTGTGGGATCGTCTGACCGGAACAACTGCCGCTATCCGTAAGCAGAATGAACAGGAACGGTGGGAGCACCTGACCCGGGATCGTGAAGAGCGGGATGGGCTGGTGGTCACCCAGATGAAAGAGCGCCAAGCCCTGCAAGAGCGGATTGTCGCTTTGCGTCGCAAACACACTCAGGATCGCCGTATCCAGACCCGGGAAGTCGCTGACTATCTGCGAGAGATGGAGCGCCGCAAGGATCAGGACACCAAGGAACGGGAGCACGCCAAAGAACGGACACCGAATCATCCGAGGCCCCACCGCCGTCGTTCCGGCAATCCCTATGACCGAGGATTCTCACCGTGATGTTGTGAGTGTTTTTAAATCAATGCACGTGCGTTTGTTTTGGCACTCGCATCTAATAGAGCTTGAGAAATTCTATTTAAGTTATGGCTCGCATGAAGATCATAAAGAAAATCTCCAGAGCATGTTGTTATGTGGCGGACATTTCTTAAGCCTTGCCACAAATCTCCACCAGCAAGTTTGATCGCATAGGTTATTTGATCAACACTGAGCCACCATGTCGACATTGCAAAGTCAAAAACTGGATCGTGTTGAGATGGTGGAGATCGATCACCGATTAATTTCAAGTCCTCAGAAATCCCATCTAGTTTCTTGTTGATTGACAGTGTCAATTCCCGAAACGTAATTGCTCACGGGGTTGGCGAAATCGGTTGGCTGACGGCCTGGGTTGTGATTCAACCTTTGTATGAAAACGCCCCGGACATATCGACTTAGCGAAGCGGAGAAAGACGCCTTGCTGCTTGAGCAGGCGGTGCTGATTGAGCATTTATCGGCCCGGGTGACGGAACTTGAAGCGGCGCTCAAGAAGCCGAAGAAGACCTCATCGAACTCCCATACCCCGCCGTCCCAGGATGGTCCTGGCCGGAAAAACCGGAAAGACGATAAGGCAGGCGCCCAGAAGAAGCCCCGCCCTTCGCGCCCCGGTGTCGCCCGGGCCTTGAGTGACAATCCTGACCAAACGGAACGCTGTGTCGCTGAGGTCTGCCCCCATTGTGGGACGACGGCTTCAGTGGAGGGACAGCGGTGCCGTCATCGCTACGATCATATTGAACTGCCCGAAATCCGTCCGGTGGTGACGCGGATCGAACTGTTCGGAGGGCG
>NZ_JBLAVB010000010.1:0-162213 GCF_047263945.1 Rhodospirillum sp. A1_3_36 | reverse complement strand
CTGCCCAGTCTCTATCTTCGCGGCCTATCGAGCGGTGATTTCCAGGAGGCCTTGGACTCCTTGCTCGGCAAGGATGCGTCGGGTTTGTCCCCCCAGGCCATTGGTCGCTTGAAAGCGGAGTGGCAAACCGAGCAGGAGCGGTGGCGGAACCGAGATCTGTCGGCTCGGCGGTATGTCTATATCTGGGCTGATGGCGTCTATCTCCAAGGTCGGATGGAGGACGAGAAACAGTGCATTCTGGTCATCATCGGAGCCACTCCAGAGGGCAAGAAGGATCTGGTCGGCTTTCAGGCCGGGTTCCGAGAAAGCGCCCAAAGTTGGCGAGAGCTACTGGAAGGGCTGAAGGGCCGTGGGTTCTCGATCGGCCCGAACCTGGCGGTTGGCGATGGCGCGTTGGGTTTCTGGAAAGCGCTGGACGCGTCCTTTCCCGGGGCCCGCCATCAGCGGTGCTGGGTGCACAAAACGGCCAACGTTCTAAACAAACTCCCGAAAGCCCGCCAAAAAGCGGCCAAGGACGACCTGCATGCCATCTGGATGGCCGATGGTCGCGCCGAAGCCGAAAAGGAAAAGGCCATGGACACATTCGCCGCCAAATATGAAGCCAAATATCCCCAGGCGGTCACTTGCCTGACCAAGGACCGGGCCGCATTGCTGGCCTTCTACGATTTTCCGGCAGAGCATTGGGTGCACATCAGAACCACCAATCCCATCGAGAGCGTGTTCGCCACGGTCAGGCACCGTACCGTGCGCAGCAAGGGATGTCTGTCGCACAGACCGCCCTGGCGATGGTTTTCAAGCTGATCATGCCCGTCACCAAAAATCGGCTATAGCTCCCGAGCGGAGATTGCTCCCCCCGAGCGTCCGTTGAAATGTAGTGTTAACGGCGAGCGCGCGGCCCGCCGCGCGGGATTTCAATCCCGCGCGTCGACATGCCGAAATGCCGGACAGTCACCGCGTCGGACCGAGGGGCTCCAGCAAGCTTTGTGCGATTGGGAGAGACGTGGGATTTTTTCAGCGGTGAAACGGAAGAGAGCCTTCGGCGCTTCGAAGCATTCGTAACGCTTCAAGACTGAAGGAGAGGCATGCGAATGCCTGCTTGTGCCTCTGCTCCTCACCCCCCTCTTCAGGATTTGAGGCGCACGATATAAAACTACAATGGAAGTTGAGATTCACAGGAACCGTTCCGCGTCGCGTGCCGCATGGACCACGCGGAGCACCAGAAGCGTCCCATCGTCCAAAACACGGTGGATAACGATGTAGTTGCGGAATGGAAAGGTGTATGCGGTGCCTTTGGGCGAGAGACGGCGGCGGCTCATTCGGGGAAAGGCCGCGCGCTGCTGGCAGGCTTCAATGATCTCATTGACGAAAGACACCGCGCGCTCGGGGTTGTCTTGCCCGATATAGCGGACGATGGCGTCCAAATCGCTTTCGGCGGCGGCGGTGAAACGGCAGACCATCAGTGAGAAGACTTATCCCGACGCTTGGCGATGCCATTCAGAAGGCGTTGACGCACCTCTTCCGCCGACGCGGTCCGGCTTTCATCCACGTCCTTGATGGCTTCGGCGACCTCCTGATCGGTCAAATCCCGATAGGACAAATCCGGTGCCGGAGGGATGGGATGGGGTCGAGTCATGGTCATGTTCCTTGGATGATTGACTCCATTCTAAACCAAATAGGGTTCCTGTGCATCCAACCCGAAAACGCCATTCAAGGTTTCGAGCGCGAAGGCCTGTTCACGCAGGGCGGAGACGCGGGCCTGGGCACGGCGCCACGTCTTGCGGGCCGCGCCGCGTTTCCCGATCCTAGCCTTCCGGAAGGCTTCTTCCGCGTTTCTTTCGGCGAAGCGGGCTTTCTTCCATTCCTCGGAATGGCGTGTTCGTTCGGGTCCATAGCCCTTGCGGAGCACGGCGCCCAAGGTCGCCTCGGCGTCCGCCCGCCAATCCTTCCGCTCGCCCCATTGCTGGAGCCCGAGCATCCGGGGCGCGATGAAGCGGCTGCGCATGCCACTCCGGTCCGCGTATACAGGGGAGACCTTGCCCCAAGCCCAGGCGGTGAGCACCAGCGCCCATTTGTTTCGGTCCCGGGAGTTGGCGATATAGTCCATCACGGCTCGGGTGGTGGCGCGGTAGCTCTGGTCGAAATGGAGCGCGAGGGCTTGGTGGAGGTCGGGGCGTTGCTCCTGGAGACCATCCAGCATCGTGGCGGCCAGGGCCTTGCCGTAGGCGTCGCGGACGGCGTTCCGATTGCCCCTCTGACCGCGCGGCAGGGTGACCACATAGCCGCCCCCGAAACGGCCCTTTCGGACCCTCACGGAGAGACCATGCTTGACCGTGACCGGCGGCACCTTGGAGAGGTCCATTCCCAGCCCGTCGAGGCTTCGCATGGCGTTGACGTGCCAATTCCTCAGGGGCTCGCGTCCGATCCGCAGGGCGCCAAGGTCGGCTTCGATCATCGGTTCGGATGCGCCCTCGGGGAGCGTGACCTTCCGCTGGACCGGAGAGGCCCGCTCCCCGGGTGAGGCCATGACCTTGGAAGAGGGCGCGTGCGTCGCGGCGGTCGCGGGTCCCACATAGCGGCTCGTTGTCCGCACCTTCCTCCCGACCCGGTAGGAGGTCTGGTCGTAGAGGTAGGCCCGTCCCTTCACCCATTTGACGACGCGATAGCTCACGGCGCTGATCCGTCCGGTGCATTTCCCAGGATCCATCGTACACGCCATGGGGGATGCGTGAAGCACTTTCCCGCCATGAAAACGGGTGTCGCCGGAGCGACACCCGGGACGGGGAGGCCTTCAGGCGATGCCCTCCACCAAACCCTCGTCCTCGAACTCCTGGACCATGCGGTAGGCGGTCTCCTCGAAGGCGTACCACGCCAGAAAGTTCTTGAGGTCTCCCTTGATCCGCATGGGCTCGCCCGTGCAGTCTTCCCAGTCCTCGCGGAGTTCCTCGATTTCGTCGTAGTGACGGTCGAAGAAGGCATGGGTGCTCGAGTAGAACGCGAGGGAGGGAATGAAGCCGGAAACGCAGCCGCAGGACAAAAAGTCTCGGAAGAACTCCTCCGGATCGTCGTAATCCCAGGCCTCCAGTGCCACGGCGGCGCGGATGGAGTTGGGATCGTCCTCGATCAGGCGGGTCAGCCGGTCGGACAGGGCGGAAAGGGTTGAGGTGCTCATGGAAAAAGGGGTTAAAGAGCCCCCCTTCCACGACACATCGAGCCAGCGGAGCGCCAAGGAGGAACCCGGAGGGGCAAATCCTTGGCGCGAAGCCGATGTGTCAAAATCGAAGGGGAGCGAACCCCCTCCATGAGCACCAACCCGTCCGCCTCCGATCCGGTGTTTCTTCCGCCGTAAACCCATCCTTCGCGCCCTTTGTCCAGTCGGATTGCTTGACGCTCCCGGGGTTTCGGGCAGACTTGCCTTGTGGTCACCGGCTGGTCCCCCGGCCCCGGTTTCCCACCCGACCCGACGATCATGGCCGCGCCATCGGGCTCATAACCCGAAGGTCGAGGGTTCGATTCCCTCCCCCGCAACCAAAAATTCAATCGGCGAAATGGTTTAGGAGGCACACGGCAATCGGCGAGGTGGCGAATGGGGGCACGTGAAAACCGGCTTCTGGTGGTTACACCCCGTAATCTCTCCCTCCCATGTCCGTTCTCCTTGACCGCTTTCAAGCGTGGATCCCCACGGTGCCCTCGGGCGTGACCGGTGCGTCCCGCGCCATCGTTTTCCGTCTGGCGCCCCGCGCCAGGGGCTGGATTGTCGAGACCTTCGGGATCCTCGTCCGGCGAACCGGCGCCACCCAGGCCGGAGACCTGACGGTGGAGACCGTCCGGATCTGGCTCGACGGCTGGGCCGCGTCGGACCCGCGTCGGTCCCATGCTCTCGCCACGGCCTTCCTGCATGTGGTCGCCGACTTCCTCCGGTCGGAGGGGATCAAGGCCCAGGCGCTTTCCCAACTCCCCGTTCCAGAGACGCTCCGCGCCCCCATCGAGGATCGGTTGGAGCGCTTCTACCAGGAAACCCAGGCCTTCAAGGGCAACACCAAGGACACCCTGCGCTGGTTCCGGGGGATCTTCCCCATGTTCCTCCGCGACACCTTCGTCCGCGAGGTCCCGGAGATCACCCGGGATGTGGTGAAGGACTGGATCGCCGACGGCTGCCGGGACAGGGGATGGAGCGCCAAGACCGTTCGCAACTACCTCCAGGCCATCAACCTCTTCCTGGATTGGTGCGTGGAAAACGGCCACCTGCCGGAGAACCCGGCCAAAACCATTTCCCGCCCCAGATTGCCCAAGGCCCTGCCGAAGGCGCTCTCCCAACGGGACGCCGTGGCCCTGCTGGAGGCGGCGGAGACCATGCCCTACACCGGCCCCTTCGAGAAAGCCCGGGCCGTGGCAATCATCGCGACCTTCCTGTTCACGGGGATCCGTCGGGGGGAACTGGAGAACCTGAAGGAGGCGGATGTCCGCCTCGACCCCGAGGGCGCTGACCTGATCGTCCGGCGGGGCAAGGGCCGGAAGGACCGGCAAATCCCCCTGCCGGAGCGCCCCCGCCGTTTGCTGCTCGCCTACCTGCGAGAGCGGGCACGCCTGGGCCGAACCACGCCCTATTTCTTCACGGGTCTGCGCCACGACGGCAGGCTCGGGGTGAAGACAGTGGACCGGCTGGTCAAACGCTTGCGCGGGCATTCGGGGATCTACTTCTATCCCCACATGCTGCGGCACACCTGCGCGACCCTGCTGGTCCAGGAGGGGAGTTCCACGCGCGGGGTGCAGGAACTCCTCGGGCATGATTGCGAAGACGAGTCCGAGGAGCTTCACCGACGACTCGCCGATATCGCCAGGGCGGAAGGCTTTGAGCTTGGAGACCTTGAGGACGTGACCTTGGTTTCCCGCGTGGGAGAAGCCTCGGAGTTGCTCCGCCACGACAAGTACGGCAAGGTTCAAGGCCCCTCACAACTTTACGAGGATGTGCGGAGGGCCGTTCGGGAATCTGGAGCCCAAATTGTCATAATGGACAGTTTGCACGACCTGTTCGACGGCAACGAGAACGTTCGCACAGAGGCCAGAACCTTTGTGGGTATGTTGCGCAAGATCGCTCTGGAAATCGACGGCGCCGTGGTTCTCTGCGCCCATCCGTCCATGTCCGGCCTCAACTCTGGATCTGGAAGCGCGGGGTCCACCGCTTGGAACAATGCGGTGCGCTCTCGCTTCTATCTGACTATTCCCAAGGATGATGACGACGAAGATCCAGACGTCCGCTTGATTGAGCGGAAGAAGGGCAACTACGGTGCCCGCGCCGCCAAGTCCGATGGGGTCAAGATCCGGTGGGAGTGTGGCCGCTTCATCCGCCTCATTCAAGGTGGTGCCGTCGAACGCATCGAAATCAACGCCCGTATGAAGCGGGCCAAAGAAACCTTCATGGCCGCCCTGTCCACTTTGGACAAGCAAGGCCGATCCGTGACCGACGCTCCCAACAGTCCTGGCCGGTATGCGCCCCGTGTCATGGCGACCATGCCCGAGTGCCGGGGAGTATCTGAAAAATCCCTCGGGAAAGCCATGGAGGAACTTTTCAACGAGGGGAAAATCGTTATGGGGCCGTCCCTGGGTTAGATAGGAAGCCACAAAAAGCCATCGTAAAAGGCGCATGAAGTGCGCTTTATTTCGGCGCGGGAAGTGCGGGAAGTGTGCGGGAAGTGAATTGCTAAGTAATTGATTTTATTGCGGGAAGTGGGGGGAAGTGTGTCTCCCATGTATATACATACATACCCCCCGCCCCGGGGAGGGGTCGGGGTTTATCGAGGAAGGCAAAGGCAACCAATGAACCCCGACAAGCTCTGCAAGCTCTTGGCCCTCGCATCCTCGGGCAATGACGCGGAGGCGCTTTCCGCCCTGCGCATGGCAAAGAAGATGCTCAAGGCTGAAGGGCTCGACTTCAAGGACGTGGCGTCCAGCATTTCGCCATCACGACCCCAGGCCACCCCCACCTATGGTGACTACTATAGCAACGAGCCGCCGAAGCCGAAGGGATATTCCAAGGGCGGCTTCACCTGGGAAAGCCGTGAAGCCTATGAATCCTACATGGCAAACCAAGCCAAAATGCGCGAGGCGGAGCGGCAACGGTATGCACCGGCCCGAGCCGCCGTTCTGGAGAAGTATGGGAGCGCGGAAGCGGCCATCGCCCGGAACGACCGGGAGCAAGTCTTGCATGAAGCGGTCTTGCCTTGGTTAGAAAGCCCAAATGAGCCTACCGAAGAATTCGTCCACCTTGCCGGACGTTGGCACCAGCGCATGGGGGGATGGGCACCCCACGACTTCAAAAGCCAGCCCCTCGCCGAATGCCGCGCCGCCATCAAGGCCGCCTTGCCCATGCCGACGACGATCCGCGAGGCCCGAGAAGAGGCCCGCTCTTGGGAGGCCCGGGACAATGAGATTTGCCACGCCTTGGAGTGCTGGGGCGATGAGCAACTCGACCTCCCCGCTGCTTATCGGCGGGAACTGGTTCGGAGGCTTTGGGAAACCGAACTACCCATCGTCACCATGGATGACTTGCTGGTGCGTCTGGAATATGCGGCGGACGCGGACGACATGAAATCCGCCTCGGATGCCGTTCCGTCAATCTTGGATGCTTTCCGTGCCCTGGTTCTGCAGGGGAATGGCGCCGTCCAAAATGGACACTATCGTCCTGCAAATTCACAGGGCGGATCGAATGCGGGAAGCCCCGTCCATTCTGGACACCCCCTCACGGCAACAGAACGGCGGGCGCGGATCCTCGCCATGCTGTCCAATCTGGACACCTGTGGGTGGTCGGATCGGGCCATTGCCAGGGCCGTGGGAGTAAGCCCAACCACCGTTGGGGTCATCCGGAAGGAAAAGGAAGGTTTTGGAAAGAACAGCATAGACCGTAGTGCCCTGTAGTGGATTGTAGTAAATTGGCGTGTATGTAATTGATTTAATTCGGTTTTTGTTTAATATTTTCTTTGATTGATGTTAGCGTTTTCTCGGGATTGGAAAGGCGAGCACATGAATTTCATCAAACGCATCTTCGGACTTGAGAAACGGGACGGTTGGTCCGCCCTGGAAGCGATAATGCTTGCGGGTGCTCAAACCTCCGCCGGGATCGCCGTCTCTCCGGAAACCGCCTTGCGCTCTCCCGTGGTCCTGGCGAGCGTCCGAATTCTTTCTGAGGCTGTTGGGCAACTGCCCTTGCACCTGTACCGGCGTGGCGCCGATGGGGCCAAGGAGCGGGCCAAGGATCACCCGCTTTACCACCTGGTGCACGACCTGCCCAACCCTTGGACAACCTCCGCCGAATGGCGGGAAAGCATGATGGCCGCCGTCCTGCTGCACGGTGAAGCCTTCGCCCATGTGGGCCGTGGTCGGGGGCAAGTTATCGAGATCGTCCAGGCCAAGCCCCGGACCATTACGACTGACCAGGACGCCTTTACCGGGGAACCGGTTTTTAAGGCGACGGCTGGGGATGGGCGCACCCGGGAGATTCCCCGCGAGGAACTGTTCCGGGTGCGCCTGACCGGCCCACATCCTATCCACCCCCTGTCCCTGACCCACGAAGCCCGGGACGCTATCGGGCTTTCCCTGGCGATGGACGGCTACGCCGGGCGGCTGTTTGCTAAGGGCGCACGACCTTCGGGGACGATCAGTGTCGAAGACAAGCTTGACCAAGCCGCCGTTGATCGGATGCGTGAAAGCATCCGCCTTGCGAACGCTGGGGGAGAGAGCGGCGGAACAATGGTCCTGGAGAACGGAGCCAAGTTCTCGGCCCTCCAATTCTCCAGTGTCGATTTGCAGTTTCTTGAACTCCGCCGCCACCAGATTGCCGAGATCGCCCGGGTGTTCAGAATTCCCCTTCACCTGCTGCAAGAGCTGGAACGGGCGACCCACAACAACGCCGAAAGCATGGGGCAACAGTTCCTCTCCCTGGTGGTCCTGCCCTGGTTGACGCGTTGGACTCAAGCCCTCGCGCGGGACCTGTTGAACCCCGGAAGAACGGCGGGAATTTTTCTTTGAATTCACGGTTGATGACCTGATCCGTGCCGACATCGCCGCCCGCTATACCGCCTATGTCCAGGCTGTCACCAATGGCCTGTTGAACCCCAATGAAGTCCGCGCCCTGGAAAACCGCCCTCCCTATCTCGGGGGCGAGGGGTTCCGCGTGACGATGAACACCGAGACCCCGGGCACCGGGGACACCTGCCCGGTATCACCATGATCCCAGGGCTCCATTCCGCACGCTTGGCCGTCAACGCCGTTTCGCGCCCCTTGGTCCTCCGCCGGACAACCGGGGGCTATGTGGATGGCCGATGGGTCCAGGATATGACCGAGGCCCCTATTCGCGGCTCCATTCTCCAGATGAGCGAGGCCGACCGCCTCAACCTCCCGGAAGGCATCCGGGTGGAAGCGGAAGCGACCCTTTACACCACAGCCGCCATTGTGGCCGCTGATGAGTCTGCGGGCAATCCGGGGGACCGGATCGTGGACGGGGCCAAGCTGTGGCAGGTGCTTAAGCTCGCGGAACGCGTCGAGGGTGGGTTTAACAAGGCGTTTCTTGGGGCCGTGGCCGACACAGGGCAGGAGATTGCCCGATGAGTGACCTGATCGATAAGCAAGGCGCCGCCCTGACCAAAGCCCTTATGGAAGTGGCCCGGGATGCCGTTGCCGCGACCGAGGGCGCGACCGTGGCCGATATCATTGCGGCTTTGGAAGCCGTCGCCGAAACCTTGCCCGCCGCACTGTCTGCCGCACTGTCCGCACGCCTACCCACCATCGCAGAAGCGGCCATTGCAGAAGCGGAAAGCGAGATCCGGGACGCCAGGAAGGAGAGCGGCACCGATTTCCCCCCGGTCGAACATCCGGAGGCCGGAGACTATGAGGGGTGGGCGGGCACTGCCTCCGCCGCGCTCATTGCCGCCGCCATCTTGGCCGCCCAAGCCGCCACCACGGGAGAGGCCGCGAAGGAAGCCGCCGCTACTGGTTTGGAGTCCGCCCGCTACCGCGTCCAGGCATTGGCCGATACCGCCGCCGGGCGCACGGTGAACGACACCCGCCTTGCCACCTTTCAGGCCAATTCCGACGTGGTCGAGGCCCTGGAATTCGACGCGGTGAGCGATGGGAAAACATCGAAGACCTGCTCCAGCCTGAACGGCGCCCGCTTCCGTCCGACTGCGAGGAACATCCCCCGGCCCCCGCTTCATGGTGGCTGCCGGTCCCGCCTTCGCCCGGTCACGAAGGGTAAGCGGGCCACGGCCATGGAGACCCTGGAAGTTCGCTTACGGGGACGGCGGGAACATTCAAGGGCTTGGCCAACGCCTACGGGGTTCTTGACGCCCACGGGACCGAATTCGCGTCCGGGTCCTTCTCGGTTTCCATCGCGGAGCGCCGGGCGGAGGGCACCAAGATCCCGCTGCTTTTGTACCACGACCAAACCCGACCTTGCGGAGTGGCCGAAGCCCTGTCCGAGACCCCCGAGGGCCTAATCCTAGAAGGCCGGTTCATTCTGGACACCACCGAAGGACGGGAAGCCCATTCCCTGGCGAAGGCCGGAGCCCTGGCCTTGTCCGTGGGGTTTACCCGCCTGTCCGATAGGCCGCGCATGGGGGGTGGTCGGATCATCACCGAGGCCCGGCTTGCTGAAATTTCGGTTGTCTCCGTCGCGAGTAACCCGAAGGCCCGAATTACTGAGGTTCGGGGCAACCCCGCCGCGTGTGCGGCATCAACGAAGGAGGGCGCCACCATGCCCAAAGAGAACGGCGCGCCCGAAGAGCGTGCGGAGAAGACCCCCGAGCCCCCCACCGTGGAAACACGCGTGGCGACTCTGTCGGAGACGGTTGCGACCCTGTCCAAGGATCTGGAAGAAGAGCGCGCCCGCGCCGACAAGCTGGAAGCCCGCATGGGGCGCACCGGGTTGACCCCTGGCAATGATAACCAGCCCCCCGCCGAAACCCGGGCCTTTACTGCCTTCCTCCGCCGTGGCCGCGAGTCCATGGGCGCCGATGAACTGCGCTCCCTCCGCGTCGCCGATGACACGGCGGGCGGGTTTTTGGTCCCCGACGACTTCCGAACGGAGATCCTCAAGAACCTTGTGGAAATCTCCCCGATGCGCCAAGCCGCGCGGGTCACGTCCACCGCGTCGGGTGCCATCATCCTGCCCAAGCGGACCAGCACCCCAACCGCCCGATGGGTTGGCGAAACCGAGACCCGCACCGGTACCGAGTCCGCCTATGGACAGGTGGAAATCCCCGTCCACGAAATGGCCTGTTATGTGGACGTGTCGCAACAGCTTCTTGAAGACAGCGCGGTGAACGTTCAATCCGAGGTTTCAATGGATCTGGCGGAGGAATTCGCCCGGCTGGAGGGTGTCGCCTTCACCAGTGGCGACGGTGCCAAGAAGCCCATGGGCATTATGTCGGACTCTGGCCTGTCTTCCACCCTGAACGGTCACGCCACGACCTTGCAGGGTGATGGCCTGATTTCGATCAAGTACGCGATGCCCGCCTATTATCGGAACCGGGCCGCCTGGATGCTGAATGGGACTACCATTGGCTCCGTTCGGAAAATGAAAAACGCCACGACGGGCGAATATTTTTGGCGGGACTCTCTGGCGGAAGGCCAGCCCCCAACCCTGTTGGGCCGTCCGGTCATCGAAAACCCCGAAATGCCCGACATCGAGGCCAACGCCTTCCCGATCCTCTTTGGCGTCTTCGGGGATGCCTACCGGATCGTGGACCGAGTGAGCATGAGTATCCTGCGGGACCCCTTCACCGTGGCGACTTCCGGACTCGTTCGCTTCCATGCCCGCCGTCGCGTTGGTGGCGGCACCGTGAAATCCGAGGCAGTCAAAGCCCTGAAAATGGCAACCAGCTAAAGGAGGCCAAACCCATGCGTGATCTGAAAAACAACGTGGGCGCCTTCGAGAGCGTTCGCCCCGCCGTCCAGTCCGCCACCGTGACCGGTGAGACCGTGGACGCCTTGGGGTTTGGGGTCGTGATGGCCGTTGTCCAGACGGGGGCCATTGTCTCCGCCGGGGACTTCACGGCCAAGATCCAGGACTCCGACGACGGGGCCACCTGGGCCGACGTGGCGGACACGGACCTGATCGGGACCCTTTCCGAGACCCTGACAGCCAACACCGTTGAGCGCGTCGGCTACGTCGGAGAGGGCCGCTATGTTCGGGTGGTTCTGACCAAAAACGGGGGAACGAGCGTGGCCGCCTCCGCCGTGGTGGTCCTGGGCCGCCCTGCCTTGGCGCCGGTTCCCTAAGCCATAGGGGCCGGGGTTTCTTGTCTCCTTTCCCCGGTCCCTTCTCCGGTGGGGTGTTTTCACGGTGCGCCCCACCGGACCCCATTCCCATAGCCGCGCGGGGACGGCTCAGGGGGAGCCTTCCAATCCCAAAATGGTGTTTCCCCCATCCCCGCACCTTCTACCCGAGGAATGCCCATGCTCGAGATCCTGACCGCTCCACCCGTTGACCTGCTGGACCTGGAGACCACCAAGGCGGACGTTGCCGCACTGCTGGCCATGACCCCGGTGGATGATACCTATCTCGGGAAGCTGATAGCCCGGGCGAGCGCGGCGGCTCAATCCTATGTGGGGCGCCCCCTGGGACTGGGTTCCTACAAGGAGACTGTCTATGTGGAGGGCGAGACATCGGTTTTGATGCTCTCCCGCTGGCCTATCCAAACCGTCCAGGGAATCACCCTCGACGGGGAGCCCTTGGACGAAAGCGTGACTTGGACCCTGGAGGAAGGCGGGTATCTGTCCGTTCGCCCCCGCTGTTGGCCCCGGGGCCTTATCTCCGTGAGTTATGACGCGGGGTATTCCCCGATCCCCGGGGACGTGGAAGAGGCAACCCTGTTGATCCTGAAGCAAAGCCTTGGGGGCATGGAGAGCGTGCCCGGTATGAAGTCCCTTGGGGTGGGTGACGTGTCTGTGTCCTGGGGACCTGGGGGCCTGCCCTCTGATGCAATGGCCCGTCTGGACCCCTACCGCATACCGGGGGTGTGTTGATCCATGGCCCTCCGTGCTCCCACCATTTGCGCCCGTTGCGGCAAGGCCCGCCCCGTGGGTAAGTCGTGCCCTCACTGCCCGCCCCCTGTCCGGCCCCAGGACCCCAACGCAAGCGCACGCTTTCGGCCCTACAGTTCCCCCGAGTGGCGCACACTCCGAAGCCAAGTCCTTAAGGCCCAACCCCTGTGCGTGGTGTGCGGCTCCCGCTCCGAGATCGTGGACCACATCAAGCCATGGAAGGGAGATCCCGCCCTGTTCCTGGATCACCGCAATCTCCAAGCCTTGTGCCGCCCTTGTCACTCCAGGAAGACGGCCCGGGAAGATGGCGGCTTCGGGAACGCAACGGGCAAGGCCAAGGCCAAGGGATGCGACGTGAACGGCAACCCCTTGGACCCCCTCCATCCCTGGCACAAAGGGGGGGAGGGGTAATTATTTCTTTGGGGGGCCTAACGGCGCGGCGGGGGGTCTCGCTTTAGATTTCTCTCGAAATAACGAAATTTTCTTGCGGGAGAAGGTAATTATATTTCGCAATATATCTTGATTTGGAAGGAAAAGACCTTGGCGAGGGGGCGGAAACCTGAATTGGCTGCGATTGAAGGCGGACTTTCCAAGGCCGCGCCCGCGCCGTCCTGGTTGCCCGATGACGCAAAGAAAGAATGGCGCCGAGTGATGCCGGGCCTTGCACGGCGACGGGTCTTGGCCGCCGAGGATCTGGCGACCCTGGAAAACTACTGTCTCGCCGTTGGTCAAATTCGGGAAGGGCAACGGGACATCGCCACCCAAGGGAGGTATGTCAAATCCGCCGAAGGGGTCCCCCGGCCCCATCCCGCCATGAGGGTTATTCACACAGCCATGACCCAGGCCCGCCAGTTGGCCGGAGAGCTTGGTTTAACCCCCGTGGCCCGGGCGCGCATGGGGACGGGCGAAAAGGCTACTGACGATGGATGGGGCGATTTGGTGGACGGTTGAGCAGTGCCGCCCGGGCTGGTTGTTTGATGATAGCAAGATCCCCGACCCCCTGGGTAAGGGCAAGCGCTCCTTAGACTTCGTGGGGCGCCTGAAGGTTACAGAGGGGAAGCTTGCCGGGAAGCGTTTCGGCGAAGTCCTGGCCAAGTGGCAACGGCGTTTGATCCTCAAGGTCTATGGAGACGTTGACCCAGAAACCGGATTTCGGAAGTGGTCGGACGTGGCCCTGTGGCTCCCCCGGGGCAACGGCAAGACCACCTTGATTGCGGCCTTGGGGCTTCTGCATCTGCTTGGGCCAGAGCGGGACCCGGCGGGACAGGTGATCGCCGCCGCGTCTGATCGGGAGCAAGCGTCTATCGCCTATCGGTCGGCTTTGCGTTGCGTTGATGCGGACCAGACCTTGACCCGGATCACCCGGCCCGTGGAAAGCCTCAAGGAGATCCACCACCCCAAGTCCGATTCCGTGCTGAAGGCCATTTCCCACGAGGCCTACACCAAGCACGGGATGAACATTTCCTTCCTGATCGGCGATGAAATCCACGCTTGGCCCGCCACCCAGGGCCGGGAGCTTTGGAGGGTTTTGACAACCTCCATGGGCAAGCGTGAGGACCCGTTGACCATCACCATTTCCACGGCGGGAGTGGGGCGGAACTCCCTTGCCTGGGACCGCTGGGTCTATTCCCACAAAGTGGCCCGGGGAGAGATCGAGGACCCCAACTTTCTTCCTATCATCTTCGCGGCGCCGGAGCCGCCGGAAGGGGAGGAATTGCCCTGGCAGAACGAAGCCCTGTGGATGGCCCTTAACCCGGCCCTCGGTGATGGGTTCCTCAACATCGCCGAGCTACGGAAGAGCGCCCGCAAGGCGTCCCACTTGCCCCATGAGGTGGAGGGTTGGCAACAACTGCACCTGAATCGATGGATTGACGGCTCCCTGGCGGGATGGGTGCCCATGAGTACGTGGGACAAGGGAGCATTCCCCGTGGACCTGGAGGCACGGGAGGGGGACCCTTGTTGGCTGGGGGTGGACCTGTCCAGTACGGAGGATCTAACCGCCGTTGTGGTGGCTTTCCAGGACTGCGACGAGGGTGTGTCCGTGGTGCCCCATTTCTTCGTGCCTGGGGACAGTATACGGCGCCGCCAGGAGGTTGACGGGGTGCCCTACCCGGCTTGGGCGGAACAGGGGTTCATAACCGCTTGCCCGGGGCCTGTGGTCGATTATGGGATGGTGGAAGAGCGGATTAAGGATATTGCCGGGCGATTTCGGGTTTGCGAGATCGCAATGGACAAATGGAACGCAACGGGGACCATTTCCCGGTTGCTGGAAGAGGATTTGCCTGTTGTGACCCATCAACAGGGCTTTGTCTCCATGTCTCCGCCGATGAAGGAGGCGCAACGCCTGATCCTGCAAGGGAAGATCCGCCACGGGGGACACCCGGTGTTGCGCTGGTGCGTGTCCAACGTGATCCCGGACAAGGACGCGGCGGGGAACATCAAACCGTCCAAGGCCCGAGTACTGGAGCGGATCGACGGCGCCGCCGCCATGATCATGGCCGTAGGTCGTGCCCTGGCCGGGGAGAGCGGCGCCAGTGTCTACAACGATGCCGACGCCCGCCCCGATGGGTTCTTGATCATCTGAGGGGCTAGCCGATAGCCCGCCTGTACTGTTCCGCTGTGGGCGGGGGCGTAGCTGATTTGCCGTTTAGGCGTTTCCCCACTTCGCCAGGGCCACCCTTCACGGCTACCTCCACACCCTCGCACATGGTGAGGCGGCTGTACTGGTCGCTCTCTGGGTCCACCTTGACATGCAACACCTTGTCACCATTGACCCACGTTGGTTTTCCGAATGGGTCCTCAAACGCATAGAACATGCTCGCCTCCTATTCCGCCGCTGTGGACAACCACCCCTGTATTTCCTGGGGGTGCTCATAGAGTAGAGTGATAAGGGTTTTCGCTGCGTCGTCCGGGTCGCGCCGCCTCTGTTCCCAATTTCGGATAGAGCCCACGGGGACCCGAAGAAGCGCCGCCGCGTCGTCCTGGCTCAGGCCAAGTTTCGCCCTGGCAACTTTGAGCTTGTGGATAATATCCAGCTTGGGAAGGCCATCTGGGTAAACCTCCGTCCAATCGGGGTTGTCGTCGAAGTCTTCGGGCGGGGGTGGCCGTTTCTCGCGATTTTCAACCATAATGCCGTTGCTCCTGTTTGGTTGCTTTCCGAAGGGAAATTGACCGGATGGTTTTACCGTCACCGGCATAAGCCCAGACCAGGACAAAGAGCCGGATATCGATATATCCTTAGGTGATGAACCGCTCTTCTCCGTAGTCAAACCGTTCATCAATCGTGGTCATGATTTCGCCCGCTAAGACCTTCGCCGCCAGGGCCAGGCTAACCCCGTGTTTGCGGAGGTTGGCTTTTTCCTTGTTCGGATCGCAGGCTATGGTGGGTTCGTTTTCCATACCCAAAATGTACGCCAATGGCGTATTTGAGGCAATGGCGAAATACGCCAATGGCGTATTTTATCCGCGACAGCAAAAACCCAAGCCACCACGCGCACAAGCACCCCCACCGGTCTATTTACCAGCGGGGTGAAAGCGTGCTTTGGTGGGGACGGAGCCTGAGAACTCCCCGGCAAACACTGGCTCGCCAAAGCCTTTGTGTTGCCAATCACAGAGCGGTACGTCGGTCTCGCCAAAGACGGACTACCGAAAGCGACCGTGCTCACTGCCAAGTGGGCGTGACCGGCATCACTATGCCGGGAGTCCGGACGCCATACAAGACCTTTCGGGGAAAAGCGTTCGGGCACGTTCTCTGTGGCGTGTTCTCAGCCTCCCGGCGCCAGGGCCCATCCCTGGCACCACGGCCCTGAGAAGCCGAACACAGAAAGACCGCCATCATGACCACCACCCAAACACCCCTCCCCGACCTGCGCCCGCTTGTGAATTGCCTGGACATGTTCGCGTATCCATTGGGCGGAATGCTCACCATCTTCCAGGCATTGGGCCATGGCGCCGACTTTTCCAACGGCAAGAATGATACGCTGATCACGGCGACCAACACGGGCGATGCCTTCGAATTCATGGCCTGGGCGATGACGCAGATTCTCTCGGAGCATGCCGCATGCCTTGAGGAACTGAATATCGTCGCCGGGAAGATGGAGGCGTCCCAATGAGCGCCAAGCTTGGAACCCGGGATCCCCTGGACGAAGCCGTGGAGGGCTTCAACGTCCTGTGGGCGGACCTCAATGGGTTGGCGTCCGCCTTGGCCTTGATCGGTGACATCGACACCCGGTTGTCATCGGATGCCGTGGAGAAGCACATACAAGGGACCCTTAGGGGTTTGTCCGATCTGGCAGGCCAGTACAAGGCCAAGGCTGGGGGTTACGCCGACCGGATGGAAGAATATCGAGGGACGCTTGTTCCGAAGCCCTGCCCCCCCCATGAGGGAAGTCGGTGGGAATCTTCACCGACCACAATCACCAGCCCGTCCCGTGGATTCGCGGGGCAGGGGATCCCGTTCGGCCCTGGCGAAATTCCACGGTCAGACATTTTTCGCGTGGTGACTCTGTGGTGACTCGCAAATCAAAAGGGCTTAGCTGGAAACAGCTAAGCCCTTGATTTTATTGGTGGGCGCGACAGGGATTGAACCTGTGACCCCTGCCGTGTGAAGGCAGTGAGGATATGTTTGCCGGGCGCATTTTTCGCTTACCGCGCCTTTCCAAACATTGAAAATGTGTACCATAACAGAGGATTAATTGATACTCTAAGGGCAGTTTTCATTTACCAAGATTACCCTTTTTTTCCAAAATCTGCTTACCCGGTGCTTACCCGGGTTCTGGGTAAGCAGAAAGCAGAGGGGGGCCACGATGCCCAAGCTGACCAATCCGGTTGTCAAATCCGCCGCTCCCGCCTCCTCTGGGAAGAGGCTCTATCTTTGGGACACGGAGGTAAAAGGGTTTGGTCTGTGCGTCACGCCGACCGGGGCTAAATCCTTCGTGACCCAATACCGCAACGCCAGTGGACAAACCAAACGGATGGTCCTGGGCAAGCCAGGGGCGTTGACGACAGAGCAAGCGCGAGATATGGCCCGCAAGGTTTTGTGGCTGGCCCACAATGGTGGAGATCCTCTTGAAGAGCGACGGGAGGAGCGGCGGGCCGTGACCATTGGGGGGTTGCTCGACCAGTATCTCGAGTCCGAGACCTTTATGCGCAAGGCGCCATCCACTAAGGGGATAGACAGAGGCAGAGTCTCGCGGCACCTCAAGCCCTTGATGGGAACGAAGGTGGCGAACAAGGTCAGGCCCAAAGACGTGGATACGCTTTATGCAAAGATCCGCGATGGGGCTACGGCGGCAACGGAGAAGTCTGGAAAAGCGCGAGGGGTTGCCCGAGTGACTGGCGGCGAAGGTACCGCAAAAAAGGCTGTAACTCTGCTGTCTGCCGCTTATGTGTGGGGCATCAAAAATGGCATCGTGGAGTCGAACCCCTGCAAAGGCGTATCTCTTGCCCCCGATGGTCGACGAGAGATCATCATCGATGACAGGGAGGGATATGCCCGATTGTTCAAGACTATCGACCTCATGGAGAACCTCAAGGAGGTACGTCATGCAGTGGCGGATGCCGTTAGGGTCATCGCCTTGACCGGTGCACGTAGAGGAGAAATCGCTGGTCTTCGATGGGAACACGTGGACTTGAAACAGGGAATCATCACATTGCCCGCCAATGGTCATAAGTCCGGTCGAAAAACAGGTGAGGCGCGGGTGATTGGTCTTCCCGCCTTGGCGCAAGCGGTCATTGCAAGGCAACCCCTGGGAGGGGCGGGGGACTACGTGTTCAAGGCCATGAAGGGAACGGGGGTGATATCACTTTCGGAACCTTGGAGGCGGATTCGCAAGGCTGCTGGTTTGCCTGTGGGCCTGGGGTTGCATGGATTGAGGCATTCACTCGCCAGCCATCTGGCAATGTCCGGGGCGGGCGCTTCGGAGATCATGGCGGCGCTTGGTCATCGGCAATTATCTACGTCGCAACGGTATGTCCATTGGAGCCAGGACAGGCGGCAATCGCTCGCGGAGAAGGCGGCTTCCTTGGTTTTTGGTGTGGAAGAAGGTGGTGGCGAAGTGGTTGATATGCGGACGAATGAACGAATCGATAGAAAAGGCGGGTAAAATCTTCCTCTCTAAAGACATGAATTGACAGGCGGGGACCTTTAAGGCATAGTTATTACTAGATTGCATTGTTGCGTCAAAAGCCTGCCCGGTTTCCGCCGTGGCAGGCTTTTCTTTTTCGCCCGAGGTGCCCCGGGGGAGCGAAGAGTAAGCTTGTCCCACAAATGGTGTTGACGACACCCTGAGGCACAATATATAGTGTTTAGTAAGTTGGTATCCACGCGCTAAAGGTGCGGGATAACCGACATGTCGCGAGAAAAATGGCGACACTCCCACCGGTCAACGGTGGGTTCTCGGAGGAAGCCCTGACGGAATTGGCGTTTACGCCGAGCCGATAGGCGCGTCCTTCTGTCCACAGGCGCGCGCCGCAAGGCTCGCGCCTTTTTTGTTGTCCAAGTCAGGAGAATGGACCATGAGCGAGAAGTATCTGAGCCGCGTTGAAGCGTCTGACTACCTGAGCGGTCGAGGGATTCCATATTCCCCAAACACCCTTGGAAAGCTGGCATGCACCGGAGGAGGTCCGGTTCATTACAAATTTTCCAACCGGGTGCTCTACCTCGAGAGCGACCTTGAAGCCTGGATCCGGGATAAAATCAAGGCCCGCGCCAATACTCTTGGTGGAGACGCGGCATGATCCAAAAACGAAGAACCCCGGCCTCGGCGGCAACCGAGATCCGGGGGAATCACTCAAGCTTCATTACCCGGAACGTTATCCCCGAGTGCCTGGAAAGTCAAGGGCTGGGCCAGCACATGGCCGAAACGGCGCGGCACCTCTTTGGAGACCCGAACCGAGCGGTCTCAACCAAATGGGATTGGCGGTACGGTCGACATGGATCCCTTTCCGTTGATATTCGGAAAGGCGTCTGGTGCGATCATGAGGCCGGTGACGGCGGGGGAGTTCTTGACCTAATTCGACGCGAGATGGGCTTGACTGGTCGAGACGCGCTCGAATGGCTGGGGGCCAATTTGGACACCCCCTTGCCCCGGCAGGACCGTCCAGTCCGCGAGCCCCGAGAACCGTCTCCAGCCCCGGACAGGATCGATGCCGCTCGCAGGGTCTGGCAAGAGGGATCCCCGGTGAAGGGAACGCTGGTTGAGACATACCTTGCCTCGCGCGGATTGTCTCTTCCGCCGGACCCCGACATTCTCCGTTTTCACCCGGGTTGCCCCAGGGGTGCGGAGCGCCTACCCGGGATGCTGGCGCGGATGACCGATGTCGTTAGTAACGAACCAGCGGGTGTCCATCGAACCTTCCTAAAACCAGACGGCGCCGGGAAGGCGGATGGCCCAAACAAAATGATGTTGGGTTCCGCTGGCGTTATTCGGCTCAACCGCGACGATGACGTAACCCGTGGGTTGGGGCTCTCCGAGGGCATCGAAACGGGTCTCGCCGTCATTGGTGTTGGCTGGGAGCCCCTATGGGCCGCCGGGTCCGCCGGGGGTATCGCTAAGTTTCCCGTTCTCCGGGGGATCCAATCTCTAACGATTTTCGCTGACACCGGAAAAGCCGGGCAGGTTGCCGCCCGGGAGTGCGCGGGCCGATGGGTAAATCATGGCTGTGAGGCATCGATAATCACTCCTCCCGCCCACTTGTCTGATTTTAATGACCTATGGGGGGGCGCCATCGCATGACCCCAGAGGAAACCTTGAAAAGCGGAGGCGCTCGCATCGAGCGATTCCGCCCCCCGGGTGTTGAAATAAAGGGACGATTTCCTCTTGTCTGGTTCGATGAAGTACAGCCAGCCCTTGAAACAGTGGACTTCGTTGAAGATGTTTTAGCCGACGGGGCTCTTTCTGTGGTCTACGGCGAAAGCAACTGTGGGAAAACGTTCTTTGCCTTTGACTTGGCGCTTCATGTGGCACTTGGCCGTCCCTGGCGCGACAAGGCCGTTGACGCGGGCACCGTCGTTTACGTTGCTGCGGAGGGTGGCTTCGGCGCGCGCAACCGTCTCGCCGCGTTCCGGCAACACCATCGAATCGCGGGCCGGATTCCCTTTGCCCTGTTGGGGGCCTCTCTGGACCTTCTCGACCCGGACGCGGACACCGGCCCCCTGATCGAACAGCTTACCGGCCTCGCGGAATCGCCCGTCCGACTGATCGTTTTGGACACCCTGTCCCGAGTCATCGCGGGGGGCAACGAGAACGCGAGCGAGGACATGGGGGCCCTTGTTCGCAATGCGGATCGCATTCGGTCTGAGACCGGCGCGCATGTCATGTTCGTCCACCATAGCGGTAAGGACCGAGCGGCGGGCGCGCGAGGGCATAGCCTTTTGCGGGCGGCGACGGATACGGAAATCGAAGTGACCCGGGACAAAGGCCTTGGGTTGTCCTGCGCCAAGGTCACGAAACAGCGAGACATGGAGACCAAGGGCGAGTTCGCGTTCTCTCTTGAGGCCGTGACGGTCGGGCAAAACACCCGGGGCAAACCGGTGACAAGCTGCGTTGTCCTGGCGTCCGATCAATCCGTGAATCCGAAGCCGAAGCCCTCTCAAAAAGAGCATCGGGCGATCGACGTTCTCAATAATGTTCTTGCGGAAAGAGGTGTCAGGCAACCGCAAAACCCCAATGTTCCGAATGTTACGTTATGTAAGCGGAATGATTTCCGTGAAGCCCTGAAAGTGGCAAGCGTGACAGACGCGAGCAGCCAAGCAACCGAGCGCACACAGTGGAAACGGATCTGGGATGCCCTTGATAACAAGGGATATATCCGGGGCCACGGCGATTGGATGTGGAAGGCGTGACAACCGTGACAGTACATGACAGTGACGCAGTGTCACGGGGGCGTAGCGTGACATACGTGACAGTGTCCTTAAGGACTGTCACGAGTGTCACGCCTGTCGCGCTGCGTCCTTGAAGGGACCGGAAAATGAACCACGATAAACTTTCCAAGCTGCTGGCGCTGGCGTCATCCGACAATGACGCGGAGGCCCTGTCTGCCCTGCGGATGGCGAACAAGATGCTCAAGGCGGAGGGGTTGGACTTCAAGGACGTGGCGTCCAGTGTCTCGCCGTCCCGCACCGAGCCCGCCCCCGCACATGGTGGTTACTACGAGTACCAGCCGCCCAAGCCGAAGGGATATTCCAAGGGCGGCTTCACCTGGGAAAGTCGTGAAGCCTATGAATCCTACAAGGCCCACCAAACCAAAATGCGCGAGGCGGAGCGCCAACGGTATGCAGCGGCCCGAGCCGCCGTCCTGGAGAAGTACGGGAGCGAGGAAGCGGCCATCGCTCGGAACGACAGGGAGCAAACGTTGCACGAAGCGGCCTTGCCCTGGCTGGAAAGCCCAAACGAGCCCACCGAAGAATTCGACCAGCTTGCCGGACGTTGGCACCAGCGTATGGGTGGGTGGGCGCCTCACGACTTCAAAAGCAAGCCGCCCCCCGAGTGCCGCGCCGCCATTGAAGCCGCCCTCCCCCTGCCGACGACGATCCGAGAAGCACGGGAAGAGGCCCAATACTGGGAGGCCCGCAACGACGAAATTTGCCACGCCTTGGAATGCTGGGGCGATGGGCAACTAGACCTCCCCGCTGCTTATCGGTGGGAACTGGTTCGGAGGCTTTGGGAAACCGAACTGCCCATCGTCACCATGGATGACTTGCTGGTGCGTCTGGAATATGCGGCGGAGGCACATGACATGGCGTCGGCATCCGATGCCCTGCCGTCCATCCTGGGCGCCTTCCGTACCCTGGTCGTGCAAGGGAATGCCACCGTCCAGAATGGACACTACCGTCCTGCAAATTCACAGGACGGACCGAACGCGGAAACCCCCGTCCATTCTGGACGCCCTCTCACGGCAACCGAGCGTCGAGCGCGGATCGTCGCCATGCTGTCCGACCCAAACACCGTCGGGTGGTCCGACCGGGCCATTGCGCGGGCGGTTGGTGCAAGCCCATCGACCGTCGGGTCCCTCCGGAGGGGGGGGGGAAATTCCTCCGGGCCGATGGCTAGCAGACCGGTGGGGTAGTCAAATTTTCACACCCGCGAATAAAACTTTCTGAAAGATAAATTTGGAGTGAGTCATGGAGTTCGAAACATGGATTGGAACCGGGCGTTTTTTTGCCTGTGCAGCGCTTGACCGGCTGGTGGAGCGTGCGCGAGACGGTGATCCCCAGGCTTGGGCGATCTTACGGCAAGTTCTCCCCGCCGACCTTCCCGCCGAGCTAGCGCGATCAATGCGGGATGATGAGATCCGCATCTTAGCGTCGGATATTCGCGCCGCCGTTCCCGGAATCTCCGATAATCGGTTGGCGATTCTTCTGGGGGCATTTGGGGACGCAAAACGGCGGTTAGCCAGATGCGATGCCGCCCCAGAATTAACGGATGAAGAATTTTCTGAATTTTCCGAGAGAGTTTCAAGTATTCAGGGATGGGCCCCCACGACAAAGCGGGGAAACTCTTGGCCGAAGAAACGACAGTTAGCAGAAATAATAAAAAGTTAGGCTTGCAACTCTTGGGGTGGCGACTGCAAACATTTTCGTTGGATTATCTCCTTGAAGGAGACCCGCCGATGTTTGTTAAAAAGAAATCACCCCCTGAGTCCCCGCCTCTCGACACTGCCCTCTCCAGCCTCCGCGCAATGGCCAAGCCCGCGCCCAAACCTTCGACGTTGCGGGCTGCGGAAGCCACCCTCCGCGAGCATCGCGAGGCCCGGACGGGAGCCGTCGAACGTTTGCAAGAAGCCATTTATCTCGACCCAAACGCCCCGAAAAAGGCGGAGATAATCGCCGCACGCGAGACGGAGCTGGAAGCCGTGGACCGAATGATTCACACGGCCCGTGCGCATTTGGTCGCAGAGCGGAAAAAGTTTTCTCCGATCTACCGGGAAAGCATAGCCCCCGTGTCAGAAAGTGCCGAGGGGATCATCCTCCAAGCCCTGGAGCAAATCGAAGGTGCCGCCGAAATTCTCAAGGAAATGCAAGAGCATGCGGAGCGCAACGGCGGGCTTGCGACTCCCCGCCAGATGAAATCCGCCAGAGAAATCCAGATCGCAACAAAAGCAATTCGGAACGCGCTTGCGTGAAGAGCGAAGAGCCCGGCACCGGCGGGAACATAACAAGCCGGGCTGTGCATCGGGACCCCGATGCTCCACGGGGTCCCGATTACACAAATTGAGGATAAAAAAATGAGTTCAAATGAGGATTTGCCTATCATTGAGCCCCAGACGGCGAAATCCATTTGCCCGGATGGGTGGGCACTGGCCCAAACTACCGCCGTTGAGGCTGCGTTTATTGAGACGCTCTATCCGGGGATCGCCGACGATCCGGAAATTTCCCAGGCCGAAATTCCCCCCGAATGGGTCGATGGGCCGCCGGTGACGGAAGAAGTACTTCGTCAGCGCACGGCGCTATACGACCTACAACGAAGCCTCTTGCTGAATTGGCTCCGCCCACGCGGAAAATGGGTCTGGGCCAAAGGATGACCGATCCCCGCCGCCCGCGCTTTGATCGCGCCTTGTCCCTCCTTCGCAATTCCGGTGCCCTGCCCGCCCTGGAACTGACCTTGCGCGGCGAAATCGGACGACCCGGCGGCATCGAAGCGGATAAAGTAACCCGCCTTTTAACTGCGCACCGTTTCCCCGCGTTGTCCCTTAGAATTGATTCCCTTGGCGGGGATCTCGGTCAAGCTAAAGAAATCGCCACAGCGATACGCCGCAAGACTTCAAGCGCCGGAGTAGAGGTTCTGGGCGCCTGTCATAGCGCCGCGCTCATGATCCTGTCCGCGTGCGACTATCGAACGGCCCGCCCTCGGTCACTTTTTACAATTCACAACGCCGCGTTTGACGCGAAGACCCACCCCGAACGCTGGACCGCAACAGACCTTCGAACCCGTGCGCGAATTCTCGAAGAGGCAGACGAAGAAATGGCCGAGACCCTGGCCAGGGCGACCGGCGGAACCGTGGCTACATGGCGCGACCGCATGGGGGGCAATCTGACAATCGACGGGCGGCAAGCGTTCG
Source organism: Rhodospirillum sp. A1_3_36 (assembly GCF_047263945.1). Lineage (NCBI taxonomy): Bacteria > Pseudomonadati > Pseudomonadota > Alphaproteobacteria > Rhodospirillales > Rhodospirillaceae > Rhodospirillum > Rhodospirillum sp. A1_3_36. The sequence goes on along the minus strand of NZ_JBLAVB010000010.1, from coordinate 138,117 downwards.
TCTGGGGTTTGGTCGATGAAATCCAGGAGGACTAACAAAAATGGCCGCTAACGTTGAAGATATCCTCCTCCGCATTGAAGCCGACACAACGCGCTTGCGCACCGAACTTGGCCGCGCTGATGATCGTCTTGATGATTTCGACCGTCGCACTCGTCGACGCCTGCGCGATTATGACACCGCGTGGGGGCGCGCCGCCGCTGGGGTTGAACGGGTCCTTAGCAAGCATGGTCTTGTCATCACAGCGTCGGCGGTGGCTGCGGGTGCCGCCATTTCCAAGATTGCCAAAGCTGGAGACGAATATAACAAGGCAGTTGGAAAGATTGCGGCTTCGACGGGAAGCTTGAATAGCGCGAAGGCCGTATTCGACCAATTGGCAGCCGTGTCTTCAAAAACTGGCGTGGCAATGAAAGATACAGCCGGGTCTTTTGTCCGGTTCTCAATTGCAGCGAAACAGATTGGCGCGACGAACAACGAAGTAATTCGCCTCGTCGAAACCGTCCAGAAACTTGGCGCCGTTTCTGGAGCGTCGGGGCAGGAACTGAGCGCAGGCGCGATGCAGTTGGGCCAAGCGCTTGCGTCCGGACGGCTACAAGGCGACGAACTAAAATCTATTCTTGAGAACATGCCAAAGCTGGCCGAATTGCTCGCGGCAGAGCTTGGAGTTTCGATTGGCCAACTTAGGAAAATGGGCAGCGAAGGGGAGCTGTCCGCCGACAGGATCTTCAAGGCGCTCCTTAAGGTTTCAAACGAAGCCGACCGCTTGTTTTCCGCCATGCCTACGACCATAGCCGCAGCTTCCGGGGCGCTCTCAAACTCGTGGGATCGCCTTCTAGTCAAACTGGATGACGGTCTTGGCCTGTCCAAGGGGATCGCCCATGAGCTTCAATCCGCCTCGAAAGCGTTGGACGCGATCACGGGAATGCCCCGGTCCATCGATGACCAAATCGCCTCGATTGAAGAAAAGCTTCAAGGCGGGAGGGTCCGGGGACCTGATGCGCTTCGAAACTTGAGGGAACAGCTTGCCGACCTGAAGTATAGCGCCCAAGAACTCCCCGTCTTCGATGCCTATTGGTCAAACTATTCTGACCTACAGGCCCACGCCACGGCGACGACAGAAGCCCATACCAAAGCCCTTGAAGCGTTCGGAGTCGTCCAGCAAGGATTGCTCACTCCAATGGAAAGGGCCATCCAAACATACAACGAGCAAGTGCGAGTCATCAACGAAGCCGCCGCCGCTGGAGCCGATGCGACCGAGGTTTCCACCGCTATGGCAGCGGCTCAAGATCTTCTAACTAAAAGCACGGGCAGCACTCAAGAACTGGACAGCGCATTAAAGCCCTTTATCGAAGGAGACGAAAACGCAGAGTTGAGCCAAGAAGTTTCCAAAGAATTGGAGGTAATCACCCGATGAGCATCGTTAATTTTCATCTATCAAAAAATGAAGTCTTCCTTGTCACGGACACCCTGCAATACACCGTAAAGGGAAACCCAACGGCGGTAACACGCAAGTTTGCGGTAAGAGACGATCTACGCATGGTGATTGCAACACGGGGGATTGTCTCTGTTGGGGATGTCTGTGAAGACTTGTTTCTATCCGCATTGTCAAAAGAGGAAATTTACACGCGCATAAGAAAATACTTAGAGCGGGCGGTTGGTGAAATTGTACGCTCGCCCATGGCCGGGCAGGATACGGGGGTAACACTCGCCGAATGGGACGACGAAGGCCCAAGCGTTCGCCTGATCCGCACGCGAGGCGAAGACGTCGGGGAGCATATTTATGCCCATGGCGTTCATCTGGCCCCGCCCATTGGGAAACATAACTTTCCGACCGCCCTTCGACCGGATCAATGGGAAAAGGTCTGCCTCGTCCAACAACGCGAGGTGCGAAAAACTTGGGGATCAATCTGCATTGGCGGATCGATGGAAGCCGCCAGACTGACCGCCGATGGGGTCACGGTCGGATGGCTTGCGGATTACCCTGGCAAAGTCGATAGCCTCCTTGCCATTCGCCGGGCTCAAGAAGACATGGGGGTCTACCATGAAGCCCCCCCGCCGCTCGACCCCTTCCCGACACCGGCGAAGGAAATGGTTCATGACTGGTGAGTTTGAAGACCAGTGGGACCTCCTTCGGAAAGCGGAGGATGTGGATGTAGCCAAAGCCCGCGCCGATGCCAAGCAATGCTTGCGGATCATGACAAAGGCTTTCCGGGATGCATGTGCCAATGAGCGAATCGCCTTGCGGGGGGTACGGGGGCTAAAAGCCCGCCGCCGCCTTTCCGAGATCAATGCTAAAGAAAAAGCCACGGTTTCCAATCTAAGGGCGCAATACAAGCGCACCTTGAACGCTTGCCGAAAAATAGAAGAAGTTCAGAGGACAGGGTATCTCCCAGGGGTTCATGACGACATTGCCAAAGAGATGGATGATATTTTCACAAGCTAAGGACTTATCGATGAGTGACACGTTTACTAAGCTGAACGAGACTTTCAGCAAACTTCAAGACAACTTGATCGGGATCACGGATAAGATCCAATCGGCCCCCAACCGACAGGAGCGACGGCGCCACATCCGCACGACCTTGGGTATTGTTGAAAGCGCGATGCGAGAGATGGACGGTGGATTGCGCACCATTGACCGAGAACTTAAAGACCTGGCGGTGCAAGCCGCGCGGGGGCGACAACTCAAATCGGATTTGGAAGCTAAAAAAGAGGCAATCGCCGAGATCCTGAAATCCGTTGAAAGCCTCAAAGGGTGAGCCGTGCATCCGGCCTGTCTGGCGTCTCACGGATCCGCCGTCTCATGCGACGCTTGCCGAACGAGATCAGGGACGAAGTAAAAGAGGCCATCGCCGACAGCGCCGAGGCCGTGCGCCTGGACATCATTGCCAATGCGCCAGAGGATGAGGGCGATTTGAAACGGTCGGTCGCCGCGAAGTTCTCTTCCGACAAGCTTGCGGTTTATGTAGGGCCGGGCGCACGGGGGGCAATGATTCAATCCCGCCGCACGGGCAGCCCTTTTGCTACCCGGACGGACACCGGGAAGAAAAAGATTTCCCCCTCCGCCAGAAAAGATCTTATGCAGTTTTTTAAGGCGTATTGGCTCGAACGTGGAACCCGAGGCGGCACCATCACCGAGTGGAACGGTCAGACGTTAGAGCATCCCATCACGATCCCCCCGCTACCCGCCTTGCGCTTCATTGAGCGGGCCTGGGATGGGAACAGAGAATGGGCCAAGCAGCGCATTAACGCCGCAGTGCGCAACGCCCTCGACAAGGTTGTAAGACGCCGCTGAACGCCGCTTCCCCTAGGGGGGTGAATTCCTCCGGGCCATCCGCGACAAGACCGGTGGGGTAGCCGCCTTTCCATAATCGCCCCAAAAAAAGTTTGAGCAAAGCGGCGCAATTCACCGCACCACATGAGGTGTTTAGTAAAAACCAAGACAAGGGATGGGAAGAACGATGAAAACCAAAACAGCGAAAGATCGATTTCTCTTTTTCTTGTCTATCGTTGGGGTAATTTGCATGGTCGCCGTTCTGATTAATGCGACACCCCAAAGAAAGCGTCTCTCTGGCAGTTCCAGCGAAAAACAGAGTACCGAATCTGTTCAAGAAATTGATATTCTACATGCGTTTGGCAACAATCTGGTCCGTATGGGGCACGCGACAGAATACGACATTGGTGTCTTTCGGCATGTGATGGATGTTCACACGGGGTACACTTCCCCGGCGGAAGCCAGAGCGGTTGCAGATGGTATTTGTCTCGCGGGCCGTGGCCGTCTGCATAGAGGGTGGACGGTCAGAGTTTACTTAGTTGTTGGGGACCGCCCTTCCGCTCAATGTGAAATGTAATCCGCTTATTCCGCCGCAGGTGGCGTCTCACCTTGCCCGGCGAAAAGAACTTTGGGAGGCGCGGGAAACTGGCGCAAGTTGCGCCAGTTTAGGTGGGCGCGGGAATACTGCCTTTGCCTCGGACACCGCCGACAAGACTGGCGTCACCAAGCGCACGATTCAACGGGCCACTGCCCGCGCCGCAGTCTTGGGGAATGACTAGGACCACCAACGCAAATTCGCGTCGGTTTACCCCTGGAATTCCAAGGGTTAATGTTCCGTTGCCGAACTAACCGACTATAAGCCGGTCTGTTGTGAGAGGTTTTGGGATACTCGCAAGGTCCCCCCGAATTTGGAGGGACAGGACTCGTTGATGATGGTGGCTTGTTGAGTGCTGCCAAGGGTGTCCACAGTACAGACACCCTTTTCATTGTCATCCAGGCGGGCGTCATGGCCGGGGGTCCCTTCAAATCCGAAGGGACCTTAGAACTTTGCCCCACAAACCTCGGAAAATGCGTCCCGGCGTTGTCCCGGTGTTGTCCCGGTGTTGTCCCGGTGTGATCAATCCGGGACACAAACGAAAGACGCAAGCGACTGCTACGAAACAGAAAATCAGGAAGACTGACTAGTACAGCGGGACAGCAGCGGGACAAAGTATAAAGAAGTTAAAGAAGTTAAGAATAATACCCCTTCGGGGGCGTCTCCGCCGCCAAGCCTTTTCCCTTCATTGCCCGGAAAACCGGCAATGCGTTCTACTGCCATTTTTTTGGCCGCCTGATAGCCATCTCCGCAAAAGCCTAACCGGAGCCTAGCGCATCAAAGGAGAAGGCCGCTCCTGGGCCATCCTATGGGCCTTAGCGGGCATATCGTGGCTAGGGGAGACGGCCCGCTTTCCGGGGGAAACCTTTTTCAGTGGATTCCGAAAAAGTCGCCTCCGCTTTGGGATACCAACAAGGCTTCTGCGTCACGATCATCATGACCAAGGTGTCACCGAGATCGTGACACCTTCCCGTTCATTCTGGTGAGAAGGGTATTGGAACCCTTCGAGAACCCTTTCGGAAGCCTTCGCAAAGGTATGCGACCGTTCTAGATCTGAATGGGTAGAGCCCTTCAAGTCCGTCCCGCCCCTGAGACAGAAGGCGGGACAACGAGTGGGACAAGTGAAATATGCACAACCGGCTGGAATGAAACGGAAAATCAGTACATTGGTGCCAACTCCGGGACAGCGAACGGGACAAGGGAGGCTACCCCTCCAGCACCCGCCGGACGGCATCAGGTTCCTTTTCCATAATTCGCAAGAGAACACGGGCGGCGCCGCTTGGCACCCGCTGGCCTTGTTCCCATTTTCGGAGGGTGGACAGGGAAACGGCCATGGCTCCGGCGAATGCGGGCTGGCTCATGCCCAGGCGGGCACGAATCGCAGCCACATTGGCGCGGTCCGCCTGGGCATGACTTTCCTGGCCGTGAGAGGTGTCGCCTCGCCCGTAGGCAATGGCGTCTTCCAGTCCTTCGCGGATCGCGTTAAATGCCTCGCTCATGATCAGTTCCCGTATGTGTTCACCAACACCTGGACCAGGGCCGCCAAGTCGTTCCGCTCCGCCTGGGACAGATTGTCTTTCTCGTTCTTGGCGAAGATCGCCAACAGGAAGAGGGGCATAGTCCCATTTCGGTAGTAGTAGACCACTCGTGCGCCACCACTCTTTCCCCGACCGGCAAGCGCCACCCGGACTTTGCGGACGCCGCCGGTACCCCGCATGACTGCCCCACACTCCGGGTCTGTCGCGAGCATGGACTTAAGGGCTTCCCGGTCCTCATCCGCCATTATAGCCGAAGCCCTGGCGATGAAGGCTCGGGTTTCGACAATGGTCACGAGCGGGCCGCTGGTCATGTCTGAATATAACCCTCTGGGTTACTGTATGCAAGGATGCGTATCGGACAGTTTCCTCAACCGGACCCCAGGCCCGTCATGTCTATAACAGCAGCCCAAGGGTATCGAAACCCTTTCCGAACCCTTCGCGAAGCCTTTCCACGCGTGCCGACGCATCAAATCTAGATATGGCCTGTGGGGTGGGTGAGGATCTGCACCAACCCAATTTCCTTGGGTTAGTTGCGCTCCCCGATTCTGGGGACCGCAAACACATGCACCCCCATCGGCTATTGACCGATGGGGTATTGAGGTGCTTGTATGTCTGTTGGGTGTGAGAGCCCGGAAGCAGGATAGGACCCTCCCGGTTGGCGCCGGAAAGGTCTGAAATAGCGTGAACCGCCTTGCTCGGTTGGTTCACGATGGTGCGCTTTGGCGAGCGCCCTAACTCGGCACCTATATTGCCGGGGGCGGCGCGCCATGTCCAGAGCTAATGCTTAAAAGCACACCGACCTGTATCTTGCTCAGGTTCTCACCCCCCGGCAGCTAGGGCCGTGTCCTGGCGAGGCTGTGAGAAGCCGATAGCAAGAGCAAATCAAAATGACCATCAAACCAACCGAACGCCGGGAGTCCGTCAACACGGAGCCTGACCTGTCCGACCTTCCCAGTATCATTAGTCAGCTTGACGACGTGGGCACCCAGATAGGCGGCGCTGAGGCATTGTTCCTGTTGCTTGCCCGCCACGATGGGAGCCCATGGGGAAGCGTTTCCACCGAAGCCCTGAACGAGACGACGCAAGACGCCTTCTTGTTCCTGGCGGGAGCAATGCGCCATTTGGCCAACGATGTAGGCAGGAACCTGGAACGGTTATCGGTGATCTCCCCCAGGACGGAAAGGCCTAACCAATGACCCAGACGGAAGTAATCGAAGAATTGAATGCCGTCTGGTACCTCATGTGCAGCTTGAGGGATACCATGCGTCTGTTGGGTGAAAACCACGGCGAGTTAGCTGTGGGCGACGTGGGCGAGACTATGAGGCTTCTTTCATACACGGTCGGGAAACTGGATCGCGACTTAGCCGCCGCGATTGACCGTCTGGACGGTGGTAGCCGTTACGAGGCACCCGACCAAGGGCGAGTCACAGATAAGCCGCTAGGGGCCATCCTGGGGGCCTGGGACGGGTTATTGAGTGGTCGCCGGGAATCCCCGGTAGCCTGAACCTTCTTCACGGAGGTGCGGACGTGATCCAAATTTGGATCATCGGGGTCAGTCGGGATTCAGACCGACCCCGATCCCGCCTCGGGCATTCTTGGGACAGGAACGGGGCTTGGGTTGATCATTTCCTCAAGCTGCACTGACAAGAGGGTAAAATGGAACCTATCAACATCAACGACCGACTCATGCGGCTTGCTGAGGTGATGGAAATCACCAGCCTGTCTAAGACCACGATCTATCGGTACATCGAAAAGGGGTTTCTCAAGCCCGTGCGCTTCGGACGAACAATCCGGTTCCGGGCCTCAGAAATTAAAGCCATGGTTGAGCAGTGATCAACGCGGCCTGAGATTCAGGATAGGTTGCACCAACACGAACGACATCGGGCCGCCCAAACCCTAAAGGACTGATGAAAATGAAGATCGCGATTGATACCGCAGAAGGCACCGAACGGCTTCTGCGCGCCGATGACGTGCTCGATCTCCTCCCAATCTCGAAGACAACCCTTTACAGATGGGCCGACGAGGGAGTCCTGGACAAGGTGAGGATCGGGAAGGGGACAAGGGCCGTATTCTTCAAGCTCTCTCAAATCCAGCGGCTTATCGACCAATGAGAGGGACGGGCTGCACCACTTAAAGCCCGCGCCGCTATCAGCATGACGCACATGGCCCCGTCCTGGGATTTCCCGGGGCGGGGTTTTTCGTTCCGAAGCTTGCTTACCCCGTGCTTACCCGCAAATCAAAAGGGCCTAGCCGTTTCCAGCTAAGCCCTTGATTTTATTGGTGGGCGCGACAGGGATTGAACCTGTGACCCCTGCCGTGTGAAGGCAGTGCTCTCCCGCTGAGCTACGCGCCCTGAGTGCGTCCCGGGAACGTCCGGGCAGGGGCGGTTTTCTAGGCCAGCTTGGAGGGGCTGTCAAGCGGGATTATACGCCTCCTCCAATTCTATTCCAAAACGCCCGGCCAGCGCTGCGAAGTCCTCATGCACCGCGTCCGCGTTCAGGCTCTCCAGGGGCACCTGGCAATAGCCATGGGCCAACAGGACCACCGCAGTCCCCGCCGCTCGCGCCGTGCCCACGTCCGGGCCTGCGTCGCCCACCATCAGGGCCTCTTCCGGTGTTGCGCCCAGCTCCGTCAGGCAATGGAGCAGGGGCGCCGCGTCGGGTTTGCGGTGGGGCAGGGTGTCGCCGCCGACGATGGATCTCAGGGGGCCGTCCAGTCCAAGCCCCGCAAGCATGGCCCGCGCCGGAGCCTCCGGCTTGTTGGTGCAGACCCCCAAGGCCACCCCCCCTGCCGCCAAGGCGTTCAGAAAGGCCTTGGCGCCGGGATAGGGAGTCGCGCCCGTGATGGGATCGGCGTTGTAGATCTCCAGAAAGCGGGCCAGATGGGGCGCCAGTTGCGGATCCATCGGGTCGCCGGAGTACAGGCCTCGGGCCTTGTGGGCGCGGGCCAAAAGCATGGGGGCGCCATCGCCGACCATGGTTCGGATCTCCGCGTCCGAAAGCAGGGGGAGTCCCGTTTCCGAAAACAGGACGTTCATCGCCTGGGTCAGACCAGGCAGGCTGTGCACCAACGTGCCGTCCAGGTCGAAGACGATTGCTTTAGGAAGGGGCGCCCTGAGGAGGGGAGGAGAGGCGGAATGGCGGGGGGAGCCTGTCATCGGTTTTCCTTGCTCGGCTGAAAGAGTGCGAATAATACGCAAATCCGGACGGCTTGTGTCGGGCCACTTTGGTCTGTAACGCTCCGCAATAAATTTTGATTTTGTGCGTTGCGGCGTATGTGTCACGGTCCGGAACCAGAACCCTTGGCGCCCTCGTTCCGTTCGGAGGCCTTCTTCCGGTGCGCTGTCGCTCCGGATACCCAGTTGACAGGAACCGCTGTACCGATGACCAAGACCGCCGCTGTTGTGCTCGCTGCCGGAATGGGCACCCGCATGAAATCCCGTCTGCCCAAAGTTCTCCATCCCGTGGCCGGGCGTCCGATGGTCGCCCATGTGACCGGGACCTTGGAGACCTTGGCCGGTGGTCTGGAGCGGTTGGTGGTTGTCATTGGACCGGATATGGACGCCGTCGCCCAGGCTGTCGCGCCCTATCCCACGGCGGTGCAGGAGGATCGTCTGGGCACCGGACATGCGGTTCTTCAGGCCCGCGACGCCCTGGACGGCAGCGATGCAGACACGGTGTTGGTGGTCTACGGAGATACCCCGCTGATTACCAGAGAGACCTTGGCCCGCATGGTCGCGGCCCGGCAGGGTGCCGGGAACCCGGCGGTAGTGGTTCTGGGTTTCCGGCCTGCGGATCCCACCGGTTATGGGCGGCTGGTCACCAGTGCGGATGGATTGGAGGCCATCGTCGAACAGAAGGACGCAACAGAGGTGCAACGGGCCATCACCCTGTGTAACTCCGGGGTCATGGCCATTGACGCCCAGATGCTGGTCCCCCTGCTCGAGCGGGTCGGCAATGACAATGCCAAGGGGGAATACTACCTGACCGATATTGTCGGTCTGGCCCGCTCCGACGGACGGAGCTGTGTTGTGGTCGAGGGCGCGGAACAAGAGATGCTGGGCGTGAACTCTCGCCTGGAACTGGCCCAGGCCGAGAGGGTCTGTCAGGACCTCCTGCGGCGAAAGGCCATGGAGAACGGGGCGACTCTGGTGGCGCCGGAGACGGTCTTTTTCTCTGCCGATACGGTGCTGGGGCGGGATGTCCAGATCGAGCCTTTTGTTACGTTTGGGCCGGGGGTGACCGTCGCCGATGGGGTGACGATCAAAAGCTTTTGCCATTTGGAGGGGGCCACCCTGGGGTCCGGTGTGACCCTGGGACCCCATGCCCGGTTGCGGCCCGGAACCGATGTTCAGGAGGGCGCCCGCGTCGGGACCTTCGTTGAGGTCAAGAATTCCAGGGTGGAAGCCGGGGCCCAGGTTAACCATCTGGCTTTCATCGGTGATGCCCGGGTAGGGGCCAAGGCCAATATTGGCGCCGGGACAATCACCTGCAATTTCGACGGATTTGAAAAGCATCACACGGATATCGGGGCAGGGGCCTTCGTCGGGTCCAATACGGCCCTGGTGGCGCCCATAACGGTGGGGGACAGGGCCTTCGTCGGCGCCGGGTCGACCCTCACCCGGGACGTGCCTGCGGATGCTTTGGCCCTCACCCGGGCAGATCTCACCCAGCGCGAGGGCTGGGCAACAAGACTCCACCGGCGCATGGCGCGCGTCCTGGATAAGAGATAAGCGGAAAGATCATACCATGTGTGGAATTATCGGAATCATCGGCGTTCGGAACGTCATTCCTCTTTTGATGGATGGGCTGCGCCGTCTGGAATACCGGGGATATGACTCCACGGGCGTGGCCACTCTGCTCGATGGCGGTGCCATCCAACGGCGCCGGGCGGAGGGCAAGCTGGTCAATCTGGAAAGCCGTCTGGAGAAGGATCCCCTGACAGGGGTGATCGGCATCGGTCATACCCGCTGGGCCACCCATGGCGTTCCCAACGAGACCAACGCCCACCCCCATGCCAGTGGTCGGGTCGCTGTGGTGCACAATGGTATCATTGAGAACTTCATCGAGATCCGCGATCAGTTGCTCGCCAAGGGTCATGTTTTCGAGACGGATACGGATACGGAAGCGGTGGTCCACCTGATCACCGAGTACCTGGAAAATGGTCTGGAGCCCGAGGCCGCGGTCGCCAAAGCCCTGGGCGAGTTGGAGGGGGCCTTCGCCCTGGGGATCCTGATCGCCGGGCGGGACGATCTGCTCTTTGCCGCCCGTAAGGGCAGTCCGCTGGCCATCGGATATGGCGAGGGCGAAATGTACCTCGGCTCCGATGCCCTGACGCTGGCCCCCCTGACCCGGCGTATCTCCTACCTGGAGGACGGTGATTGGGCTGTCTTGAATCGGGATGGCGTGGTGATCCGTGACCTGTCCGGGGCGGAAGTCGAGCGGCCGATTCATCGCTCCGCCGTGTCCGGTGCCATGATCGGCAAGGGCGAACATCGTCATTTCATGCTCAAGGAGATCTATGAGCAGCCCCAGGTGATTGGCGACACCCTGAACGGAATGTTCAATCCGTCGGAGCGCACCATCACCCTGCCGGATCTGCCCTTTGATTTGGCTGCGGTGAACCGGGTGACGATCATCGCCTGTGGCACCTCCTACTACGCGGGCATGGTGGCCCGCTATTGGATCGAAAGCGTCGCCCGGCTGCCCGTGGACATCGACGTGGCCAGCGAATTCCGCTACCGCGCCCCGCCGCTGGAGGCCGGGGGGCTGGCCCTGTTCATCAGCCAGTCCGGCGAGACGGCCGATACCCTGGCCGCCTTGCGCCATTGCAAGGCGGAGGGGCTGCGTTGTGTCTCCATCGTCAACTCGCCCGAAAGCACCATGGCCCGGGAATCGGATGCGGTGCTGCCAACATTGGCGGGTCCGGAAATCGGCGTGGCCTCCACCAAAGCCTTCACCACCCAGCTCGTCGTCCTGGCCTGTCTGTGCATCGCTTTGGCCAAGGCCCGGGGCGCCATTGACCATGAGACCGAGGCCCGCCTGTCCAAGGGGTTGACCGAAGTCCCGGCCCGCTGTGCCGAAGCGCTCAAACATGATGCGGCCTTGCGTGATATTGCCCAAGACGTGGTTCTGGCCCGGGATGTCCTCTACCTGGGACGGGGGACAGCTTATCCGATCGCGCTGGAAGGCGCGCTGAAGCTCAAGGAGATCAGCTATATCCACGCCGAAGGCTACGCGGCGGGCGAGATGAAGCATGGTCCCATCGCCCTGATCGACGAGACGGTGCCGGTGATTGTTATCGCCCCCGCAGATGCGCTGTTCGACAAGACGGCGTCGAACGTGCAGGAAGCTGTGGCCAGGGGCGGCAAGGTGATCTTCTTCTCCGACAGCGAGGGCCAACGGCGCCTGGGGACCCAAGCGGCCCATAGGGTGGTTTTGCCCGTGGTTGATCCCTTTGTTGCACCGATCCTCTACGCCATTCCCGTGCAGTTGCTGGCCTATCATGCGGCGGTCCTCAAGGGCACGGATGTGGATCAACCCCGCAATCTGGCCAAAAGCGTTACCGTGGAATAGGGTTTTTCGTCTTTTAACGCGTGAAAACAGGACCGTCTGTTCCATGATCGGGAACCTCCTTCTCCCTCCGAAGTGCGATGCGTCGCGCGCGTCGCCGCCATGATCTTGCACGGATGCTCGCAAAGGCTCGGAAGATCTATCCGGATGCGGACAGTCCCCGTAAACTGGCGAATAACTTAAAACCCTGCAGTTGCTTCCTTTGTGGAAACCCCCGTCGCTATGGGCAGGAGGAAACAAAGGCGACCTTGATCGCGGACATCACTTGGGCGGACTGGTCGCGGCGCTTTTGAGTGTCACTGACTTCGGTTAGCGGAATAAGGATCGGATGGACCGCATGACGCCTTTTTTTGAGGACTTGTTGGACTCGGGGGCTTTCCTTCCCCATGGGCAATGCCTCTCTTGGGATGGGCCGTTGGTGGCGTTACATGCCGCTTCCGACGTTTTGATTGCCCTGGCCTATTTTGCCATTCCCTTCGCCATTGCCGTATTTGTTCGGCGCCGGGGCGATCTGGAGGCATCGCAAATCCGGGTGGCGGCCCTGTTTTGCGCCTTCATCCTGGCCTGTGGTGTCTCCCATCTGGTGGGGGCGCTGACCCTCTGGGTTCCTCTCTATTGGGCCGAAGGCTTCGTGAAGGCGGGGACGGCGGCCATTTCCCTGGTGACCGCCTTCATTCTCTTCTCCCTGATCCCCAAGCTCTTGGCTCTGCCGAGCCCGGGGGCTCTCCGTGCGGCCAACGAAACCTTGCGGGCCGAGGTCGCGACCCGGGAGCACCTGGTTTTTGAATTGCGGGAGGCCCGGGCAAACCTGGAGGCCAAAGTCGCCCGCCGGACCAGGGACCTGGCCCGGGTCATGGAGAGCTTCGAGACCACTTTGAAGGGCTCTTCGGTGACCGTGTTCCAGCAGGACGCAGATCTGCGTTTCACTTGGATCCACAACCCCCGTCCACCCCTGTCCGTCGAGGATTTTATCGGGAAGACCGACTCCGAAGCGATGTCAGAGGAAACCGCTGCGGTCACGATCCCTTTCAAAAGGGCGATTCTGGCTGCTGGTGTCGGGGACCGCGTGGAAGTCTGTGTGGCCCGGTCTCCCGGCGAGGATCCCCTATGGTACGACCTGCGGACGGAACCGCTCCGGGATGATGATGGGGTGGTCAATGGCCTGTCGTCGGTTGCCGTGGATATCACCGATCGCAAGGAAGCGGAGGTCCAGACCCGGGTGCTCATGCGTGAGCTGACCCATCGATCGAAGAACCTGTTGGCCGTGGTCCAGGGAATCGCCCGACAGACGGCCGTGACGGCCGATAACATGGAGGCTTTCACTGTCAGTTTTGGCGCGCGCCTTCAGTCCCTTGGGGAATCGCACGATCTGCTGGTCTCCAGCGATTGGCGGGGAGCCTCTCTTCCGCAGTTGCTCCGGGCGCAGGTGGGGCACTTCCTGTCCGGCGACGATCACCGCCTGGAACTGAGTGGCCCCGACCTGATGTTGACAGCGGAGGTCACCCAGCAGGTGGGGCTGGCCCTGCACGAGCTGTCCACCAATGCCGCGAAATACGGTGCCCTGTCCGTTTCCAAGGGGCGGGTGGAGATTTCCTGGGAAACCCGCATGCGGGAGGACGGAAAGGGCGTGGAGCTGGAGCTGCGTTGGTGGGAGAGGAACGGCCCTCCCGTTGTCCCTCCGGAGCGCAAGGGGTTCGGTCATACCATGGTGACCTATCTGGTCCCGCGCGCCCTGCATGGGACAGCGGAACTGGAGCATGCGCCCGAAGGGGTGCACTGGTCCCTGGTCTTCCCCCTGTTTACCCGACCAGAGGGGCGGGGAGAGGGGTGAACAATCGATTTACAGGTGCCCCCGGTTTCCTGCTATAAGAGCCCGGTTCCGAGAGATCTCCGCCCCATGTGGCCGCGCCAGCGACTGGGCCGCGCGGGGATCCCGTTTTCTCCACCGGTCCGGATCGGGGATGGCCCAGGCCATCTCGTCTCCGGCGCGCTTCAGAGTTCCGCCCCATGGCACGACGCAAGCAGATTTACGAAGGCAAGGCCAAGGTCCTTTTCGAAGGTCCCGAGCCCGGCACCCTGGTCCAATACTTCAAGGACGATGCCACGGCCTTCAATAACAAGAAGAAGGGCACGATCACCGGCAAGGGCGTGCTCAACAATCGGATCAGCGAATACCTGATGACCCGGTTGACCGAAATCGGCGTGCCCAACCATTTCATCCGGCGCCTGAACATGCGCGAGCAGCTCGTCCGCGAAGTGGAGATCATCCCCATCGAGGTGGTGGTCCGGAATATCGCTGCGGGCTCGATTTCGACCAAGTTCGCCATTCCCGAAGGCACCCAGCTACCCCGCTCCATCGTCGAGTATTACTATAAGAACGACGAGCTGAATGACCCCATGGTCTCGGAAGAGCATGTGACGGCCTTTGGTTGGGCGAGCATCCAGGAAGTGGACGAGATCCTTAGCATGAGCTTGCGGATCAATGACTATTTGTCGGGCCTGTTCCTGGGCGTGCGCATGCGGCTGGTGGACTTCAAGCTGGAGTTCGGTCGAGTCTACCACGAGAACGGCGATGTGCAGTTGATCCTGGCCGACGAGATTTCGCCGGACAACTGCCGTCTTTGGGACCAGGACACGGGCGAGAAGCTGGATAAGGATCGCTTCCGCCGCGATCTGGGAGGGGTCGAGGAAGCCTATCAGGAAGTGGCCCGCCGCTTGGGCATCCTTCCGGAAGGCGGTCCCCGGGACATCCAGGGCCCGCAAACCATGCAGTAACCGGTTCGGGCGGGCCCTTGGGTCCGCCCGTCTGGTTTGTTTCTGTTTCCCAACCCTTTTTTCCCGCCGCCCGGCCATGCCGCGCGGCTTTGTCCGCGCTTAAGGAGACCCGACCGTGAAGGCGAAGGTTCACATCACCCTGAAGACCGGCGTCCTGGATCCCCAGGGTAAGGCCATCGAGAAGTCCCTGGACCACTTGGGCTTCACTGGCGTCGGCGAAGTCCGACAGGGCAAAGTGATCGAGATCGAACTGGCCGAAACCGACGAGGCCAAGGCCCGCGACGCCGTGGACGCCATGTGCCGTAAGTTGCTGGCCAATACGGTCATCGAAAACTACGCCATCGAGCTGTCGTAAGTCCTCTATTCCCCTTGAACCGACGGAATACGCCATGAAATCCGCGATCGTCGTCTTCCCCGGCACCAACCGGGAGCGGGACATGGCCAAGGCGCTGACCCTTGTCGGCGGCACGGCCCCCACCATGGTCTGGCACGGTGACGCTGACCTGCCCAAGGGCTTGGACCTGGTGGTCCTGCCCGGTGGCTTCTCCTACGGTGACTACCTGCGCTCCGGCGCCATGGGCGCCCGCAGCCCCATCATGGACGCGGTCAAGCGCCATGCCGAGGCCGGTGGCTATGTCCTGGGGGTCTGCAACGGATTCCAGACCCTCGCCGAATCGGGACTGCTGCCCGGCGCACTGATGCGCAACCGGGATCTGCGCTTCATTTGCCGGGATCTGCACCTGAGGGTCGAGACCGCCGATAGCCCCTTCACCACGGCCTATGAGGCGGGCGAGATCGTCCGTGTTCCCGTCGCCCACCACGACGGCAATTTCTTCGCCGACGAGCAAACCCTGATGGCGCTGGAAGGGGAAGGCCGGGTGGCTTTCCGCTACTGCGACGAGCGGGGTCTGGCGGCCGAGGAAACCAACCCCAACGGATCGCGGGATAATATCGCGGGTATCCTGTCGGCCAACCGCCGGGTCCTGGGCATGATGCCCCATCCGGAAAATCTGGTGGAGCCCGCCCTGGGCGGTACCGGTGGTCGTCCCCTCTTCGAGTCCATCACGGAGGCCCTGTCGTGAGCACCGCCGCCACCACCACTCCCTCGTCGGCCATCACCCCGGAGATTGTCGCCGAACACGGCTTGACCCCGGATGAATACAAGAAGGTCCTCGAGATCATGGGCCGCGAGCCCAATATCGTCGAGCTGGGCATCTTCTCGGTCATGTGGTCGGAACATTGCTCGTACAAATCCTCCAAGAAGTGGCTGAAGACCTTGCCGACCAAGGCGCCCTGGGTGATCCAGGGGCCGGGTGAAAACGCCGGTGTCGTCGATATCGGCGAAGGAATGACAGCCATCTTCAAGATGGAAAGCCACAACCACCCCAGTTTCATCGAGCCCTACCAGGGGGCGGCAACCGGTGTGGGCGGTATTCTCCGCGATGTCTTCACCATGGGCGCGCGGCCCGTCGCCAACCTGAATGCCCTGCGCTTCGGTGAGCCCTCTGATCCCAAGACTCGCCATCTGATTTCCGGTGTTGTGGCCGGTATTGGGGGCTATGGCAACTGCGTGGGCGTGCCCACCGTGGGCGGCGAAGTCAATTTCCACGCGGGCTTCAATGGTAATATCCTGGTGAATGCCATGACCGTGGGGGTGGCGCCCAAGGACCGCATCTTCTATTCCGCCGCTGCGGGTTTGGGGAATTCGGTCGTTTATGTGGGCTCCAAGACGGGCCGGGACGGTATCCATGGCGCCACCATGGCCTCTGCGGAATTCACCGCGGAATCCGAGGACAAGCGGCCGACCGTCCAGGTGGGCGACCCGTTCACCGAAAAGCTGTTGATCGAAGCCTGTCTGGAACTGATGGCCACCGACGCCATCGTCGCCATTCAGGATATGGGCGCTGCCGGTCTGACCTCCTCTTCGTTCGAGATGGCGTCGAAGGGCGGCATGGGCGTGGAACTCGCCCTCGACAGCGTGCCCATGCGTGAGGCGGGGATGACCCCCTACGAGTTGATGCTGTCCGAAAGCCAGGAGCGCATGTTGATTGTGCTCGAGCCCGGTAAGGAGGAGATGGCCAAGGCGATCTTCGACAAGTGGGAACTGGATTTCGCCGTCATCGGCACCCTGACCGACACCGGTCGCATGGTTCTGACCTGGGACGGTGAGGTGGTCGGCGACCTGCCCATCGATCCTTTGGCCGAGGCCAGCCCCGAATATGACCGCCCCTGGGAGCCCACCCCCAAGGCTGCGGATCCGGACCTGTCAGGCGCAGAGTCGGTGTCCTGGAGCAAGGCTCTGATCCAACTGGTCGGGTGCCCGGACATGGCCAGCCGCCGCTGGATCTGGGAGCAGTATGACCATTTGGTGATGGGCAACACCCTGCAACGCCCCGGTGGGGACTCTGCGGTGATCCGCCTGGACGATGCGCCGGGCAAGGGCTTGGCCATGACCACCGATTGCACTCCCCGTTACGTCAAGGCTGACCCGGTCGAGGGCGGCAAACAGGCCGTCGCCGAGGCGTGGCGCAACCTGACCGCCGTGGGCGCCCGTCCCCTGGCCATCACCGACAACATGAACTTTGGCAATCCGGAAAAGCCGTTGATCATGGGGCAGTTCGTCGGCGCCTGCCAGGGCATCAGCGAGGCTTGTCTCGCCCTGGAATTCCCCGTCGTCTCCGGCAACGTCTCCCTTTACAACGAAACCAACGGTCAGGCCATTCCGCCGACTCCGGCCATTGGAGCCGTGGGTGTGCTTGATGACGTGGACAGCAGTGTCTCGATCGCGTTCAAGGGGGAAGGGGAGACCCTCGTCCTGTTGGGCGGGGCTGCGGAGAGTGAGGGCAGCTGGCTTGGCCAGTCCCTGTTCCTGCGGGAGATCCTGGGCCGGGAAGAGGGGCCGCCGCCGCCCGTCGACTTGGCTGCAGAGCGTGCCACGGGCGATTTGGTCCGCAGTCTGATTGGCGAGGGTCTTCTGTCTGCCTGTCATGACCTGTCCGATGGGGGGCTTCTGGCTGCTGCGGCGGAAATGGCCATGGCCGGGTCCCTGGGCTGCACCCTGACTCTGGACGGCACACCTGATGCGGCGCGCCTGTTCGGCGAGGACCAGGGGCGCTATCTGCTGACCTGTGCGCCTGAGACCGTCGAGGTCCTTCTGTCCCGGGCCAAGGCTGCGGGCGTGACCGCCCGGCCAGTTGGTGTGACTGGTGGAGAGACCCTTGTGGTCAATGGCGAAACCGGCCCCTCCGTTGCGGATCTGGCGAATGCGCATGAGGGGTGGCTTCCGACCTTCATGGCGGGGTAAGCTCCCCGCTCCCCCGCCGACTCTGTTCCACTTTCTAGGAGTGCCGTTCCATGGCGATGGAAGCCGGTGATATCGAAGCTCTCATCAAGGAAGCCTTCCCCGATGCGGAGGTGACCATCGAGGACCTACGTGGGGATGGCGACCATTACGCCGCCCTCGTGGTGTCTTCTGCCTTCACGGGAAAGTCCCGTGTTCAGCAGCACCAGATGGTCTATGCCGCCCTTCAGGGCCGTATGGGGGGCGAGTTGCACGCCCTGGCCCTGCAGACCAAGCCGAAGGACTGATGTTTTCGAGTCGGGCGTTTTCAATCGCGGAAACGCCCGATTTTCCTTTGCTTGGCCGCTTCCAGGACTGGGGGCGTCATAGGACCCGCCCCCATGAGCCGTTCCCCTGAGACAGGAACACCCAAGGAGTCCGCCACGGTGGGTGTCCTGTCCGCCCTGGGCGCCTTTGGCATTTGGGGTGTGTCTCCGTTGTTTTTCAATGCCGTGTCGGAAGTGCCGGTCTTGGAGATCCTGTCCCAGAGAATTCTTTGGGCCTCCTTGGTTGTTGGCTTGGTTCTGGCCTTTCGGGGGGAGTTCAAGCGCACCTTGGCCTTTCTGGCCCAGCGGAAAACCGCGTGGACCATGGTGCTCTCCACGGTCCTGGTTTCGGCGAACTGGATCACCTTCATCTATGCGGTGACCAGTGGGCAGGCTCTTCAGGGATCCCTTGGGTATTACATTTTCCCCCTGGTGACGGTCCTGCTGGGGCGTCTCGTTTTGGGCGAATCCATGAGCTGTCGTCAGACCCTGGCCTTGGCCCTGGCGTTCGTGGGGGTGGCAGTCGCCATTGAGGGTTTGGGGGGCGTCCCCTGGATCTCCCTGGTGCTGGCTGTCACGTTTTCCCTCTATGGCCTCGTGCGGAAGATGGCGCCCGTTCCGGCCCTCTCGGGTCTGTTCCTGGAGACGTTGCTGATTTCGCCGTTTCTGCTCACCTACCTGGCGGGGATGGAATTCTTTGGCGCGGGGATCGCATTTCTGGATGGCCCCTGGCCACGGAGCCTGTGGCTGATGGCCCTGGGGCCATTGACGGCGTTTCCCTTGTTTCTGTTCGCAAGCGCGGCACGTCGCATGCGTCTGTCGACCTTGGGGATTTTGCAATACACCAATCCCACCATTCAGTTTCTGGTGGCGACGCTGGTTTTCAAGGAGAGCCTGAACCCGGCGACCTTGGCCACATTTGCGTGCATCTGGTGCGGGGTGGCCTTGTACCTCTGGCCGGACCGCCGCGAAAAGGGCGCGTGATAGCAATTGACAGGCCGGGGTCCCCTGTCCCATATCGCATCAAGGCTGGTTTCAAGGCATCGAGTCCATTTGCTGGGTTCGCTTCGTGCCGCGGGCGCCAGATTACTCCCCCGTCCCAAACGGAAAGGAAGACGGATGAGCGTGGAAGACCGGATCAAAAGCGAAGTGGAAGGAACCCCCGTGGTTCTGTTCATGAAGGGCACCCCGATGTTCCCCCAGTGCGGATTTTCCGCCGCTGTGGTGCAGGTGCTGGGCCACTTCGGTGTCGAGTACAAGGGGATCAACGTCCTGGAGGACGATGAAATCCGCAATGGGATCAAAACCTATTCCAACTGGCCGACCATTCCCCAGCTGTATGTGAAGGGTGAATTCGTCGGCGGTTGCGACATCGTGCGCGAAATGGCGGCCGACGGCGAGTTGGCCACGCTGTTCAAGGACAAGGGTGTGCCCGTCAAGGCTGCCTGATTGGCCGAGATCGCACCGCGATCGTCATAAGGGAAGGGACCGTTCTGGAAGGAACGGTCCTTTTTCTGTGGAAGGCAGGGGGTATCGCCAAAACGGCTTGGTAGCCTCGCGGTCGACCAACGCCTTCGAGGCCAAGTTGGGCCACTTTGCCACCACAGTACACGACAGTGTCTCGTCGTTCGGTGCTGGCAATAATGATGATCCCCTCGCTTCCCCTGATCCGCTTGGCGGAAAAGTGAAGGTCCAGAGCGGGGTGTCCTTGCCGCTCGGGCAGCCGGGCTCGGATGGTCCGGGGCGAGCGTGGTCTCCGAAAAAAAGATCCGAGTTGCACCTGCTTGCCGCAGGGCAATTGCACGATCCGGTTTTCCCTCAATCGAATGGCGAAGGGAATGCGGCGGGCGAGCAGAAACCCCATCCATTCCTGGCCTTCGAACTCTCGATCGGCCAGCAGAATGCGAACCGTGTCGCTGGGAATTCGCGTCCCGAGACCCTTTCGCCAAGCGGCGCAGAGCGGGACCGTCAAATTCGGAACGGAGGGGTGTTGGATTTCCCATGGCAAGTCTCCTCTGGATTGCCATGGTGATTCACATTTCAGCGGCCAGGGGAATCCCCGGAGAGAGTCACGACCCAGTCAGTTTGGTATAAGGCCTTCTTCGCGGGCCATTATTCGATCCGTTCGAGCACCGCGACAAAGAAACCATCCGTGCCATGACGTGCAGGCGACAGGCGCAGCCAGGGTTTTTCCGGGTCACCCGGATAGTCGCCAACACCCAAATCGGGCCAAAGATCGACCACAGACAAGGCACGGTAATCGGCCCGGCGAGACAGAAAGGCCTCCACTTGGCCCTCGTTTTCTTCAGGCAGAAGCGCACAGGTCGCGTAAATCAACCGCCCTCCTGGCTTTGTCAACCCAGCCGCCCGGTCGAGAATCCCGGCCTGTTCGACCAGCAGGGACTCCACGATTTCCGGCGTCAACTTCCACCGGGCGTCGGGATTTCGCCGCCAAGTGCCCGTCCCCGAACAGGGAGCGTCCACCAACACCCGGTCGAAGGTTCCTCGGCGGCGCTTCAGCCATTTGTTGGCCTCGGGTCCCAGGGGTTTGCGGGTGACATTGTGCACATCGGCCCGACGCAGGCGGGTCTGCGCCCGCTCCAAGCGGCCTTCGTTCACGTCCGCCGCAACCAGTCCCCCCTTGTTCTCCATCGCTGCGGCCAATGCCAGGGTTTTGCCCCCGGCGCCCGCGCAAAGGTCAAGAACGGACATGCCCGGTTCCACGCCGCATAGCAGAGCGATCAGCTGACTGCCCTCGTCCTGGACTTCCACAAAGCCACCCCGGAACGTTTTGGTCGCAGCGATATTGGGCCGCCCCTCCAGCCGCAGGGACCAAGGGGACAGGGGTCCCGGTTCCGCATCGACCCCTTCTTCGGCCAAAGCGACTATCGCGGCCTCCCGATCGCCTTTCAGGGTGTTCACCCGCAGGTCCAGGGGCGCCTCCCCCAGCAGAGCGGCCAATTCGGCGTCCAATGCCTCACCAAAGATCGGTTCCAGCCGGGGAAACAACCACTCGGGTGTCTCCAGCCGGGTTTCCCGGGGCATCTCCCGATACTCCAGGGGCTTGCCCGCGAGCAAATCAATCAACCCCTGCTCCTGGTCGGAGAGGGGTTGGGGTGCATGGGGCATGCGAGTGTCAAACAGGGGTCGCAGGTCCTGGGCGGAGCGGCCCTCGCCGAGCAGAAGGTGGGCGATCATCAGAGTTCTCGCCGATGGCTTGCCCCCGAACCGTTCCACCATCCAGGTGAGCCGAGCCCGGGAACGCAAGGCCGCCCAAAGGCGATCGGTCACCGACTTACGATCCTTGGACCCCATATAGCGCCGGGCGCGGGTATAAGCGCTGACCACCCCATCGGCGGGCCGGTCCGAGGCATTGATTTCCACCAACAAATCGATGGCGGCTTGCAGGCGTGCTGCGGGAATCATGGATGCTGTCCGCTTAGAGCATCGAGCGGAAAAGCGGGCACCGGTTTTCCGGTCCACTCGATGCTCAACTTGTTGAATCTGGATCAAAGTGTCCGCCTGAAATTGGATTCGATTTAAGGCGGACACTTTGATCTAAATGGGGAAAAGAGGTCCGGAAAAACCGGGCCTCACATACCACCGCGATAATTGGGGGCTTCCTTGGTGATAGTCACGTCGTGGACGTGGCTTTCCCGCCAACCGGACGCTGTGATGCGACGGAACTGCGCTTTCTTTCGCATGTCAGTGATCGTACGGTTCCCCGTATAGCCCATGGCCGCCCGCAGGCCTCCGATCAGCTGATGAATGATCGTTCCCGCAGCACCCTTGTAGGGCACCTGGCCTTCAATGCCCTCTGGGACCAGCTTCAAGTTATCTGTCACTTCGGCCTGGAAATAACGGTCAGCGGACCCCCGAGCCATGGCCCCAAGGGAGCCCATGCCCCGGTAGGACTTGTAGCTTCGGCCCTGGTAAAGGAAGACCTCGCCCGGAGCTTCGGTGGTGCCAGCCAGGAGACTACCAACCATAACCGTCTCAGCCCCACCGGCGATGGCCTTGGCGAAATCACCAGAATACTTGATACCGCCATCGGCGATGGCCGGCACACCGGACGCCTCCAGGGCCTTGGCGACCTCGGTAATGGCAGAGAACTGAGGCACCCCCACGCCCGCCACGATGCGGGTGGTGCAAATGGAACCGGGGCCGATCCCCACTTTGACCGCGTCGGCGCCCGCCTCGACCAGTGCCAGGGCCCCTTCGGGGGTCGCGATATTCCCGGCGATCACCTGGGCTTGATTGGACAGCCTCTTCACCGTCGCCACGGCGTCAATGACCCCTTTGGAATGGCCGTGGGCGGTGTCGATCACCACCACGTCCACGCCCGCCTCCAACAGAGCCTCGGCCCGGGCGATGCCGTCGGCCCCCACCCCGGTGGCCGCAGCCACCCGCAGACGCCCCCGTTCATCCTTACAGGCGTTGGGGTAAGTCTGGGCCTTCTCGATATCCTTCACCGTCACCAGACCAATACAGCGGTAGGCGTCATCCACCACCAACAGCTTTTCGATCCGGTTGGTATGCAGCAACCGGCGCGCTTCGGACTGACTCACGCCCTCGCGCACGGTGATCAGGTTTTCCTTGGTCATAAAGTCGCGGACGGGCTGAGCCGTGTTCTCGGCGAAGCGCACATCCCGGTTGGTCAGGATGCCCACCAGGGTTCCCGTTCCGCTTTCGGTGACGGGAATGCCACTGATCTTATGGCGGGCCATCAGCCCCAAGGCATCGGCGAGGGGGGCGTCCGGCTCGATGGTCACGGGATTGACCACCATGCCCGATTCATAGCGCTTCACCTTGCGCACTTCTTCGGCCTGGGCGACGATATCCAGGTTCTTGTGGATGACACCAATGCCACCGCACTGGGCCATGACAATGGCCATTTCGCTTTCCGTCACCGTATCCATGGCCGAGGAGACCAGCGGGATCCCCAAGGTAATGGTCTTTGTCAAGCGCGTGCGGGTATCCACCTGTGCAGGCAACACGTCTGATGCTGCGGGGACAAGCAGCACGTCGTCGAAGGTCAAAGCCTCGGGAAATTCCATGGGGGGCTCCTCTAGAGCGGCGGACCATAAAGTCGAAACCGGACTTTCGGTCCGGCGGCACGCACGCTTCCGACGTGATGCACCGCGCAACCTATTGATCCTTGGGAGCGCGACATCATACACACAAGACTGTGCCCCGCAAGAAAAGTTCTTGGTGAGTCCTTCGCTTTGGATGATTCCCTTGCGACCGCTTGAGCTTACCGGTCTTCAGGCCGCCCCTTGAACCCCTGGGCAATCACATAGACCTCCGGCGACTCCTGGCGGCTGGCGGGGGGCTTGGCGTGCTTGATGCTCACGCACAGGGACTTCATGCGATTGAGCAGCTCCCCTTCCGTGCCCCCCTGGAACACCTTGCAGCAAAACGACCCACCCGGAGCCAGAACCTCCTCGGCAAAATCCCAGGCGGCCTCGGCCAATCCCATAACCCGCATGTGGTCCGTCTTGCGGTGGCCAGTCGTGGGCGCAGCCATATCCGACAGCACCAGATCCACGGGGCCATCCAGGGCCGCCTTCAATAAGGCCGGTGCGTCATCCTCCATGAAATCATGGGTCATGCAGGTGGCCCCGGCCACGCCTTCCCATTCCAGGATATCGATACCAACCACCTTGCCGCCCCCTTCTTTAAGGGCCTTGCACCGCTCGACGGCCACCTGTGTCCAACCGCCAGGGGCCGCACCCAAGTCAACGACGCGCCGCCCAGGGCCGAGTAAATGGAAGCGGTCGTCGAGCTCCATCAACTTGAAAGCCGCGCGGGAGCGCAGCCCCGTACGTCTGGCTTCCAGCACATAGGGGTCGTTCAACTGGCGTTGCAGCCAGCGGGTGGAGGAGTTTTTCCGTCCCCGAGCCGTCTTTACTTTGACGAACAGATCCCGGGCCCCCGAGGGGGCGCGACCGTTGGCCCGATTCCCGGAACCCTTTCCGCTACTCATGGTCTTCATACTTTCCTGCAAGATGATGTCGGATCCCATGGACCCCGTGTGGTCAAACGGTCGGAACCGCATCCACCCCGGCTTCGGCAGGGGTGCACTCCCCCTCTGCCCTGGTGCCCATCATATCCGCGAGCAGCCCCTCGCGGATACCCCGATCGGCAACGCGGAGCGCTGGAACGGCCCAAGTGTCGAGAATCGCCTGCAAAATAGCGCAGCCCGCCAAGACCAAATCAGCCCGTTCCCGGCCGATACAGGGATGAGCGACCCGATCCGAGGGACTCATGTCCAACAGGCGGGCGCCCACGTCTTTGATCTCGCGGACGGACAACCCCAGACCATCCACCCGGTTGCGGTCATAGCGCCCCAGACCCAGGGCTACCGCGCCCACGGTGGTCACGGTGCCACTGGTGCCGAGTAGGGAGAGTTGCTCCCTCACGGCATAGTCGGCGATTCCATAGGCGACATCGAAGGGACGCAAGCGTTCACGCACATGTTCAACGATATCGGCATGAAGGCGGGGGGACAGATGACCTCCACCAACGGCCTCGGACAGGGTGACAACTCCCAGGGGAAGACTTTCCACAGCCAGGACGGCTCCTGGCCGGGGGCCATCGCTCGTATCTCGGACTTCGACCAGGGTCAGCTCCGTGCTCCCTCCCCCGATATCAAAGACCAGCGTCAGCGGGCGCTCCCCTTCCAGCAAGGGCGCGCATCCAGCCAGGGCCAAGCGGGCTTCCTCCTCGGCGGGGATGACTTCCAGATCCACCCCCGCTTCCACCCGCGCGCGCTCGACGAACTCCGCCACATTCTCTGCGGCCCGACAAGCTGCGGTCGCCACGCACCGGACCTGGGTCACCGCATGGCGGTCCATGCGGGAAGAGCAAATAGCCAAAGCCGCAATGGTTCGATCCATGGCAACCCGAGAAAGCCGACCGGATGCCCGCACGCCCTCCCCCAGCCGGGTGATCCGCGAGAAGGAATCGACCACTCGGAACCCCGTATCCAGGGCTTCAGCAATCAATAGACGACAATTATTTGTCCCCAAATCCAACGCTGCGCAGAGGCGTCCTGCCTCCCCCTCAGTCACACGCCGCCGCATCCCCCTTGGGGCCGTCGCCCCTCCCCCCAAGGGGGAGGTATGGGTCTGAGACGGAAACAGGGATATCGGGGACACCGAAGAGCCTCTGGCAAGAGTGTTGGGAAACCATGGCGATACCGTGACAGATCACTTTAGGCGAGGGAAGCGGATGGCGCAAAGCCCCTTTCACGGGGGCGGAGACAAAACCAACGACCGACTTTCATTTTTTTCTAGCCAAAGTCAAAACCGCATGGTAGATAGCGCACCCTCTTGGACGGACAGAGGTCCACCGGGAGCCGAATGGGGAATAGTTTAACGGTAGAACAGCGGACTCTGACTCCGTCAGTCGTGGTTCGAATCCACGTTCCCCAGCCAAAATAGGGTTGATATCAAGCAACCAGGAAACTGAAAGCTCCACTGAAAAGTGGGGCTTTTTCTTCGTCCCTTTTTCCCCAAAGTCAAAACGGGCCTCTCGGAAAATTTCGCGACCTGAAAATCGGCGATCGCTCACCCCAGCAAGCCAACCAACCCATCAACAGATCAAAAATGCTTGCCGACATATTGGCCGCAAAGTCCCGCATCTAACAAGCTGCGGAAAATCTCTTTTGTCGTCATCCCCGTTTTCACGCTAAGGGATGCACATATCTCTGTTTCCGTGGGATTCCCAAGAAGTTAGATCCGTGATTCCCTATAAGCCTCTTTTCACGGGAGGGTTAAGTGGGGGATTTGGCGGAGAGGGTTGGGTATTTCGAGGACCGACGGCTCGAAAAAGGGGGCCTTGCTTTTGGCGGGGATGGTCTCGGAGGGAACGAGTTGCCTGCAAAAAGCCGCCAAGGGAGATCGGGGTCGGATCGTTCGGTTCAATCGTTTCCTCGGACACCCTTATACCAAGCGGCGCGGGTTTAAACCCACGCCGCTTTTCTTGCGTTCAAACGCCAAGCGGGCTTTTACGCGCCATAAGGCGCGGCGGCGGCCACTTGGCCGCTTCCAAGGTGCGCTGAGTCAAACTCACCGCACCTGGGTATAAGGTGACCACGGATCGAATTCTCGAAAGCTGGAGCGAGACGACATCGGTCGCCGTGCAGGGCCGGGATATTCTGGCAATCCAAGACACCAGCGAGATCAAGTCCAAGACCACGGCGAAGAACAGGCGGGATCTTGGCGAGATCGGAAAGGGCAACATCCACGGCCTTCTTCTTCATGCGATGGTCGCGGTTGATGCGGATACGGGACATTGCCTGGGTTGGGTGGATGGCGACATTCGCACACGGCAAGGACAGCGCGACACCTGCCATACGGACCGCCCGTTGGCGGACAAGGAGACGAAGCCTTGGGTCGAGACGGCCCGAAAAGGGACGGCGATCTTATCTGAAGCGCGTCGGATCACGGTGCTGGCCGAAGCCGAAAGAGACATCTATGCCGCTCTTGTTCTGATTGATCGAGAGGGCCCGTTCGTCTTGACCCGTTCAGCCCGGGACCGGCGTCTGAGGAACGGTCACTCCTTGTATGAGGAAGTGGCCAGCTGGCCCATCGGCGCGACGGATTTTCTGGAAATCCAAGCTCAATCAGGCCGGGCGGCGCGTGCGGCCCAAGTCGAGCTGCGGTTTGGAGAGGTGACGTTACGGCGACCGGACAAGACCGAGCCAGATATGCCCGAACAGTGCACTCTACGTGTGGAGGAGGTCGCGAACCCAATCCACCAGCGAAGGCCAAACCGATTGTCTGGCGCCTCCTCACCACACGGGCGGTTGGCTTGCTATCCGAAGCCTGGGAGGTCGTCGGAATGTACCGCCAGCGCTGGGTGATTGAGCAGTTTTTCCGCCTGTTGAAAAGCCAGGGCTTGGGTATCGAAGACAGCCAAGTTCAGAGCGCGGAGCGCCTGTGCAAATTGACCGCTATCGCCGCGCGCGCCAGCGTGATGACGCTCCAATTGGTGCAAGCCAGAGGAGGAAAACAGCCTGAAACCGCTGCGCTGGCCTTCGACGCCGAAGCCGTTGAGGCGCTCGATGCCGTTGCGAAGGCTAACTATGCGCCCCGCACCAAATTGCAAGCCAATCCACATAAAAAAGGAACCTTGGCCTGGGCGGCTTGGATCATTGCCCGTCTCGGAGGATGGGACGGCTATCCCAAGTCAAAGCCTCCAGGACCGATAACCATGAAAAATGACTTGGATTCCTTTCAGAGTATTCTCATCGGATGGAAGGTCCGAGAAACATGAATCCCTTAGCGCGCACGCGGGGATGACGAAGTTAAACTCGGAGCGGCACAGAGAAACCTGCATACCTTAGCGCATGCGCGGGAATGACTGTTTTGGGGAATGATCGGACTTTTTCCGCAGCCTGCTAGAGTGATATGGGATCAAGTTGGATAGATCTGGTCTGGCAACACCGCATTGCCATAGATTTCCAAACGTTTTTGTGGTCAGGCTCTGCCCCGGTGGGGCGATGGATGACCTGCATTCCCTCTCCTTTTTTCGACCGCGGACGTGAGGTATGGGTCCATGCGGCTATCCAGAGGTATGATGATGACACGGGTGTTGAGATGGATCGGTTTGGGGGTGATGCTTCTAGCCCCCCTGGCTGTCGCAGCTTGCGACGATCAGGGGGAGCAGGCAAAGGCCGAGACTGACGTCGCCCGGAACCGGGACATCGAGAGGGTCGCCCAGGCGCCCCGGACCTGTCTGGCCAGTCCTTCGCCCCGCTGTTTGACGGACCTGGGCCTCTCCATGGTCGATGATCCCGCCGCCGAACCCCTGGACCGCTATTTCGCCCTGATCCGCGCCGCCGAGGCTTTGGGCGTCATGGGGGCGACGGCGGACTACGATGCCCTGTTCGACCGCCTCTCTGCCATGGCGGGAGACTTTGAGGACGAGGACGCCGATTACGCCGAGGAACTGTTGGTCGAGGTCTTGGCTGCGGGTGGCCGAACCGAGGATCGAGAAGACCTGATGGCGGCTCTGGACGAGGCGGGGCGTTGGTACGACGGGGCGGCCATCGCCAAATACCTGGCGGTTGGGGGAGAACGGGCCTCCCAAGTGGCCGTTGTGGAGGATGTCTTGGCCCTGGTGGAAGAGGAAGCCTTCAACGAGGAGTCCCCCTATGTCTTCACGGCCATCGACCTATTGGAACTCTGCCGCTCCCGCCCTTTCCTGGACAGTACGGTTTTTCCGCCGGAAACCTGGAAGGCGGTGAGTGCTGTTACGGGGCTGATTCCCCGCCTGTTGGCCCAGGTGGAGCGTGGGACGGAGCAGGGGGGATTCGACGAAGCTTACGGGGGGGTATACTACCGCTTGGCCACCGTGCAATGTGCCGCAGCCGATGGGATCGCGGCGGATCGGACCCAGCCTTTGCTGCGCGAAACCCGGTCCTTTTTCCAGGCCAACACCGCCGCCCTGGACGACATTGACCGGGTGACCTTTCTGGAGGACAGCATCGTTACCCAATGGACCCTGGGCGACCGGGACGGCGCCCTGGCGCAAACGGACCTGACATTCCCCTCCATCGATACCGCCATTATCCTGTTTCGGCTGGCAACCTACATGGCCCTGGAAGGGAAGGAGCGGACGTCGCTTTGACGAAAGCGGAATGAGGAGAAGTGTATCGCGGTTTTCCGTATGGTACACGACAGGGAGGGGGTGTTTTCCCGTGCTTTGCCCCGTCCCCCACTGGGGCCGAAAGGCCCCAGACCCCAGGCGGTTACCGGCCGAAAGGCCCCAGACCCCAGGCGGTTACCGGCCGAAAGGCCCCAGACCCCAGGCGGTTACCGGCCGAAAGGCCCCAGACCCCAGGCGGTTACCGGCCGAAAGGCTCCAGACCCCGGGCGGTTACTGGTCGAAAGGCTCCAGAGGGGTCAAATGATCCCTGCTTCCTTGGCTAAAACCCGGATCCGATCGAGCGCCGCAGGTTTGTCCGCGCACTCATTGGGGGAGGACAGGGGGCCGGGGGGCTCGCCGAAGCGGACCACGCCGGATGATCGCTGGATGGCCGTTTGCTTGCCCCGATGGGCGAAGGCCACCCAGGCCTCCGGCCAGACCTTGCAGTCCTTGAAGTTGACGAGGATGAACCACCGCTTGCCCGTGGCTTCCAAGGTTCGGTCAATGACATCGTGGAAGGCGGTGACGGTTTCCGTGTCGCTGAAGACGACATTGGAAAAGTCCACCTCGACCACGTCCAGGCCCAATGCGCCGTCCGGATTGTCCCCGGACTCATTGAGGAAATGGATCCGGGCGCGCCAGTCCTTGTCCTTTTCCTCCTGCTCCTTCTGGCGTTTTGAAGCGGCGTAGACGCTTTCGGACAGGTGGGAGATTCCATGCTCCAGCCGCGCACACCCCGCCAGGGCGGAGTTGACGAAGCGCAGCCGCTCTTCCTCTGTCAAATCGGCATGGTCGCGGAGAATTTCGAGGGCTCCGCGAACCGCCGTGATCGGAGAAATGAAGTCCTTCTCGAGTGTCGTGCTCAAGGCAAGAGTCGCGCCTTCCTGTGTCTGTGTCGCTGGCATGCTCGAGGGACCGAGCCGATTAGATCGCGAGATATTGCTGGCGCAAATCGGCGTTGTCGAGCACGTCCTGCGCGACTCCATCGAAAACCACCTGTCCCATGTCGAGAATGATCGCCCGGTCCGCCAGGTGAAGGGCGGCAATGGCGTTCTGTTCCACGATCACGGTGGTGATGCCCAGGTTCTTGATCTGCTCCAGGGTGCGTTCGATCTCCTGCACGATCACCGGGGCCAACCCCTCATAGGGCTCGTCCAGCAGCAGCAGTTTCACGTCCCGGGCCAGGGTCCGGCCAATGGCCAGCATCTGCTGCTCTCCCCCCGACAGGGTGGTGCCCTCCTGGTTGCGGCGTTCTCCCAGGCGGGGGAAAAGCTCGTAAATGCGCTCGATGGACCAACCGATGGGCGGCGCGATCTGGGCCAGTTGAAGGTTCTCCTCGACCGACAGCCCCTGGATGATCCGCCGGTCTTCGGGCACCAGACCCACACCCCATTGCGCGGCCTGAAAGGCTTTCATGGTGTGCAGGGGTTTGTGGTCCAGCCAGATTTCCCCATGGCGTAGCTCGGGATCGGCCAAGCGGGCGATGGTCCGCAGGGTCGAGGTTTTGCCCGCCCCGTTGCGGCCCAACAGGGCGATGATTTCCCCCTCGCGGATGTCGAAGCTGACGCCTTGGACGATATAGCTTTCGTTGTAATAGGCGTGAATATCCCAGCAGGAGAAGAAGGCCGCCTGTCCGCCCTTGGACGTGACTGGCTTTTTGCCGGGCGCCTTGCCCGCGTAGATCGTATCGCCCAACAGGGTTTGAGGGCCTTGGTCCATGGTGGTCTCCTGTGTCGGGGTGCCCCCCAAGGTGGAACTGGTCATAGGTGAGCCCCTCCCAGATAGGCTTCCTGGACTCGGGGGTTGCCCTTGATGTTCTCGGGCAGGTCCTCGACGATGACCGTGCCCTGGGCGAGCACGCTGATCTTGTTGGCGAGCGAAAACACCACATGCATGTCGTGTTCGATGACCACCATGGTCATGCCGCGGTCGGCGATCTTTTTCATCAGATCGATGGTGTTGTTGGTGTCGGCCCGGGCCATGCCTGCGGTCGGTTCGTCGAGCAACAACAGCTTGGGTTTCTGCACCAAGCACATGGCCAGTTCCAGGCGCCGCTTGTCCCCGCGCGAGAGCTGTCCGGCGATATGCCCGGCCTTCTCGGCCAGCCCCACGTCCTCGAGCAGGTGCATGGCCTCGTCGCGGATGTCGGCCTGCCGGTCGACCAGGGACCAGGGGTTCAGGTTGAAGGATCCGTCCCGTTTGGCGAAGGCGGGCAGCATCACATTGCGCAGCAGGGTCAGGTCGGCGAAGATTTCCGGTGTCTGGAAAACCCGGCTGACACCGGCTTGATTGATTTCGTGCGGCGGCAGACCCAACAGGGATTTGCCGTCGAAGGTCACGCTGCCGGTGTCCGGATCCAGGCGACCGATGAAGCAGTTGAGCAGGGTTGATTTGCCCGCGCCGTTGGGGCCGATGATCGCATGGACCGTCCCGGCCTCCACCTCAAGGTTGACCTTGTCCAAGGCCTTGAGGCCACCGAAGCGCTTGTTGACGTCTTTGACCGATAGAAGACTCATGGTTCCGCTCCCCCCTTACTCGGCCGGAGCGGCAGTGGGAGTCTTCCCATCGCCGTCACCGCCGCTGCGGAATAGGTTTCCGACGCCGGTGCGAATGCGCTTCACGCCCTCGATCAACCCTCCAGGCAGGAAGATCACGATCAGCATGAACAACACGCCCAGGGTCAGGTTCCAGCCTTCCCCCACGAACAGCGAGGAAATGGACACCATGATGTCCCGCAAGGAGTCCGGCAGGAAGCCATAGACCTGATTGAGAATGCCATCGTTGAAGGCCGAGAAAATGTTCTCGAAGTACTTGATGAAGGTCGCGCCGATTACCGGTCCCAGCAGGGTGCCTGCCCCCCCCAGAATGGTCATCAAGACCACCTCGCCCGAGGCGGTCCATTGCATGCGCTCTGCCCCGGCCAGGGGGTCGGTGATGGCCAAGAGGCCCCCGGCCAGACCGGCATACATGCCCGAGATGATAAAGGCGCTCAGGGCATAGGGCCGGATGTTCAGGCCGGTATAGGCCATGCGGTTCTGGTTGGACTTCAGACCGCGCAGCATCAGTCCGAAGGGAGAGCGGAAGATGCGCAGGGAGATGAAAAAACAGATGATCAGCATCACGGCGCAGAAGTAGTAGCCCGAATATCCCGTCATCTCGAGGCCAAAGAGGTCCGACGAGGGCAGGACGGCGCCGTAATCCCGGCCAAATAGCACGTCGATGATGCGGGGGTCACTTTGGGCGAGTTGCAGCCCGGTCTCGCCATTGGTGATGGGGGTCATCACCGAATAGGCCAGATTGTAACTCATCTGGGCAAACGCCAGGGTCAGGATCGAGAAGTAGATGCCCGTCCGGCGCAGGGAGACGAAACCGATGGCCGCCGCGAAGAGACCGCCAAACAGGACGGCGAACAGCAGGGCGGGCAGGGGGTTCATGCTCAGCAGTTTGAAGCACCAGACGGCGGAATAGGATCCGACACCCAGGAAGGCGGCATGGCCGAAGGACAGGTATCCGGTCAGGCCGAACAGGATATTGAACCCCAAGGCGAAGATGCCGTAGATGGCGAACTTCTGCAGAAGGTCCGGATATCCGGCGCCGAGCGGGGCGAAGAGTTGCGGAGCGAACAGAACCACCAGGACGAAGGCCCCCAGGAGGATCAGATCGTTCTTGTTCATGGCGAGGTTGCCCATTGGACTTAATTCTCCATCACGCCCTTGCGGCCCATCAACCCACGGGGGCGGACCAGCAGAATACCGACGGCGATGAGGTAGATGATGATCTGGTCGATCCCGGGAAAGATGGCCTTCACCTCGTTCATGGAGGCGAAGCTTTGCAGGATACCCAGGGTGAATCCGGCGACCACGGCCCCGCTGAGCGAGCCCATACCGCCAACGACGACCACAACGAAACTGAGCACCAGGAAGTCCATGCCCATGTGATAATCGGGACTGAGGATGGGGGTATACATGGCCCCGGCCAAGCCCGCGACGACCGCCGCGATCCCGAAGACGATGGTGAACCGCCGGTCGATGTCGATCCCCAGCAGGCCCACGGTCTCCCGGTCGGCCATGCCCGCCCGCACCACCATACCGAAGCTGGTGAATTGCAAAAAGGCCAGCACCGCTCCGATGATGACCAGGGAGAACAGGAAGTACAGCAGGCGCCAAGCCGGATAGACGACGCTGTCGGCCGAGAAACCAAAGGCCGCTCCGAAGTCGATCATCCCCTGGGCCGCTTCCGGAGCGGGCATGGGGATGGGATTGGCGCCGAAAAAGGACCGGGTGATTTCCTGCAGGACGATGGCCAGACCGAAGGTCACCAGGATCTGGTCGGCATGGGGGCGCCGGTAGAAAAACCGGATCAAGCCACGCTCCATGATGATGCCCAGCAGCAACATGAAGGGTACGGCGATCAGGAGGGAAATGGGGACGGAATAGTCCAGCAGGGTTGAGCCGAAGTCACCGAACCAGGCCTCCACATAGGGCACACGGACTTCCATGGGCGTGCCCCAGGCGGTCATCTGGGTGGGGTCTATGGAAACCTTTTGCATGTTGAGCAGGGCCTTGAAAGCCACCGCGCAAAAGGCACCCAGCATGAACAGCGCGCCATGGGCGAAGTTCACGACGCCCAGGGTGCCGAAGATAATGGTCAAGCCGAGCGCGATAAGGGCATAAGCGCCACCCTTGTCGAGCCCGTTGAGAATTTGCAGCAGGATCGCGTCCATGTGACATCGGTTCCGGATTCGAGATCGGAAATCTGGACTGTCGACCGCCCCGCCCAATCCGCCTCCGGTCGTGTTTGGGAGGGCGGAAGGGGGGAGGCGGGGCGGCCCAACAGGTCGGCGAAGGTCGAACAACGGTGTGACGCGCGGGAAAGGGGTCCGGCGAACCGGTCCGCGCGCCACCCCGAAGCGAGATCAGGCTCCGTTGTTGTACGGACCCAGCTCGCCACCCAGCATCGCTGGATCGTATTCGATCTGCGCACGTGGCGTGACCTCGACCACCTCAAGCAGGTCGAACTTGGAGGAGGGGTTTTCCTTACCGCGCACAACCAGCACATCCTTGAAGCACTGATGGTCGGCTGCGCGGTACAGGGTGGGACCATTGCCCAGACCATCGAAATCGAACCCTTCCAGGGCCTTGCCGACTTCGGAGGGCATGAAGGTGCCTGCCCGCTGGCAGGCGTCGGCGTACAGCAGAGTCTGCACATAGCAGGTATGGGCGGCCTGACTGGGCGGGAAGCCGTACTTCTGGCCGAAGGACTTGACGAAAGCCTGGGATCCCGCGTCCTGCAGGGACCAGTGCCAGTTGGTGGAGCCCAAAATGCCCTTCACGGCGTCGCCCGCGCCCTGGGCCATGAGACGGCTGTAGAGTGGGACGACGATGGCGAATTCCTTGCCATTGACCATTTTGTCCTTCAGGCCGAACTGCACCGCCTGGGTCAGGGAGTTCACCATGTCGCGGCCATAGTGGTTCAGAACCAGCACGTCGGCCCCGGAGTTCAGAACCGGGGTGATGTACTGGGAGAAGTCACCGGCACCCAGCGGGGTGCGGACCGCAGCGACGGTTTCCCAGCCCATCTTCTCGGTGTACTTCTTGATGGATTCTTCCTGGCTCCAGCCCCAGGTGTAATCGGCGGTCAGGTGATAGGCCTTGCGGTCGGTGCCATAGGCGTTCTTCAGCACCGGACCCAGGGCGGCGCCGGTCATCTCGGTGTTGAAGAAGTGGCGGAAGCCGTTAGCCCGCTTATCCTTGCCGGTGGTGTCGTTGGAATGGGTCAAGCCAGCCATGAAGATGACACCGGCATCCTGACAGAGACCCTGGACCGCGATGGCCACGCCGGACGACGATCCGCCGGTGATCATCACCGCGCCGTCCTTCTCGATCATCCGCTTGGCGCTGGCGCGTGCGGCGTCGGACTTGGTTTGGGTGTCACCGGTGACGAAGACGACCTTCTTGCCGTTGATGCCGCTGCCGGTCAGGGCCTTGGAGGAGAAGGTCTCCATCATGCCGCCGTCACCCTCGCCGTTCAGATGCTCAACGGCCAGTTGGTAGGCGCGCAGCTCGTCGGCACCTTCCTCGGCATAGGCACCGGTCTGGGGCACGTTGAAGCCCAGGGTCACGGTCCCGCCTTTGGGCTCGTTGACATAACCGGCCGCCCAAGCCCGGCTGGTGAGGATGGTCGGCATGGCCAAACCTGCACCGACCATGGCCGTTCCCCGCAAAATACCACGGCGGCTGATCTTGAAATCGGACATTGTACTTCACTCCCTGTGCGTCTCGACGTTGGCCGTCTTGACTCTGTTTGTCTCTGTGACGTTTGTTTTGGAGGGATGCGGTCCGCCAACGGATCCTCTATGGGTGCGAAAAGCCCCTCGTGATGCCGGAGAATGCCGTGTTTTTGTCAAATGCTCAATAAGCTATTGACTTTCAACGAGTTTTTTGTAAATAAATGTTGTTG
The DNA here is from genome assembly GCF_047263945.1 of Rhodospirillum sp. A1_3_36. Lineage (NCBI taxonomy): Bacteria > Pseudomonadati > Pseudomonadota > Alphaproteobacteria > Rhodospirillales > Rhodospirillaceae > Rhodospirillum > Rhodospirillum sp. A1_3_36. The sequence continues at coordinate 102,648 of NZ_JBLAVB010000010.1, read as the reverse complement.
CGCTTGCTCACAAATGTAAATTTTTGACAAGGAGACGGTGAGGTCGTGTCTGCGCAGGGAAAAACCGGCCAATCCGGATCCATCTTGGGGCCTCGCATCCGTCAGAGACGGCGGGAGTTGGGGATCCGGCAGTCGGATTTGGCGGAACGCATCGGCATCTCCGCCTCCTATTTGAATTTAATCGAATGGAACAAGCGGAAGGTCGCGGGGGCCGTGTTGCACCGCGTGGCGGAGGCCTTGGGCCTCACTTTGGAAGAGCTGGATGGGGCAACGGAGCGACGCCTGGTCGGAACCCTGACCGAGATCGCCCATCTGCCAACCCTGTCGGGTGCCGGGGTTGAGGCGGGGCGAATCGACGAGTTGATTGGCCGTTTCCCCGGTTGGGCCCGGGGCATTGGTGCCCTGGCCCGGGCCGAACGGGAGGCTACGGCCCGGGCGGCCATTCTGTCCGACCGGCTGTCCAACGACCCTTTCCTGGGTGAGGCCATCCACCGCATGTTGACGCGCATTGCTGCTGTCCGATCTGCGGCAGAAATCCTTACCGACTACTCGGACATCCCGCCGGACCGGCGGGACCGCTTCATGGTCATCATCAACGAGGAAAGCCGTGCCCTGTCCGACGCGGGCGAGGCCCTGGCCACCTATCTGGACAAGGCCGAGGACCCGGACCGGGTGATGACGCCCCTGGATGAAGTGGAGTCCCTGTTCGAGACCCATGGCAACCGGTTCGAGGAGATCGAGGAGGCGGGCCGGGAGGTGGGGGGGCGCTTGACCGCTTCCCTGACGGATCCGCTTCCCCTGTCACGGATCGAACGGGCGCGGACCCTGGTGGACCGCCATATGATACCGGTCATCGATCGGACCACGGAGGCCAGCGCGGCCATTCGGACGGCACCTGGCCGCCAGCGGGCGCGCCGGGCCTTGAGTGATTACGCGGTGGGGACCCTGCTCCTTCCCATGGACCTGTTCGCCCCCAGGGCCAGGGATTTGAAGTATGACGTGGAGGCCCTGGCCGACCTGTTTTCGGTCGAGGTGGAAACGGTCTGCCACCGCTTGACGGCTCTGTTGCCGGGGGAGGGACATCCGCGTTTCGGCTACTATCGGGCCAACGCGGCGGGCACGATCATCGAAATGCGGGGACTCCCGGGTCTGGCCTTGCCTCGGTATGCGGCAGCCTGCCCCCTTTGGGTGCTCTACCGGGCGCAACAAAGTCCGGAAGCGGTGATCCGCCAATGCGTGGTTTTCCCCTCTGGTGCCCGGCATGTGTTCATCGCCCGCGCCCGCAGCGCCGGTCCCACGGGGTTTGGTCGCCCCCGCCATTACCTCACCGACATGGTGGCGATGAGCGAGGCCGACGCCCGCCGGACGGTCTATGCCCCCGATCCCTCCGCCCGGGTGGACGAGGTCGGCCCCAGTTGCCGACTCTGCCCCCGGGCCAGTTGTGCGCACCGGGTGGAGGATCCCCTCCTGGATTAGAGCCTGGCCCCTACCGACCAAACGGTCATTGCACCTCTGGGTGAAATGCACTCTAATTCGCCGTAAGCGATCCGAAAAAGGGCGCATGAACAGGGAGGGGTTTCGCACCATGGGCAGGCGTGTGCTTGTAGCCGAGGATGAGCCGAATATTGTCGAGTCCCTGACGTTCTTGCTGGAAAGGGCCGGATTCGAGGTTTCGGTTCAGATGGATGGACGTCAAGCCTGGGAAGCGGTTCAGCGAGAGGCACCCCATGTCCTCGTTTTGGATGTCATGCTTCCGGAATTGGACGGATACGAAATTCTGCGGCGTCTGCGGGCCGATCGAACCGCGCGGCGGACGCCCGTGCTCATGCTGACGGCCAAAAGTCAGCGGGAAGACCGGGAGACGGCAATGGACGGGGGTGCTGATCTGTTCATGACCAAGCCCTTCGCCAATGCGGATATCGTCGCTGCGGTGGAGCGCCTCGCTGCGGGTCGGGCGGCGGAGTAAACCGGTTTTGCCCCGGCCTCTCCTGCCCGGGCGTCTTTTGCCCAGGCGTCCCCAGGGTCGTCCCCAGGGTCGCCCCCGGGGACGCCTCGACCACCGGCGGGTCCGGGACCGCTCCACCGTTCTGCTTGCCGTCGGTGTCGCCTTGCTTTTGCCCCCCTTGGCGGGAGTCTCTTTGATTGATGTCCAAGTTCTTGGCGTTCCTTTCCCCCTGGTTTACCTGTTCGGGGTTTGGGTCGGGCTGATCCTGGGAACGGCGGGTTTGGCCAGCACCCTTTGGGTGACCCAGCAGGGAGCCAGGGAAGGGGGAGGCACCGGTTCGGACGACTCGCCGCCAGAGAGGGGAGGGGAAACCGGGAGTGCCTCTGGACCCGGGGCAGGCGGGCCCTGATGCTGTCGGTCAATCTTCTGCTGACGGTCTGCCTGGGCTATGTGGCGCTGTTGTTCACCGTTGCCTTCCTGGTGGATCGCCGCACCCGTCGGGGGCCCATTCACTGGTTGCAATCGCCGGTGATCTATACCCTGTCCATTTCCATTTACTGCACCTCCTGGACCTTTTATGGGGCAGTGGGGTCGGCGGCTCGGAGCGGCCTGGAGTTCATCACCATCTACCTGGGACCCACCCTGGTTTTCGTCGGCTGGTGGTGGTTGTTGCGCAAACTGGTGGTGATCGGCCGGGCCTATCGCATTACCTCCATCGCCGACTTGATTTCTTCGCGCTATGGCAAAAGTCCGGGGCTGGCGGTGTTGGTGACGGTGATCGCGGTCATCGCCACCACGCCCTATATCGCCTTGCAACTCCAATCGGTCACCCTGAGCTACCAATTGATCAATGGAGAGTCAGACGGGGTGACCACGGCCTTTTGGGTCGCTGCGGGCATGGCTCTGTTCACCATTCTGTTTGGCACCCGCAATCTGGACGCCAATGAGCGTCACCATGGGGTGGTTGCCGCCATCGCCCTGGAGGCCATCGTTAAGCTCTTGGCCTTGGTCGCCGTGGGTGTGTTCGCCGTTTATGGGATCTCCGACGGCTGGGCCGATGTCTTCTCTTACATCCCGCCCCACATCGGACAGGGGATTTCGGACCCCTTTGGTCCCCGGTGGGTGACCATCATCTTTCTGTCGGCCTCGGCGGTGATCTGTCTGCCCCGGCAGTTCCAGGTCACGGTGGTGGAGAATATCGACGAAAGCCATTTGGTGACGGCGTCCTGGCTTTTCCCGCTCTATCTGCTGGGCATGACCATCTTCATCATGCCCATCGCCCTGGTGGGCTTGACCTCCCTGCCCGAGGGGCACAATCCGGATCTGTACGTGCTGACCCTGCCCCTGGCCGCGAACCGGGATGAAATCGCCCTTCTGGCCTTCCTGGGTGGGTTTTCCTCGGCCACCTCCATGGTGATCGTCGCGGCCATCGCCGTCTCCACCATGGTCTCCAACCACATCGTCATGCCCCTGGCCATGCGGCTGCTGTCCATGAACCGGGCCGTGAGTGGAGACCTGCGCCATCTGCTTCTGGTGTCGCGTCGGTTCAGCATCGCCGCCATCCTGGGGCTGGGCTTCCTCCATTTCCGTCTGAGTGGCGGATCGGATGCCCTGGCCTCCATTGGTCTGACCGCCTTTGTCGGCGTGGCCCAGTTTCTACCTAGCCTGTTGGGCGGTATTTTCTGGCGGGGCGCCACCCGATCGGGTGCTCTGGCGGGTCTGTTGGCCGGATTCGTCCTGTGGGTCTACACCCTGTTTCTTCCCAGTTTTGGGGGGGACTTTCTCCTCGGCCCGGCGCTTTTGGCCGATGGTCCTTGGGGTATCGGTCTGCTGCGGCCCCAGGCTCTCTTTGGTCTGTCGCATATGGATCCCCTGGTGCACGCCACGGTCTGGAGCATCGGCGTCAATGCCCTGTGCTTCATCGTGGTCTCCAGCCTGAGCCGCCCCGGCGCTCTGGAGCGCCTGCAAAGCTCCCTGTTCGTTGATGTGCACCGCTCCACCTGGGGGGAGCCCAAGGGCCAAACCCTCCCCAATGCGGAAACCGAGGATTTGCTTATTCTTGCCCAACGTATTTTGGGGGACGAGCCGGCGCTACGCCTGTTCGATGAGCTGGCCCGCTCCCAAGGTTTGGGCGGGAGGCTTCCCCATCCCACCGATGCCGTGGTCTCCCGCCTGGAGCGGGAGTTGTCGGGGTCGATCGGAGCGGCATCGGCCCATGCTTTGGTCTCGCGGATCGCCGGGGGGCAGAGCCTGGGCATGACCGACCTGATCGACATTGCCGACGAAACCCACCAGTTGATTGAGACCACCCGGGCGCTGGCGGAAAAATCCGAGGAGTTGGAAAGTACGGCGGTGCAGCTTCGCGAGGTCAATGAACGGTTGCGCTCGCTGGATGCCCAAAAGGACGCCTTTCTCGGGCAGGTTAGCCACGAATTGCGCACCCCGATGACCTCGATCCGCTCTTTCTCGGAGATCCTGCTGGAACAGGGCGGGGATGTGCCGGAGGAAAAACAGGCGCGCTTCCTGCGGATCATCCACGATGAAAGCCGCCGCCTGACCCGACTGTTGGATGAATTGCTGGAAGTCAGTCGCCTGGAGTCCGGGGCGTTAAACTTGGCCCTTGAGGCCGTCGATCTGGCTGAAACCATTGATGGGGCGCTGGAGGCCATGTCGAGCTTGACGGAAAAGGCGGGGGTGCGGATCCGCAATGCTGTGGATCCGGGCGAAGTCCAGATCCGGGCTAATGCCGATCGAGCCCGTCAGGTTCTGATCAATCTTCTATCCAATGCGGTGAAATACAATGCCGCCCGTCTGCCACGGGTGGAGTTGCGCAGTTGGACCCAGGGGCAATGGGCCATTCTGGATATCATCGACAACGGTGGAGGTATTTCCCGCGCCGAAGCGACGACGGTTTTCGAGAAATTCGCCCGGGGCGAGCGGGCGCACCTGGGCCAGGGCGCAGGTTTGGGGCTGCCCATCAGCCGAACGATCATGCGCGCCATGGGCGGGGATCTGACCGTGGAGTTTGCGCCCGATGGGACCAGCTTCTTCCGTCTGCGTTTCACTCTGGCGGTGGGAGAGCGCTGACCCCTGACCTCGGGGCTCTGCCCTGATCCCCGCCGGGGCCTGAGGCCCCGGACCCCCACTCTTTTTAAGCGCATGGGATCAAAGGGTCCGTGACCCTTTGCGGGTCTGGGCAGAGCCCAGGGTTTTGTGTGAGACTTCAGGGAAGTGGAGTATACGGTAAAACGTTGGCCCTATTTTGTGGGTTAATCGAGGGGATCCATGGGTGAAAATGAATATCCGTTTTCCATATATTTGATCGCTTCTTCCTCTGTCTCCAGATAGCAGGAGTCTGGATGGGTGAATTTGCCATCTGGCCGCCTTAAAAGCATTGATCCTTCGCAAATTTCTGAATCGGCAACGACTGGGAGGGACGATGTCGTCCATGCGCCTTCAGAGTATTCTGCGATAACCAACCAGGCAACGACATCCATGTATCCAATATCATTGGTGTCATCTTCTTGGCCAATGAGTTCGCATAATTTCCAGCCGGGTGCTGCGGGGACGATTTGTGTGATTTTTTGCTCGACCTTGACCATGAGGCTCTCCGTTGGGTGGTCATTTGTCTGATCTTGTGAAGAATGAAAATGTAACGGGCAGTGTCAGTTCATGCCCTTCGTCTGGCGGTTTTTCACCGGGACAGGGGCGTGTCGGCGTGTCATTGAGGGGCGCGTTCGAGTGCTCCGAGCGTCCGAGCGTTCGCCGCCAGACTCCCGGTTCCTCCTCCATATTACGCAAGAGAATGCGCGGGACGCCACTGGGAACGTGTTGGTCTCGTTTCCTTTTATGGAGTGCGGGCGAGGAAAAGGGCGTGGCTCCGGCGCATGCGGGCCGACGTCATACCGAGTTTGAAATTCGTTGACATGATTTCATATAAGTGAACAGATAGAATCTCTGTTCACATGTCGATAAGTGCAGGTTGGCCCATGTCTCTGCCATTTTCAGAGTCCGTGTGGAATTCTCCCCCGTGTCATCGACCGTTCGACCAGCCGATAGAGCGCAATGAGTCGGTTGATCTGGCTGTCGTCGGTGCGGGCTTTCAGGGGCTTTCCACGGCTCTTCATGCCGTTGAATTGGGCCTTCGAGTCCGTGTGATCGATGCGTCGACCGTTGGGGCTGGCGCTTCGGGGCTGAATGGCGGCCAGGTCATCCCTGGTTTGAAATACGATCCTGACTGGTTGATCCAGCATTTCGGCGAAGAAGTCGGTCAGCGCGTTGTCGATTTTGCGGCCTCGACGGCGGATTCCGTCTTTGATCTTATTCAGCGGTACGCGTTGACTGTGCCCTACAGGCGCAATGGCTGGATCCAGGCAGCCCATACGCAAACGGCTTTGCAGATGCAGGCCGCGCGCCACAGGCAATGGGGTGCGCGGGGGGCGGATACGGCTCTGCTCGATGCGCGCCAGGTCGCGGACATGATCGGCTCCTCCGGCTATGTTGGTGGCTGGTTGGACCGTCGCGCGGGGGTGGTCGATCCCCTTGCCCTTGTCTGTGAACTCGCACGACTGGCCACAGAGAAGGGCGTGCGTATCGCCGAAAACCAAAGGGTTTCCAGTCTGCGTCGCGGCGACGGCGTCTGGCGGGTTTCGACGCTTTCCGGAGAATTCGTGACGGCAAAATCGGTTGTGGTCGCCACGAATGCCTATTCTGACGACCTTATTCCGGGACTGAAGCAAAGCCTTGTGCCGTTGCATTCGTTCCAGATTGCGACGGCTCCGCTCAGCGCCGCGCAGAATCGGGCGATCCTACCAGGAGAGCAGGCGGTTTCGGATTCCCGGAGGATCCTCGTCTACTACCGCAAGACGGCTGATGGGCGGCTTGCCGTTGGTGGCAGAGGGTGTCAGGGCTTGCCGCGATCCGCTGACGACTGGCGCCATATTGAACGGGCAATGCGGCGCATCTTCCCAGCCCTTGAAGGGATTGCCATCGAGCGCCGCTGGTACGGTCGGGTTGCCCTAACGCCTGATCACCTGCCCCACATCCATGAACCGGAGAGAGGGCTTCTGATTGCAGCGGGCTGTCAGGGGCGGGGAGTGGGGCTGATGACAGCTTTGGGGGCCTGTCTCGCCCGCTATGTTGCGTCCTCGGATCCGCGTGTGTTGCCGCTTCCTGTGTCGCCGATCCGCTCGATACCGTTTCATGGTTGCCGTCAAGTCGGCATTGCTGCGGCAATTGCCTGGTATCGGCTCCTGGACGGGTTGGAGCGGTGATTGCTGAAATATGAAATCTGTGTTGACAATTTCATTTATATAAAATTACAGTAACGAATGTCACGCCCATGAAAAATGGATTTGCACATGACGGTATCGGCAAATGGCGAGGGGTGGGGGAAAGGCAAGTTCGGTTTTCGGGCAGTCATGTCGCTGCCCGGCGCGGCTGTCACCTTGGTACTGATCCTGTTTGCACTTGGGCTTGTTTTCTTTCTGGGCTTTCGCATCAATGATGGTTCGTTGATGGGGCGTGGTTTCAGCTTTGGAAACTTCAAGGCTCTTTTCACCGACGACCTGTATGCCACTGTCATTTTCCGGTCCTTGATCATTTCCGGTCTGGTAACGCTGGCGACTGTGGTGAGTGCCTACCCCGTCGCCTACTTCCTGGCCTTTCACGCCGGGCGTTGGCGGGGCATCATCCTGTTTCTGGTGACCTTGCCCTTCTGGACCAGTTATCTCCTGCGGGTCTTTGCCTGGAAAGTGGTGCTTGCCTATAACGGCGTGCTCAATTCTGCCCTGATGTCTCTTGACGTCATTTCCGAGCCGCTGCTGGTTTTCCTCAATACCCCTGCGGCGGTGGTCGTGACGCTGGCCCACGCCTATGCGCCCTTTGCCATTCTGCCGATTTTTGTCGCCCTTCAGACCATTCCGGGATCACTTCTGGAAGCGGCCTCTGATCTTGGTGCCCATCCGCTTCACACCTTTCGTCGGGTGGTTTTGCCGATGTCGATGCCCGGAGTTTTGGCCGCTGCGCTTGTCGTCTTCGTGCCGACGATCGGCGATTATGTGACCCCTTCGATGGTCGGCGGTCCGGCCAGCACCATGATCGGGACTTTGATCAAGGCCCAGTTCGGCAAAGCCAACGATTGGCCATTCGGAGCGGCCCTGTCGATCGCCACGATGCTGGTGATCCTTGCGCTGGTCATGCTCGTCAAGCTGGCCGACCGGAAGTTCGGGAGCCGCACATGAAGACGACATCCCCTGCGGGCCATGCCCGCCTCCTGGGCGGTTACGTGATCGCCTATATCCTCTTTCTCTACCTGCCCGTGGTTCTGATCCCGTTGTTTTCATTCAACGATTCAATCCAGGCTGCCTTTCCGCTGAAGGGCTTCACGTTCGAGTGGTACCGCACGTTGGTTGGCAATGAAGCGATTCCCGCCGCGCTTGGCAACAGCTTGGTGATCGCGTTTTCCTCGGCCGTGATTGCCACCCTTTGCGGAACGACGATTGCCTATCTGGATCTTTACGGAGCAACACCGTTTTCTGCGATCATCTCAGGTCTGTCTCGCCTGCCAATCCTGATACCCGGTGTCATCGTTGGCATTGCACTCCTGATTCTGGTCAATCTGGTCGGGTTGGGACCGTCGCGGATTGCGATTGTCATGGGGCATGTTCTTGTCTGCCTGCCAACCACAGTGGTGGTCATGCGGGGGCGCTTCGCGGCGATCCCCAAAAGCATTGCCGAAGCGGCGAGTGATCTTGGCGCCCATGATGCGGTCGTCTTTCGACGGGCCGTGCTGCCGCTCGCCTGGTCCGCCGTGGCGTCCGCCTTCACCCTGTCCTTTCTCACGTCTTTCGACGAGTTCATCGTTGCCTTCTTCCTTGCGGGGACGGAGCCAACGCTGCCCCTCTACATCTGGAGTCAACTCAGATTTCCCAAATCGCTGCCGACCGTGATGGCGCTTGGGACCCTTATTCTGGCCGTTTCCGTCGCATTGGTGACGGTCGCTGAAATCCTTCGTCGCCGCCAGCCGTCGATGAGCATAGCCAAGGATTGACGTTGCGTTCTGTCATTTCTACGAAAAAACGAAAGAGGAGAACGAGCATGAAATTGGATACTGTACAGCGGTCGAGTGGTGTTGCTGCCTTGGCCTTCGCAGTTGGCGTGATGGCAGGGCCAGCTTTGGCGGCGGATAAGCTCCAGTACTTCACGTGGTCTGGGTACGAATTGCCGGAGTTTCACCAGAGTTTCCTCGCAGCCCATCCGGATGGCGTCGATGTGACCGTGTTCGGCGATGATGACGACGCCTTCACCAAGGTCAAAGCGGGCTTCCGACCGGACATCGCGCATCCCTGCTACGACAAGATCGCGCGCTGGAACAAGGAAGGGCTTTTGCAGCCGATTGATACGGCCAAGATCAAGAATTGGGACAGCATTTTCCCGGTCTTCCGGAACCTTCCTGATTTGCAGGCTGGCGATGGCAAGGTCTGGATGGTCCCCTGGGATTGGGGCAATACGTCGGTGCTCTACCGGACCGATATGGTCGAAAACCCGGAGAAAAGCTGGTCCTTGCTTTGGGACAAGCGGTATGCGGGCCGTCTCGCGACCATTGACGCGGTGCATGATACGCCGGTCGTCGCGGCCCTTCTGGCTGGCGTCAATCCGTTCGATATGACGGATGCCGAAATGGATAAGGTTGCCGAAAAGTTGCGCGAACAGCGTCCGTTGCTGTCCAGCTACACAACGGATATGACCTCGGTGGAACAGTCACTCTCTAGTGGCGAGCTGGTGGCTGCGATGACGTGGAATGCTTCGGCGGTCGCCTTGAAAAAGCAGGGTGTGCCGGTTGAGTTCATGAAGCCGAAGGAGGGGATGCTCACCTGGGCCTGCGGTTACGTTCTGCTGAAGGATGCCGAGAACGTGGATCTCGCCTATGACTTTATCAACAGTCGTCTGGAGGTTGAGTCGGGCAAGTATCTGATCGAAGCCTACGGTTATGGCAGTTCGACAAAATCGGCCTTCGACGCGGTGCCAAAGGAAACATTGGAGGAGCTGCAATTGCCGTCCGATCCCAATGTCATGCTCAAAGAGACGGTCTTTACTGGACCCATGAAGCAGAATGACGCCCTGTCGAAAATGTTTGAGAAAGTCAAAGCGGGCGGCTGAGCCGCAAAGGAACAGCAGGCGCAGGGTGCACGACAGGGGGGCTTTCCCGTCACGGGGCCTTTCGGCCCCGTCCCCCCCCTCTTTGGCGAGACTGGGGCCGAAAGGCCCCAGACCCTGGGCTCTTATTTGTACACACCGTTTCCTCGAAAATCCGGAAAATGTGCTGCGCAGTTTCTGGGCTCTGCCCCGGGTTTTTCGGTTTTTCAAGGAGACAGAGTATAAAAGAAAAAAGGGGGTTTGGGGGCATTTGCCCCCAAATGGGTTTGGGCAATCGCCCAAAAAAACTGTCGTGTATAGCGCATCAGGCGGCTGGACCGCCCATGCAGGATAACAGGACAACCGATGCGAGGCATAACCAGCGAAATGGGCGAAGAAGCGGTGAAAGAGGCGGCGGATGGGGGCGAAGCCGACGTCATGGTCGGAAGGCGGATTCGGGCTTTGCGTCTTGAAAGAGGTCTGTCGCTGGCCGATTTGGCGGCGCAAGCCGGTATCTCCATTGGGGCTCTCAGCCAGATAGAGCGTGGCATGAGCTCGCTCAGGGTCAAAGTGATCTGGCCTTTGGCCGCCGCTCTCAACGTCGAACCTTCGATCCTCATATCGGAGGGGAACGATGCCTCCAGCGATATCTATTGCGTCCGGGTCGCCAACCGCCGTGACTTGCCCGTCCATTCCGAGGGAATTCGCAAGCAACTGCTTTCGCCACCTGGGGCCACATTGACGGGCATGACTGTCGAAGTTGAGCCGAATGGCGGTACGTCGGAAGCCTATGCCCATAGCGGCCATGAATTTGGATTTGTCCTGAGCGGCGTCGTCGAATTGGTCGTCGATTCCAGCAAATATCTCCTACGTCCCGGCGACAGCTTCGCCTTCAAGAGCACCCTTCTGCATTCGTTTCGCAATTCCAGCACGGAGAAGTGCGTCATTCTCTGGGTCAACACCAGCAAACCATCGGAGGTACGGGATGGCCTATGATCCTTTGCTCGAATTGAAGGCTGTCACCAAGACTTTCGGCAATGGCGGCTTGGGTCTCGTTGACATCAATCTGGACATTGCCCAAGGGGAGTTCCTGAGTCTGCTCGGCCCTTCGGGCTGCGGCAAGACAACGACCCTGCGCGTCATTGCGGGCTTCGAAGCGCCGACCAGCGGCTCGGTGCTATTGGGCGGACGGGATATCGGTCACCTCCGGCCCTATGACCGGCCCGTAAATACCGTCTTTCAGGATTATGCGATTTTTCCGCATATGAACGTGTCCGAGAATGTCGGATTCGGTCTGTCTCTCCGCAAGATTCCGGTCGCTGAGCAACGCAAACGGATCCTGAACGCACTGGAGCTGGTCGGTCTTGCCGACAAGGCACAGTCACGGGTGCAGGCGCTGTCTGGTGGCCAAAGACAGCGCGTGGCCCTGGCGCGCGCCATTGTCTGCGAACCAAAGGTGCTGCTGCTGGATGAACCGTTGTCCGCTCTGGACGCCTATTTGCGCGAACAAATGCAGGTCGAGTTGAAAAGCCTGCAAGCGCGGCTTGGGACGACATTTGTCCTGGTTACCCATGACCAGACGGAGGCTCTCTCGATCTCCGACCGCATCGTCGTCATGAACAAGGCGCGGATTGAGCAGGTGGCAAGCCCGGCCGAGCTGTACGACTGCCCGGCGACCAAGTTTGTTGCGAGTTTCATCGGCACGATGAACTTGCTGCCGGCCACCGTACTGGGCCGGGCCGGGGACCGCGTGATGTTCGACGCTGGGGTACCGGTTTCTCTGGCTCTTGAGGCTACTGCGGCAGTACCCGAGCAGGCGGCGGTGACGATTGGAATCCGACCGGAAGATTTCCAGTTGGAGAGTGAGAGTGTGACAGAGTCACGGCCGCTCAAGATCACCAGCATCGTCTTCCACGGGCGAAGCCTTCGGGTGCACGGCGCGTTGTCCAGCGGACAGGAGATCGTTCTCGATGTGCCGCGTCAAAGCGAGCGAATGAGCCTTGCTGCCGGTGAGTTTGCCCATGTGCGGCTGCGCCCCGGCGCGGTCTGCAGCATTTTGTCAGCTTGATTTCCCCAGGCGTTTTAGAGCATCGAGCGGAAAAGTGGATCCGGTTTTCCGGTCCACTCGATGCTCAACTTGTTGAATCTAGATCAAATTAACCGCCTTAAATCGATTCCGATTTAAGGCGGTTTGATCTAGCAGATCAAAGTCAGGAGATATTGGTATGTCCAATCACAAGAAATTCTACATCGACGGCGCCTGGGTTGATCCGGTTGTTCCCGCCGTTCTTGACGTGATCGATCCATCGACGGAAGAGGCCTATACGCAGATCTCGCTTGGATCGGCGGCGGATGTGGATAAGGCGGTTGCGGCGGCCAAGACCGCTTTTGCAGACTTCTCGACATGGCCCAAGGACGAGCGCCTTGCCCTGTTGAAGCGCATCCATGCGGCTTATCTCGACCGGTTCGAGGATATCGCCCAAGCGGTCTGCCAGGAAATGGGCGCGCCCATCGCCTTCGCCCGCGACAGCCAGGCCTGGGCGGGCCGAGGCCATCTGGAAGCGACAATTGAGGCCTTCGAGAGGTACGAGTTTTCGGAAAAACGCGGCTCGACCACCGTCGTTAAGGAGCCGATTGGGGTCTGTGCGTTGATCACCCCGTGGAACTGGCCGCTCAACCAGATCGTCTGCAAAGTCGCGCCGGCGATTGCCGCGGGCTGCACGGTTGTGCTGAAGCCGTCCGAGATTGCGCCGATTTCCGGGATCATCTTCTCGGAAGTCATGGACGCTGCCGGGATGCCGAAGGGCGTCTATAATATGATCAACGGCACGGGTCCGGATGTGGGCCAGGTGATGGCCGGTCATCCGGATGTGGATATGGTCTCGTTTACCGGATCGACGCGCGCTGGCGTGATCGTTGCCAAGACAGCGGCAGAGACCGTTAAAAGGGTGGCTCAGGAGCTGGGCGGTAAATCGGCCAATATCCTGCTGCCGGATGCCGATTTTGAGCAGGCCGTGCGCAAGGGTGTGCAGGGCTGTTTCGGCAATACCGGCCAGTCCTGCGATGCGCCGACCCGCATGTTGGTGCCCTTGGAGCGACAGGATGAGGCGCTGAAATACGCCAAGTCTGAAGCGGCGACCTTCGTTGTTGGGGATCCGCGTTCGGAAGGGACTGTTTTGGGACCCGTCGTTTCGCAACTCCAGTTCGACAAAATTCAGCGGTTGATCGAGGCTGGCATCACGGAGGGGGCACTGTTGGTGACCGGGGGGCTGGGGCGTCCGGAAACCCTTGATCGGGGATACTATGTCCGTCCGACCGTTTTCGGGAATGTCACCAGAGACATGACCATCGCGCGCGAAGAAATCTTCGGGCCGGTCCTGTCCATCATGCCCTACAAGACCGAGGAAGAGGCGATCGAGATCGCCAACGATACGGTCTATGGACTGGCGGCCTATATCCAATCGGCCGATATTCAGCATGCGCGCAAGGTTGCGGCGCAAATGCGGGCGGGATCGGTCTATCTGAACTACCCGGACTGGGACACCTATGCTCCCTTTGGCGGCTACAAGCAGTCGGGCAATGGCCGTGAATATGCCGATTGGGGCATCCACGATTTCCTCGAGATCAAGGGTATCGTCGGCTACGGAGATTGATCTGCGCAGGCGGTCCCCAAGGGTGCCGCTCTCGCTTCGTCGTCAATCCCGTCACGGGGCAGTTGCTGGCCGAAAGGCCTCTGCCCCGGGTTCTTATGTATAAAAGAAAAATGGGGGTTTGGGGGCATTTGCCCCCAAATGGGCTTGGGCTATCGCCCAAAAAAGACGAGACCATGAATTTTGGTTTGGGTTCTCAGGGACGGAGGTCTGCAGGCGTAAGCGCCGGATGGCCGATGGGGAAGGCGAAGGCGTAGCCGACGGGATCCTCCTGATCGAAGGGTCTTCCATCGAGGAAGCGGTCTGGAGCCATGGCAAAGGGGGTTCCGTCGGCGCCGGGAATCGTGAAGGCCGTGGCGTTACCGCCCAGCAACCGAGGCTCCGTGCCGGGGAGGTTTATCTGGTTTTCCAGGGCCGCCCGGTAGATATCGGGACGATAGACCGCCTCGGCGATCGCCTTTAGGTCCGCTGGTGCCGTGATCTGGCCCCAGCGAGCCATCTGGGAGAGCAGCCAAGCCCCATGGGCGCGCCAGGGGTAGGTGGCGCCGGTTTCGAAAAACCTGTGGCGTCCCAGATCCAGGGCTCGGCGGATGAGCGCCGCGTCTTGGTTGATATAGTCGGGGTGGGAGAGGATTTTCGACAGGTCGTCGCGGTTTTCCGGCTGGTCCGCCCAGCGGGCCGCCTGGACCAGGGCCGAGACCAAGCGTGTCACGACCTCCCCATGGGTTTTGGCCCAGGCTTCGTTCAGACCCAGGACCTTTTCCGGGCCGCAGGGCCAGATGTCTCGTTTGGTCAGAAGGATATGGCCGACGCCTTCGGCTTCCGCCCGCAGGTTCCAGGGTTCCCCTACGCAGTAGCCATCGATCCAGCCGGAGCGGAGGCTTTCGGCCATGCGGGGCGGGGCGATGATGCCCATGTTCAGGTCCCGGTCGGGATCAATGCCCTCCGTCGCCAACCAGTAGCGCAGATCATAGTTGTGACTGGAAAAGGGGAAAACGGTGGCAAAGGACAGGGGGGGCTGTCCTGCGGCCTTCCGAGAGGCGATGACCCGGGCCAGCGCCCGGGCGATGCGGCTCGGGTCGGGCGCTCCGTTGGGTGTGGCGCCGGGGTCAACGGCGAGCAGGGCGTCGTGCAGGGCGTTGGAAACGGTGACGGCATTGCCCCCGAACCCCAGCGCCATGGGGGAGATGATGTCGCCCGGCACACCGCCCAACCCCAGGCGGCAGGCCAAGGGGATCCCGGCCAGCATATGGGCGCCGTCGTAGAGGCCAAAGGCCACTTTGTCGCGGATGGCGGCCCAGGATCCCTCCTTGCGGGTGTCGATCTCCAGCCCCTCCCGGGCGGCGAAGTCCATTTCCCGGGCGACGGCCAGGGCCGCGCAGTCAATCAGCGGGATGAAGCCAAGGCGGATCACGTCGGGAGGGGGAGTCATGGCGTCCTCACAGGTCCATCTCGAAGGCCGTGATGACGCTTTGGGCGACGTCGACGAGCTTCCTGTTGTGCTTCATGGCGTTCTTGCGCAGGGCCGTGTAGGCCTCGTCCTCGGCCCAGCCCTTGCTTTTCATCAGAATGCCCTTGGCCCGGTCGATGACCTTGCGGTCGGCCAGGGCCGTCACCGCCTCGTCCCGTTCCTTGCGCAGCCGGTCGAAGGTCCGGAAGCGGCTGACAGCGGTTTCCAGGACCGCCTGGACACGCTCCTTGCGCAAACCGTCGACCACATAGGCACTGACTCCGGCTTCCATCGCGGCGCGGATGCTGTCGGTGTCGGAGTGGTCGACGAACATGGCGATGGGCCGTTGAACCGCCCGGGTCACTTGGAACATCTGCTCCAAAGTGTCCCTATCGGGGTTTTCCAGATCGATGACGATGACATCCGGGGCGAGGGCCTCGATCCGGGCCGCCAGGTTGGTGGTGGCGTTCAAGGTCACCACCCGACTGTGTCCCGCTGCGGCGAGTCCCGCTTCCACGACCGCCGCGCGGCTGGGATGGATGTCGATCACGAGTATGGACAGGTCCTCGCCGGTCATCGGAATCCTTTTCGGGGAAGGGAGGGGGAGCTGGATGGGGACGAGACCCGTCAGGCGGCTTTTGCTTTCTTGTCGGGCTTGCCCTTGGCTCCGTGTTCGTATTCCTCCAGGAAGCTTAGCAGTTCTGCGCGGTATTCATAGGTGCGGGGATGCTCCAAGAGCGCGCGACGGGTGCGGGGGCGGGGCAGGTCGACCTCCATGATATTGCCGATCCGCGCATTGGGGCCGTTGGTCATCATCACCACCCGATCGCCCAGCAGGATGGCCTCGTCCACGTCGTGGGTGACACAGATGGCGGTCACCTGGGTGCGTTGCCAGACCTCCATCAACACATCCTGGAGGTCCCAACGGGTCAGGCTGTCGAGCATGCCGAAGGGTTCGTCGAGCAGCAGCAGCTTGGGTGAAAGCGCGAAGGCCCGGGCGATGCCGACCCGTTGGCGCATGCCGTTGGACAGGTCGGCGGCCTTGCGGTCCATGGAGTCTCCCAGGCCAACCCGGTCCAGGTAGTATTCCACCACGTCCTTGCGCTCGCTTTTGGCGGCATGGGGGAAGACCCGGTCGACGCCGAGCAGGACGTTGTCCTTGGCCGACAGCCAGGGGAACAGGCTGGGGGCCTGGAAAACCACCGCCCGATCCGGCCCGGCGGAGTCCACTTCCCGACCGTCCAGGATGATGCCGCCGCCGGAAATCTCGGTCAGCCCCGCAGCCATGGAGAGCACGGTGGACTTGCCGCAGCCCGAATGGCCGATCAGGGAGATGAACTCGCCCTTGCGCAGTTTCAGGTCGAAGCCGTCGACGACGCAGAGGGGGCCCTTAGCCGTGGGATAGGTTTTTCGGACTTGCGAGAATTCCACATAGCGCTGGCTTTCCGTGCCCTGGGACGCGGCTTCCAACCAGGCTTTGGGGGGTCTGCGGCCCGGGGAACCCGGCAGGCGGGGATTGAGTAGGGGAAGGGCGGTCACGCTGTCCGTCCCCGGGGGGGTGGCGCCGGAGACGCCCATCAGGTAATTGGTGACTTCGGCCCGCAGGGCCTTGAAGGCCGGATTGGAGTTCACTGCGGTTCTGTCCCGGGGGCGGGGCAGGGTCACCGGAAACGCGGGCCCCAGGGTCGCGCCTGGGGTATCGCCAGGGATGCCCGGTTTCAGGGGGATGATGCGATCGGCTAGCAGGATCGCTTCATCCACATCGTTGGTGATCAGGATGACGGTCTTGCGGTCCTTCTCCCAGATGCTTTCGATCTCGTCCTGGAGCTTGGCCCGGGTCAAGGCATCAAGGGCCGACAGGGGTTCGTCAAGCAACAGGATTTCCGGATCCATGGCCAGGGTGCGGGCCACGGCGACCCGTTGACGCATACCGCCGGAGAGTTCCGAGGGGCGGCGGTCCAGGGCATGGGACAGGCCCACCATCCCCACGTAGTGGTCCACCAGCGCGGCCCGCTCGGCCTTGGACTTGCCCGCGTAGACGCTGTCAACGGCCAGGGCCACATTGCCCCGCACGGTCAGCCAGGGCAACAGGCTGTAGCTTTGGAAGACCAGGCCGCGATCGGGACCCGGGCCGGTGATGGGCTTGCCCCGCAGGGTGATGGATCCGCTGTCGGCTTCTGTCAGCCCGGCGATCAAATTCATCAGGGTCGTTTTGCCCGTGCCGGAGAACCCGACGATGGCGACGAATTCCCCTTCCTTGATGGACAGGGTGATGTCCTTCAGAACCTGGGTCCTTTGGGGACCCTCGCCATGGGACTTGGATATGCCTTGAAGGTCTAGAATCGGCATCCTGGGGGTCTCCTTGTTCTGGCTCACATGAACCGGGGGGCAACCGGAAGGGTCAGCGGACATCGCCGTGGGACACGACGGTTTGCAGGGCCATCATCACGCGGTCCAGAAGGAAGCCGATGATCCCGATGGTGAATACTGCGACCATGATCTTGGCCAGGGATTGGGAGGAACCGTTCTGGAACTCGTCCCAGACGAACTTGCCCAGGCCCGGGTTCTGGGCGAGCATTTCCGCAGCAATCAGCACCATCCAGCCCACGCCCAAGGACAGCCGCAAACCGGTGAAGATATAGGGCAGGGCGGACGGCAGGATCAGCTTGGTGACCTTGGTCCAGGGGGACAGGCGCAGGACCTTGCCCACATTGACCAGATCCTTGTCGATGGAGGCCACGCCGACGGCCGTATTGATCAGGGTTGGCCAGAGGGAGCAGAGCGTGACGGTGATGGCCGAGGTCAGGAAGGACTTGTCGAACATGGGGTCGTCGGAGACGTACAGCGCCGAAACCATCATGGTCACCAGCGGCAGCCAGGCGAGCGGCGAGACGGGCTTGAAGATCTGGATCAGCGGGTTGAAGGCGGCATTCATGGTCTTGGACATGCCGCAAACCACGCCCAAGGGAACGGCGATGATGGAGCCCAAGAGAAAGCCCATGAAGACGGTCTTGAGGCTTGTCAGGATCTGCTCGTAATAGGTCGGCGCGCCGGTATAGGGGC
Organism: Rhodospirillum sp. A1_3_36; assembly: GCF_047263945.1. Lineage (NCBI taxonomy): Bacteria > Pseudomonadati > Pseudomonadota > Alphaproteobacteria > Rhodospirillales > Rhodospirillaceae > Rhodospirillum > Rhodospirillum sp. A1_3_36. The sequence continues at coordinate 84,404 of NZ_JBLAVB010000010.1, read as the reverse complement.
GGATGGTGACCTCGGCGGTGGGGTCCTTGGCCAGTTTTTTGGCGTTGATTTTCTCCTGCATGGCCAGGAACTGCGCTTTCTTTTCGAGCGTGCGCATGTGGTCGGCGTGCAGGTTGGCGAACTGCTCGGCCACCTGGACCGGGCCGGGGATCTCGCCCAGGCTGGTCTGGATGCGCGGGGCGAGACCCGCCCAAAGGGCCAGGAAGACCAGGATGGCGAGCAGGGGCACGCCAAGTTGGCGGGCGAAATCGCGCAGATTGCCCTTGGGGTCGTCCCCAGTGGCGAGCTTGAACAGGGGCGTCAGCCATCCCAGGCCGATCAATCCCAGGGTTTTGGTGGCGGTGGCGGCGGTCATGGAGTGCTGTCCTTCCCTTCGTGTCGGAAACGTGGCGGTGGACGGGAATGGGACGATCCTTCCCCGTCCAGCCCCATCACTCGGTGATGTCGGCGCCCACCACCTTCTGGTGGTCCTTCAGGCCGATCTGGAACTTGGTCAGATAGTCGTTGGGTTTGTGGCCATCGAAGACCACGCCATCGATGAATTCCGCCTGGGGGGCACGGTAGCCGTCGGTATCCCAAGGGAAGTCGGCCTCCTTGGCCTTGCCCTCTTCGACCAACATGCGGGCCGCCTTGAGGTAGATGTCCGGGCGATAGACCTTCTTGGCGGTCTCGTCGTACCAGGAGTCCGCCTTGTAGTCGCCAATCTGCCCCCAACGGCGCATCTGCGAGAGGTACCAGACGGCGTCTGAGTAGTAGGGATAGGTGGCGTAGTAGCGGAAGAAGACGTTGAAGTCGGGAACCGGGCGCTTGTCGCCCTTCTCGTATTCAAAGGTTCCGGTCATGGAGTTGGCGATCACCTCGGCGTCGGCGCCCACGTATTCGGGGCGTGAGAGGATCTCGACGGCCTCCGCGCGGTTGGCGTTGTTGTTTTCGTCCAGCCACATGGCCGCGCGGATCAGGGCCTTGGTCACCGCCAGCGTGGTGTTCGGGTATTTTTCGGCGAATTCTGCGGTGATGCCGAAGACCTTTTCCGGATTGTTCTTCCAGATTTCGTAATCGGTGATCACCGGAACGCCGATGCCCTTGAAGACGGCCTGCTGGTTCCAGGGCTCGCCCACGCAGTAGCCGTAAATGGTGCCGGCCTCAAGCGTGGCGGGCATCTGGGGCGGAGGCGTGACGGAGAGGAGGGCGTCGGCCTTGATCTGGCCGGAAATATCCGTGTCCGAATAGTACCCCGGGTGAATGCCACCCGCCGCGAGCCAATAGCGTAATTCATAGTTATGGGTGGAGACCGGGAAGACCATGCCCATGTTGAAGGGCTTGCCCTCCGCCTTGTATTTCTCCACCACTGGTTTTAAGGCGTCGGCCTTGATCGGGTGGACCGGCTTCCCGTCCGCGCCCATGTCCAGATAGGGCTTCATCTCCTCCCAAACGGCGTTCGAAACGGTGATGCCGTTGCCGTTCAGGTCCATGGAGAAGGGGGTGATCACATGGGCCTGGGTGCCGAACCCGATGGTTGCCCCCAGCGGCTGACCGGCGAGCATATGGGCGCCGTCCAGTTCGCCGGAGATGACCCGGTCCAGGAGCACCTTCCAATTGGCCTGGGGCTCGAGGGTGACGAACAGGCCTTCTTCAAGGAAGTAGCCCTTCTCGTAAGCGATGGCGAGGGGGGCCATGTCGGTCAATTTGATGAAGCCGAACTTCAGCTCGGGTTTTTCCACGTCGAGCATGTCTGCCCGGGCAGCGGTGGCGCTGGCAGAGGCGAGGAATAGTCCGCCCGCAGCGGCGGCCATCAGGCCAAGGGCGGCACGCCGGGGAATGGCGAAGGGCCGGGACTTGGTCGGGGATTGGGTGGTCATCCAGAACTCTCCCTCGATAGTGGGGCGCCGGACAGGCCGGCAGGGATCCATAAAAAAAGCCGCCGCGTTTCCTTCCCCCCCTGTCCCGGCGCTTGGCGCACGAGGGACAGGGGGGTGAAAACACGGCGGCATTACCGGTCGGTCCATCCTTGGACCGCTATAGGGGAGGCCCCACCGCCTTTGGTGGGAGGCTCGATTATTCGAGAAAGGGTCCTGCAGGACCCGTGCCAAGTCAGGTCCTTAGTGCCAAAATGCTGGTCCAAAGTATGGGTATCGATGGGAAATGGCCGGTTTCTCGGCCTTTTCAAAAGAGAGACTAAAGTGCCGAATGGCTGGAGGAGGGGGTGGGTATGGTTCGGCTCTGCTGTTGCAGTGCATAATCTATACGCTCCGAGAAAAAGCTATTTATGACAAAGGTATAGCTCCTCTTTGCAGGATGGAGCGTGTTGCGAAGAGAAGTTAAGTGGCTGTTTATAAGAGATAAATCTATTTGTATAATTTTTAATCAAAAGATTAATATTGATTAGTAAATGGGCTATTTTCCCGTTGTGTCCTGGGTGGCCCGCCTGACTCTCCCTCATGAGAAACGGCCACTTTCCGAGGCCTTTCCATGAAACTGGTCCTTTGGTTTTGCCTTGGCATGGCCTTTGCTATGAGTGAGACCATGGGGCAAGGCTGCTCCCACCCAGTGCTTTGACGGCCCAATGGCGGGTCGTTTATCGGATAAGGGCGTCCGTGACTCTCTCGGTAAGGAACCGGGAGGGTCGCGGGCGCCCTTTTCGTTTTGTCGACCGGACCGGCACAGCCTGTCCCGCCAGATGAAGAGGGAACGACATGACCCACCATTCCAAGGCCCGTCCCCCAGAGCGCAAGCGCCTCGTTGTCGTTGGCAACGGCATGGCCGCCCTGCGCGCTGTCGAGGACCTGTTGGCCCGCGCCCCTGACGCCTATGCCATCACCATTTTTGGGGCCGAACCCCGGGTGAACTATAACCGCATCATGCTCTCACCCCTGCTGGCTGGGGAGAAGGCCTTCGAGGAGATCGTGCTGAATGATCATGACTGGTACGAGGCTCATGGAATCGAACTGATTGGCGGCGATCCGGTCTTCTCCATCGATCGAGAGGCCCGGGTGGTTCGCTCGGCGGGCGGGGTCGAGCGGCCCTATGACCGGCTCCTGCTGGCCACGGGCTCCAACCCCATCGTCATCCCTGTGCCCGGCCATGATCTGCCCGGTGTCGTCACCTTTCGGGACGTGGACGATGTGGAGGTGATGCTCAAGGCCGCAGAAGGGGGCGGCCACGCGGTGGTCATCGGGGGCGGCCTGCTCGGCCTTGAGGCGGCCAATGGTTTGCTTGCTCGGGGCATGTCCGTCACCGTTCTTCATTTGATGGACCATCTGATGGAACGCCAACTCGACTCCTCCGCCGGGCACCTGCTACGGGAGGAACTGGAGCGCCGGGGCATGACGGTCATCACGGGCGCCGATACGGCTTCCATCACCGGAACGGACCGGGTGGGCATGGTCCATCTGAAGGATGGAACCGCCCTCCCCGCCGATTTGGTGGTGATGGCCGTGGGCATTCGACCCAATGCCCGCCTCGCCCAGACCTGCGGGTTGGAGGTCAACCGGGGCATCCTGGTGGACGACATGATGACCACCAGCGATCCGGAGATCCTGGCGCTCGGGGAATGTGTCGAGCACCGGGGCGTTTGTCACGGTCTGGTGGCTCCCATCTGGGAGATGGCCAAGGCTGTCGGCGCCAGTCTGGCGGGCGAAGCCCACGACGGTTTCCGGCCCGGCGCGACCTCGACCAAGTTGAAAGTGTCGGGCATCGACCTGTTCTCCGCCGGGGCGTTTCAGGGGGGCGATGGATGCGAGGACATCGTCCTACGGGATGCGGGCCGGGGCACCTACAAGCGGATTGTGGTCCGCGAGGACAAGGTGGTTGGTGCGGTGCTCTACGGCGATACCCAGGACGGATCCTGGTATGTCCAGTTGATGCGGGGGAACGAGGATGTTTCGGCGATCCGCGACAGCTTGGCCTTCGGGCAGGCCTTTGCGGGAGGATCCGGCGCAAACCCTAAGGGCGCCGTTGCCGCCCTCTCCGATGATGCGGAGATCTGTGGCTGCAACGGCGTGAGCAAGGGCACCATCCTGGCGGCCATCGCGGAGAAGGGCCTGTCCACCCTGGAGGAGGTCAAGGCCCATACCAAGGCTTCCGGTTCCTGCGGCTCCTGCTCGGGGTTGGTGGAACAGGTCCTGGCCCTCGCCTTGGGAGAGGAGTACCAAGCCAACAGCGGACCAAAGCCCGTTTGTGGCTGTACCCATCAGGACCACGACACGGTCCGGCGGATGATCCTCTCCCAGGGCTTGAAATCCATCCCCGCCGTCATGCAGGCCCTGGAGTGGACGACCCCCGATGGCTGCGCGAAATGCCGCCCGGCCCTGAACTACTACCTGCTTTGTGCCTGGCCCGGGGAGTACGAGGACCATGCCGCCTCCCGCTTCATCAACGAACGGGTGCACGCCAATATCCAGAAGGACGGAACCTACTCGGTGGTACCCCGCATGTGGGGCGGTCAGACCAGCGCCAAGGAATTGCGCGCCATCGCCGATGTGGTGGAGAAATTCAACATCCCCGAGGTGAAAGTCACCGGCGGTCAGCGCCTCGACCTGTTTGGTGTGAGGAAGGAAGACCTTCCGGCGGTTTGGGCGGATCTGAATGCGGCGGGCATGGTCTCCGGCCATGCCTACGGGAAATCCCTGAGGACGGTGAAGACCTGTGTCGGCTCCACCTGGTGCCGCTTCGGGACCCAGGACAGCACCGGCATGGGCGTGGACCTGGAGCGCATGACCTGGGGCTCCTGGATGCCCCACAAGTTCAAGATGGCCGTGTCAGGCTGTCCGCGGAATTGTGCGGAAGCGACCATCAAGGATTTTGGCGTGGTCGCCGTGGACAGCGGTTGGGAACTGCATGTGGGTGGTAATGGCGGCATCAAGGTGCGCGCCACGGACCTGCTGTGCAAAGTGACCACCGATGCGGAGGTCAAGGAATACTGCGGCGCCTTCATCCAGCTCTACCGGGAGCAGGCCCACTATCTGGAGCGCACCGCGCCCTGGATCGAGCGGGTCGGCCTCGACTTCGTCAAGGAGCGGGTGGTTGACGACGTCGAGGGGCGGGCCGCCCTCAACGCCCGCTTCCTGGCCAGCCAGGAGCATTTCCAGACCGACCCATGGGCCGAGCGGGCCTCGGGCGGCAAGGACTCCCATGAATTTACCCCGCTCGCTCGCGTGGAAGGCTGAAACCATGGACCAATTCCTGAGATGGACCGACGTGGCCGCCGTGGAGGACATCCCCCGGCAAGGATCCCGGGTGATAACGGGGGGCACCGATCCCGTGGCTGTCTTCCGCACCCATGACGACCAGATTTTCGCCCTGATTGACCGCTGTCCCCACAAGGGCGGCCCCTTGTCCCAGGGGATCGTCCATGGGGCGTCCGTCACCTGTCCCTTGCACAACTGGGTCATTGATTTGGCGACCGCCGAGGCCACCGGCCCCGATGAGGGCTGTTCCGGCCATGTTCCCGCACGGGTGGACCGGGGCCGGGTCCTGGTCTGCCTGCCCCAAAGCTTTGGGGGATAGGCCAATGGGGAGCGCGGCGGAAGGTGCTGTAAAGACCACCTGTCCCTATTGCGGTGTGGGCTGCGGCGTGATCGCCCGGCCCGGGCCGAAGGGGTGGACCATCGAGGGGGACAAGGACCATCCGGCCAACTTCGGAAAGCTCTGTTCCAAGGGCGCCATGCTGGCCGATATGCTCGATCCCGGGCCGCGTCTGACCATGCCCCTGGTCGATGGTCGGGAGGCGGATTGGGAGACGGCTATCACCGCCACCGCAGACCGCCTGCGGGCGACCATCGCGGCCCATGGGCCTGAATCCGTGGCCTTCTATCTGTCCGGTCAGTTGCTGACCGAGGACTATTATGTGATCAACAAGCTGGCCAAGGGCTTTCTTGGAACCCCCCATGTGGACACCAACTCCCGCCTGTGCATGGCCTCGACCGTGGTCGGGCACCGGCGGGCCTTTGGCGAGGATGTGGTTCCGGGCTCCTACGAAGATTTGGACGAAGCCGAACTGATCGTCCTGGTGGGGTCCAACCTCGCCTGGTGCCACCCCATTCTCCATCGCCGGGTGGAGGCGGCGGCGCGACGGGGGGCCAAGCTGGTGGTCATCGATCCCCGGCGCACGGACACCTGCGAGGGAGCCGATTTGCACTTGGCCATTCGCCCCGGTGGCGATGTGGCCCTGTTCAATACCCTTTTGCTCCATTTGGCAGATGGGGACGCCCTGGACCTGGAGTGGATTGACGCCCATGCCGGGGGCCTGGACGAGGCTCTTGCGGCGGCCCGGGACGACGCTCCCCAGGCCGCTGAGGCCCATGGCCTCTCCCTCTCCGACCTGGACCGCTTTCTGGCTTTGTTCACGGCAACGGAAAAGGTGGTCACCGTCTTTTCCCAAGGGGTGAACCAATCGGCATCGGGCAGCGACAAGGTTACGGCCATCCTGAATGTGCACCTTGCCACGGGGCGGATTGGGCGTCCGGGGATGGGGCCATTCTCCGTCACCGGGCAACCCAACGCCATGGGCGGGCGGGAGGTTGGCGGGTTGGCCAACCAACTGGCCGCCCACTTCAATCCGGATGATCCTGCGGACCACGACCGCCTCCGCCGCTTCTGGGACGCGCCCACCCTGAGGGCGGGTCATGGCCTGAAGGCTGTCGACTTGTTCCATGCGGTCAAGGCGGGCCGAATCAAGGCCCTGTGGGTCATGGCCACCAATCCGGCGGTGAGTTTGCCCGACAGCGCCCTGGTACGCGAGGCCTTGGCTTTCTGTCCGACGGTGATTGTTTCCGATGTGGTGGCCGATACGGATACGGCGCGCCATGCCCATATCCTCCTGCCCGCCGCAGCCTGGGGGGAAAAGGACGGGACGGTGACCAATTCCGAACGCCGGATCTCCCGCCAACGGGGATTTCTTCCGGCACCGGGGGAGGCCCGCGCCGACTGGGTCGCCCTCCGGGACGTGGCCCGCGCCTTGGGATATGGGGCGGCCTTCGACTATGCCCATCCGGCGGAGATCTTTGCCGAGCATGCTGCCCTGTCGGCTTTCGAGAACGAGGGGGCCAGGCTGTTCAATCTGGGGGGGCTCTCTTCCCTGTCGCGGGCGGCCTATGAGGCCCTGGAGCCGGTCCAATGGCCGATCACAGGCGCTACGCCTGAGGGGACGGCGCGCCTGTTCGCCGAAGGGGGCTTCCCCACCCAGGATCGCCGCGCCCGCTTGCATCCGGTGCGCTGGATTGCGCCCAAAAGCAAGCCCTGCGACCGCTTCCCCCTGGTGCTCAACACGGGGCGCTATCGGGACCAATGGCATACCATGACCCGCACGGGTCTGTCGGCCCGCCTTGCGGCCCATCGGTCCGAGCCGACGCTCGATATCCATCCGGAGGACGCTTTGGCCCATGGGCTGGGGGAGGGGGAGTTGGCGGTTGTTTCCAACGATCTGGGCCGGATGACGGCGCGGGTGCGTGTGACCGAGGGGCAGGGCCGGGGACAGGTCTTCCTCCCCATCCACTGGACAGATGCGTTTTCCTCTGCCGGGGTGGTCTGCGGTCTGATGGCCGGGACCACCGATCCGTTCTCAGGGCAGCCGGAAAGCAAGTTCTCCCCCGTGGCCGTGGCGCCCCTGGGAGCGGCGCGCGAGGGATTGCTGTTCACCCGGACCCGTATCCGTCCAGGCGACGCGGTCCATTGGACGCGCATGACCCTGGAGCGGGGGGACCTAGTGACTCTGGCCCAGGGACCGGATGCCGGGATGCCCCAGGGAACGCCCCAAGGGGCACCCGATCTTCGGTTCGAGGACATCCGCCGCAATACCCTCTCGGCTGTTTGGCTGGAGGAGGGGCGGTTGGAGGCGGTTCTTTACCTTGGTCCGATTGTCCAGGGCGTGAACCGGGCTTGGGTCGCCGACCGGCTGGACCGGGTTTTGGAGGGCGGCGACAGGGCGGCCCTGCTCGCCGGACGCCCGGCGGGACCGGTCGTGGATCGGGGGCGGATCCTCTGTTCCTGCATGCAGGTCGGAGAAAAAACCATTCAGGCGGCCATTGCCCAGGGCGCGGCCACCGTCGACACCATTGCCACGCGGACCCAGGCGGGCACCGGTTGCGGCAGTTGCCGCGCCGAGATCGGGGAGATCCTGAACAATGCGCAGCTCATCGACCATGCGGCGGAATGACCTAAGCATCCAGGGCGGGAAAGCCCAGGACCAGGAAGCCCGCCTGGAGTACCTGCCCCTCTTTCTGTCCGTCACGCACCAGGATGTGGTGATCCTGGGCGGCTCCGACGGAGCTGCAGCCAAGGCCCGCCTTCTGTGTCGGGCCGGTGCCCGGGTGCGCCTCTTCGCCCGGACACTGGGACCCGAGATGGGAGACTTGGTGAGGACGGGGCAGGTGGCTCTTGCGGGAGACAGTCCCACTTTGGACGGCCTGAGGGGCTGTCGCCTCGCCTTTGATGATGGGGCCGATGCCGAGGCTTCCATGTTTCTGGGGGCGCGGGCGTCGGATTTGGGGCTGCTGGTCAACACCATCGACAGACCGGCGGCCTGTGATTTCATCGTTCCCGCGATCATCGACCGGTCGCCGGTGGTGGTGGCCATCTCCACGGGCGGCGCCTCTCCGGCGTTGGCAAAGTTGGTCCGTCAGCGGGTGGAGTCCGTCTTGCCCGCAGGGTTGGGCCGCCTTGCCCGCGCCCTATCCGCTTGCCGGGAGGGGGTGAAACGGGTCCTGTCGACGGGCCGGGCGCGTCTGCGGTTTTGGGACTCCTTTCTGACCGATGCCCGCTTGGACCGCTTGGCGCGGTGCACGGAGGAGCAGATGGGGGCGCAGGTGGCGGAGGAGGTGGAGACCGCCCTTGCCGGGACCGCCGACACCGATCCGGCGGGCGACGTTGCGTTGGTCGGCGCCGGTCCGGGGGATCCGGGGCTGTTGTCCCTTGCAGCGGCCCAGGCCCTGCGCACCGCCGATGTGGTGCTACACGATGCGCTGGTGTCTCGCGAGGTCCTGGACATGGTCCGCAAGGACGCCCGGTTGATTTCCGTGGGCAAGAGGGCCGGAGGGGCGGCCATGCCCCAGGACATGATCAATCGCCTGATGGTCACCCATGCCCGCCGGGGTGTCCGGGTGGTGCGCCTGAAGGGAGGCGATCCCTTCATTTTCGGGCGGGGTGGGGAGGAGCAGGAGCACCTGATTGCCCATGGCATCCATCCCCGGGTGGTCGGTGGCACGACTGCGGCGCTGGGCGTGGCGGCGACCCTGGGGATTCCACTCACCCACCGGGGCGTGGCCCGGTCCCTGCGGCTGGTGACCGGTGCCCTGGGCGAGGGGATGGAGGGAGACGATGCCCGGGATTGGGCTGGTTTGGCCGATCCGGAAACCACCCTTTGCCTCTACATGGCGGGCCGAAAGGTGGCCGAGGCTGCCCGGGGGTTGATGGCCGGTGGCTTGGGCCCAACTACCCCCGTGGCAGTCGTCTGGAGCGGCTGTACACCGGACCAAGAGTGCAGGTTTTGTACCGTGGGAGAGCTTGCCCATTGGACGGGTGATCCTCGGAATGGGCATCCGGTCCTGTTTATTGTCGGTGCGGTTGTGGCCTTTGCTCCCGCCTGGACAGCGTCGAGTGACCAGAGTCGTTTTCAAACCGGATAAAGCGTGATCGCGCGGTACACGACAGTGTTTGGTATCTTTTGGGCGATTGCCCAAGCCCATTTGGGGGCAGATGCCCCCAAATCCCCATTTTTCTTTTGAGAATAAATGCCCGGGGTCTGGGGCCTTTCGGCCCCAGTGGGGGACGGGGCAAAGCCCCGTAACTGAAAAGAACTGACTGTCGTGTACAATAGAGGTTGATCTTCGCGATATTCTAGAGCATGTCGCGTGAAATGTGATTCACGCGACATGCTCTAAACCTCTGACATTGAAGCAAATCGTCACGCCTACGGCGTGCGTTCCGCCCGTCGCAATCTGTTCCAGATTGCTCGGAATTTGCTCCAGAGTGCTCCGAGATCCATATAAATAGAGTGAAGCTGGTCCAGCTTCACTCTAAGTATTTGATCTAGACTCATGTGGTTAGGGCATCGAGTGGAGAGGAAAACCGGTGCCCGCTTTTCCTCATTCCGCTCTATTGGAGTATTGCGGAGGTTGGGGGGTCTGTTGGCTGTTTTTCTTCATTGGTATGGCCATCGATTGCCCCATCCTTTTGTCTTCCCCGCCTGTCGCTATTGAAGGATTGGGCATATCCAATCCCGAGAAGGTGAGCGAATAGGATGGCAACGGCGGGCATTTGTGCACTGAAATCCATCAGTCCATGCACGCCAAGAAGAACGCCGGTGGCCAGCGCTACGGCGGGGAAAATCTGATCGCGTCGGCGACGGCGCAGACCGCGGGCACAGGTGATCAATAGGATAAGGATCGCCAGAAGAAAAAGTGCGGCAAAGGGAAGTCCCAGGTCCATGGCGAACTCCAGCTGGACGCCATGGGCGAAGTCAAAGATCTTAGAATCCAGGAGGTCTTCATTTTGATATAAGTGGAATGCGGGTTCAAAAGCCCCCAATCCAAAACCTGTCCAGGGCGCGTCGCCGATAGCCGTAAGGACTTGGGAGTAAAGGCTGGCGCGGTCTTGACCCTCCTCGACGACGAAGAGAAAGCGTTCGGCCGTTCTATCGCCGCTGATCAAAACGAGGCCGATACCAAAAATCAGAGGAAGCAGAAAGATCCAGCCCGTCCCCCGTGTCTTCATGACCCCGCCAATGCGGAGTGCAAATACCAGGACTGCGATGGCAGCGACGGTTGAAATAAGGGCACCTCTGGAATGGCTGAGCAGCAGCGCCGTGCCAACGATCATACTCATTCCCAGGAATGGAAAAGCACGCGTGGCCAGGGATTCAGCCTTTTCATATCGGTGCCATTCCTCTCGAGCACGGGTTCCGTGAACAAAAAGGGCGAGGCAGCAAAGCAGGCCTATCCCCGCGAAGGCACCGTAGGCATTCCGATTGACGAAGGTTGAGGTAAGGTCTGTTCCATAGGCCCATTTGTCTATCCAGAGAACCTTGTCAATGTCGAGGAAATAGACGATGAGCCCATAGGTGGCGTAAAAAGTCGACATGAGAGCGATGATTACCAGGGCTCGTTTGGCTCGGCGTCGATCCCGGCAGATTTGCAAAGAAAGCCAGAAGACGGCGGAAAATGTCAGAAGGCGCATGATTGCCGTTGTGGTTCTGGCGGGATCCAATGAAATCGTCCCGTTCGTTCGGGACACGAGATCGGCGGGCAGACCTCCGGCCAATCGCTCGTTCCAAAGGGGGTGGTGCCAGGATTCTGGCGAGATGCCCATTGTTTGGAAGGCTGCCCAGAGCAGCACAAAGACAACCATGAGGGCCGCAGCCCATGGGAGATTCCCTTGCATGGCTGGCGTGTTCCGATCCAAAAGAATTGATACGGCCCATGCGCAGACCAGAAGTCCCGTGACCAAGGCGAGCATTGTCCAAGCCAAGGGGCGTTGGCTAGCCAGGGGTAAGGGAGCTAGCACGACAAGGGTCATGAGGGCCGGGAAAAGGTGGGAATGTGCCTTGATCGTCATGACAGGTGGGTGGTCTCCGTGTTTGCCGCTTTGGCCAGAAGGGGGGCTGTTTGGGGCCTCTCCCTTGCCGATCCCAAGGGGGTTTGATGTGAGTGGTGAACTCAGGGTATTTGGGGATTTTCGTTGTGATAGTATGGCTTTCAGGACAATTGTCTGAAAACACGGACTTTGCTATGCTCCGATTCATCTAATTGGTTGAGTTTGTAAAAAGTTGTCAGCAAAGAGTGTCCCTTGCCACAAAAAAACAATACACCCGCTTCGGCCGATCTGGAACGGGAGAAGGATGCGAGTTCGCCCAGGCATGGGTTCATTCGATCAATGGTTGTTATTTTGGGTGATTCCCTTGCCTTGCTCATGGCTACGGTTGTGTCGGCGATTTTCGTGGTTGAATTCAGCGAATATCAAAGCGGAAGAACCCTCGGCCAATTTTTGATAGAAGAGGGTGTTCAGCGAGCTCCGCAAATATTAATTTTTGGATGTTCTCTTTTGTTATGGCTTCATTTGCGCGGGTCTCGGTCTTTGCGGAGACCAATATGGGAAGAAGTGCAAGCTATTACCGTTGGATGTTTTCTTACTCTTTTATTGGATGGATTCCTTCATTTTGCATTGAAAGTTGACTTTTCCAGGATCTGGGCTGCTGGAACCTGGATGTTGGCGGTTCCCTTAATTTTTGTGTTCCGACGCCTGGCGCGCTTACTGCTTGTGCGGATGGGGGTTTGGGCTATACCTGTCCTCGTCATCGGCGAAGGTAAGCGCTTGGGAGAGGCGTTGGATCTGCTTGGTGAGGAGGGGGGGCGTGCTTATCGTATCCAGCAAGTTCTTTCACGGAAGGAATTGACCAAAGCCTGGAAGGGCTCCTGGCGGGAGCTTGTCAAGCGCCATGGTGCCGATACGGTGGTTTTGGCCCTGGATGAAGGGGAGGGGGAAGAAGGTCTTGTCGCCCTGATCGCCCTGGAGGCGGTTCCCTTTATTGCTCTGCGCTCTCTGGATGGGTTGCCAGTTATTCGTGTGGAAGTTCAGCATGCAGTCGGGCACGATATTTTGATGTTATCTGGGCAAAGTGCCTTGTCCCGCCCCGTGGGGCAGTTGGTGAAGACCGTAATGGATTATGGATGTGGCTTGGTTTTTCTTGTCCTGACGCTGCCCGTGGCCCTTTGTGTTGGTGTGCTTATCGCCTTGCGCGGCGGGCATGTCCTTTATTCCCAGCCTCGCGTGGGACGTAACGGCAAGGTGTTCCCCTGTTTCAAGTTTCGAACGATGGTGCCAAACGCGGACCGGATGTTGGCAGAGCTTTTGGCCTCAGACCCCGTCGCAGCCCAGGAATGGGCGCAGACTTGGAAGCTGCGCCAGGATCCTCGTGTCACCCCTATCGGTCGCTTTCTGCGTGCCTCCAGTCTCGATGAGTTGCCGCAATTGTTAAATGTCCTTCGTGGGGAGATGAGTCTGATCGGTCCTCGGCCCGTGTGTGCGGAAGAGTTGGATCTGTTCGGTCGAGACCTTCCCTTTTATCTGGCGACGAAACCGGGGTTGAGTGGTCTTTGGCAGGTTCAGGGGCGGTCTGGGCTGGATTACGATCGAAGGGTTCAACTGAACGTATGGTACGTGAAAAACTGGTCGCCATGGATCGACCTTGTCATCCTGTTTCGGACGGTCAAAACCGTTTTTACTCGGCATGGTGCTTGGTAGAGATTTCTGGTAGAGGACATCGTCGTCATCGAATTTCCCTGAACTGACGTGTCGCTTTTACGTCAGCTTTTCGAGATCTGGTGGAACTCCTAGCCCAGGCCGATGCCGTTGTTGATGATGGTCGGGTGCTGCCTGCCTGACCTGGACTGCTTGCCTGGATTGCTTGCTCGGGGGGGCTTGTCCCTTGATCCCAAACGGATGCTGTTTCCCATGTTTTCCCGCCAGCCCCGCACACCCAGCGAACAATCAGCTCCCATGCAGGGGGAGGATGGGGATCTGAAATCTCAAACCAAGGTGCCAAGTAACAAAGGGCTTGGTGCGCGATTGGTAGCGGGGATTGGCGCGATGGGAGCCATGCTTGTGGGGTTGACCCTGTTACAATTGGCGTCCGTTCCCCTGTTCTTGTCCGTCTGGGGTAAACAAATCTATTCAGAATGGGTGATGTTGGTTGCCGCAGCAGCGATGCTTGGTGCGTGGGATCTGGGCTTGCAGATGCATCTGGGCAGTCGTATCCGGCACAATGCTGCTCGTGGGAACGTTCCTGATCTGAACAACGTCTTGGCGCTAGGAACGGCTTTATACAGTGTCCTGGTGGGCACAGGTCTGGCCCTGGTCCTTTTGCTCATAGAGGGTTTGGACGTGCTGGAACGGCTTGGGCTTTCTGGCGAGGAGCCGAGATTGGCCGCCCTAGGAATGGCTGTGGGGGCGCTGGTTTTGTTGCCTCGTGGGTTTGTCGGTAGTGTGTTCTCCGCAAGGGGAGAGCAGCATTGGGATACAGGGTTGAGCTTTTTTGCATCGGGCTTGCCAGTGATGGCCCAGATGGGAGCTGCCTTGGCTGGGTGGGGGATGGTTGGCGCTGCTTGGGCAGGTGCGGGCACTGGTTTTGTCGCAAGCTGGGGTTTAACACTGTACTTTTTGCGTAGCCGACACCCGGATGTCCACTTCGGCTTGCGGTGGCCGGGGAGGGAAGAGCGGCGCTATATTGTCCGGAAGTCGATGACTCATGCCATTCTGGGGGCCTCTCATGTGGGAGTTGTTCACCTGCCCGTTTTGTTGATTAAAGGGCTGACGGGGTCGGGTGGGGCGGTTATCGCATACACGACCATGCGGATGTTCTCTGGTTTGGTGCGGCAGGTCACGGGGCAATTGGGGGTGGCAAGCGCTCTGGAAATGGGGCGTCAATATGCCCAGAAAGATGGGGCTGGGTTTCGTGCGCTTATGAGGGTGGCGACACGTCTTTGTGGTGGCGTCGGCGGCTTGCTCGTTGGATTGTTGGCTGGTGGCGGGGACGATATTTTTGCGATTTGGACAAGGGGGAATGTGACTTTTTCCCCGATTCTTGGGGGCATTCTCCTTGTCGGTGCGGCAGTCGCCGGGCCCGTGGAGGGGCCGATGACCTTTTTGCGGGTTACCGACCAGGCGGAAACCCTCGCTTGGGCGGCCGCGATACGCTTCTTTCTGGTCCTGGTGCTGGCCGTTGCGGCTGTTCCTGTGTTGGGGGGGGTTGGCGCAGCCTTGGCGGTGGTCCTGTCTGAATGGCTGGCGATGTTGATACCGACTCTGGTTACCATTTGTCGGCGTTTTGATGTTCACTGGCTATCTCTGGCGCTTCCGGGCTGGGGAGCCGCAGCGGCCGGGGCGTGTTTGGGGTGGGGGACTGTTATGGCGGTCAGCACATTGATGGCCCCTGTGACAACCGTTGGTGATATTGTTTTGTTGTTTGTGCTTTGCGGGCTCGTTGTGACACCCTGCTTGCCCTTCCTTCTTCTGTCGCAGGCACAACAGGCCGTTTTCTGGGCTCTTTGGAGAGGCCGCTTGACCAATATCCGTGGTATATGGCGACGGTAGTCGCCCTGCCTTTATATTTTTGGAGTTTTTTTCCCTATGCCTCAAGGAGTTTTCCTCACGTTTCCAAAGATCGTTGTTTGGACTGGGATGTGCTGTCTTCTCTTTGTTCTTCAAATTTTTATGGGAACAAATATTATTCAATCTATTCTGACGCTTATTATATTTTTTATTTTTCCTTTTGTAATCCAATCTTACGTCAAGATTAACAGTGTTGGTGCGTATGTTGTTGGCGCGACATTCATTAAGTTATTTATTGTTTCTCAATGGCTTAAGGTCGCCTTTTTGCAAGCGGCAGATACAAATCTCGAAGAACCTTTTCTGACCGTTGTCTTTTTACTCCAAGGATTGGTCGGGCTTTGGGTTGCGGTATTTCCACTTTGGGTTTTGACTGGTCGGCGTGGAGGGGTATTCAAGCCATCTCAGAATCCTACTTTTTTGTTTCAATTGGCCCTATTTTCCATAGCTCTTTGTTTGTTTTCCATCGTGGCCCGCTCATATCTGAATATTGACCGGTACGGAGATGCCGAATCCCTTGATGGGCGCGGTTTTGTCCTTTTCTCCTTCTTGGGTCAAATGGGGGCGCTGGCTGTCGCTGCCTTTTCGGTTCGTGTCCATATTCTCAGTGGTGGTCGTCGGTTCGTGGATCGATATGTCGTCGCGATGCTTATATTTGGATTCTTCCATGGTATTTGGGAAAATCAGCGAACACTGATGTTGGCTGGTTTTGTGGCTTTGGCGGCAACCTATCTATCGTATGGGGGACGTGTGAAAAAAGGTCATGTGGCACTTGTGCTGCTGGCTGCTGCTTTCATGCAGGTTATTGTTTTTCCTGTGATCGATATTCAGCGTAGCTTTTTGAAGTCGAGGTCGCCTACAGCTCTGCAGACGTTGGAGTCCACGGCAGATGTGGCCTCTAATATGCTTAATTCTTCTGAGCGGGAAGAATATGACGATTCATTGGATAGATTATATCGGAGTTGGTATACGCGCCTTTATTACGGGGAGCCGAGAGGCTTTCTGGATCGATTTGCCCCCAATCCGTTTGGTGAGGCCATAGAGCATTACAAAAATTTGGCTCCTGTGGGAGTTTCGCATTTTGTGGGGCAAATGAGCTATGGGGTTCCAAACTTGATACTCAAGCCCTTGGGGATTGAACGTCCGATTCGGAGCACCACTATGATGGAGGCGGATATTTTTCAGAGTGCAACAAATATGAATTACGGTGTTTTTGCTGATTTATATGCCTCTCTTGGGGGAGATTATTTTTTTCTTGGATGTATTATTGTTTCTGTTCTCTACTTTGCAAGTCTTCATCTTATTTATGGTGGGTTTAGAAATAATTATTTTGCAGCTTTTGGGTTTTCAACCAGCTATTTTGTGTTTGCAGATTCAGATTTCGCCGAAATTGTATTCAGGATTACGATTCAGGGAGTAATGTATCTTATTCTATTGATGGTTTTTACCTTTCTTGTTGGTCGGGATGGACTTTCTGCGCGCGGAGTCACCCGCGCATAGTGCCTGGGTCCTTGTGCTTAATCGATCAGCGCAAGGGGATCCTGTTCCAAAAAAGTGGACAGCTTAATACAGACCGAAGTGCGGTGAGTTTGCCTCACTGCACTTTGGAAGCGCCTCTCCTTGGATGCGGCCAAGGTGCTGCCGAGCCTTTCGGCGCGGAAAAGCCTGCTTGGCATAAACCGCAAAAACTTCCTCGCCGGATCGTGCGGGAAGAGTCCTGAAACCATTTAAAGCGATCTGCGCTAAACGTGAAACAGCGGATTCCCAAGCTGGCCCAAGCGTGATTCACTTTCCTTTTTGGGAGGTGAATCATGGGCAAAGGGTATTCGTCTGACCTTTGGATTCGGATTTACAGCGAGCTAGAGTGCGGAGAATCACGGCGAGCCGCAGGCCGCCGTCTCGGTCCTGGATATTGGCGGCATGGAGGAGTGCATGCATCAGGAAACCTGAGAGTGTGCAGAATTCTGCACACTCTCGCCCACTGCCGCGCTCGCGATCTTGTGTCCGACATACCCCGACATCGTATCGTCGTAGCCGCTGTACAGGGCTCCGAGCTCCGACGTCACCATGGCCCCGACCACATCGGCGGCCAGGCTCCGCGCCAGCGACACCGCCGCGTCCCCGGGATCCTGGCCGAAGAGCGCGACGTTCGAACCGAACTCGATCGTATTGCGGATCGTGGCCTGTAGGGCGACCCGCTCAAGCCGCTCCACGAAGCTCAGCTCAGAAGCCGCCACGTTCAGACCCGGCAGGTCCAACTCGGACAATGCCGCATCGGTCACGTCCGCCGTCAGAGCCGCTGTCACCACCGCGCTGGCCGGTTGCATCAAGAATGCGCTCGACCCCAGCTCCTTGAACACCGCCCCCAGGTCGCCCTGGTTGGCGATCATGCTGTAGGTCGTCTGAAGCACGATGGTCGACACCGCCGCAGCAAGGGCCGTCCCCGCCAGACCTGCCGTCGAGGCCACCGCCATCCCGGGAGCCAACAAGACTCCGCCCGCGCCCATGCTGGCAATGGCAATGGCGATGATCGCCTTGGCGCCCTGGCCCAGGCCCTGGTGTTCCTCGCTCCAGGCCTTGTGTGCTTCCTCGATGGCGTGTCAGTCCACGCCGGGCATCTGGCGCACCTGCGCCATCCACTCCAGCCCCGGCGCCTGCGACAGTTGCGCGATCTGGTCGACCAGCCCGCCCGGCGTTCCCTCCGGGAAGGCCCGGTCGTCCACCGATAGGCCGGTCGCCCCGTCGATGCTCACCGTCCCGTCCGAATGGATCTCCACCATCCGGACCGTCTCGTCGTCATGACCCTTGCTCAGGTCGTAGGTCCAGAACTGGCTCCCGCTCGACTTGCTCTTCGCCTCGATCACCCGGTCCTTCACCGCCTGGAGGATGATCCGGCCCTGCTCCGAGGTCAGCGAGACGTTCGCCCCCGTCAGCTTCGCCGCCTGCAGAAGAAGGTCCTCCTGGGTCGCTGTCAGGCTCAGGTCGCCGCCTGCGGTGAGGGTCGAGACCCGGTGGATCAGCGCCTGTTTGTCATAGAGTGAAACGGGATCAGCTTGAGTCAAGCTGGCCCCGTTTCACTCTCATTATATAGATTTTAGAGTATCTTCGAGATCAAGTTGGGTCGCAAAGCGACCCAACTTGATCTCGGATTACTCTCGGTCCCCTTGGTCATGCCGGTGAAGACCTCCCGCGCCCAACCGTCCTTCTTGCGCTGCTCCGAATAATACCAAAGGCCCTTGATTATGACTCGTTGGGGCGGCTCGGAGATTCCCAGGCGGTTTGGATTGTGATTCCCTTCCTTGAGTCAGAAGGAGGGAGCCATGGTTGTCGCGATAACTCGAACGGATTTGACGGTGAAGGATCTCCGCAGAGCGGCGTCGCGGACCTCGGATGGCGATGCTGCCCGCCGCATATTGGCGATCGCTCTGGTTTTGGAGGGGGCGGACCGCAAGTCGGCGGCGGAGACTTGCGGCATGGACCGTCAAACGCTTCGAGACTGGGTCCATCGTTACAATGAAGAGGGCCTCGACGGCTTCCACAACCGCTGCGATCCTGGTGCTGGATGGAGCCGGGTGGCGTGGCGCCAAAGCACTCAAGGTGCCCAAAAACATCACACTCTTGCCTTTGCCGCCATACGCTCCCGAATTAAATCCCATCGAAAACGTCTGGGCTTATCTACGCGCCAACAAACTCGCCATCTCCGTTTTTGACACCTATGACGAAATCGTCGAGCGATGCTGCGAGGCATGGAACTTCGTCGCAAACGATCAAAAAGCCGTCCGATCAATCACATCAAGGCAATATGCAAAAGCGGTCATCAGTTAGGGCCGGTGGTATAAGCTGTCACCTTTGCCGCTCCCGTTCGGGCCAATCCAAGGAAAGGCGCCTACAGTCGTCGATAAGGCAAGCCCGGACCTGTTCCGACCACATGGCCGGGCAATTGGGAGCGGACCTTTTTCGGTGAAGCCGGGAGCAAAGGTGGCTGACCCGCTCGCAGAGTGAGCGGACCCTCGCGTTCACCCAGGCGCGGGAACGAGGGTTCAAGGAGGTCTTTCACGTGGGCCGGGACATTCAGGGGGACGTGGTTCATCTCGACAGGGGCCTGCTCCCCTGCCGGTGACGGAGGCGGATCTCCTATTCTGCCACGATGGGTGATAGGTCGTGGGCCTTGGCGAAGGCGGCAAGGCGGCCATCCATTTTGGTGGTTCGGACGAAGGCATTGACCCGGGCCAGCCACTCCGGTTCACCCTTGGGCACGGCATAGGCGTAAGGGGTTGGCGCCAGTGGACGGGGGGGCGCCAGAAGGACCGCCCAGGAGGTTCGGTTGAGCATCTGCTGTCCATAGGGGTAGTCAGACATGAACACATCCGCCCGACCGCTTTCCACGTCCAACTCCCGCTGCTTGGGGGTTTTGACGACCCTTAGATGGGCATGCTTCAAGATCTCGCGCATGACGGGTTCCATAAAGGTGCCCTTTAGGACATCGACCACGTGACCGGGTTGGTCGATATCCGCCCAACGGGAGACAAGGCTGCTGGTCCGCGAGGCGATGGCATAGATTCCACTGCGCAAAACAGGGTCGGAGAAGTCCATATATTCAGCCCGGTCCGGTCGTATGCCCACCGCATGCATGCTGATGTCGCAGGCGTCATTGGTCATATTCTTGATCAAGTCGGCGAAGGAGCTGTCGACGAATTGGATCGACACACCCAGAGTCTTGGCGAGGGCCTTGGCCATGTCCACGTCAAAGCCTTCCAGTTTTCCCGTATGGGGATTCCGATAGGAAATGGCGAAATATTCCGGCCAAACACAGACCCGCAGCAGGCCCCGCCGGTGTATTTGCTCTAACCGCCCCACAGCCTGGGCACTGTTAACGGAGACGGTCGATCCGAGAAAAAGGCCGATGAAAATAGCGAGTGCATTGAAACGGAGTGACATTTTATTTTACAGCCCTTCTGCACATATCCGAAGCAGGTTTAACGACTGGATCCTGGTAATTTAGATCTCCCTGGATGTGGGAAACCTCGTTTTCCGTCATCCTCGCTCAAGGGGGGATCCGGGTTTTGTGTCTTTAAGTCCATTGAAACACCATATCTGAATTCCCGTGTTCGCGGGAATGACGAACAAAGAGGATATTCGGACTTTTTCCGTAACCTGTTAGACTATTGGATCTTTGGCCTTCCCTTCAGAAGTCTGCATCCTATTGGTGTTGTTCAACCTAAATTAGTCGATCATATTCAATGAAACAACGGAAGGAAAAATTGGATCGCCCGACGACGGTCACGCTTTTGGGGGCCGGAATTTTTTTATCTGCTGTTGTTGTTTTGACGGGCGTCGGCTTGTTGGGAAGTTGGCGGCAGAACGATCGCGCGACCGGGGAACGTCTGGACAGCAAGGTTGCCCTGATGGGGCAAAGCACGGCGCGGACCTTTCAGGCTGTGGAAGCCACGCTGGCTATTCTGGATGACGAAGTGGTTGCGGCCTCCGCCGCAGGGCCCGCGGCCATGCAGCGGGCCTTGAACGAGGCGACGGACAGGGTTCTGCGCTTTACGCCCCATGTCCGGCAGATCCTGTTGACGGATAAAAAGGGAGTTTTGCTGTTTGATTCCGCAAAGACCGGCGGCTCTTTGCCGTCTCTGAAGGACCTTGGCTTGGAGCGTGCCCGTCTGGCCGATACCAATGTGGTTGGTCTTGTGATTGGCCGCGCTATCCCGGGTCGGTTCCTCGGTCCCGATATCAAGACGCCAACGTTGCCAGGGCTTTGGGTGATTCCAGCGGCCCGTCCCTTGAGCGACGGGAGTGATCGGCTGCTGATTGCGGCCTTGAGCCCAGGGGCTATCCTGGAGGGCTTCATGGAGGCCCTGACCGTCGGGGGGCGCGATCTCGACGGAGATTTCGCCGGTCTCTACGGGGTGGAGGGCGATCTTCTGGCCGCCTTGCCCCTTGATCGGACGAACAGGCCTTGGAACGTGCCGCTCTCCCCCTCTCTGGCGGGCTTGGCAAACACCGCAGCCTTTGGGCGGCAGATCATGGATGTGCCTTTCCAGAACGACCAGGGGTGGGTGAGTTGGTGGCGGGATAACCGCTATCCTCTGGTGGTCTATGTGGGGCGGACCAACGGACGCATTCTCTCCGACTGGCGTCGAAGTGAGAGTGTCGTTCTTTTCGGAGCGGTTGTTTTTCTGGCAATACTGACCATCGCAACCCTGATCTTTGTGCCCATGGTTATCCAGCGGCTGCGGATGCAGGCCCGGATCCGGGTTCTGGAGCAGGCTATGGATAAGGGCCCCGCAGCGGTCATCGTGACCGACACGCAGGGCCGGATTGAATACGTCAACGAAAGCTTCACCCGGCTGTCGGGCTATGCCAGCCAGGAGGTTCTCGGCCAGCACACCAGTATGCTGCGGGGTGATCGAACCGATCCGGATGTGGTTGCCGACCTGTGGCGGACCATCAAGGGCGGAGGCTGCTGGCGGGGGGAACTGATCAACCGGACCCGGGATGGTCGGGAATGGTGGGTCGACATGGCGATATCGGGTGTGCAAGACGACCTGGGCGCGATTATTCACTATGTCGCCGTGCAGGTGGACATCTCAGACCGAAAGGAGGCCGAGGTCCAGACCAAGAATCTGCTGGAGCGGTTGGACCAGTCAAACCGGGACCTGGAGCAGTTTGCCTATGTGGCGTCCCATGACCTCCAGGAACCCTTGCGCATGGTCACCAGCTATCTGAGCCTTCTTCGGCGGCGCATGAAGCCCGTTCTGACCGACGACGCTACGACCTTCCTCGACTTCGCCGAGGATGGGGCGAAACGGATGCGTCAGTTGATTGAGGATTTGTTGCAATACTCCCGGGCCGGAAGGGGGGGGCTGGAACCGGAACCGGTCAACCTTGAGGAGGTCTTGGAAGAAGCCAAGGCCCATCTGGTCGTCGCGATCCGGGACGCGGGTGCCGAGATTACGGTCCATGGTTCGCTTCCCATGGTCATGGGAAACCGGCTGCCCTTGGCCCGTCTGCTGATGAACGTCATTGGCAATGCCATCAAATATCAAGATCCAGATCGGCCCCCGCAGATTGATGTGAGCGCCAGGGTCGAGGGAGCAGACTGCATTTTGGTTGTCGCGGACAATGGTTTGGGAATTGCCGAGGAAGAGCAGGAACGGGTCTTCCAGCCCTTCCAGCGGGGGGCTTCGGCTGGCCGCACGGTAGGGACCGGGATCGGTCTGGCAATCTGTAAGAAGATCGCTGAAAAATACGGCGGTTCCCTGAGTCTGGACTCCGAGCTGAACAAGGGAAGCCGCTTCACCGTGACCCTGCCATTGGCAGACAGCGAAAGGCGATGACAGAGGCGGACGACGCGAACGGGGCGCGAACGCCACTTCATCGCGGAAAATCCCGCAGTCCGCATTTCCCGCCGCCAACAGGAAACAGGTCATGGGTTTTGACCCATTGACCTCCTTCCGGGAATACCTGTATACGATTACGCATAAGCACAAGCGTGCACAAGTGGGGCTATGCGTTCGTTCCATCGTTCACCGGGTTAGGGGGAAGTTTCTATGACATATTCAATCACAGGGTTTGCCAAGCGGGTCATGCGTCAGGCCTTTGTCGGTCTTGGTGTTGCCATCGCACCTTTGTCCGCCGTCACTGGATTGGCTTGGGCCGGAGATGGGTCGAACTGGACTGGAGAGATCTTCGTGTACGCCGCCGCCTCCACCACCAATGCTCTGACCGAGATCATTGCGGCTTTCAACGGCCTGGGTGAGGTTAAGGCGACGCCGTCTTTTGCCTCTTCTTCCACCCTGGCCAAGCAGATCAAGCGAGGCGCCCCCGCTGGGATCTTCCTATCGGCCAACGAGAAGTGGATGGACTACTTGGAGGACAGCGATTTGATCGCAGAAGGGAGCCGTGTGGACCTTCTGGGGAACCGACTGGCGCTTGTTTCTCCCAAGGACGCGTCCTTCTCGTTGACCGAGATTTCCTCGGAAACGGATCTGGCCGGAGCTTTGGGAGAGGGGCGCCTGTCCTTGGGTGACCCGGAGCATGTGCCCGCCGGGATCTACGCCAAGGAGGCCTTGACCAAGCTGGGTCTTTGGGAGTCCGTTGCGGACAAATTGGCCCCGGCCAGCGATGTGCGTGCGGCTTTGGCCTTTGTGGAGCGGAACGAAGCCCCCCTGGGGATCGTCTATTCCACCGATGCGGCGATCTCAGATGGGGTGGTTGTTACGGCCCTGTTTCCGGAAAGCTCCCATAAGCCGATCACCTATCCGGTTGCGGTCATCGCGCCCCATGATAACGATGCGGTCCGGGCCTTCTTGGAGTACCTGAAGGGTCCAGAGGCCAAGGCGATCTTCGAGAAGTACGGATTCCAGGTGAATGGCTAAAAGCTCACTCCTAGAGCCTCTTTGAGGCGAAGTTGGGTACACGACAGGGGATGGCTTCCCGCCACGGGGCTTTGCCCCGTCCCCCACTGGGGCCGAAAGGCCCCAGACCCCGAGCGTTTACTGGCCGAAAGGCCCCAGACCCCAGGTCATAAAAAAAAGGGGGGTTTGGGGGCATTGCCCCCAAATGGGCTTGGGCTATCGCCCAAAAAAGACGAGACACTGTCGTGTACCTTGGTCGCGACACGGCCCAACTTGACCTCGGAATATCCTAGGGCGCCGGGTTGGGAGCGTTGCCGTGTAGGACATCAATGGCCTTTAGTGCCTCATCCGACAGAGTCAGATGGAGACCCGCCAAGCTGTCTGTCAGCTGCGCCACGGACGTGGCCCCGACCAGCGCGCTTGCCACGAACGGACGGGAGAGGGCATAGGCCACAGCCAATGCGGTGGGCGGTACGCCCAGCTCCCGCGCCAGGGCCACATAGCGGTCTGCTCCCAAGGAGGCTCTGGGGGTGGTGTACCGGGGATAGCGTTGGGGGTAGAGAGTCAGGCGCGCGCCCTCTGGTTTGGCGCCATTGGCGTATTTCCCTGACAGAATGCCACCGGCCAGGGGGGAATAGGCCACCAGGGGGACGTCCTCTCGGTGGGCCACTTCGGCCAGCCCGACCTCAAAAGTTCGGTTCAGCAGGCTATAGGGGTTTTGGATGGCGGCTGGCCGGGGAATGCCCATGGCGTCGCAGAGGGCGATAGCCCGCATGACCCCCCAGGGGGTTTCGTTGGACAGGCCCCAGGCGCGGATCTTACCGGCCGTGATCAGGGCACCCAAGGCTTCGATGGTCTCCTCCAGGGGCGTGCTCTCGCTCTCTTCCTCCGGGCGGTGGACGTAGTCGAGCTTGCCGAAGTTGTTCACCTTGCGCTCGGGCCAATGGAGGTAATAGAGATCGATGGCCTCCACTTGCAGGTTTGTCAGGGAGCGGTCCACAGCGAGATTGATGTTGCGGGCGTCCAGGTGGAGGGGACCGTCGCGGAGGTAGCTGCTGTTGGTGGGGCCCGCCACCTTGCTAGCCACCACCATGTGATTCCGGTTCCCTTTGTCCTTCATCCATTGACCGATAATCCGCTCGCTCTCCCCCTGGGTTTCAGACCTGGGGGGAATGGGATAGATTTCAGCGGCGTCAAGGAACGTGACGCCATGTTCGGCGGCCAAGTCCAGAATAGCGGTGGCTTCGTCCTTGGTGTTCTGTTCGCCGAAGGTCATGGTGCCCATGCCAAAGGCGGACACGGAAAGGCCGCTTTGGCCGAGGGGTCGCAGGTCCATGGGGGAAATATCCATTGTCAGATAAGAGGAAGAGGGAAGAGGTTGGAAGCCTTCCACCCCCATTTAGGGAGGAGGACTCCGCCGATAAAGCCCCCCTGCGCTGGCACCGACGGGCCGCGACCTTACCCCGGGACAAGGGGGCCTACCTTCTGTTGATCCGTTTGACCGCCGCAGTCCCCGCGCCACAAAATGTCGCCCCCGGTAGATCCTTGGCTCGGGGGCTCTATGTCTATTGCGGAAGTGCCCGGGGGCCGGGGGGGATCGCCGCCCGGGTTGGGCGACACATGCGACCCGAGAAGGGACTCCGCTGGCATGTGGACCATTTGACCAGCCGGGCGGCAAGCGTTCGCGCCCTCGTCTTCCCAGGGGGCGATGAATGCGTCTTGCTGGAGCGGGTTTTGGGGATGGAGGGCATCTCCGTTCCCCTGCCGGGCCTGGGGGCCAGCGATTGCGTCCGCTGTCCGGCTCACCTGCTGCGCGCGGACGGACGGGCTGTTGATGTGGCCGATCGCTTGCAGAACCTGTTTGAAGCGGTTTCCCGAGGGAGCGAAGACGGGTAGTCTCTGCGCCAAATCATGATTTTAGGAGTCATTGACGGATGTATGCAACGATCAAGGGCGCTGTCTTGGGCTGGTATCCCGTGGGGGGAGAAGCCACCCTGATCCTTTTCGGGTTTACCATTTTGCTGGTGGCCACAGCGGTGTTTCGACTGCGCCTGTCTCAATGGTGGGCAGCGGGTGTCGTGTTGACCGTTGCCGCGATCATGGAGATCCTGGACGTGCTCTTGCTGGGCCAATCCATCGAGTTGGGGCTGCGTCATCTTCTTTTGGTCAGTCTTCCCCCGGCGATCCTGGTTCTGTTCATCCGTCAGGGCTGGTCCCGGACCTGATCGTTTTCCAGTTTTTCCTGTTGCGCTTCGATTTTTTTGCGGGCCTCTTCGGTCAGGGCGTTCCACCGGGTCCAAGGGGATTGGTGGTCGCCCCGCTCCTCGGAGGATTTCAGGTCACCCGACAGGAAGGCTGCGGCGTTCTGGTCCGCGCCCGAGGGCAGGGGAGCGCTTTGATCGTCCAGCCAACGGGCGATGTCGCCGATCACTTTTGGCCCCTCCAACCCGCGGGAGAGCAGGTGCCACCCCTCGGGATAGATGGCGAGGCGATGGTCCGGTCCCAGGGCGTCGAGGCGCCGGGCCACGTCGCGCACTGGTCTTGCGGGGATGATCTGGTCATTCAAGCCATAAAGCAGAAGGCTGGGCACGGTCAGGCCGTCGGCTTGGTCATGGGCCCGGTCCATGACGTCGGAGACACCGGCCATGGCGTCAATGCGGGTGGCCCGGATCCACAGGGGATCAATGCCGATGCGGCGGAGCATCGGGATATTGTCGCTGGGGTACAGGTCCAATCCCTTGCCGGTTAACCGCATCCAGGGAAACAGGTGGGAGGACAACCAAAGGGCCGTCCGGTAGTGCCAGGGCATGGTTTCCCGCGCCCAAACAGCCGGGGCGGAGAGAATGACGCCGGAGACCCGGGCTGCTGCCGCCCGCGCGGCGAGGTCGTTTCCGGTCAGACTGGCAATGGCCAGACCGCCGCCCATGCTTTCGCCCATGAGATACAGGGGGCGGTCGGGATAGGTCTTGGCCAGCAGGGCCAGGGCCTCGCGGATATCCTCCACCAGGGTGTCCACGCCGACCCAGCGGCCCCGCTCTGCGGTGCGTCCGAAGCCCCGTTGGTCGGGGGCGTAGACGGCCCAGCCCTGGGCCGCCAGGGCCGGGCCGGTCACCTCGTAGGCGCCCGCGTGGTCGTTGAAACCATGCAGGGCCAGCAGACTACCCCTCAACGGGGTTTCCTCCGCAGGGAGCCAGGCGCGCAGGGGAAGTTTGGTGCCATTGCGCAGGTTCAGGCTGTCATTGGTGATCATGGGGGGGCCGCTTTCCCTGTGAGTCTCGGCCAGGACCGGGGCCCGCCCATCCTCTTCGCTTGTCTTCGCGCAGGCGGACAGTAGAGTCATGGACAGCGCGAGACAGAGCGCCGCCAGGGCGGGAAGCCGGGCGAGGGCCGTCATGGAGGGGTTACCCCACCCGCTTCTTGGAGGTGAGCTGCAGGAAAATATCCTCCAAGTCCGTTTCCTCGGTCGTCAGATCGACGATGGTCAATCCAGCCTCTCGAACGGCGGTGAGGATCCTGTCGATTTGGGTATCACTGGGACGGTAGCACAAGTTAATGGTGTGAGCATCGCGGATCTCTGCTCCCAGGGCTGTCAATGAAGGGGGGAGGGACTCAAGAGAATCGGTTACCCGCAGGCTCAGGCTTTTGCTGTCCAAGCGACGGAGCAGGGTTGCCGTCGGTTCACAGGCGACCAGGGTGCCCTCATTGATGATGGCGATGTCGTCGCACAGCTCCTGGGCTTCCTCCAGGTAGTGGGTTGTGAGAACAACCGTGGTGCCTCGGGCGTTCAGGGTCCGGACGTAATCCCAAAGCTGCTTGCGCAATTCGATATCCACGCCCGCCGTGGGCTCGTCGAGCACAAGGATGGGGGGCGTATGGACCATGGCCTTGGCCACCAGCAGCCGTCGGCGCATACCACCGGACAGAGTCCGGGAGTAGGCATCGGCCTTGTCGGCCAGCCCCACATGCTCAAGGATCTCCATGGTCCGCCGCTCGGCCTTGGGCACGCCATACATGCCAGCCTGGACCTCCAGCGCTTCGCGGGGGGAGAAAAAGGGATCCAGGTTCAATTCCTGGGGGACCACGCCAATGGCGCAACGGGCATTCCGTTCGTCCCGGTCCACGTCGTTGTCCCAGATGGACACCCGCCCACTGGTCTTTTTCACCAATCCGGCAAGGATGTTGATCAGGGTAGACTTGCCCGCGCCATTGGGGCCGAGCAAGCCGAAAAACCGACCTCGTGGAATGGTCAGGCTGATGTCTTTCAGGGCGGTCTTCGTTCCTCCATAGATCTTGGTCAGGCCCTCGATCTCGATGGCGTTGTCGGGGAAGCCTGCTCCGGAGACGGGGGCGCCGGATTTGGCGGTCGCTGACATCAGGGAAGAGGAAGAAGAGGCGGTCATAGGAGCTGTCATGGAAGGGGATCGTCCCTTTTGGTGTCTTAGTAGGAGGCGCTTTGGACGCCGTTTGTGATCGAAGGTGTGCCGGTCGCTTTTAGGGTTTGCGCCCTTGGGCGCCTTTAGGGATTGCGCCTTGGGCGCCAATGGGTATCATCCGGCGCGGTCGGGGTGAATACCCTGGACGCCGCTGCCCGGTCTTCATATGGGGTCTGATCTTCATATGGGGACAGAAAATCGGGCGCGCACCGGTCACGATTGGAGATCCGATGTCCCACGTTCCCACTTTTCCTGTTAGCGAAACCCTGTCGTCCGATTCTTTGGCCGTTGCCTGCGACGGCGGCGATGGCGGTTTGGGCCATCCGACGGTCTATTTGCACATCAAGCCAGAGATCGGCCATGTGGTTTGTCCGTACTGCAGCCGCAAGTACGTAGCCACGGAAAAGGCCCTCTCTCACTCGGGACATTAGAGCACGATGAAATTCGGTCTGCTTGGCCGAATTTCATGAACGTGATCTAAATCATATGGTTAGAGCGGAAAAAGTACAGGAACTCTCCAGAATCGTCATGCCCGTGAAAACGGGCATGACGAAATAGAAATGATCAGTCCTAAATAAAAGAAACGGCCATCCCTTAGCGCCTGCACGGGGATGCCGACAAAAGAGTCTGTCCACCGCCTGTTAAAGACTTTTTCCAGACGGGACCATAAGGGATGTTCAGAAAGGGGAAACGGAGGTGCCGTTACCCCTTTTTTCGGGCGGAAAGCCAGGCTGCCAGGCCAAACAGGCCCAGGATATAGCCCAGTCCGCCCAGAATATCCCGGGCTCCGACGGCTTCTTCCAAGGCTTGGATGCGCTCCTCCATGGGGCGAAGGGCTCTGGTCAGTGTGCGGTCCAAGTCGACCGACTCGGCGCTGGCCCGCGCCGGTTCCGGGGCCGTTTGATCCGCTTTTCCGGTTTCAGACTCTCCTGGCTCTGCCAGGGGGAGTTTGCCGTTCTCCCCTGGCTCTGCCAGAGGGACGTGGGCACTGGCCGCGTGGCCGTCGGCGGTGGCTGCGGACAGCAGGTAATCGACGTTTCGGGTGATCGGCAAACGGAACCGCCCTTCGGCGTCGGTGAGAGCCTCGCCCAGGGGCTGGCCCTGGGGATCGGTTGCGGTGATGGTCATGCCCTGGGGATATTTCCCCCCGCCGAAATAGGCCTGCCCGACGATATCGCTCCCCTCGATGGTTGCGAACAGTTTCAGGCGATGGGCCTGGGCGGCCGGAACCAGCAAAACCAGGGCGACCAGGACAGCAGGGACAAGCTTGAGGCAGGGGCGCAGGCTCTTCATGCCGGGACTCCCACGGGGCGGGGCAGCAGGTCTGGACGGACTTTGCCGATCAGCCCCACTGTTGCTGCGCCCACCAGGGTTTCAAGGACCAGGATCGGCAGGTTGCCAAGAAAGGCGAGGAGGGCGGCGGCCCGAAACTCCCCTCCGGACAAGGCAAGCACCAGGGCAACCAGAAGGGCCGAGAGCCCCACCGCCCCGCCGCAGCAGATCCCTGCGGTGATGGATGTCCCCAGGCGGGGGGCAAGGAAGCGATAGGCCAGCCAGGCGACGACGCCGGGGGCCGCCATGACCAGGCAATTGACCCCCAACACCCCCAGTCCACCGAAGCCGAAGAAGGCCGCTTGCAGACTCAGGCTGAGAAGCATGACGGGGAAAATGGCCCAACCGAGGATCAGTCCCCCTAAACCATTGAGCACCAAATGGGCACTGCTTGGCCCCAGGGGGACATGGACCATGCCCGCAACGAACAAGGCTGCGGCGATCAGGGCCGCAGCGGGCAAGCGGTCCTCTGTCAGCTCGCGAAGCCCCCGGGCCACACCGGCCACGGCAAGCGCCGTGACCGGGACAATGACGGAGAGGGGGAGGATGCCATCGGCGATATGCATTCCCGGGGATACCTTTCTATCGCGAAGTCGCGGTTTAATTGGTGCTCGGCTGGGGCATGTCCTGGGTGTTCACCCAGATCAGCGCACCCTGTTCGACCGGAACCATGTCACCCTGGGGATTGGCCATGGGCTCCGGCCCCTCCAACAGGGCGGCGAAGCTCCACCAGCCGGCCTGGGGCATGGCGTAGTGGAAGGTGCCGTTGGCGTCGGCCTTCAGAGTCTGGGTGATGAAAATCTCGTCGGGGGCTTCGATCAGGCCGTTTGAGCGGTATTCCACCTCCACTGTGGCGAAGGGGACGGGCTTTCCATCCCGGGTGACCACGCCGGAGAACAGGTTCCCCGTATACAGTCCATAGGGACGGGTCAGGGGCTGGATCTCGACGGGAAAGCCAACCATGGCGTCCCACCCCTCGTCTGCGGCGAAGGCGTCCACGACGACCTTGGTGTAATGGACGATCATCACCCCCTCCGCAGGTTCCCAATAGGGGGCGGGCTCCAGGAAAAAGATGTGGTCACCGGGGCCCTTCAGCGGCACCGAGGCCTGATAGGCCGCCTTGCCTTCCACGGAGATCGACTCCAACCGGTCCATCAAAGACGTCGTCTGCCCGTCCACCAGGACGCCGAACCGCTTGGGGGCACCCATGTCCATGACCGGACCATGGTCCATCGGATGGGTAAAGGTCATGTCCAGGGTGACGGTTGCGCCCGTATTCTGGTTCACCAGCGGTGGCGTGGGGATCAGTTCCTGAAAATGGGCGGCGGCGGGGGCAATCCAGCCGAAAGCTCCGATGGTCAAGGCGGCCAGGGTCTTGGCGGGCCATCGACGGTGGGACGGTGGGACGTGTGAGGACAAGAAAACCTCCGACTGTAATGTGAGGGATGACATGCGGGAAACACCGCGTCGCATAATGTTTCTCAGTGGTTTTGAGCCTAACCGGGATGGAGGGGCGCTGTCCAGATTGCTTTACCTGGGTCAGAATCAGGGTTGTGCAACGCAAACTGACATGAATCAATGCAACATGAACGCATTGGTTGTTAAGGTGAGACCTTCGGATGAAAACACGGAGCCCCCCGCCATGATACGATCCGGTCGCTTGCTTCCCCTTGCCGCTTTCCTTGCCCTGCCCCTGGCAGCGGTGTTCTTGTTGGGTGGAGGTGACAGCCGGGAGGAAATTCCTCTGCCCCAAGAAAGCCATGACGCCTTTCTGGCAGAGATGAAAAGCAACATGGCCAATCTGCGGGAGCTGACCCGAGCCATTGCCACGGGCGATTACAGGGAGGCGGCCCGTGTGGCCGAGAGTCGAGAGGAAGGCGGCTATCACATGTGGACGGCAACGGAAGATCTGGGCTTGGCCGAGGCGCGACTCGCCCGGCTGCCGTCCCAGGTCGAGGGTGTCGGCGCCCCGGAGTTGTCAGGGGCGCAACCTGGAACACAGGGACCCCTTGGGGTCATTCCCGCAGAATTCCGAGCTTTAAGCTTGGATCTGAAGAAGGCGGCCCATCGTTTTACTCTGTTGGCTGAGACCGTGACCAGCCCGGCCGATCCCCGGGTTTCTGCGGCCTTGAACCAAGCCTACCAGGATTTGGTTTCGGCCTGCCAAGCCTGCCACGAGCAATATCGCATCCACCGGCAAGGGCAGTAAGGGGCGCTTTTCCGACGTTCGGTTTCCACTTTATGCGATCTCTTCCTTGACGATCTCCCCTGTAAAGGTGCGAAATGAAGGGAGGAGGACCTATGGCTCGTTTCGGGAATGAGAAGGATTGGCGTAATTCTCCAGGATGGACCATACCCTGGGGGGCGATTCTGTTGGCTTTGCCGGTTTTGGCGGCCTTGGTCCTTCTCCTTGCTTCCCTCTTCCTGCACTTGGGTGTTCCAGATGGTCCCCATAGGGAAATGAGTCTGGACGGTCATATTGCCTTGCGGCTGACGATCCTGATCGGCGCCCTGGTCACGGGGGGCTTGATGCGTTTGATGTTCCTCAGTCACGAAAGCGGAGTGGACCGGGAGGTGGACGAAGGCCGATCGGCAACGGACGGGCGCCCGATTCGCCCCTGGGAAGAGGGATAAGGTCGTTCGCTTGCTTTCTCTGAAATCGAAGACACTCTAAGGCGATCTGAAACGTTTTCCCCTCATCAAGGACTCTTCTCGCGTGCCCCCTAAAGCGAAAGTTGCTTCCATCAGCCCCATCCTGGCGGTGCGTGATGTGATGGTCAGCGTCGCCTTTTATGTGCGTTACCTGAACTTTTCCAAAGTCTTCGTGATGGAGGATCACAGTTACGGCGTTGTCGAGCTGGATGGCCAGACGATTCATTTCGTGCGAACCGAGGATATGGCCGCCTTGCGGGCCACCCGGTCTCGGGTGGCGGTCTACATTGCCGTGCGCAATATCGATCCCTTGTGGCATAAGGTCTATGGTGCGGGGCCGCCGACGCAGATCCGGAGCTTGGAAACCAAGCCCTGGGGGATGCGGGAATTCCATGTCATGGATCCCGACGGCTGTCTGTTGCGTTTTGGCGAGGAACACGGATAAGCCTGTCCCTGTTGCTCCCTGGTCGGCTGGCTCTAACCATATAATTTAGCAGGCTGCCGAAAAAGTCCGAGAACGCTCCACAAGCGTCATTCCTGCGGGCGGAACACAGGCCTTGGGCGTGAAAGTGGGAAAGCAGATGTCGTGTCTTTTGCGGTAAGAAATCACAAAGCCTGGATTACTGTGCGCGCGGGGATGACGACAAAAGAGTTTTTCCACACCCTGTCAGATCACGATGGAATCCGGTCGATCAGACCAAACTCCATCGTGATCTATAGTGCTCCGAGATCAAGTTGAGACACTTTGCGGCCACGGTACACGACAGGGGATGCTTTCCCGTCACGGGCTTTGCCCCGTCCCTCCCCCTCTTTGGCGAGGCTAGCGCTTTTTTTGAGTTTCTGACAGGAACGATAGTAGTCATGTGTTCGGCCTGTTTATGCGGTGCCATGACCGCTGACCCAGATGGGTTCCGCGAACTGGCTCCAAACAAACCCACGGCATGAACCGCCTTTGGGGCCAACGGAGTGTCCGGTCCGAGATCGTTTGTCATCATCTCAAGTGGCTGTTGCGTTTCCTTCCGGTTGTGACGACGGGATCAGACTGCCGAGAGAGCCTGAAGGTCAGGCTTTCGATAGCATTCTCCCGTCGTCATAATGGCCCAGGCGATCCGGGCCATCTTGTTTGCCAGGGCGCAGGCGGCCAGCTTAAGCGGCTTACGCTCCAGCAATTTGGTCAGCCAAGGGGAAAGGGCTTTCCCGCTGCGTTTGGCACCGGCGATCACCGCCATCGCACCGACGACCGGCAAATGCCTGATGCCTTCATACCCTTCCCGGGAGATGCCGCCTATCCGGACTTTTCCCCCTGGCGATTTTGGTTTTGGCGTCAATCCCACCCAACTGGCGAAATGGCGGCCATCCTTGAATTGCGCTGGATCGACGTGGAGTGCCAAGGTCAAAGACAGCAAGCGCCCGAACCCCGGGATCGTATCCAGTGCCTGACTGGTGGTGTTTTGTTTGTGCTGTTTGCTCAACTCCGCGTCGAGAGCGGCAGGGAGACCTTGTCGTGCTCGTCAATTCCATGAGTGCTGAAAACATTCTTCGCAGTGTCAATGGCTATACGTTTATACTGCATGGCGGACGGCTCCTGATTGAGGATTTCAACGACCTAATCATGGCACACGATGCCAGTGGGGCCGTCCATCCCAACAGACCCCAAGCTCTATAAACAGAGTGAAACTGGGCTAGCTTGACTCAAGCTGATCCAATTTCACTCCAGACCCTTTGATTCCATTCTGTGAAAAGGAATGGGGGACCGGGGCCTCAGGCCCCGGCGGGGGTCGGGGCAGAGCCCCGAGAGTGGTTGCGGTGCACAAATTAATTTGAATTCAAATTAATTGAATGGCATGGTTCTGCCATGATGAAACATCCCCTCTCTCCCCGTGTCCGCCTGGGCATGCTTTTTGTCGGTGTTGCCCGCCGGTGGCGCGCCGTTGTCGATGCCAGCCTGTCCCATGACGGTTTAAGCGATGCCACCTGGGCTCCCTTGCTCCATCTGGCGCGGGCGGGCGAGCCCCTCTCGCAAAAGGCGCTGGCGGCCCGGATCGGGCTGGACGGCTCCAGTCTGGTGCGCTTGGTGGATATCCTGGTGGACAAGGATCTGGTGGTCCGGTGTCAGGACCCCGCCGATCGTCGCGCCAACCGGCTATCCTTGACGGCGGAGGGACAGGCGAAGGTCGCGCGGATCCAGCAATCGGTGGATGCGGTAGAAGGCGATTTGCTTGCCGGTTTTGATGACGATGAAATCATGATTCTGGTGACCCTGTTGGACCGCCTCGACAGGCGGATCCTGGCCTATCGTGAGCCGATGGAGGGAGACCGATGACTTGGGGATCTTCTCTCGCCCCGACGCGGCCCCATATCCTTGATCGCTTGGGCTTTGATCGGGATCGGTTGGCTTTCACCGGGCGAACCGCCGTGGTTGCCTTCCTGGCCGTCGCCCTGGCTTGGGCCTTTGGGCTGGGGCATCCCCAATGGGCGGGGATGAGTGTCTGGGCTGCCTCCCAACCCCTGAGGGGACACTTGCTTGAAAAAAGCCTGAACCGCTTCCTGGGGACCGTCGTGGGGGCGGTTTTCGGCATTCTGTTGCTGGTGGCTTCGGACGGATCGACCTGGATTCTGGTCCTTGGCCTCTCGCTGTGGATCGGTCTCTGCGCGGGTTTGGGAAATCTGGTCCGGGGCTTCCTGTCCTATGGCGTGATGCTGTCGGGCTATTCAGCGGCTATGGTCACTCTGCTTCACGATCCCCAATCGACAAGCCTGGTGGATACGGGGCTTGATCGCATGGCCACGGTGCTTGTGGGCGTGGTTTTGGCCTTGGTCTTGGGTTGGCTTCTGTCGGAAAAGACCGATCCCGATGCGGTTCGGCGCCGGGGACGACGGTTGGCCGGGGAGGTCCTGTCCGACTTCGCCGATGCCCTGACTTCGGGCCAGGGGGAAGAGACTCGCCGGGCCCATGGTCTGCTCGCCGAAATGGGCGCCATGGAGGAAACACTGGATGCGCAGACGGCGGGCTCGCCCAGCGGTCGGGGGAAGGCCCGGTGGATCCGCCGCCTGCTTTCGGCCCTGGTGGCCCTGCTGCCATGGATGCGCCGCCCTCCTGTGGGCGCGGATGTTCGGGCGATCGCCCAAGCCCTGCGGGAGGCGGCGGAGGCTTTGGCAGAGGGCCAGTGGGACGGGCAGGAGGGGCGGTTGGACAGGGCCTTGTCCCGGGCGATTGAGGCGACGACCGGGCGCCCCGCACTGGCGAGCGTCCTGACCACCCTACGGGATGTCCTCGGCGAGGCGATTCCGGTGCAAGAGGGGACCGCGTCGGAGGCGTCTTCCTTGCCGGCCACCCGGACCCACCGGGATTGGGTGGGGGCGCGGGAGGCGGGATTGCGTGCATTGGCCGCGACCTTCGCCGCAGGGGCGATTTGGCAGGTGACCGGGTGGAGTGTGGGGGGCTTTCTCACCCTTGGCGTGGCGATCATGATCACGGTCTTT
Source organism: Rhodospirillum sp. A1_3_36 (assembly GCF_047263945.1). Lineage (NCBI taxonomy): Bacteria > Pseudomonadati > Pseudomonadota > Alphaproteobacteria > Rhodospirillales > Rhodospirillaceae > Rhodospirillum > Rhodospirillum sp. A1_3_36. Next base: position 49,045 of record NZ_JBLAVB010000010.1, on the reverse strand, counting down.
TCGGCCATGGACAATCCGGTGGGCTTTATCCGGTTCGTGGTGGTCGGTCAGATCTTGGGGGTCCTGGGGGCCTTGGCCTGCCGCTGGTTGGTGTGGCCCCACCTGGGGGGAGAAGGGGCGGCGATTCTATCGATGGCGCCGTTCATGATGGCGGGCGCTCTGCTGTTCGCCCATCGCCGCTTCGGAACCCTGGGGTTCGACTACAACATGGTGTTTCTGCTGTTGCTGCATCCTGCTTGGCCATTGACGGGGCAATTTGTTGGTGGGGCAACGGCTGGCTTGGCAGTGGTTCTGGGACCGGTTGTCGCGCTGGTCGGCTATCGCACGCTGTTTCCCGTTACCGCCCACCGGCGGTTCCGTTCCTTGTTGGTCATGTTGGTGGGCGAGGTAGAGGCCATGGCTGCTCGAGCAGATGTGGGACGCCATGCGGCCCATTGGTGGGCTCGGCTTCACCACCGGGTGTTGCGCTTGGCCCGCTGGGCGGAGAAGACGGGGATGGAGCGGGAGGAGGCCATGGAAGTGGGCTTCACGATCCTTCTTTTGGGACGCGTGATCCTGCACTTGGACGGGCTGCCTGAAGCGGAAGGGGGAGAAGAAAGGGAAGCGGGGTCACGGCGCGCCCTGTTTCTGGCCCGCGAGCGGTTGCGGCGGGTCGGTCGCGATCCCTTGGCGGCGGCGCGGGCCCTGGCCCATCTGTCCGAGCGAAAGGGGAACGTGCCATCCCTCGATCGCAGGCTTCTCGCCGAGGCCGCCCGAGATCTGACAGCGGTGGCGCCGACTTTCCAAAAGGCCTTCGTCGTCCGGTGAGAGAGCCTGGGCAAGGGGCGAGGGAGCACCAAAAAGGGCGCCCGCAGCCTTGCGAAACGCCCCTTGCCACAGGATTTGCGATGGACCCGACGGGGCCTTATTTAAGGATGGACCCGACGGGGCCTTATTCAAGGATGGACCCGACGGGGTTTTACTCGAGTACGTCGTAACCCCGGTTGCGCATGCAATTGTTGATGATGCGCTTTTGTTCCAGAGCCGCGTTGGTGCCCATGCCTGCGCCACCGCCGATGCCTCCGACTGCGGCGCCCAGGGCTGCGCCCGTTCCCGGGCTGCCCAACACCGCGCCTGTGGCAGCGCCGAGGGCTGCACCCAGGGCTCCACCACCCAAGGCGCCTATGGCCGTATCTCCCGCGAAGCCACGCTCATCGGCGTAGGCCTGACACTCCGCCAAATCGCGTTCATACTGTGCTGTGGTCTTGTTGGAGGTGCGGTGGTCGATGACTGGCGTGTGGCCGGCGCATGCACCCAGGACCATGGCGGCTAATGCGGCTCCGAAAAGACGGGTTTGGGTCTTCATGGGAATGTCCCCTAGTGAAAGTGAGTGGATCAAGGATATCGCGGTCGGGCAGTTCCGAGAAGTGCTGTTCGTCACACTGATCGGCGACCGGATATCCCCCTCCTATCTGCTTCGCTCCAACGAACTTAACGTCTATTGGGTCTGACGGTTCCTATGGAGACTCCCTTTTGGGCCTGCAGGAAAAGTGTAAGCGGCCCATGATATAGGTAAAACCTATGCATAGAATACAAACAAGGGATTGGACGAATGGACCCGCGCTCGCCATAAACCAAATTCGTTCTTTCGCTCTCTGGCCCCTCAGGTGTGTCCGCCATGACGTCACTGTCTTCGCCCTCTGTCTCGCACCCCCTTCGGGATCCCTATCTGCTGACCCCAGGCCCTTTGACGACGTCCGACCGGACCAAGCAGGCAATGTTGCGCGATTGGGGCTCCTGGGATGGGGATTTCAAGGCGGTGACCGCCCGTATCCGTAGCCGTCTTGTCGATATCATCGGCGGCGGGGCGCTTGAAGATCCCTTCGTCTGCGTACCCATGCAGGGCAGTGGGTCTTTTGTCGTCGAGGCTATGCTGGGCACCCTGGTGCCCCGGGACGGCAAGGTGTTGGTGCCCATGAACGGGGCCTATGGGCAGCGGATGGTCAAAAGCTTGACGGTGATGGGGCGGGCCGTGGTGCCGCTGGACAAGGGCGATTACCTGCCCCCCACGCCGGAAGAGATCGATCGCATCCTTGCGAATGACCCGGCGATCACCCATCTGGCCCTGGTCCATTGCGAGACCAGTTCGGGCATTCTCAACCCCCTGCGGGCCATCGCCGAAGTGGTGGCCAAGCATGGGAGGCGCCTTTTGATCGACGCCATGAGCAGCTTTGGTGCCCTGTCCATTGACGCCCGAAGCCTGCCTTTCGATGCGGTCGTTGCCAGTGCCAATAAATGCTTGGAAGGGGTGCCGGGCTTCGGTTGGGCCCTGGTCAAGCGCAGCGTCCTCGAGGCGGCAGAGGGGCAGGCCCATTCCCTGACCTTGGACCTTCATGACCAATGGCGCGCCATGGAGGCCTCCGGTCAATGGCGCTTCACGCCGCCAACCCATGTGGTGGTGGCCCTGGACGCGGCCCTGGACCAATATCTGGAGGAGGGCGGACTGCTGGGGCGTCATGCCCGCTATGCCCATAACCGGGATATCCTGGTCACGGGCCTGGAACGTCAGGGGTTCCACCCCCTGTTGGATTCCCGGTGGCGGAGCCCGATCATCGTTACCTTCCATAGTCCGGCCCATCCGAAGTTTTCCTTCCCCGCGTTTTATGAGGCGGTGAAGAGGCGGGGGTTTGTGCTCTACCCCGGCAAACTGACCAAGGTGGAGAGCTTTCGGGTCGGCTGTATCGGTCAGGTCTTCCCCGAACAGATGAACGCCGTTGTCGCCGCCATGGGCGAGGCCCTGACCGAATTGGGCGTCACCGATGCCTCCCCCGACCCGGCGGCCCTTGCCGCCGCCCCCATTCCGGCTTGAAAGCGGAGCCTCCTCTTATGACCAAGACTCCAACCACCGTTGCCGGTGTCATCCTTGATTGGGCGGGTACTGTCGTCGATTTCGGTTGCATGGCTCCCGCTCAGACCTTCATCGAGGCTTTCGCTGGATTCGGGATCACCGTGACCCAGCCCCAAGCCCGGGGACCCATGGGCATGGCCAAGTGGGATCATATCAAAAGCATCCTCTCCCTGCCTGAGATCACCGAGGCCTGGACCGCCAAACATGGCGCGCCCTGGACGGGGGCGGATGTGGATGCCATCTATGCCGCCTTCACCCCCCGTCAGGCGGAGGTGGTCGCCCAATACGCCGACCCCATCCCCGGCGCCCTGGACACAGTGGCTTGGTTGCGGGGACGGGGGATCAAGATCGGGTCGACCACCGGCTATCCCCGGCTGGTCATGGACCAACTAACCCCCGTGGCCAAGGCCAAGGGATACGAGCCCGATTCCATGGCCTGCGCCGGGGAAACCCGACTGGGGCGGCCCTATCCTTTCCTGATCTACAAACAGCTGTTGGAATTGGAGCTGTCTCCCACCTGGGCCTGCGTCAAGGTGGATGACACCGGCGTTGGCGTGGCTGCGGGTCGGAATGCGGGGCTCTGGTCCGTTGGCGTGGCCGCCACGGGCAATGGCGTGGGCATCACCCACGCGGACTGGCTGGCCCTGAGCCCGGGGGAGCAGGAGGCCTTGCGTGCCAAGGCCGCCGACCCTCTGGTGGAGGCGGGCGCCCATTACGTCATCGACGGCCTGGGAAATTTGCCCGGTGTGATCGAGGATATCGAGGCGCGCTTGGCTAAGGGCGAACGGCCTTAGATCACGATGAAATCAGGTCTGTCCGACCTGATTTCATAAACGTGATCTAAATCATATAGTTGGAGCGGAATGAGACGGAAAACCGCACACACTTTTCCTCATTCCGCTCTAGAGCAGAGCTGTCCGTTTTTTCAACACCTTTCGGCAAGAGGCGTTTACCCTGGGGCGCATAAAAAGCGAACCCAGGGGGATGTTCATGCGCTTCAATCCCATCATCGGATTCCTCTTCGCCGTCGTGGTGCTTTTGATCTGGCTGTACCAGGGGATCAGTGGTCCTGGAGCGGAGAAGGCGGGGTCCGAAGCCAAGGGTGGATCCGGGCTGGCCCTGGAGGGACTCGCCTTGGTTGCCGGGGGGGATCGTCACCAAGAGGGGCCGGTCTCTGCCTTGGTATCCGTGCTTGAGACCTTGGAGACCAAGACGGAGCGTCCCGTGGCTTATCTGGATCGGGTCACGGAAGGGGAGGCTGCTCAGGTCATCGGCCGTTTCGCCCGCCAGGGGTGGTCCCCCATTTTGGTCGAGGGTGCCACCCAACGCGCCGCCGCTTTGGCGATCTCTGAGGCCCGGCCCGACAGCCATCTTGCCTTTGTGGAAACCCATGCCCAAGCGCGCGTCTCGACGTCCCAGGGCCAGGGCCAGGGGCGCCTGTCCAGTCTGGGGTTTCGGGATTGGGAACTGGGAGCCCTCGGTGGTGTCGCCACGGCTTTGACCAGCGCGACCAAGCATGTGGCCTTCCTGGATATGGCATCGGATGGCGCTGTCGGGCAGTCCTTCGAAAAGGGGGCCCGGTCTGCGGTCGAGGAGATTCAGGTCGATGTGGTTCGGCCCCAGGATGGTGGGTCCGATTTTCTCGCCGATCAGCAGGATGATGCCCTGGCCTTGCTGGAAGGTCTGTTGGTTCAGGGTGTGGACCGGATTTTGGTTCGGGCGGGGGATTCTACCTTGGCCGCCTTGGTCGAACGGATCCAGGGGCGGGGGGCGCAACTGTTGGTCTGGCGCCCCTGGGGAAGCAGTGCCCCGGACCTCTGGCGGACTGGGGGTGTTTTTGGTCGGATGGTCCAGCGGCCAGAACGTCTGGTCGCGGCCCTTCTGGAGCACACCGATGGTGCCGCGACCATCACCCAGGGACTGGCCGAGGGGGCCCAGGATCTGGAGGTTCTGGATGGCGTTTTCGATGCCCAGGAGATGGATCGATTGAACGCCTATCGGGATGGCCTTGCGCGAGAAGGTTTGAAAGGGGCGAAGACAGAAGACCGTCAGCCCGAATAAAAGACCTTATTTCCCCACCCAGGCGTAAACCGTTGCCTGTTTTGTGGCGCAGCAACAGCCGGATTTGTGACAGGCACCCATCCGCTTTTCCGCCTGACCCCTGCGGATCCAGTGATCCAGCATGGTCTCGACCGCTTCCGGTGCGCTGTCGAGGTCCCGGGCCAGATCGGAGAGAGTCGCCTCGCCCCGGGTGCGCAGGTGGACTTTCAAGTCTCGCAAGATCATCGGTTTGCCCTCCAGGCTGCGCCAACGGTGGCCATTTCCGGACGCAGGCGCCGACCGAAATAGGCCATCAGGCCGATGGCGCCAACCACCAGAAGCCCCATCAGGCCGATCCAAAGGCTGCTGCTTTGCGGATGCCGGGAGAGGGTTCCCGCCTGATATACGACCGTGGCGACCGCATAGGCCAACCCCAGGGTCCAGCCCGCGACGAAGCTTGTCCACCCCCAACCGGCTTCCCGCCGAATCGCGCCCAATACGGCCACGCAGGGTACATAAAGCAGGATGAACAGCATATAGGCCATGGCCCCCAAAGCCCCGTCGAAGCCCCGGGCGAGGGCGGTCATGGTTGGACCTCCGCCCTCCGTATCCCCGCCTTTGACACCTGGGTCGTCCAGGCTGCCCAGGTTCAGGGGATCGGTCAGCAGTGCGGCGAGGCCCGCAAGATTCTCGGGTACCGTTGCGGCTGCCTGAGACAGGGCTGCCCCCAGGTCGAAGGCGTCCCCCTCTCCTTGGCCGGCCGGACTGTAGAGGGCATCCAAAGTGCCTACCACGGCTTCCTTTGCGAACAGGCCGGTGACGATTCCGACCACAGCGGGCCAGTTGTCATCGCTCAGTCCCATGGGGTGGAACAGGGGGGTGGCCACTTGGGAGACCTGGGCTAGCAGGGAGCTGTCATCCCCCGCATGGTCGAAGCGGCCATCGGTGCCCAAGGCGCCCAAAATGTTCAGGGCCATGACCACCAGGGCGATCACTTGCCCCGCTTCCAAAAGAAAGACCCTCAGTCGGGTCCAGGCATGGATCAGAACGTCGCGAAGCCGGGGCATGCGGTAGGTGGGCAGCTCCATCATGAAGGGGGCGCCCTCGCCGGTCAGCAGCGTGCGGCGGAGAACCAGAGCGGTCAGGATGGCCGCACCGATGCCCACCAGATAGAGCATCATGACCACGTTCTGCCCCCCGGTGGGGAAGAAGGCGGCGACGAACAGGGCGTAGACGGCCAATCGGGCGCCGCAGGACATGAAGGGGGCCATGGCGATGGTCAGGATCCGGTCCCGGGGCCGTTCCAGGACGCGGGTGGCCATGACCGCAGGTACGTTGCAACCGAAGCCGACGATCAGTGGTACCACCGCCTTGCCCGGCAGACCGATCCGGTTCATGGCCCGGTCCATGACGAAGGCCGCCCGGGCCATGTAGCCGCTGTCCTCCATGACCGTGAGGGCCAGGAACAGGGCGCCGACGATGGGAATGAAGGTGGCCACGACCTGGATGCCGCCGCCCAGGCCATCGGCCAGGATCACCCGCGCCCAATCGGGGGCGCCGAGCAAGCCCATCAGGTGCCCCAGACCATCGACGAACAGGGCGCCTGCCGCGATGTCGAAGAAGTCGATGAAGGCTCCGCCCAGGTTGATGGTGAAGGTGAACAGGCCATACATCACCAGCAGGAAGAGGGGGACGCCCAACAGGGGATGGAGCGCCAGGGAATCGATCCGGTCCGTGGACCCCACCGTCTTTACCGATTCGTTCCGCGTGGAGACGGAGGTGGCAAGGCCATGGGCGGCTTCGAACCGGGCATCGGCGATCAGGCTATCGGGGTCCTCTCCCTCTTCTTCGGCCCGCACGGCCTTGATCTGGCTGGCAAGCGCCGTGGCCAGGGGCTCTTGCAGGTGGTCGAGCAGGCCGGGGTCTCCCTCCAAGAGGGCCAGCGCCGTCCAGCGGAGGGGGCGATCTTCAAGGGGGTGCAGGGCGAGCTGTTCCTCCAACTGGGCGATGGCTTCTTCGATGGCGTGGAGATGGGCAACGGGGGCGCGGTCCGTGGGGCCGACGGGATTGGCAAGGAAGGCCTTAAGGGCGTCGATGCCCCGGCCCTTGGCTGCGGAGAGGGGGACCACCGGGCAGCCCAGACGGTCGGACAGGGCCTCCACGTCCAGGATCAGCCCTTCCGCCTCGGCGGCATCCATCATGTTCAGGGCGACCACACAGGGCAGGCCTTGCTCCAGAAGTTGGACCGTGAGGTAAAGGGATTGCTCCAGCCGGGTGGCGTCGACCACGTTGAGGACCAGATCGGCTTCTCCGGTGGCCAGGTAGTCCCGTGCCACGGCGTGGTCCAGACCCCCATCGTTTTCGCGCGGTGCAAGGGAATAGAGGCCGGGCAGGTCGATGATGCCAATGCGTTGGCCATCGGGCAGGCGGCAGCGGCCTTCCTTGCGCTCCACGGTCACGCCGGGAAAGTTGCCAACCCGTTGGTTGGCGCCGGTCAAGCGGTTGAAGACGGTACTTTTGCCCGCATTCGGCGGACCGATGAGCGCAACGAAACGGGGAAGGGGCTGTTCGATGGTCGTTGGCTCCATGGAGCCCTCTCCATTATCGATGTGCCTTTTGGGGGGCAGACCTTGTAGGGGGCAGACCTTGTAGGGGGGAGACCTTGTGGGGGGTCAGGCGGGGGCGGCCATAACACGGCGTGCCAAGCTTCCGCCGATGGCTACGGTCATGCCGCCGTTCCGGACGGCGACCGCACCGCCTGCGAGGCGACGGATGACCGTCAAATCTCCTCCCACACGGACACCCAGGTCGGCGAGGTCACGGGTGGCCCGGCGGTCCCCATCAATGCGGGAGACGGTTACGGCTGTTCCAGGGTGTAAATCAGCCAGAGTCAGGCCAACGCCATCAAAAGTCGTCTGTGTCGCCATGGGGCTCTCTCCCTATCGCCGGGACGGTTTGCTGATCGGAACCGCGACTTAATCGCAACTTTACTAACCCTACAAAGATTGCGAATATTTTGCAAAGGAGATTTTCTGGCAGTGCGAAAAAAGGGGGGAAGCAGGAGGAGAGCCCTATCCGAGCATGCGCCGGAACCAGCCCACGACGGTGGCTTGGGCCGTTACCGAGGGCATTTGGTCACGGGACGGGACAGTTACAGGGTTTGCCGGGGCAGCCATGGGCATGGGATAGCTGTTCCCTTGTGTGTCGTCGGGCTCGGATTCCAAATCGGGTGTTTCAGCCGCCTCGGTCGGGGGCTGTTGATCCTTGAGATCGGGTAGGGGAGAAGTGAAGGAGGTGATCCGCTTGTTGGGGTCGAAGGTCTCCACCACGGCCAGGACGGCGTAGGAGGCTGCTCCGCTGGCGGCCGTCACTTTGGGCCCCTGGGTCGCCGAAGCGGTCTGGACGGTTTCGTGCAGAGTGAGGGAATCTGCGCCGGACTCTCCTGCCAGGGTTGTGGTGGGCGTTTGGCTTTCTGGGATGTGACGCTCCGGGATTTGGCGGACGGACGCTTGAACCAGTCCCGGAGTGAGCAGGCTGTCTATCGGCTCTGCCTCTTCGGAGGGCTCGGCCCGGCTCCATTGGTAACCGGCTTGGGCAATTTGAACGAAGGCTTGGGCGGCGTTGAATGCCTGCTCCCGGGGGTCGGTCACCGCAGGACTGGGAGCGGCCTGCGCCAGGGAGATGGCGAGCGCCTGATCACTCCATTGGGATGTGCCCTCTGCCTCGGCCACCAGGGTCCGGGGAAGGGCAGCCGGTGTGGGCCGGTGACGGGGGCCCCCCATGTTCTCGGCTTTCGGCTTTTGGGCTATGGGCCGGGGCAACCCCTCGGCCGAAGCCATCTGGCGCCCGCTCTCCCGCCAGGTTCCCATATTCTCCGGAGTCTGCGTTGGTTTGGTTCCCGGAGGGAGGGGAAGGGAGGCCCTTCGATTTCCTGCCGCGCCCATATCTTCGGGGCCTGCGGCCAGGGTGGCGCTCTTGTTGATGGTGTCGGGCTTCGTGCCGGGGGGCAGGGGAATGGGGCCGTTGAACTCTGGAAGGTTTCCCGCCGAGGCATAACGGCGCACGGATGCCTTGATATTCCGCTCCACCAGGGCATGGATTTCACCGAGGCTACGTCCCTTGCCACCGGCGCCAAAGAAGATAGAGTGGTTGGCCGAGGCCGCGTTGGGCAGGATCGCCGAGGCGTCTTGGTTGGGGTCCTGCTCCAGGGCCTTCAGAAACTCCGCCGCACCGCCGGGCCCCAGGAAATGGGCGAAATAAAGATCGGTGTCGCTGATCCTTCGGCCCAGGACATGGGACAGGTATCGGCGGTTGTCTGCTGCGTATTCGGCGGCCATGGCCGAGGACACGCCGTGGTCATCGCGCAGGTCCAGGATTTCCTGGGCAACCTCCGGGTCATCCACCCGGTAGTGTCCCTTCTTATCGCGGTAAATCTGGTCGGCGAGGTCGCCCAGGCCGTGTTCTGCCCCATGGGATTTGATCTGGTCCAGCCAGGTTTGTGTGGTGAATTGGTAGAGGCCCTGGGCTGAACTGGTCCCATTGGCCGCAGAGGTCTCGAAATTACTCTCCCGCCTGGCCTTGGCGAGCATGAAGGCGAAGCTGACCCCCGTCTTGCGGCTGGCGGCATGGATGCTCGACAACACGTTCCGGTCAATGGATGTCCCACCGACGCGAACCGTGCCCGCCAATTGCATGATCCCATTTGGGCCTTGAGCCATTCCACGTGTTCCACTTTACATTTATTGCCGGGTTTTCTACCCAACCTCAGGGAACCCTTGAGCGAGAGACGGAACCCGATCATCTGGTCTTCCTAACACCTGCTCAGCAATAAGGGATATCCGAAAGAGATGGAATAAGAGTTAATGGATTGCATTTTATGCAATGACTCATTTTCCGAAAATTTGCCAGATCTGTTCTCACATATCCGTGATGCGATGGTCAAAATAGCGAGCTATTTCATTTAAAAACAATGCGTTAACAATTTTTTCTGTCTTTCTGTTCACGCGTTCGTCATTTCCCGTGATCGGCGGATTTGGGCAGTCTCTATCTCGAGTTCGGCGCGGATGTCGAGCCCATTGTTACTGACGAGACCTAACCAAATCAAAGATCGGATAGACTCCATGAAAGACACCCTCAAGAGTAAATCGACCCTGGCCGTCGCCACCGCCATGGCTTTTGCGATTGGTGCCGCGTCCCTGGTTCCCGCCGCCCAGGCTGCTGATACCGAGAAATGCTTTGGTGTGGCCAAGGCCGAAAAGAACGACTGTAAAACCGCAAGCAACGTCTGCGCTGGACATTCCAAGGTCGATGGGGCGAAGAGCGCCTTCATCTTAGTCCCCGCCGGGACCTGCGATAAGCTGGTCGGTGGCTCCCTCGAGTCGATGTAAACCTGCCTTCCCCCTCCCTTTTCAAACATATTAAGGATAGATCCATGAAAGATACCCTGAAGAGCAAGTCGACCCTGGCCGTCGCCACCGCCATGGCTTTTGCCATTGGCGCCGCGTCCCTGGTTCCCGCGGCCCAAGCTGCCGACAACGAAAAGTGCTATGGTGTGGCCAAGGCTGGAAAGAACGACTGCCAGACGGCGAAGAGTTCCTGCGCCGGGACCTCCAAGGTGGACGGTCAGAAGGATGCATGGGTTTACGTCCCTGCGGGCACTTGCGAGAAGCTGGTCGGCGGTTCTCTCGAATCCATGTGATCGCTTCCTGAGATCACCCCCTGAGATCACCCCCTGAGATCACATGAGGATCCCACGATGAACGACCACTCAGCCGAATCGAAGGTCGCTCCGCAGATGACCTGTCAGGCACCGGAGCATGCGACCCGGTCGGTTCCCCGTGGGATCCCCAAGGTCCCACCCTCTCTTGGGGAGGGCGTCCTTCCCCGGGCGCCCGGTATCTGCCTCAAAGCCGTACACCAAGCCGACCTGCTGGAGGCGCCCCCGGCCTCCGTGCATTGGGTGGAAGCCCATACGGAGAACTTCATGGCCCGGGGCGGTCCCTCCCACCGCTGGCTTGATGCCATCCGCGCGCAGTTTCCCCTGTCCCTGCATGGGGTGGCCCTGTCCTTGGGGGCGGCCCATGGGGTGGATCCCGGCCATCTCGCCCGGGTCAAGGCTGTGGTTGATCGGTTCGAACCGGTGCAGGTATCCGAACATTTGGCTTGGGTCGGACCGCCGGGGACCTATCTGAACGACCTGTTGCCCTTGCCGCTGACCGAGGAAAGTCTGGATGTGGTGGCGGACAATGTCGCCCGCGTCCAGGATGCCCTTGGGCGGTCGATTCTGGTGGAGAACCCCTCCCAATACCTGGCCTTCCATGACACGACCCTGACCGAACCCGATTTCCTGTCAGAGCTTGCCCGGCGCACGGGATGTGGTCTCTTGCTGGATGTGAACAACGTCCATGTGAGCGCCGTGAACCTGGGCTTTGACGCGAAAGACTGGCTCGACCGTCTGGCCGCACATGGTCCACCGGTGGGGGAGATCCACTTGGCCGGACATGCTGAGCGGGAGGTGGAGGGCTTGACCATCCTGATTGATGACCATGGATCGCGGGTGCGGCCCTCCGTCTGGGACCTCTATGACCATGCCCTGTCCCTCTTCGGACCCAGGCCAACCCTGATCGAATGGGATAATGATGTTCCCTCCCTGTCCGTTCTGGTGGACGAGGCCGCCCAGGCCGGGGCGCGGATGGCTGCACGCCAAGAGCGGGAGAAGGCGGATGCCTAGTCTCGCGACTTTGCAATTGGCGTTCGGTGCCGGAGTGCTGGAGAGGAGTACGGCGGTTCTGACCGCCATCGACGGGCTGGGGCTCGACCCGGCCCAACGCCTGTCCATTCACCGCAACAACACGCTGATCGGTCTGACCGAAGCCTTGGGCGACACCTTCTCGGTCGTTCGCCGTTTGGTGGGGGAGGCTTTCTTTGGCCAGTTGGCCCGGGATTTCCTGCTGGCTCATCCGCCCGCCTCCGGCTGTCTTCTCGATCTGGGAGAGGGTTTTGCAGCTTTTCTGGAAGCCTATCCCCCTGCGGCGTCCCTGCCGTACCTCGCGGATGTGGCGTCCCTGGAATGGGCTTGGTGGGGGGCCTATAACGATGCCGACGAGCCCCCTTTGAACCCGGCGGAGCTGTCGACCCTGGCGCCGGATCTGTTTCCCTTGCTGCGCTTCCTGCCTATCGCCGCCTCCCGTCTGGTGGTTTCGCCTTGGCCGGTTTCGGCGATCTGGCAGGTGAACCAACCGGAGGTCGTCGATCCGCCTGAGGTGGATCTGTCTTCCGGTCGCTCCCTTGGCCCATATCACCTGCTGGTTCTCCGCCCCGGCGCCGATGTGCTGTTCGCCGACCTGTCCGAAGGCGAGGCGCTGTTCTGGAAGGAGCTGTCGATGGGAGCCTGCCTGGGCGAGGCGGCGGCATTGGCCGAGGCGACACAGGCGGACTTCGACCTGGGAGCGGCGCTGGCCCGTTTTTTCACCCTGGGGGCCTTTGGCGCCGTCCAGACTCCGGCATCATAAAAAAAACGAGATATCCGGGAGAGTCCAAGATGACCAATGACATGGGTCTGAAGAGTACGGGCCCTGGCCCCTTCGCTGGTGTGCCCCTTCGTGCCCTGGAGGTGGCGCGAACCCTGCGGGCCCTGGCTGGACGATTGCCCGATTGGGTGATCGCCCTGTTTGCCCGTATCAGTCTGGCGAGCATCTTTTGGGCTTCGGGTCAGACCAAGGTGGTCAGCACGACAGCTTTTTCCATTCTGGGTCGGGAGATCGGCGTACCAGTCCATTTTCCGCCCCATCTGACCCCCCTGACCCCCGTCCTTTTCGCCGAGGAATACAAGGTGCCTCTTCTGCCTCCGGAGCTGGCTGCCTGGATGGCGGCATTGGGGGAGATGGTTTTCCCCATTCTATTGGTTTTGGGGCTGGCGACGCGTCTGTCTGCCTTGGGATTGCTGGGCATGACCCTGGTGATCCAAATCTTCGTTTACCCGAACCTGTGGTCAGACCATATGCTGTGGGCGGCGGGTCTGTTGTTCCTGATCGCCAAGGGACCGGGCTGGTTGTCGCTGGATTTCCTGGTGGCGCGGCGGGGCATGGGGGCCTAATCCCACTCGTCCCTTAGAGGGCTCCGAGATCAAGTTGAGCCACGTCTTGGCCACGGTACACGACAGTCGGTCCTTTCCCGTCACGGGGCTTTGCCCCGTCCCCCACTGGGGCCGAAAGGCCCCAGACCCCGAGCATTTACTGGTCGAAAGGCCTCAGGCTGTTATTTTTAAAAGAAAAATGGGGGTTTGGGGGCATCGCCCCCAAATGGGTTTGGGCTATCGCCCAAAAAATGATGAGACACTGTCGTGTACTGTGCATCTTGGCTCAAGCTAATCCCACTCGTCCCTTAGACCAAGGATCCGATGGGCCACCGCGCTGGAAAACCCACGTCGTGCCAGGGAGCCCAGGTCTTTGCGATACTGTGCCTCCCGCGTGCTGGGATCCGTGCGGTAAGGGCCAAGCTTGCGGCGTTTGCAATAGGCTTGGGCGGCCTCCATGTCCGGGTCCTCGGAATGCTCCAGGGTTTCGGATAGCGCCGCTTCGATTGCATCGTCACCCACGCCTTTGGAGGCCAGGGTGCGGCGGATCAACGCGGGAGGATTCCCCTTGCGGAACAGGCTCCGGGCCTTGCCCTCGGCATAGCGGCTGTCGTCGATGAACCCGGCGCGGGCCAGTTTTTCAATGACCTCGCCGATCCAGACCTCGGCCTGTTCCCGGTCCGTTTCGTGAATCTGGGCGGCCCGATCCACCCGGCGGCGCAAGACCTGGCGCACACTTTCGCCGCTGGCGGAAAAGCGCTCCAGGTAAAAGAGGGCGATCCGCTCCAGGCGCTCCCGGGTCACGGGCTTGGGCTGTTTGCGGCCTTTCGGGCCAGGGGGATGGGGAGGGGGCATATGGTGGGGGTGGGGAGGGGTCATGTGGCGCCGTCCCTTGTTTTTCCTGTTTGCGAACCTTAGTTTCTCGTCAGGGCGACCCTAACCCAAGGTGCGCTTTTTTCCGAGAGATGAAGAGGATCGTTCCGTGAAGGATGCCAGCGGCTCCATTGGTATTCCCCCTCCCCGTCGGATGGGGGCCGTCAACTGGCGGGGTATGTGGGAGCTCTATTTGCGGGAAGTGCGGCGCTTCCTGAAAATTTATCTGCAAACGATCGCCGCGCCCATGGCCACGACGCTGATTTTCTTGGCCATTTTCGCATTGTCCATCGGTCGTCAGGTGAACATGGCCAATGTCAGTTTCATGGAGTTCTTGGCCCCGGGCCTGATCATGATGACCATGGTGCAGAATGCTTTCGCCAATTCCTCCAGCTCCATGGTGATCTCCAAGGTCCAGGGGAACATCGTCGATGTCCTGATGCCCCCCCTCAGTGCTCTGGAACTGACCGTTGGTTTTTCCATGGGGGGAGTCTCTCGGGGCCTTGTCGTGGGATTTTTCGTCGCCCTGGGGATGCTGTTCTTCGTGCCGCTGCACATCCATTCTGTCTTCTTTATCGTCTTCCATGCCATTGGGGCGTCGTTGATGCTGTCCATCCTGGGGCTGATTGCCGGGGTTTGGTCAGAGAAATTCGATCACATGGCTGCCGTGACGAACTTCATCATTACCCCCCTGTCCTTCCTGTCGGGGACCTTCTACACGATTGACCGCCTGCCCGAGAAGCTTCAGTTCCTGGCCCATATAAACCCGTTCTTCTATATGATCGACGGGTTCCGCTATGGCTTTTTGGGTCACGAGTCGGCCATGCCGATCACAGGTCTTTTGGTGGTCGGCGGGTTCAATATCGTCCTCGCTGTCGCCTGTTGGGCCCTTATCCGGTCTGGATACAAACTGAAGGCGTAAAGGTGCGCGCCGCGCCTTCGAGCGTTTGATGGACGAGGACTGAGACGCTTTTATCCTCGTCCGCTCAGAAAGTGCCCCTTTCCTGTCATGGGCCTTTGGCTTGGTCCGTGATAGAAGGGGGCGCCATCACGGACCACCCCGGGGGAGTTCCATGTTTTTCGCCATACCCTTTCCAGCCATCGATCCGGTGATCGTGGAGCTCGGGCCCTTCGCCATTCGCTGGTACGCCCTATCCTATATCGTCGGATTGTTGGGTGGCTGGTGGTACATCCGCTTTCTGTCCCGCCGGGCCAAGCCACCGATCATGGAGGACGCCCATGTGGACGACTTTCTGGTCTGGGCGACGGCGGGGACCATCCTGGGGGGGCGCATTGGCTATGTGCTCTTCTACAATTTGCCCTATTACCTGGACAATCCGCTGCAGATCCTGACGGTCTGGCATGGGGGGATGAGTTTCCATGGTGGGTTGCTGGGCGTTATTACGGCCACCATCCTGTTCTGCCGTCAGCGTGGCCTGTCCATCCCCCGGGTGGGCGACGTGGTGGCCTGCGCGGCTCCCATCGGCTTGTTCTTTGGACGGTTGGCCAATTTCATTAACGGCGAGCTGTTTGGCCGCCCCGCTCCTGATGTGCCCTGGGCCATGGTCTTCCCCCGGGGCGGCGATATTCCCCGCCACCCCAGCCAGCTTTATGAATCCTTCCTGGAAGGGTTGGTCCTGTTCACTGTCCTGGCCCTGCTGTGGCATTTTACCCGTTTGGCCCGCAAGCCCGGTCGGATGATCGGTGTTTTCCTCATCGGTTATGGCATCGCCCGCATCACCGCCGAGTTTTTCCGCGAGCCGGATGCCCAGCTCGGTTTCCTGGCCATGGGCGTGACCATGGGCCAACTGCTGTCCCTGCCGATGATCCTTGTCGGGATCGGCATCGTCATTTTCGCCAGCCGGAGGCCCGAGCTGGACCCCACGACGGGTGACGCCTCCTCCCCGGCGAAGGCCAACCCGAAAAAGGCCAAAGCCCGTGGCGGCTGAGTCTTCCCCCCTTGCGAGCCTGACCGATCGCATGGCCCGCGAGGGCGCCCTCTCCGTCGAGGAGTGGATGGGCGCTTGCCTCGCGGCCTATTACGGCAAAGGCTCGGCCATTGGGGCCAAGGGCGATTTCATCACCGCTCCCGAATGCACCCAGATGTTCGGCGAACTCCTGGGCCTTTGGTCTGCGGTGGTCTGGCAATCGATGGGCTCTCCCTCCCGCGTTCTGCTGGTGGAACTGGGCCCCGGGCGGGGCACCCTGATGGCCGACGCCCTGCGGGCCTTGGCCCCGGTGCCCGCCTTCGTTGCCGCCCTGGAGGTCCATTTGGTGGAGACCAGCCCAGGGTTGAGGGTCCGCCAGAAAGAGGCTTTGCGCGACAGCCCTGTCGCCGTTGCTTGGCACGACCGGGTGGAGGATCTGCCCGATGGGCCGATGATCCTGCTGGCCAATGAGTTCCTTGATGCCCTTCCCATCCGCCAATACCTGCGGGCGGGAACGGGATGGCGGGAGCGTCTGGTGATGCCGCGAGAGGGGCGGCCACCCTTCGCCTTCACCATGGGACCCCTTTTGGTCGATCGGCCAAGGCTTTTGCAGCCTGCCCATGATTCGGCGTCGGAAGGGCAGATCGTCGAGGTTTGTCCCGCCGCCCATGAGATCGTGACATGGGGGTCGACTCGGATCGCTCAGCAGGGGGGCGCGGCCCTTTTTCTGGACTATGGAGCTGCCCGCTCCGCCCCGGGGGACAGCCTGCAGGCCTTACGCCGCCATACCTTTGTTCCGATCCTGGACACGCCGGGAGAAGCCGATCTGACAGCCCATGTGGACTTCGAGGCCCTGGCGCGAACCGCCGTGGATGCAGGGGCCTCCGTGGACGGTTTGTTGCAGCAAGGTCCCTTTCTGCAGGCCCTTGGATTGGAACAGCGCGCCCAGATTTTGACCGATTCCGCGACGGCCAAACAGAGAGAGGATATTGCTTCGGCGGTACGCCGCTTGATTGATCCCGCAGAAATGGGCACCTTATTTAAGGTCTTAGGCCTTCGCCACCCGGCTATGGCTCTTCTCCCCGGCTTCTAGGGATACCGGTTTCATGATCACCGTTTCCTCGCTCAACGCTTTGACGAACGTACGGCACGGGTTTTTTACCCGAAATCGGGGTGTGTCCAAGGGGCTTTATGCCTCCCTGAACTGCGGCTATGGATCCGGCGACGTGGCCGAGGCCGTGACGCGAAACCGAGCTCGGGCCGTGACCGAGATCGAGATGCCGCCTGAGGCTTTGGTCACCGTCCATCAATGCCATTCCAACAAGGTGGTCGAGGTGGACAAGCCTTGGCCCCACAGTCAGGCGCCAGAGGTTGACGGCATGGTCACCTCGGCGCCTCGCGTGGTGCTGGGGATCCTGACGGCAGATTGTGCGCCGGTCCTGTTCGTCGATCCCAAGGCCCGCGTCATCGGTGCCGCCCATGCCGGTTGGCGGGGGGCGCTGGGGGGGGTGCTGGACAATACGGTGGAGGCCATGGAGCGTCTGGGCGCCAAACGGCGGGATATCCTGGCTGGAATCGGTCCCTGCATTGCCCAGCGCTCCTACGAAGTGGGCCCCGAGTTCCCAGCGGCCTTTCTGGAGGAGGACGAGGCCAACCAGATGTTCTTTGCCAAGGCCCGCAAGGAGGAGCATTTCCTGTTCGACCTGCCGGGTTATGTGGCCAAGCGGTTGGTGCGTGTGGGCGTGACGGAGGTCATGCCGACGCCCTGCGACACCTGTCGGGAGGAAGATCGCTTCTTCAGCTACCGCCGATCCGTGACCAAGGGAGAGGCCGATTATGGCCGGATGCTTTCGGTCATTGCTCTGGAACGTTAGGCCGCCGTATACGCATAAGAACGAGACAAAAGATTGGGACTATCGTGGCCGTGCCAGACTTAACCTCCGTTGGGCGAGGGACTGTTCACCCCCTCGGGAGCTATTCGTGACCGTGACTCTTCTCCGCCTATCGCAGGTGCCGACCCTTTGGATGTTGGCGGCTTCTCTTCTTCTGTCTGGATGTGGTGATCTTCCCCGGCCCTTTGCCCGTGATCGCTATGCTGCTGTGGCCAATCCCCTTGTCGCTCTGCGCTCGGGGACGGGGGTGACGGTGCAGCCCGCTGTGGGGTTGCCAGTGCCCTGGAACCGTCTGCTCGCTCTGGAAATCGCCGAAATGTTGCGTGGTCAGGGCATTCCGGCGGAAGCGGGTGAGTCTGGTACTTTGGGGCACCGACTGTCTTTGCGCGTTGGTCCTGCGCTTGGATCTTCCGGCGGTGCGGTACCGGACGGGCTCGACCCCGGTTTTTTGGCTCCCGGTGCGTTGCCCATGGAAACCACGTGGCAATTGACCGCCGACGATGGCACTGCCTTGGCAGGGGATATCAGCTATGCCTCGGTCCAGGCGATCGCCTGGGAACGGGCCGCGCCGGAAAGCGCGCGCGCGTTGGGGGCTCCCGTGGTGGCGGCGGTCTCGACGGCTCTGGGTGGTGGCGGCTGGTCTCCGGGATCCCGGGGAGAGGCCACAGGGATGTCTGATACCGAACCTCCCTTGCCCCATGCGGCGCCTTCGTCTCCGGGGGGGGCCGTGACCCATGAGAACCTGGCGGTCCCACCGATCGGGGGCGAAGCCGGAAATGGTGCCAAGTCCCCGCCACCCGTAGAGGTGCCCCAGGGGCGGAAAGCCCCACCGCCACCGGGTGCCGATCAACGTCCGCCGCCTCCGGCGCCGAGACCGGCGAAGGCCCTGTCGCCCGATGGCAAGATCGTCATGGCCATGGAGCCGCGTCTCACCGAGGCCCCGGGAACGGGCGGGCGGGAGTTGGAACAGGCCATGGCCACCTTGATCCGCGCCGCAGGCATGGCCGTGACCCGGAATCCGGAAAAGGCGTCCTTCGCCATCATTGGGACGGTGACAACGACTCCGGTGGCCGGGGACCAGGAAAAGGTGGATTTGGTCTGGCGGGTCACCGACCCAAAAAGCGGCGACGAAATCGGGACGGTGCGGCAGCAGAACGTCATCCCCAAGGGTATGCTTGACGGCGAATGGGGGCGCTTGGCCTACGAGATCGCCCAGGCCGCCTTGGAGGGTGTCGGGGATGTTCTCACGGGGCAAACACAGTAGGTCTCACGGGGCTGACACAGGAAATGGGGTAAATCCGCTATTTCGGGGGGAGGAAAGGCGGGCTGTGTGGTTTACAGCCGCATGACATGTTGATAAGACTCCGGCCCGTGGCGCCCGGGCTTTTCGAGGGTGCCTGTTCAGCAGCCTTGGGCGAATCCCAAGTCCGCCTTCGCCCTGGCTTCGGCCATGTATATGATCCGTATGATCCGCCTATACGATTGGGGAAACCGGAATGAAGATCCTTGCTTGTAACAGCAACCGTCCCCTTGCCGAGGCCGTCGCCAGCTACCTCAATCTGGAACTCACCAACGCAAGCGTGAAACGCTTTAGCGACATGGAAGTTTGGGTGGAGATTCTGGAGAATGTGCGCGGCGAGGATGTTTTTGTCGTGCAGTCTACCAGCTATCCGGCCAATGACAATTTGATGGAATTGTTGGTCGCGCTGGATGCCCTGAAGCGTGGCTCAGCCCGCCGGGTGACCGCCGTCATCCCGTACTTTGGCTATGCCCGCCAGGACCGCAAGACTGGTCCGCGCACGCCGATCACTGCGAAGCTGCTGGCCAATCTGATCACCAGTGCCGGGGCCAACAGGGTCGTCACTCTGGATCTGCACTCTGGCCAGATCCAGGGGTTCTTCGACATTCCCCTGGATAACCTCTATGCCGCGCCGGTCTTCTCCAAACATATCATGGAGAACTTTCGGGGCGAGCGGCCGATGATCATTTCCCCGGACGTGGGGGGGGTGGTCCGTGCCCGTGATCTGGCCCGACGCATCGAAGCCGACTTGGCGATCATCGACAAACGCCGCGAGCGGGCGGGTGTGTCGGAGGTGATGAACATCATCGGTGACGTGAAGGGCCGGGATTGTATTCTGGTCGATGACATCGTCGACTCAGCGGGCACGCTCTGCAACGCGGCCACGGCCCTGAAGAACGCGGGCGCCAACTCCGTGGCGGCCTATGTGACCCACGGTGTGCTGTCCGGTGGAGCCGTGGCCCGGGTGACGAGTTCTCCGCTCGACAGCCTGTGCATCACCGACTCGATCCAGGCGACGGAAGCCATGCGGCTTGCGCGGAATGTGCACCAGATCTCCATCGCCCCGCTGGTTGCCGAAGCCATGCGCCGGATCAGCCAGGAAGCCTCGGTGTCCAGCCTGTTCAATTGATGTGAGGGTGTCATCCAGTTCGCTGGGTGATGCACACGAGGAAAATGCCCATGAAAGTCCTGGTCGTTGGGTCCGGCGGACGCGAACACGCGCTCTGCTGGAAGATCGCCCAATCCTCCCTCTGCGAAACCCTGATCTGTGCGCCCGGGAACGTGGGCATTTCTCAGGTCGCCGAACTGGCCCCCGTGGGGGCGGAGGATCTGGCCGGGCTTGTCGCGTTGGCCAAGGACCGGGCCGTGGATCTGGTGGTTGTGGGACCGGAGGCGCCGTTGGTGTTGGGCCTCGCCGACGCCCTGCGCGAGGCCGGAATCCCTGTCTTCGGCCCCGGACAGGGGGCGGCGGAGCTGGAGGGCTCCAAGGGCTTCATGAAGGATGTGCTGGCCAAGGCCGGGGTGCCCACCGCTTGGTATGGCCGCTTCACCGAAGCCGAGGCCGCCCGGGCCTTTGTCCGTGAAAAGGGTGCGCCTATCGTGGTCAAGACCGATGGTCTGGCTGCGGGCAAGGGAGTGATCCTGTGCCAGACGGTGGAGGAGGGGCTTGCCGCCGTCGACTCCATGATGGTCGAGAAGATCTTCGGCGAGGCCGGGTCCGAGGTGGTCATCGAGGAGTTTTTGGTGGGTGAGGAAGCCAGCTTCTTCGCCCTCTGCGACGGGAAAAACGCCCTGCCCCTGGCTGCGGCCCAGGACCACAAGGCCGTGGGCGAGGGCGACACCGGACCCAATACGGGCGGCATGGGGGCTTATTCCCCGGCCCCGGTCTTCACCGAGGCCATGCAAGATCTGGTTATGGCCGAAGTCGTCGCCCCCACCCTGAAGACCATGGCTGAGATGGGCCGTCCCTACACCGGTGTACTCTTTGTCGGTTTGATGGTTACCGCCGATGGCCCCAAGGTCCTGGAATACAATGTGCGGTTTGGTGACCCCGAGTGTCAGGTTCTGATGGCCCGCTTGGACTCCGACCTTCTGCCGGTTCTGATGGCCGCCGCCAAGGGGGATCTCTCCGGCGAGAGTCTCTCCTGGAAGGACGAATGCGCCCTGGTGGTGGTCATGGCCGCCAAGGGCTATCCGGGTGCCTACCAGAAGGGGACCGAGATCAAAGGGCTCGAGGCCGCGAACGCCGTGCCGGGTGTCACCGTACTGCATGCGGGTACCAAGGATGGCGGCGCGGGCAAGGTTCTGGCCGCCGGAGGGCGCGTGTTGGGGGTGACCGCGCATGGGGAAACAGTGCGCGAGGCCCGCGATCGGGCTTATGCCGCCGTGGACGCGATCAATTGGCCTGAGGGGTTTTGTCGGCGGGATATCGCTTGGCGCGCGCTGGAGCGTGAAAGCGAATAACCCCAAGACGGGTGGTGTCGGCATTTTGCCGCAATCGCATCATACTCCTTTCGACCCTGGATAACCCAAACCGGAAGGACTGCCTTGCATGACCGAATCCCTGGCCATTAACTTCGCCGATATCGAGGATGCCGCGATCCGCCTGCGCGGGCAGGTGGTGGAAACACCTCTGTTGGAAAGCCCCATGCTTAATGAACTTGTGGGGGGCCGCCTTCTGGTGAAGGCCGAATGTCTGCAACGCACGGGCGCTTTTAAGCTGCGGGGGGCGACCAATGCGTTGGCCGCTATGGATGCCGAAACCCGGGTGCGGGGTGTGGTGACCCATTCCTCGGGCAACCATGCCCAGGCCATCGCGGCGGCGGCCAAGACCTGGGGCGTGCCTGCCACCATTATCATGCCGGACGACGCCCCGGCCCTCAAGGTCGCCCTGACCAAGGCCCATGGCGCACGGATTATTCAGGGGCCTCGCGCCGAGCGGGAAGATCTGGCCGCCCGGGCCGTGGCCGAGACCGGCGGTGTCCTGATCCCCCCCTTCGACCACCCAGATGTGATCGCCGGTCAGGGCACCATCGGGCTGGAAATCATGGACCAATGCGCTGCTCAGGAGGTGGTGCCCGATCAGGTGCTGGTCTGCTGTGGGGGCGGTGGGTTGACCACGGGGATTGCCACTGCGGTCAAGGGTCGGAATGCGGACACGGCCGTTTGGGCCGTCGAACCGGAGCACTATGATGACTGGGTGCGCTCCCTGGAAGCCGGAGAGATCCGGGCCAATGGCCCCATGGAGCCGACCCTGTGCGACGCGGTCCAGACCCAGGCGCCGGGCAAATTGACCTTCCCCATCGGCAAGGCCCTGCTGACCGGCGCGGTTGCGGTGTCGGAGGAGGAGGTGAAACGGGCCGTGGTTCTGGCTTTTCTTCACCTGAAGATCGTTGTGGAGCCGGGCGGAGCCGTGGCCCTGGCGGCTGTGCTTGCGGGTAAGGTTCCCAGCAAGGGCAAGGTGAGCGTGGTGACCGCCTCGGGCGGCAATGTGGATCCGGAAGTTTTTGCCCGGATCCTCAGTGAAACGGCGATCTGATCGGAGCAAGGCAACAAAGAAAGGCGATGGGAGACCCCATCGCCTTTTCCATCTTTGCTCGAACAGTCTGCCGAAATCTCTTTCTGTTCGTCATCCCAGGCTCCTTGTCCGCAGGGGGGATGACAAACAGAAAACGATCCGCTTCTACCGCCGCTTCTACCGCCGACGGGTGGGGCGCCGGTTGCCGCCACCAGCAGGGGGGGCGCCGACCGGCGGGCCACCGACCTTGTGGCGATAGGTGATGCGCGCCTTGGTCAGGTCGTAGGGGGTCATTTCCATGTCCACCCGGTCGCCAACCATGATGCGGATGCGGTGCTTCTTCATCTTGCCTGCGGAGTAGGCCATCACTTCGTGTCCGTTGTCCAACTGCACCTTGAAACGGGAGTCGGGCAGGACGTCGGTGACGACACCATCCATCTCGATAAGTTCTTCCTTTGCCATGGGGCTCGTCCTTGTTCTTGGCAAGCGGCCCCCCGGGGACGGCTCGCGCTGGATAAAACGAAAACACCCATCCGAGCCCATTGGGGCGGACGGGGTCACGATGCAGTCTGGAACGACGGGATCGGTCGATGATCGCTCTTCGTCGCCGGAGCACCAGGCATCCCCCCCAGGACGCTGCTGGTACACTCCCACTCCGTGGTCATGGTCCGCCCGGAAGCGAGCCACCTCGCCGACCGAGAGGGCGCTCTCTACGGGGTGAGAACGACGGAAAGGGATCCGGGTCGACGTGATATGGGTGCGCGGAGGCTCAATAGCCCTTCCACGACGCAGCCTTATTTAAGGGATGGTGAGGATTTTGTCAATCGACGGGCGCCCCAGTGGATAAACAAGCGGGCGGGGTCCGTCTTCAAGCCCGATGGACGGATCGAAAGACGGGGATCACGGATGCTGATTTTGGCGGGTCACTCAAGGTCTGTCGAGCGCCCGGAAGACCTGCCGTTCCAATTCTTCCTTGAACGCGGTCATGCTGCGCCGGACCGGGCGGTTGGCGACCTCAATGACGGCAAGATCCTGGAGCAGGGGCTCGGTCAGGGGAAGAATGTGCATATCCCCTGCCATTTGGAGGGCGGTCAACTGATCAACCACCAGGCAAAGCTTGACCCCCCTGGCCAATCCCACGGCGGAGAGAATGCTGAGGCCTCGGATGGACCGTTTGGGGACAATGTTGCGGCGTTCCAATTCTGCGGTGATCCGGCGCCCCATGGGTGCGTGCGCATTATGCAGAACGCAGCCGACGTCGCTTAACCAAGCCAAGTCAAAGGCCGCTTCCCCGACCCGGGGATGATCGGCTGGAACCAAAGCGACCAAGGGCAATTGGGCGATGATGGTTTGACGCAGGTCTGGCCGGTTCTGTATGCCCCCGCCGACGGCAAGGTCGATGGAGCCTTCCCGCAGCGCCGCGAGTTGTCCTTTCTGGCGGCCACTGTCCAGAATGATCTCCAGATCCGGCATGCGTCGATGCAGTGCTCCGATGGCATCGGGCAGAGCCGACATGCACAGCGCGGTGGTGGCCATGATCCGCAGGCTGTCCTGCTGGCCGCGCCTGATCGACTCCACGGAGGCTTCGACCTGACCAAGCCGTTCGAACAGGCCCCCACTCTCGGCGTAGAGGCGTTGGGCTTCCCAGGTGGGCTCCAGACGGCCGGAGACATTGCGAAAGAGCTCAATGCCCAGCTCATCTTCGAAGATGGCAAGGTGACGGCTGACGGTGGGTTGCGACAATCGGACGGTGCGGGCGGCTCCGCTGACGCTCATCGTCTCATAGACGGTCCGGAAGATTTGAAGCCTGTGTAGGTTGATTCCGTCCATGGGAGCGCTCTCCATTGCGTGAAAATTAGGCACCATAAACGCGGTTTTTTTAACGTCTGCTGCGGGAGAAGGCAGGGATTTCCCCTGTCTAATGGGAAATAACGCCGTCTTTTCAAGGAAACCTATAGCTCATACGCATGCAGTTTCGATTATTTTTCGTGTTGTCTATTAAGTGAGATTCTCTTTTTGTAGGGGGAAAGGGAGTCACCAAACCATGTTGCCGTTCCTGTTTCTCGCCATCACACTCCTGTCGGGCGCCGCGATTGCTTACTTTGTGGGCGGAGCGACGATCATCGGCTTTTTGACGCTGGACCATCTGCGCTTTCTCTCGGGTCTGCCCCAGCGCGCGATGAGCCAGCTTGATGTTTTCGCCTTTCTGGCGATGCCCCTGTTCATTCTGACGGGGGAGTTGATGAACCGGGGCGGCGTGACCGACGCCCTGATCCGCTTTTCCCTGTCCATGCTGGGGCGGTTCAAGGGCGGCATGGCCCATGTGAACATCCTGACTTCGGTGTTCTTCGCAGGGATTTCGGGGTCGGCCACGGCGGACGCCGCCGCGCTTGGCAACACGCTGGTTCCGGCGATGGAGCGACAGGGCTACAGCCGCGATTATGCCGCGGCGATCACCGCAGCTTCGGCGATCATCGGGCCGATCATTCCGCCTTCTATCATTCTCATCTTTTATGGGGCCCTGCTGAAAACCTCGGTGGTGGCGCTTTTCGCGGCGGGTGTGGTTCCGGGATTGCTGCTGGCGGGGGTGTTGATGGTCATGAACGCGATCATCGCTCATCGGCAGGGGCATCCCGGCGGTCGCGGGTCCGAAATCCCTCCGTTCTGGGGCTCCCTGTTTGCGGCGCTTCCGGCGTTGTCCCTTCCGGTGATCATCCTGTCGGGCATTCTGTTCGGTTTCATGACCCCGGCTGAGGCTGCGGGGGTCGCTGCCCTGGCCGCTTTGGTCGTGGGCCTGCTCCATCGCCGTCTCACTTGCCGGGATATCATCGAGGCGCTCAACCGGACGGTCGTCCTGTCCGGCGCGGTCTTCATCATTCTCGTTGCAGTGGCGACCTTTGGCTATCTCACCTCCGTCGAGCAAGTGCCGCGCATGCTTGCTGCGCTGATCGACGATGCGGGCCTTTCGGCCACGGGATACATGGTGGTGCTGAACCTGGTTTTCCTGGCGGCGGGCATGGTCATGGATGTGAAGGCGGCGGTGGCCTTGCTCGGGCCGCTGCTGATCCCTCCGGCCATTCTGTTGGGGGTGGACCCGGTGCACATGGGGATCCTGATTGGCTTCAACCTGACCGTCGGCCTGCTGACGCCCCCATTGGGGGGGGTGCTTCTGATCCTCTCTACGGTGGTGGACATCGGGTATTGGCGCCTCGCCCGGGCGGTCCTGCCGTTCCTGTTGGTCGAACTGGTCCTGTTGGGTGTGCTGATTTATGTCCCCGCAATTTCGCTGACCTTACCGCGCTATTTGGGGCTCATGGGCCACTGAGGATCCAGCGACAGAAGACGTTTTAAAAAGGAATGAGATGATGAAGAAAACCCTGCTTGCTGCCGCCATCAGCTTTTGTGCCCTCACCGGCACGGCCCAGGCGATGGATGACGTGATTGTTGCCTTCGCCGGTACCGAGGATCTGCAGAACGACGCCGAATATGTCTTCATCCATGGCTTCGCCGAGAGCCTGGGGACGCATGGAGTGACGGTTTCCGTCTATCCGTCCAATACGATGGGCAAGGAAAGTGACCGCTTCGACGCGACCTCCCAGGGTCTGATTGCGGTCAATATCGCCAATGGTGGATCTCTGATGAAGGCGTCGAAATTCGCCTCCGTCCTGTTCCTGCCCTTCCTGACCACCAATGACCAAGCCTTCGACCGCATGGTCGAGCAGTCCGGTGCCCTGGACCGCATCAACGCCGAAGCCCAGCGTTTGGGCCTGCGTGTCGCGGGATTCGCCATGCGCGGGGGCACTCTTGGGTTGTTCAACCTGGAAAAGCCGGTGACGACGCTGGAGGATGTCAAGGACATGCGTCTGCGGGCCCAGAATGGCGACCAACTGACGATGTTCAGCGCCTGGGGGGCCAAGCCCACGGTGGTGAGCTGGGCGGAGACGCCGAATGCGCTGCAGACCGGGGTGGCCGTGGGCCATTTCAACCCGCCGTCGACCGTGGTCGCCGCCGGTCAGGTGGAGCTGCTCAAGTACTTCACGCCGCTGGATGCCGGTCCCGTGCCGAAGGTCATCATGATGTCCCAGGATTGGTACGACGCCCTGAGCGACGAGGAACAGGGATGGGTGGACGAGGCCGTGGCCGCCGGGATCGCGGAGAACCGGGATTGGGCGGTAAAGCAGGCCCCCTATTTCGAACAGGTGATCCAGGATGGGGGCATTGAAATTACGCCGCTGAAAGAGGGCGAGCGGGACAAGTTCCTGACCACGACCCGGAATATCTGGAACCAGATTGTGTCCCAGGAAGACGTGGATTTCATCTCCCAATTTATCGACTGATCCACAGGCTTTTTAACGCTCCACAACATAAGGCTGTCCGATGATTTCAATCGTGAAGGCGCTCGTTTGGCTGAGCGACGGCTTGGACAAGGTTCTGCGTTTTGTGGCTCGGATCTGCCTCGTGGCAATGGTGGGCTTCATTCTACTTCAGGTGGTGGCGCGGTACGGCTTTTCCGCGCCACCGGCCTGGACGGAGGAAGCCGCGCGCTATTCCATGGTCTGGGTGGGCCTGCTGGGCGCCGCCATTTCCTTCAAGGCGGGCTTCGACCCGAGCCTTGTAGCCTTGCCCCCCAGGCTTCCCCGTCCCATTCGTGTTGTTGCTGCCCTTTTCCGGGGGGCGGCTGTGGTCGTCTTCCTGGGGCCGATCCTGTTCTTCTGCTTCGTCGGCCCGGGGCTGAACCCGGAGCGGTCTTTTCTGGCGCGGAATATCCAGACCATGGCGGAAAGCTTCGACATGCCGATGATTTTTGTCGCGGTGTCCGTACCGATCTTCATTTGCGCCATTTTCCTGCACGGTCTCGCGCGGTGCGCGCGGGATCTGTTTTCCGACAGCCTGTCGCAGTCCAATCAAGGAACCCTGGTTCATGCATCCGACGACCCCTGATGCCCTCCGCGCTGACTCGGCCTTTCTCGATCGCCTCACCGAAATCCGGCGTGATATCCACCGCCATCCCGAGACCGCGTTCGAGGAGCGTCGAACCTCCGACATTGTCGCGGGGATTCTCGAGGACCTGGGCATGGAGATCCACCGGGGTCTCGGCAAGACCGGCGTGGTCGGGACTCTGAAAGGCAAGCGGGGCGGCGATCGCGTGATCGGTCTGCGCGCCGACATGGATGCCCTGTTCATTGAGGAACAGACCGGTCTGCCCTATGCCTCACAGATCAATGGCAAGATGCACGCCTGTGGCCACGACGGCCATACCACCATGCTGCTCGGCGCTGCAGTGAAGCTGGCGGCCGATCCCGATTTCGCTGGAACCCTCCACTTCATTTTCCAACCGGCGGAGGAAGGCCTCGGCGGGGCGCGGGTGATGATCGAGGAGGGGCTGTTCGACCTGTTTCCCTGTGACGCGGTCTATGGATTGCATAATGGACCTAAGGAGCCCTTGGGTCGGGTACAGACCCGCAGTGGCCCCTATATGGCCGCAGGAGACACCTGGGAGGTGATCTTCGAGGGAACCGGTGGTCATGGTGCGGTGCCGCATACGGCGACCGATCCGACAATCCCGGCGGGGCAGTTCGTTGCCTCCATCGCCCAGATCATTTCACGCCTTGTGTCGTCGAATGACGCCGCCGTGGTCTCTGTCGGTCATATGAATGCGGGCGACTACAACAGCCCGAACATCATCCCCTCCAAGGTGGTGATTCGCGGGACCGCCCGCAGTTACCGTCCGGAGGTCCGCGATCTCCTGGAGCGCTCCCTCGCCCGGTTCGCCGAGAGCTGCGCCGCACCCCATGATGTCACGGCCCGGTTGATCTACACCCGCCGCTACCCCCCGTTGATCAATACCGCTGATCAGGTTGCTGTGGCCGTTGCGGCGGCGGAAGCGACCGTTGGCGACGGGATGGTCGACGGCAACGCGCCCCTGGCCGGAGGAAGCGAGGACTTTTCCTTCATGCTGGAGCGGGTCCCCGGCGCCTATGTGATGATCGGCAACGGCGACAGCGGCAATGCCGCCTTCGTGCATACGCCGAAATACGACTTCAACGATGAGTTGATTCCCATCGGCGTGGCCTATTGGCTCAATGTCGTCCGGGAGGAACTCGGTGGAGAGGCATAAGGGATCGCCTCACGGGACACGACAGCGTCTCGCCTTTTTTGGGCGATTGCCCAAGCCCATTTGGGGGCAAATGCCCCCAAACCCCCCTTTTTTTTGGCCCGTGACGGGAAAACTCTCCCTGTCGTGTACCGTGGGGGCGCCCTTTCGCAGAACGGGCTTTGAGGATGATCTTTGCCCGTTATTTGGGTTTGCGTGCCACCAGTCGGGTGGTGGCCGATTGGCCCTGGTGGCCGGGGCCTTCGTCCAGGACCCCGTCCCAGGCGGCCAGCTCTTCGATGGTCAGCTCCTCGAAGTCCGTTCGTAGGGTATCAGGCGTGTACAGCAGGGAGGGATTCCGGGGGCCGCCAGCCCCATTCTTGATCTGCTCGGGCCTGAACGCTTCCATCAATAGGATCCCCCCGGGGCGCAGGGCGCCAGCCATGGCCACATGGATGGCCGGGCGCACCGTGGGGGGGAAGTGGAGGAAAATCGCCACTACCGCGTCATAGGCCTCCCGGGGCCAGTGCCAGGTGACCAGATCGGCGCAATGGGTCATCAGCTTGGTGTTGCGGTCCATGGCCAGCTTCATGGACTTGCGCAGGGCGACGGGGGAGCTGTCGACGCTCATCACCTCCATGCCCTGCTGGGCAAGCCAGACGCCGTTGCGGCCCTCGCCATCGCCGACGCAGAGCACGCGCATCCCCGTCTTCAGACGGTAGCGCTGGGACACCAACCAGGAATTGGGCTCCACACCATAGAGGTAGCCGGGGCGGGAGAACTTGTCGTCCCAGAAATCGGAAGGGGAAGAGGGTGAGGGCATGGCAAAAAGCTCCTATTCCTTGTCGGATACGCCGGCTTCGGCGAAGGTCGCCATCCCCTTATGGCATTGACAGGCGGCTTGGAGAAGTGGAACAGCCAGCGCCGCGCCGCTTCCTTCCCCCAGAGCCAGACCGAGGTTGAGCAGGGGGTCCATCCCCAGGGCCTGGGCCAGCCGCCGATGACCGGGTTCCCGGGAGACATGGGCCAGCAGGCAATGGTCCAGGGCATCGGGGGCGACGGCTTTCAGGCAGGCGGCCGCCGCACAAACAATGAAGCCGTCCAGCACGACCGGCACGCGGGACAAGCGGGCTGCGGTGATGGCCCCGGCGATGGCGGCCAATTCCCGGCCCCCCAGGCGGCGTAGCAGGTCCAGGCCGTCGGTGGCCTCCTCGACATGTTTGGCCACACCGTCGCGGACCACGCCAATCTTGGTTTCCAGGGCCGACCCCGTCACACCCGTTCCCGGACCGGTCCAATCTTCCGCCGCTCCCCCGAACAGGGCCAGAGCCAGGGCTGCGGCGCTGGTGGTATTGGCGATACCCATTTCCCCCAGGCAGAGGCAATCCGCCCCGGTCAAGTCCAGGGTCAGGCCAGCATTGAAGGCAGTGAGGACCTCGTTCTCGTCCATGGCGGGACCATCGGTGAAGGGGTGGGTGGGGCGGTCGAGCTCCAGGGCGGTGATGCCGAGTTCGATACCGAAAGCCCGGCACATCTGGTTGATGGCCGCGCCGCCCTGTTCGTAGTTCAGCACCATCTGCGCGGTGACGTCCGCGGGGAAGGCCGAGACGCCGAGGGCGGCAACCCCATGGTTTCCGGCGAAGACATGGGCCCGGGGGTTCTGCATCTCCGGAGGGTGCTGCCCCTGCCATCCGGCGACCCAGGCGGCCAGATCCTCCAACCGTCCCAGGGAGCCGGGAGGTTTGGTGAGTTGGGGCTCGCGGGCCTGGGCCAGCCCCATGGCGCCGGTGTCTGGGCCGGGCAGGGCGGTCAGCAGCGCACGGGCGATTGCAAAAGAAGGGGCGGGGGCAATAGTCTCGGACATGGCGGACTTTCCCAAGGCATCGGAGGGAAGGGACTGGTCAGCTCGGCAGGGATCGCCTATGTGAGGGGCGGGGTCGCCGTTTGACGACCTCTGGCTTAATCTATTCCTGCGGTGAATGCACCCCTTGACCGACCCTTCTTCCGATAAGCTCTCCCTTCTTGGGCGCCGCCTGGGCGAACTCACCGGCGTGGTGTGCTTTTTGACCCGTTTGCCCCTGCCCCTGAAGACGGCTCCCCCGCCCCTGACCCAGTCGGTCTGGGCCTTCCCCCTGGTGGGAGGGGGGGTCGGCCTGGCGGGCGCCATCGTCGCCTTGTTGGCTTCGGGCGCCCATTTGCCTCCCCTGGTTGCCGCGTTCCTCGCTTTGGCAGCCATGGCCCTGCTGACCGGCGCCCTGCACGAGGATGCCTTGGCCGACATGGCCGATGGACTGGGCGGCGGACGGACCCGGGAGCGGGCGCTGGAGATCATGCGGGACAGCCGGGTGGGCGCCTTCGGTGTGGTGGCCCTGATCCTGGTCCTCGGGCTGCGCGCGGCCCTGATTGCTGCCCTGGTCGCCGGTCCCTGGCTAGTGCCGGTCCTGGTGGCCTCTGCGGCGATCGGGCGCGGAGGCGCGGCCTTGATCCTGGCGCTGCTCGACCCGGCGCGGTCCGATGGTCTGGGGGCGGGTGCGGGCCGTCCTCGCTCTGGCCCCATGGCCTCCTGCCTGATCCTGACCGGCGCCTTGGCCGTGGTTTGTTTTGGGGGAGAGCGGGCTGCGGCGGGGGCTTTGCTTGGCGGGCTGTCGGCCACCCTGTGGGTCGCTTGGCGGTCCTGGGTGCGCCTGGGGGGACAAACCGGGGATATCGCCGGGGCTGCGGCCCTGCTTGCTGAAACCGGCGCCCTGCTGGGGGCTTTGGTTGTGTTGGGAGACCTTGTGCCATGAATGGCGATTGTTCAGGGGAAAGCGCTGGGCCCGTGACCCGGTGGTGGTGGCTGCGTCATGCTCCCGTGCCCGATCCCCAGGGGCGCATCCATGGGCGCCTGGACCTGCCCTGCGACACGGGGGATGAGGAGGAAATCGCCGCCCTGGCCGGGCGTCTGCCTGCGGGGGCGGCCCTGGTGCTTACTCCCCTGTCCCGCACCCACCAAACGGCCCATGCCCTGGAGATGGCCGGAGCCCGCCTGGCTCCCTTCGAGGAAGAAGAGGCCTTTCTGGAGCAGGATTTTGGCCGGTGGCAGGGCAAAACCTGGGGCGATCTGGCCAGCCAGGATCCGCCGGACCCGGCCCTTGAATCCTTTTGGCGGGATCCAGGGTTGGGAACACCTCCGGGCGGAGAAAATTTTGCCCGGGTGATGGACCGGGTCGCTCAGGCGGTGCTTCAGTGGAGCGACCATCTGGGGGACCGGGATGTGGTGGTGGTGGCCCATGCGGGCGCCATCCGGGCTGCGGTGGCCCAGGCCCTGGAGCTCTCCCCGGCCGCCGCTTTGCGGCTGTCCGTGGCCCCCCTCTCCCTGACCCGGATTGATCGTTTCGCCGGGCCAGAGGGCGGTTGGGCCTTGCGTTCTCTCAACGAAACCTATTGGTAGGACCGGGCCCGATCCATGAGCGTGCACCCATGAGTCTTTTTCCCTTCGACCCCGATAGGGCCCCCCCGGGTCCCCGGATTTCCCTGGTCTTGGGGGGCGCCCGGTCGGGGAAGAGCGCCTTGGCCGAGCGGCTGGTTGCGGCCCGGGGGCCCGAGCGGCTGTATTTGGCCACAGCCCAGGCCTTCGACGACGAGATGGCCGCGCGCATCGCCGCCCACCGGGACCGCCGGGACGCGGGTTGGGAGACGGTGGAGGCCCCCATGAATCTGCCTGCCGCCCTGATGGGGCGGGCGATGGATCCCGCCAGGCCGGTGCTGGTGGATTGCCTGACCCTTTGGCTGTCCAACCTGATGCTCGCCGACCGGCCCGAGGGTCCGGCCATCGCCGCCCTGGAGGCCGCCCTGACCAACAGCCGGGCTCCGGTGGTCCTGGTCTCCAATGAGGTGGGCCTGTCGATCGTGCCCGACACGCCCCTGGGCCGCCGGTTTCGCGACGCCCAGGGCCTTTTGAATCAACGGGTGGCCGCGCTCGCGGGCCGGGTGATCCTCTGCGTCGCCGGGCTGCCCACCCTCCTGAAAGACCTTCCGGAAGAGGATCCGTCATGACCACATCCCCCAGTCGCCTTGATCACCCCGGTTCCGCCGCGCGGAGCGCCCCAACCCGTATTCCGGCGACAGTGATTACCGGATTTCTGGGGGCGGGCAAGACGACCCTGATCCGCCACCTGATGGAAAACGCCGGGGGCCGCCGGATCGCCTTGATCATCAACGAGTTTGGCGATGTGGGGATGGATCGGGAGATTTTGGCAGCCTGTGGCGTGGAAGGCTGCGCCGAGGACGATATCGTGGAGCTGGCCAACGGTTGCATCTGCTGCACCGTCGCCGATGAGTTCCTGCCCACCATGGAAGCCCTGCTGGCCCGGGAGACTCCGCCGGACCATATCATCATTGAGACCTCTGGCTTGGCCCTGCCCAAGCCCCTGGTGAAGGCCTTTGAGTGGCCTGCGATCCGGGCGCGTGTGACCGTGGACGGGGTGGTGGCCGTGGTCGACGGTCGGGCGGTGCTCGACGGATTCTTTGCCGGTGACGTGGCGGGCTTGGCCGCCCAGAAGGCGGCGGATCCAAGCCTCGACCATGACAACCCTCTGGAAGAGGTTTTCGAGGATCAAGTCCTTTGCGCCGACATGGTGGTGCTGAACAAGGCTGACCTGCTGGCCCCGGGCGAGTTGGAGACTCTGATCAAAACCCTCGAGGCCGAGGCCCGTCCGGGCACGCGCATGGTGCCCGTGGAGCACGGTCGGGTGGACCCCGCCGTGGCGCTCGGTTTGGTCGCCGGGGTGGAGGACGATCTGGCCGCCCGCCCCAGCCATCACGATACGGAGGAAGACCACGACCACGATGACTTCGACAGTTTCGTGATTGACATTGCCCCCGTGGCCGATCCGGTGGCCTATGCCAAGGCTCTGACCGCCGTGGTCGAGGCCCATAACATCCTGCGGGTGAAGGGCTACCTGGACGTTCCGGGCAAGCCCATGCGGCATTTGCTACAGGGCGTAGGGCCGCGCATGGCGGGGTATTTCGACCGTCCCTGGAAGACCGAAGAGACTCGCCAGGGCCGACTGGTGGTCATTGGCTTGCATGGCCTGGATGAAAGCGCCATCCGGGAGGCCATCGGTCAGTTGGCCGTTTCCCTCTCATTCCATAAGTTATAGCAAGGTTCGGAAAAGTTCTTTTGTCGTTATTCCCGTGTACGCGGGAATGACGCTTTTGAAGAATTTTCGGACTTTTTCCGCTGCCGCATCCTGTTCGAGTATTCCGCCTGATTTGTGAATCCGTGGGGTGCTTTCCGGTCACGGGGCTTTGCCCCGTCCCCCACTGGGGCCGAAAGGCCCCAGACCCCAGGCGGTCATTTGTAAAAGAAAAAAATGGGGGTTTGGGGGCATTGGCCCCCAAATGGGCTTGGGCTATCGCCCAAAAGAGACGAGACACTGTCGTGTACTCTGTTGTGAATCAGACAAGATGCTCTAAAGTTTTGTCTTGTCGCATTTTTATGAGAAAAATGCTTTATATTACTCGCGAGTTCAACGAGCTGACGTAGACTCAGGCCGGGCCGGTCTTCTTTCTCAACTGTACCACCACGGTCAGGCCGCCGCCCTCGGTGTCGGTCAGGGTGATGGTGCCGCCATGGGCCTCGATCACCGCTCCCACCATGGTGAGCCCCAGGCCGTTGCCAGGGGTGGTGCGGGATTGGTCCAGGCGCGTGAAGCGCTCAAAGACCCGATCCCGATCCGACTTGGGGATTCCTGGCCCCCGGTCGCTCAGGGTGACGACCGGGGTGTTGTTTTCCACGCTCAATCGCAGGGTGATGCTCCCCTGCGGTGGGGAAAATTTGACGGCGTTGTCCAACAGGTTGGCAAAGGCCTGGAACAGCAGGTCCCGGTCTCCGTCCACGGTAACGGCGGTGGATAGCTCGGTGTCCAGCTGCGCTCCGGCATCTTCGGCGACGGCATCATAGAGGTCGACCACATCGGCCAGAAGTTCGGTCAGGTCGACCGGGGCAAAGGCCATGCGGCGCCCGCCGGTCTCCACCTGGGCGATGCGCAACAGGGCGCTGAAGGTGGACAGCAGCCCGTCCACTTCCTTC
This sequence comes from Rhodospirillum sp. A1_3_36, assembly GCF_047263945.1. Classification (NCBI taxonomy): domain Bacteria; kingdom Pseudomonadati; phylum Pseudomonadota; class Alphaproteobacteria; order Rhodospirillales; family Rhodospirillaceae; genus Rhodospirillum; species Rhodospirillum sp. A1_3_36. The sequence continues at coordinate 14,367 of NZ_JBLAVB010000010.1, read as the reverse complement.
AGGGCCTGGGTGATACCCTCCCGATCTGTCTCTTCGGCACAGTCCGATTGCAGGCTTTCCAGGCGGTTACGCAGTCGGGCAAGCGGGGTCCTCAGGTCGTGGGCAATGGTGTCCGAGACGTGGCGGACCCCTTCCATCAGCGATTCGATGCGGGCCAGCATGGCGTTCAGATTGGCGGCGAGCTGGTCAAAGTCGTCTCCGTCCAAGCCTTTGCCTTGGGGGACGCGACGGGACAGATCCCCGGCCATGATCTCGCGGCTGGCTTGAGTCACGCCTTCCAGCCTGTGGCCGAAGCGTCGGCTCATCACCCAACCTCCCAACAGAGCCAGAAGGGCGGTGACAAACAGGCCCAGGCGCATGGCGAAGGCCATGCGGTCCAGGAGTCCCTCCACGAGGCTCATGTCCCGCCCGACCAGCAGGTGAGCGCCACTCGGCAGGGAAAGGGTGACCAGCCGCACCTCTCCGGATTCCCAGGGGGGCGGGCGCCTATGGGGTGGCATTGGGGGCGGGGGGGGGAAGGGGGGCATTGCGGCCCCCATGGGATCAGACCACCCCGGACCGGCGCCATGGGGGCCTCTGGGGGGGCCGCGGGGAGGAAGGGTGTCGGTGACTTCGGTTAAGGAGAGGGCGTCGCGGGCCACGACGGAGCGACCCTGGAAGGGGACCCCTTCGGGCCAGCGGGTCAAGTTTCCGGCAATGGGCGTCCCATCGGCCTTGGTGAGCAGGAAGACCGCCTGGTTTTCCCCGGCCATCTGGGCCTGACGCACCAATTGGCGGGCCAACCCCCGGAGGCCCCGATCTTGGGCGGCACTCCGCAGCAGGGCAATATCCTCGCGGATGTTCCGGTCCACCTGCTCGCGCAGGGCATGGGCGGTCAGAAAGTAGACGCCGCCAATCAGCAGGGCCGAAGCCCCGCCGAAGAGCAGCAGGAAGGTCAGAGCCATGCGCGCCGCCACCCCCCGGGGCAACAGGCGGAAACGGCGGGTGGGGGCCGGGCCAGTGGGGGGCGAATCAATGGAGGGCGGATTAGTGGGGGTCGACGAGGACATAGCCTGCTCCCCGCACGGTTTCCAGGAAGGAGGTTGGGAACCCTTCGTCCATCTTGCGGCGCAGGCGGCTGATATGGACATCAACCACGTTGGTTTGGGGATCGAAATGATAATCCCAGACATTCTCCAGAAGCATAGTGCGGGTGACCACCTGTCCGGCATGGCGCAGCAGATATTCGAGCAAGCGGAATTCACGGGGTTGCAGGTCGATGGTCTGGCCTGCTCGGGTCACTTTGCGGGACAGCAGGTCCATTTCCACGTCGGCGCAGCGCAATTTGGTTTGTTCGCCCCCGTCCGATCCGGTCCGGCGGGTCAGGGCATCGATGCGGGCCAGAAGTTCGGCAAAGGCGAAGGGTTTGACCAGATAGTCGTCGCCCCCAGCCCGCAGGCCCTTCACCCGGTCGTCCACTTCGCCCAATGCCGACAGGAACAACACTGGCGTGGTGTTGTCCGAGGCCCGTAGGGTGCGGACAATGGTCAGGCCATCCACATGGGGCAGCATGCGATCGACGACAAGCAGGTCGTAGGATTCCGAAGCGGCTTGGTACAGTCCATCTCGACCATCGGCGACGGTGTCCACCACATGTCCGGCCTCTTTGAGGCCCTTGGCTAAATGGGCGGAAACGTCTTTGTCGTCCTCGATGACCAGGATGCGCATAGCGAAGCCTTTCTGAATAGTCCAATCGGCGCCCCCGCCGTGAAAGCGGGGGCGCCGTGGGGGATATTCTAGTCTATTGGTTCGTTACGGCGCCACAGGGACCCATTCCCATTCCCTGGCCCATACCTTGCCCCGGGCCCATGCCGCGTCCTTGGCCCATTCCCGGGCCTGGACCCATACCGGGGGTCTGGCGGCTCCCGCGCATCGGCATGTCCTGGATTCGCAGGACCTCGCCGTCATCGGGATCGATGAAGACCATGGAGGGCATGCCGGTGCCGTCGGCGGGCTGGACAAGGGTCATCCAGGCGGTGTCATTTCCCCGTTGGATGCCTCGCACCATGATGGCTGTTCCGCCGTCGGTTGCAGCGACAGCCTTGGCGACGGCATCACTGGGCGAGACCTTCGCTGTACTCATGTCGGCGGGGACACCACGGCCACCCGGACCCATGCCCCGTCCTGGTCCCATTCCTCGGGCCATGCCCCCTTGTCCCATGGCCCCGTGTCCTAAGGCCATGATGCCGCTGGCCGACCCGGCGACGACGCTTTCCGCCGTGGCACCATCGACGGTCACCATGGTGCGAGTGTCACCATCCACCAGGGCCACCATAAAAGTGGGGTGGACCTCTGGGGTGGCGAAGGCGTTGCGCGTCCCCTGGGCCATGGTCGGGGAGAAGGGCACAAGGCGAGCCATGGCGACCGTGCCGGACACATTTTCCTGGGCTTTCGCGATGGCCTTGTCCAGGGTCACGGTGGTGGTTTTCAGTGCCTCCTGGGTGAGGGCGGCCCTGCTTCCCATTGGGCCTCCCATTGGGCCTCCCATGGGACCGAAGCCCTGTTGGTTACATCCGCCACCACCAAAGGCAAAAGCGAGGGCAGGTGCGGAAACGGCAGTGGCAACCAGGGCGGAGAGAATAATCAGGCGGCGTGTCATGGTATGGTCCTCTTCATGTCGAATGTTATTGGACGGTCAGAGGAAAAAAGGAGGCAGGTTTGCCTGTTCCACTTACCGCTCAACCCTTTGGCGTCAGATCAAAGGGGCCGGGCGAAACGAGGGTCCCGTTTGATCTGATGCCGATGAGAGGATCATGGCACTTGGCCCCTGTCGGGCAGGTGGAGGTGGAATTAACTCTTCGTAATGTCCTTGGCGAAGCGGGCGAGGATGCGCGCCAGGGCGTCCCGAAGCCCTTGGGTGGCGGTGGGGACGGTTCGGTCTGCGACGGGAATGACCTCCGTATAGGTGGCAAGAACTTTGACGTCGTCGGTTTGGGGATCCAACAGGGTGAGCTCCAGGGACAGGGCGACAGCGGGGCCGCTTTCCCCTTCCGGAGGGAGCACATGTTCCATACGCAAAACCCGACCCAGGATGAGTAAGTCCGCCCTGGCGCGCAGGGCTGGGGTGACCACCTCGGCGAAGGCGCCAGAGGCTCGCAGGTAATTCACCATCTGATCCCGAAGCAGAATCGCCGGAGTCTCTTCCCAGAAATGATAAGAGTACTGCTCCAGGACCTGGCCATCGGTCCGGGTGGTGAAGGCGATGGCCCGATCCCCCAGGGTCCCTTTGGCATCGAAACGGCCGACTTCGACCGTGCGCGGATCGGTGACTGGGGCGGGAACGATCTCCGACTGGGGGATATCCAGGCGATAGAAAACGTCGGTTGGGGGGGCGTTCTCCACGGCGCAGGCCCCCAGCAGAAGGCCTGCACCGAGAAGCGGTGCGGCGAGCATGGCGAGGCGGCGACGGAGGGACATGGTCTGCTTCCTTTAAGGGGAGATCGTTGGAGACAAGAGTATCTTCGAGGCCTAGTTGGGTCGCTTCACGACCGTGTCGTATATTTTTTGGGCGATTGCCCAAGCCCATTTGGAGGCCAATGCCTCCAAACCCCCATTTTTTTTTAGCCTGGGCTCTGGGGCCTTTCGGCCAGTAACGGCTTGGGGTCTGGGGCCTCTCGGCCAGTAACAGCTTGGGGTCTGGGGCCTCTCGGCCCCAGTGGGGGACGGGGCAAAGCCCCGTGACGGGAAAACATCCCCTGTCGTGTAGCGTGATTTACGACCAAACTTAGCCTCCAAGATACTCTAAAACTTAATAGAATGAGAGTGAAATGGTTAGAGCATCGAGCGGTCGGGCATCGATCAGGGGGATTTTTCTTCCGGGGCTCCGCTTCTCAGCAGAGATCCCGGGTTTTGGCGGATGGTCCGGCTGAATTCCTTCAGATCCCGGGTCGCTCCTTCCAGATTGAAGGTGATGGTGTCGATGCTCGTGGACAAGGTGCGCAATGTGTGGCGCATGTCCCGCAAGGAGGCGTCCACCTGGGGGCCGCCCCGGTCGACGATGCCGTCAATGGTCCGCAGGATGTTGTTCAACCCCTGACCGCCGCCCTTGAGTTGGGCGCCCAGGGCGGCCAGATCGTTGGTGAAGGCGTTCAGGTCGTCAATGGAGGCGTTGAGCTGCTCCACGTTATTGGCCGACAGGACCTCTTCGTTCAGGCGGTGGGTGAATTCGTCGACCTGATCCAACAGGTTGGGCAAGCGCGCGGCCATGGCGCTTGAGACCGTGTGGGCATCCATCAGGATGCGGGGGACGGTGTCCGTGACACTCGCCCCCAGGATAGTCATGTAGGTGTTGAGTTTGGTCAAAAGGGGCTGCAGGCCGTCCTTAGATAATGTTCTGAATTCACTGGAAATATCGCTCAAAGCGGCGAACATGCCACCACCGGTGGCGCCGGGAATCTCGGAGCCCGGGGCGATCAGATCCTTGCTCTTGCCCCCTTTGATGTCGATGGTTACCGCAGCCAATAGGCCCGAGGCGGCGATCGTCGCCTTGCTGCCCTCGGGAATCCGCCAGCCTTCCCGAATGGAAAGGTTCAGTCGGAAGGTGGTTCCTTCAGGCGTTTGGCTGGGCAGGATCTCTTCCACCTGGCCCACGCGATAGCCTTCGTAAAGCACCTGGGTGCCGTACTTGACACCACCCACGTTGGAGTAGGTGGTGTAATAGCTGTCGGTGGATCCGGAGCGTCCGCTGACCAGGGACGCGGCGATAATCACGCCGACGATCATGGCGAGGACAAAGAGCCCGACGATTAAGTAGTTGGCACGGCTGGCGTTCATTCTGGGTCCCCGGTTAACCGGCTGAATTTGGCGGTACTCATGGGCCGCCCTCCGTCAAGCGGCGCAGGTAGTCTTCCGGATCCAGTTCGGTGCGCTCGATCCGGCGATTGAGCAGGTCCTGGATGCGGTCGTTGTCGCTGTGGCGGATGTTGTCGACCGTATCAATGGCCAGGATCGTCCCCTGGTCGAGGACGCAAATCCGGTCGGCAATCTTGAAGGCGCTTTCCAACTCGTGGGTCACCACGACCACGGACATGCCCATGGCATCGCGTAGACGCAGGATTAATTCGTCAATAGCGGCGGCCACCACCGGGTCAAGACCGGCGGAGGGCTCGTCGCAGAAGAGGATTTTCGGGTCCATGATAATGGCCCGGGCAAAGGCAGCGCGCTTGATCATGCCGCCGGACAGTTCCGCAGGCATCAGATCTTCGAAACCTGCCAGGTCGACCACCTCCAGTTTCAGGCGGGCCATGATCTCCATGGTGCTTTCCGCCAGATTTGTATGTTCACGCAAGGGAAGCAAGATGTTGTCCCCTACGGACATGGAGGAGAACAGTGCCCCCCCCTGGAAGGCCACGCCGATTTTTTGGCGCAGGCGGGACAGATCGCCTTTGGAGATGGCGTTGATGTCCTGGCCCAGGACATGGATGGATCCGCTGGTGGGTTGCAACAGCCCCAGCAGATGATTGAGCAGGGTGGTCTTGCCCGATCCGGACCCGCCCATGATCACCAGGATCTCTCCTGTACGCACCTCCAGGGAGATATCCTTGAGGATTTTTCGCTCGCCGAAGTGGGTCACCAGATCGGTGACGGAAATGGCAACCTCCTGCCCAGGGCGAGCAGGAGGGACCTGGAAGGGGGAGATGTCAAAGTCGACGTCACTGGGGCGCGTGGTCATGGGCCGGTTACCGGGTCAGGATGAAGGCGAAGATCATGTCGGTGACAATGATCGCACTGATGGCCTGGACCACGGAGCGGGTGGTCAACCGTCCCACTCCTTCGGCTCCGCCGGTGACAGACGCGCCATTGACCACGCCAACGAGAACGATTTCCAGGGCGAAAAGGCAGCTTTTGCCCAGGCCATGGGCCAAGTCGTTCACCCGGAGGATGTTGAAGGACTCGTCGAAGAAGGCGGGCAGGGACATGCCCAGGTCGATCTGGACATAAAACCCGGCGCCCAGCATGGCAACCGCCATGGCCATGAAGGTCATCAGGGGAACCATGACCATGCTGGCGACCAGGGCCGGGGCGACCAGAAAGCGGGTGGGGTCAATCCCCATGACGGTTAGGGCGTCGATTTCCTGATTGATCTTCATGGTTCCCAATCGCGCGGCCAGGGAGGACCCGGACCGTCCTGCCACCAGGATTCCGGTGATCAGCGGTGCGAATTCCCGCACAACGGTGAAGGCCACACCGAAGACCACCTGCTGTTCGGCGCCGAAGGTGCGCAGGGTGTAAATGCCCTGGATGGCCAGCATCATGCCGATGGTGCCGTTCATCACAATAATGATGGGCAGGGCGGTGATCCCGATGTCCATGGCTTGGCGGATAATGGCCGACAGGCGCACCGGTTGCCGACGGAACCGTCCGACGGCAATCCAAAGCAGGCTTTCCAGGAACAGCATGGCCGCGTGGCCCAGTTCCTGAATGCCACTGGTTGTGGCTTGTCCAATGCGTTCGATCCGTTGAATTACCGGGGTCATGGAACCGCCGTTTCATAATGGGGCCCAGGCCTGGGGGGCGGGATGAAAAAGGAAGAGTGCGCTCTAAAGTCTATATTATAAAAGGGCAGATGAAACAGAGTGATTCCATCCGATTCATCTGTCCTCCAGGGCGGCGTCCACGCTGTTGGTAATGGTGAAAACTTTGTCGAGGCGCCCCAGTTGGATCACCCGCATGGCGCCGGGAGAAACCTGGGCGAGGGTGAACCCGACCTTTTTTTCCTTGGCCAGTTTCAGGGCCTCCAACAGGCTGGTGATGCCCGAGCTGTCGATATAATCCACGGCCCCCAGGTCCACGACCAGGGCGGTATTGGCCTTTAAGGACTCGATCAAAGCCGCTCGTAGTGTGGGGGAGGTCTGCAAATCCACTTCACCGGCCACCGCGACAATGGTCGCCTTGCCCTGCTCCCTGATATCAACCTTCATTCCATTGCGTCCTTACTCGAAGTCCCCATTCGGCCAGATGCTCCGTCTTTGGATCCCTCACACTCCGGTTCGTGGGCCGCCTTCCGTTCGTCGGTGTCGGTCTTGTCCGGCCCATCCCCAGGTAGGCATTCCAGGGACTTGACCATGCGGAACAGGTTTCCCCCCCCTACTGGAGGGTCAAGGAACCCGCATAGGTCCGTGACCTCTCGAATGAAATGTGTGCCCAGGCCGCCGGGGCGGATATCGTTCAGATCCCTCGGCTTTACTGTAGCCGGGTCGACGCATGGCGCGAAGTCCCGAAGCAGTATTTCCAGATTCTTTCCCATGATCCGAGCCTCTACCACCATGTCTCCGGTGAATTTGTCTCCATAGGCGTGGCGCACCACATTTTGGCAGGCTTCGTCGATGGCAATCAACATGTCCCGGGTCCAGTTCGGCGAACAGCCGAGCGCTGAGAGGGCATCCCTGGTGCTGGCCCGAATCAAGCGGAGACGGTCGGCCTGGGCGGGGACTCTTAAGGAAAACAGAAGGTTTGATGGAGATTTCATCACGCAGTGCTCCCCTTCGTCCGGAGGTCATCGGGGCCGCGAACGATCAGCAGGGTGATGTCGTCGCGTTGCTTGATGTCTTCCGCCAAAAGGGTCTCGGCAATCTTGGCCAGTTGCTGGCTGGGGGGGAGGGCGCGCCCGGCCCGCAGCATGTCCTTGATCCGTTCGACTCCGACCATGGTTCCATCCTTGGTCTTGGCCTCTGTGACGCCGTCGGTGAAAATGTATAGGTCTTTTCCCGCAAGCGACAGATCCGATTCGGGAAATCCGCCGGGACCGGCGATATCGGGGAAAATACCAAGGGGCGGCACTTCTGCGGGAATGGCCTCGAACCGATCAGCGGATCTGTGGAAGACTTGTACGGGTTCATGCCCCGCGTTGGACAGCAAAACCCGTGAGCCATCCTCCACAATCATGCCAGAGACCATGGTGACGAACATCCCCCGCGAGGCTGTTTCACACAGCTCGGCGTTCAAGGTGTCCATCAGCGCCCCAGGCGAGGGCATGCTCTTGGCCAGACAGCGGAACAGGCTGGCGGTCTTGGCCATCATCAGGGCGGCGTTCATGCCCTTGCCCGAGACATCGCCGACACAGAACCAACGCCGTCCCTTGGGGTCCAGCAGGATGTCGAAGAAATCACCCGATACGTCATGGGCCGCGATGTTGATCCCGTGGACGGGGGCATCGTCGGGATCGGGCACGGGCAACAGGCCGCGCTGGATCTCTGCGGCCAGTTCCAACTCGCGTACCAGTCGTTCCCGCTCTAAAAGCTGCTCGGTCAGCCGGGCGTTCAGCAGAGCCAATGCGGCGGATCTGGCCAGGGTCGCCAGGACGCGCATGTCCTCCATATTGAACAGCCCGTCGCCATCCTGCTTGTTGATGATTTCAACCACACCCAAGTGGTGTTCGCGGACCGTTAAGGGAGCGCAGAGAATAGACCGTGTGGTGAAGCCCGTTTTTTCATCCACTTGCCCGCCGAAGTCCGGGTCATCGGAGACATCCCGCACCAATTGCGAGCGGTTCTCCATCACCGTCCGCCCGACGATCCCATGGTCTGGGGGAAGGCGCAATCCGGTGATATCCACAGGCCCATGGCATGCCCGGCAGACCAGATCCTTGTCTCCGTTTTCCAGAAGGAACAGGCTCGCTGCTTCGGCGTGGAGAAGCTCTGCCACCTGACGCAGACCATGGTGCATGGTCTGTTCTGCGTCCTGGGATGTGGTGAACTCGCGGGTCATGTCCGCGATCAGGTCAAGTGGATCCTTGGGGCGCTCGGGGGAGACGGACAAGGGCGGGTTCCGCTGGAAAGAGACCGTCCGGGATGGGGCGGAAACCGGGAATGGAGAGTCCCAGGAAAGACGTGCGACACCATACTCGGGGATAGCCTGTCCGGACTGTGCAGCCTATCCCATTCCTGGCCAATTCTGCCACTTTCGATGCGCCCTCGCAATGGCCCTGCATGGTTCGTTCCTATATCGGAATGAAATAAGGGGGCGAATTGCGATCGTTGTTTTTCCATTTCCTTATCGGAATGGTGTGCGAAATTGGCCGTCAAACGGCAGAGGAAGACAAGCTTTTCAGGGCGGCCAGAGCCCTCACTCGGGCCTGACCATGGTCAACGATAGGCTGGGGGTAGGTCTCTCCCAGGCGCACTTTTGCCGAGGTCAGCTCAAGGGGGCTGGCAGTCCAAGGCGCGTGCAGGGCATGGTCCGGCAGGGCGGCCAGCTCCGGCAGCCAGCGGCGCAGGTACAGGCCTTTGGGGTCGAACTTCTGACTTTGGGTCACGGGGTTAAAGATCCGGAAGAAGGGGGCAGCGTCGGCACCGCATCCGGCCACCCATTGCCATCCGGCGGCATTGTTGGCCGGGCAGGCGTCAACCAGGGTGTCCCAGAACCACCTTTCCCCCTCTTGCCAGGGAACCAGCAGGTCCTTGATCAAAAAGGAGGCGGCGATCATCCGCACCCGGTTGTGCATCCATCCCGTCTGCCAGAGTTCCCTCAGACCGGCGTCGACGATGGGGTAGCCGGTGCGTCCCCTTGTCCAGGCTGCCAGGGCTGTCGCGGCGTCTTCCTTTTCTGCCCAAGGGAAGCGGGTGTATTCGCTTCGAAGGGGACGATCGGCCATGTCTGGATTGCGGTGGAGCAGGTGGTGACAGAAGTCCCGCCAACCCACTTCCCGCAGGAAGGCCGCAGCCCCCGGGCGTTGAACTCTCCGGCAAGCGGTCAGGACCTGATTGGGGGAGATCTCGCCAAACCGCAAGTGGGGAGACAGGCGGGAGGTCAGGGCTTGGCCCGGCAAATCCCGTCCTTCGCCGTAGCGGATCACGGGGCCCTTCAGGAACGCCTCCAGTCGTTCCCTTGCGCCACCCTCGCCTGGGGTCCAGTGACCCCGCAGTCCCCCTGCCCAATCGGGGTGGACGGGGAGGAGGTCCCAATCTTCCAAGGTGTCGCCCTCGGGCAGGGGGGCTGGGGCCTCCAGACGCTCCGGGGCCGACAGGGGGGCGGCTGGGGCGAGGTCTCCGGTCAAGGTGGCGGAGAGAGCCTTCCAAAACGGTGTGAAGACCTTGAAGGGAGTCCCGCCTTTGGTAGAGAGCGCGTCCGGATGGTGTAACAGGGTGCCATTGAACAGACGAACGGCGATCCCATCGGCGCGCAGGCTCTCGAACAGGGTGGCATCTGCGGAACCCGGGGCGCCGAAGCGCTGGTTGGCGAGAACGGAGCGGGCGCCGCTGTGGGCCAGGAGTTCGGGAAGGATCCGGCTTGGATTCCCTCTGCGAAGCAGCAGCCGTCCTCCCCTGTTCGCGATATCCCGGGCGAGGCTGTCCAGGGATCCATGCAGCCACCAGCGGGAGGCGCTACCCAAAGGGCGGTGGTCTTCGGATCCCTCTTCCAGAATAAACAGGGCCAGGATAGGGGCCCCACTTTGGGCAGCCGCCGCGACGGCGGGATTGTCGGACAAGCGCAGGTCCTGGCGGAACCAGAGGAGGACAGGAGAGGAAGACATGGCGATGACAATCCAAGGATCAATGGCGAACGCAGCTGATACGGGGAGCGCGGAGCCGCCGGATCACCGAATCATCACCGTTTGGCCGGAATGACGGTCATGCTTTCGACGATCGCCCTGGCCGCAGGTAGACCGTCGTCGAACAGGTCGTCGGGGGCGGAGTAGATGGCCACATGCACCACGGGAATATCGGCGCGTCCGATGGCCACAATCCATTGCCGGATTGGCCCTTCTTTGCCCTGGAAGCGCGATACCGCCTGGGTTCCATCCACACCGGGACCCGAATTGACGTAGTGGAAGGGAGCCTCCCGCAGGATTTCCTGGTTCTGACCCTTGGTTTGGATATAGGCCACGTAGTCGGAAATTACCCGCTCTGCGCCCTGGCTGGGCAGGGAGGGAGTGGGATTCTGTTGATTGGTGATCTGCACCGTGGTGAGCCATTGGGGCGTGGCTTTGGGGCCTTGGAGCAGCAGGCTATGACCATCCCGGGGCTCCTGGGACCAGGTCTCCGGCATGCGGTAGCGGAGTCCCATGCCCTTGGGCTCCATGGTCTTCAATGTGCCAGGGGTGGTGGAAAGGGCCGACTGGGTTGCCCCATCGCCGGTCGCCGCGAGGGCGAAAGGAGCGAGAGCCGAGGGGGCCAGAGTCACAAGGGCGACGACAGCCGCGGCCAGGGGGAGGGGGATGGTCGAGCGATACAATGTCATTGGGTGCTATCCTGGGGGGCATTATCCTGGGGGGCGATGAGCTTCGCGCGGAGTCCGGTCAGGGTTTCAGCCAGTGCGGCGTGATCCAGGCGCTCGGCCTGTCCTTGGCCCCAGACAGGACCGGGCCAGGCAGCGTCGCCGGGCTTGCGGGCAATCACATGAATATGGAGCTGGGAGACGATATTGCCGATGGCGGCGATGTTGATTTTTGCCGCGCCGGTTTCCGTCTTCAGGATGGCGCCGGCCCGGTTGGCCTCTTGCCAAAGCTGGGTCTGATCCACCTCATCCAGGTCGAAGGGCTCAACGGCACTGGCGCGCCGGGGCACCAGGATCAGCCAGGGGTAGCGGGCGTCGTCCATCAAGCGGACCTGACAGAGGGGCCATTGCGTCACGGCATGGCTGTCGGCTTCCAGGCGGGGATCCAGTTCGAACATGGGTCTCATCCTTTGGGGTTGGGAGAGAGGGAAAAAAGGATTCAACGGATTGGATCCAAGTGGGTTGCCCGGATCCCGGGAGAGCAGATAGGGTGCCCCGCCCTTCCGGATTGTGGTTGGGGGCGATTGACGCCGAAACGTAACGGAAAGGGTTTGTCATGGCGAGTGGATCGCGGTCGGAGTCCCCCTTCGTCTCTCCTTATGTGCTCCTGGTTCTGCCGCCTCTGTTTTGGGCGACCAATGCGATTGTCGGTCGCTGGGCGCCGGATCTGGGGATTCAGCCCATTCAGTTGGCTTTTTGGCGTTGGATTCTGGCCTTCCTGATCCTGCTGCCCCTGTCCGCGCGCTCCTTGATCGATGATTGGGATCTGATCCGTCGCCGGTGGTTCCTGATCCTCGTCCTCGGGATTCTCAGCGCCGGAGCCTATAACACCCTTATGTACATGGCCCTGGCCAAGTCGACGGCCATCAATGTCACCCTTCTTGGGGCCAGTCTGCCCATCGTCATGGCGGTGATCGCCCGATTCTGGCTGGGCGAACGGTTGAAGCCGCGCCAAGTGGGGGGCATTCTGTTGTCCGCCCTGGGGGTGGTCCTGGTGGTTTCCCGGGGGGAGCTGGAAGTACTGATTGGCTTTCAGTTGCATGATGGGGACCTGTTGATGTTTGCAGCGACCCTGTGTTGGGCCGTCTATTCCGTTCTCCTTCGGCGTCATCCAACGGGGTTGAAGCCTTTTTCCATGCTGGCCGCTCAGGTCGGTGCGGGGTTGATGGTTCTCACTCCCATTTTCCTGTTGAACCTGTCCGGCGGCGGCTCCTTCCCCGTTACGCCGGTGACCTTGGGGGTTTTGGCCTATACGGCGATCTGCCCGGCGATTCTGGCCTTCTATTTTTGGAACCGGGGGGTTGCCGCCGTCGGACCGAGCATCGCGGGCGTTTATGTCAATCTCGTGCCCATTCTAACCGCCTTCATGGCCGTGGGCCTGCTGGGCGAAGATTTCGCCTGGTATCATTTCCTGGGCTTGATCCTGATCATGGGGGGGATTTTCATCGTCACCGGTCTGCCCATCGGGCGTCTTTTCGCTCGAAAACGGGTTGCGTAAAGGTTTCCTTTAGACCAGCGGAGATATCGTACTCGCTTCATCCCGGTCTGGCTCAGTGCACCTCAAACGGGGGCCCTCCAGTCCATGCGAGAGGGGTGACGGCAGGAAAGCTGCGAGGGGGAAGGATGAAATCATGACCTTGAAGGGGACAGAGGCCCTGGAGGCGGCGGAAAAGGGGGCTCCCCTGATCGTCTGGCGTGACGAGTGGGATCTGGGGATCCCAAGCATGGATCGCGACCATCGGATCCTGGTGTCCCTCATCAACCAGATCCCCACGGCTTTGGGGGACGCGGAAGAGCGGGTGATCCTGTCCAGTGTTCTCAATGGCTTGTGGGATTATACGGATTTTCACTTCGCCCGGGAGCAAGCGGTTCTGGCTGCCGCAGGCTATGCCCATGGCGAGGAACACGGTGTTCGACACGAGGACCTGAAGGCCAAGGTTCGAGCCTATGTGGAGGCCTATGCGACGGATCCCGCCGGGGTGAACCTAGCCGAACTGCTGGATTTTATGGAACATTGGCTGATCGACCATATCCTGGTCGAGGATATGCGCTATGTGCACGCGGTTCGCAGCTGCCCAGGCGCAGAGGCTGCGGCAGAGCGTGTACAGCTCGTCGATGACAGCGATGTCGCGGGTCTCTTTGCCCTGTTGGAGGCCTGATCAAGGTTTATAATCAGGGTTCATATTCGGGGGAGGCGGTGATTTCGGTTCCCGGAACCGCAGACATATCGTGGATCAATGCGGCCGCAGCGATGATCTTGTCGACGAAGCCGTTCTTCTTATAGCATGGGCCAGTCGGGAACACGCCGGACGGGAAGCCGCTCCCACGGCAGGCATCATTGATAGCCAGAGCGTGAAAAGCGCGGAAAAAGGGGGCGCTACATTGATGAGAACAGCTACGATGCGGGCAAGAAAATCAAGGGAAAGAAGCGGCATATTCTCGTCGATACCCAAGGTTTCCTGATGCATGCGCTCCTCCATGCCGCCAATATCCAGGACCGAGACGGCGGCCTGCTTGTCATGGCTTCCCTTTTCGGTCTGTATCCCTTCCTCCTCAAGCTTTAGGCCGACGGCGGGTATCAAGGACCACAATTTCAGGCTGGATTGAAACAGGTCTTGGCCCAGGTCAATGTCGAAATCGTCAAGCGCTCGGATAAAGCAGAGGGTTTCGAGGTTTCACCGAGGCGTTGGGTCGTCGAACGGACATTTGCTTGGTTAGGGAGGTGCCGACGTCTCGCCAAGGACTGGGAATGCTACAACAGGAAGGGGCTCGCCTTCCTCAAACTGGCATCCATACGCATGATGCTCAGAAGGCTCTGTAAAAAATAAAAATGTCTTCGGACAGACTCTAAGGCGATTTGGTCATCAGTTACCCAAAGGGTGATGAGCTCGAGAAAAATTTGATAAGCTATTATCTCTTAGAAAGTAATGGTGGTGATTTATTGAACATCTCTATTCGCTTATCGCATTGATATTGGCTATCATGCCGCCGATGGCTGCACGCAGACAGTATCGCGGTGTTGGATTGGAGTGCAGGGCGATGAGATGGAACCACTTGAGAGTGGCTCCAGAGCAATCGGCCGCCAATAGCACCGGCAGAGATAGCGCTGGAGGT